>DATJTS010000025.1:0-8386 GCA_035503035.1 Solirubrobacteraceae bacterium
TCCGCGTCCCGGAGCCGCCGTTCTGGGGCGCGCGCGAGATCGAGATCGACCTCGACGCGGTCTACCACCATCTCGACACCCACGTGCTGTTCAAGCTGCACTGGGGCGGCCGCGGCGTCAAGGGCGAGGCGTGGCGCGAGCTCGTGGAGGGCGACTTCCGGCCGCGCCTGGAGCGCATGTGGTCCGAGCAGACCTACCTGCACCCGCGCGCCCTGCTCGGCTACTTCCCGTGCAACTCCGACGGCAACTCGCTGATCGTCTGGGACCCAGACGCCCCCGGCGAGCGAGAGCTCGAGCGCTTCGTGTTCCCGCGCCAGCCACGCCACGACCGAATCTGCCTGGCCGACTTCTACCGGCCTGTGGAGTCCGGCGAGGCCGACGTCGTCGCCCTCCAGGCGGTGACCGCCGGCGACGAGGTCACGGAGTTGATGGCCTCGCTGGAAGCCGAGGGCGAGTTCGCCGAGCAGCTGTTCGTCCACGGCCTCGGCGTCCAGAGCGCGGAGGGGATGGCCGAGTGGATGCACGCCCGCGTCCGGCGCGATCTGGGGTGTGGGCCGGGCCAGGGACGCCGCTACTCGTGGGGCTATCCGGCATGTCCGGAGCAGTCCGAGCTCGAGAAGCTCTTCCGGCTGCTCGACGCCCCCTCGATCGGCATGCGCCTGAGCGGAGGGTTCGCCCTGGAGCCCGAGCAGTCGACGGTCGCGATCGTCGCCCACCACCCGCAGGCGATCTACTTCGGGATGAAGTCCGGCCGCCTGAAGCCGGTCGGCGAGACCGACTCGGACGAGCTGATCGCTGGCACCGAGCGCGATCCCGCGCAGACCGGACCGCTCCCGGACGGCGATCCGTCCGCGGTGGATGAGGACCCGGTCGCACCGGGCGCCGCGCCGGCCCCGGTCGACGCGTAGCCCAGCTGGCCTCGGCCGCTCAGCGCAGCAGCTGCCGCAGAATCGCCGCCAGCTCGTGTGGGCGCTCGGTGAGCTGCTTCCAGGTGGTGCGGATCACGCGCCAGCCCGCGGCCACCAGGCGCTGATCACGCGCCCGGTCGTCGTGGAACGCCCGACGGGTGCGATGGATGCGCTCGCCATCGCACTCGACCACGACCTTTTGATCTCGCCACACCGCGTCCGGGCGCAGCAGCACTCCCCCATTCCCGGGATCGACCGCCGCGCGCCATTCGGGCGCCGGCAACGCATGGGCGCGGCAGAAGGCCAGGAACCGCTCCTCCAGCTCTGAGTCGGTGATCGCGCTGCCCACGTCGTATTGACTCAGGGCCGCCCGCAGCCGGCCTGCGCCGGGGTGCTTGGGGTTGCGCTGCAGCTGGTCGATGAGCGCGTCCAGATCGAACACCCCGAGAATCTCGGCCTGGTCGAGCGCCCGCTCCAGTCCACGTCTGGGGACGACGGCGGCGAGGTCGAGCAGGGTGCGGGCAACGGTCGTGACCGCGATCCCATCGACGACGGTGATGTCGTCCGGGGTGAGGTTGATGGAACGATGCACCTGGATCCCCTCGTGGCGGTGGGTCGAGCGGCCGGGGACGATCACCTCGACGGTGCGCCGGTGGCAGGCGCGCAGCCCGTGGAGGTCGGCAGCCGAGCGAGTTGAGAGGCCGGCGGCGTGGCGGCTGCCTGTGCAGGCGAGCACCGCGGCGCGGTAGCGGCCGCGCACGGTGAGCATCTCGACCGGAACGACCGCGTAGACGCGCCGATGGACACGATGAAGCCGGCTGGCCCCGACCCTGTGCTGCACGGCACGCGCGGTGAGCCCGAGCGCTGTGAGCTCCTCAAGCGCGAGCACGAGATGGCGCCCGGCGGCCGCATCGGTGAGCTGGGCATCTAAACGACGCGTGGCGTCGTTTAGATGCCCAGCACTCCTCGACGACGGGACCGTGGTGGCCATCCGTCAACGGTTACAGACCCGAGGCGGCGCAATTGCAACAAGTTTGTGCCGGTTTGCCCGCGGCACAGCGGGGAAGACCGGTTGCGAGGGCCCGGGCGAACGCGTAGGCTCGAGCGGCGCCCCCACCCCGAGCGAGTGAGGAGAGACAGTGCCGTCAAACGGCCAGCCGTCGGCTGAGGAACAGCTCCGAGCGCTGTACGAAAACGCCGAGTCGACCGCCACGCGGGCGTTCGAGCAGGCCGTGTCGACGCCGAGCTTCGGCGCGCTGCTCGCGCGCAGCGCGGAGAACGTCGCGGCGCTGAGTCGCATCGGCGGCGACGTCGCCGATCTCGTCCTGCGCAACCTGCGGGTGGCGGGCCGCTCGGATATCACGCGCCTGGCGCGGCAGCTGCACCGCACCGAGGACAAGCTCGAGCGCGTCCTGCAGGAGATCGAGCAGCTGCGCGACGAGCTGTCGGCCGCCCAGGCCACGGCCTCCAACGATGGCGACAGCGCGCCGAACGGCCGCACCGCGGCGCGCGGCTCTCGAGCCCGAAGCACCGGCACCCGGAGCACCGGCCGGTCGCGGACGACGTGAGCGCCCTCGCGGACACCGTCACGCGCCTGGCGCGCTTACCCGCCAACGCGCTGGAGTACGCGAACACGATCCTCACCACCGACGACGCCGTGCTCGGCGCCTCCGAGCGCGAGGCGGTGTGGACCCACCGCGGGGTGACGCTGTGGCGCTACAACTCGACCGAGCGAACGCACGACATCCCGCTGCTGCTGGTGTTCGCGCTCATCAACCGGCCGGCGATCTTCGACCTGCGGCCCGGCAGCTCACTCGTCGAGTATCTGCTCGGCGAGGGTTTCGACGTGTTCCTGCTCGACTGGGGCTACCCCGAGGAGGAGGACGCCGAGATGGGTCTGGACGAGTACGTCTGCGACGAGCTGCACTGGGCGATCCGTGAGACGCTGCGCGCGAGCGGCGCTGAGGAGCTGAGCCTGATGGGCTGGTGCATCGGCGCCACGCTCTGCGCGATGTACTGCGGCCTGCCCCGGGACCCGGGGAAGCCTCATCCGGTGCGCAACCTCGCGCTGCTGACGATGCCTGTGGAGGCCCGCGGCTCGACCTACGCGCGCTGGGTCGGCGACCCCGCGTTCGACGTCGACACGGTCGCCGAGAACTGGCGGGTGATTCCCGGCAGCGCAGTGGACACTGCCAACAAGCTGCTCAAGCCGGTGACGAACTACTGGACGACGTACCGGCGGCTCTGGGAGGGCATCGAGCAGGGCAAGTCGCGCCGCGAGGCCTACCAGCCGATGGCCAAGTGGGTGGCCGACAACCCGAACTTTCCGGGCCGGGCGTGGGCCCAGTGGATCAAGATGATGTACCGCGACGGCGACCTGGTCGGCGGGCGCGCGCGGCTGCGCGGAGAGCGGATCGACCTCGGGCGGATCGACCAGAACCTGCTGATCGTCACCGCCGGCGCCGACCACATCGCACCGAGGCCGGGGACGATGCCGATCTTCGAGCTCGTCTCCAGCGAGGACGTCACCCACGTCGACCGTCCCGGCGGTCACATCGGGCTCGTCGCCGGGTCGGCGGCACGCAAGGAAATCTGGCCGGAGCTCGCCGAATGGTTCGGCGAGCGGTCAGGACGCTAACCAGAGAGGGAGCAGACGATGTCAACCGACACCGAAAACACGCCCCAGACGAACCCGTTCGAGGGGCGCCGTCAACGACCCCGGATGAAGGGCCGGGTCGTGTTCGTCACCGGCGGCACGCGCGGCATCGGCGGTGCGATCTCCCGGAGCTTCGGCGAGCAGGGCGCGGTGGTTGCCGCCGGCTACGGCAGCGCGACCGAGCACGCCCGTGACTTCCAGGCCTCGCTGGCCGCCGACGGGGTCGAGGCCTCGATCCATCAGGGCAACATCGGCTCCGCCGAGGACTGTCGGCGGACGGTCAACGACGTGCTCGAGCAGCACGGCAGGCTCGACGTGCTCGTCAACAACGCCGGCATCACGATCGACAAGACGATCCTGAAGATGAGCGACGAGGACTGGTACAAGGTGATCGCGGTCAATCTCTCGGGCGCGTTCTTCATGTCCCAGGCGGCGTTGCCCCACATGATCGAGCGCGGCTCGGGGCGGATCATCAACATCTCCTCGATCATCGGCGAGACCGGGAACATCGGCCAGGCCAACTACGCGGCCTCCAAGTCCGGGCTGTTCGGGCTGACCAAGACGATGGCGCGCGAGGCCGCCTACTCGCTGGCCAAGGCCGGCAAGCTCGAGGACA
Source organism: Solirubrobacteraceae bacterium (assembly GCA_035503035.1). GTDB lineage: Bacteria > Actinomycetota > Thermoleophilia > Solirubrobacterales > Solirubrobacteraceae > Palsa-465. The sequence continues at coordinate 4,181 of DATJTS010000025.1, forward strand.
ACGGCATCGGGGTGACGATCAACACGGTCGCCCCCGGGTTCATCGCCACCGAGATGCTGGAGAGCATCCCCGACAAGGTGCTCGACAAGATCAAGGCGCAGATCCCGGTCGGCCGGCTCGGCCGGCCCGACGAGATCGCCCGGGTCGTGCACTTCCTCGCCGCCGACCAGTCCGCGTACATCACCGGGCAGGTCTGGGGGGTCAACGGCGGACAGGACATGTAGCCAGACCGGCCGGCGAGATCTCTCCCGGTATCGTCGACGGCGGTCATGACCGATCGCCGCGCGACCTCACTGGGCGAGATCATCCGCCAGCAGCGTGAGCTCGCCGAACTGTCGATGCGGCAGTTCGCCGAGCTCGCCGGGATCTCGAACCCCTACCTCTCGCAGATCGAGCGCGGGCTGCGCGCACCGTCGCAGGCGGTGCTCGACCAGATCGCCAAGACACTCAAGGTTTCCTCGGACGCCCTGTACGAGCAGGCCGGGTTCCGCCCGCCGAGCGCGGAGCCCGAGTCGGGCGGCGTGCTGGAGGCGATCGCGCAGGACCAGCGCCTCACCGCCCGGCAGCGAACCGCGCTGCGCGAGGTCTATGAGGCGTTCGTGGCCAGTTCCCCGCGCGTGCGCACCCGGCCGTCGAGCCGGGGTGCGAAGGACGATGCCGGCACCGCGGAGGGCGACACCGCCCGCGACGCCACCGCGGACGGCGACAGCGCCGACGGCGGCCGCTGACCCTGTTCCCCGGCTACTTGCCGGAGCGGCGCTTGGGCACCGAGCGCTCGAGCACCGCGGCCAGCAGCGGAGGCCACTGCTCGGCCAGCGCCTCGTGGCCCATGAACAGGCCGAGATGCCCGCCGGAGCTCAGCCGGCGCACGATGTCCTCCGGGGCGGTCGACGCGTAGTTGGCAAGCGCGTAGACCTGGTCGGGCGGGGTGATGTGGTCGGTGGCCCCGGCCAGCAGGTTGAGCGGCATCCGCAGGCGCCCGAGGTCGACGCGCTCGCCGCGCACCTCGAGATCGCCAGTGATCAGCTCGTTGTTCATGAACAGATGACGGACGATCCAGAGGTAGAAGCCACCGGGGATGTCCTGCGTGTGCTTGAACCAGTCCTCGAACTCGCGATAGCGATCGACGTGGGCGCGGTCGTCGACATGGACGAGCAGCTCCAGCTGGCGGGAGATCTCCGCGCCGGGGCCGATCATGATGAAGCCGTTCAGCATGTGCCGGCCGCGCAGCACGCCTCCGCCGGAGGCGACGAGCCACTCGTAGAACGCCATGTCGCCACCCGGCGTGAGCGTGTTCAGCACGCTGCCGATCACCGGCTGGCCTGCGCTGAAGTCGATCGGGGCACCCGCGATCGTCAGGGTGTTCACGCGCTCGGGCGCCTGCGCCGCGTAGATCGTGGCCAGCCAACCCCCCTGGCAGTCGCCGATCAGGTTCACGCGCCCGCCGCAGTGCTCGACCGCGCGGTCGATCACGTCGAGGTAGTCGTCGATCGTCGCGTTCGCGGTTTCGGGCGTCGCACCAACCCAGTCCAGCGTGAGCGCGCGCGTCAGTCCGGCCTCGCGGATCGCGCCCATCTGCGACTGCTCGGGCGAGAAGTCGACGATGCACGAGTCGTGGCCGGCCTGGGGCGGCAGGACGAGCGTCGGGACCAGGCCGCGGCGCCCGCCGGAGACGGTGTAGTCGCGCAGACGCGCGACCGGGGCCTCGAACACGACCTCGTGGGGTGTCGCCCAGCGGGGGAGGCCGCGTTCGGCCATCACGTCGAGCCAGCGTCCGACATCGAACGGGCGCGGCCAGCGGCCGAGCGAGGCACTGAACAGGTCTGCGGCACCCTGTGCGGCGGCGCCGCAGGCTTCAAGCCATGCGCCGTACAGGCCGCCCTCCGCAGGGGCGACTGGCGGACAAGACGTACTGGTCATCGGTGACCTCCTCGGCAAAACAACGACGGCACCGGAGGAGGAATTCCACCGGTGCCGTCATTCTGCCCGATATCCAGGCGGAAAAACTACGCGAGAACTTACTTCAGCAGCGTGCGCGCGGTGCTCGCGTAGGTCTGCGTGATCTCGCGCGCGAAATCGGTCTGCGCCTCGACAATCGACTTCAGCCAATCCTGACGGGTGCTCTCGGCGAAGCGCACCTCGAGCTCGATCGCGCGGTCGACGGCCTTCTCGTAGGTGTCGAGGTAGGCGTTGCCGGCCTTGCGCGCGGCCGAGACGAACTGCTCCTGCGCGTCGGTGGTCCGCTCGAACAGGCCGTCGAGGGTCGGGGCGGTCTTGGTCTGGGTGCTGGTGGCCATGTGTGTCTCCTTCAATCTCGGATGCGGTGTGCTTGCAAGTTAGCACATCGGCCGCAAACTGCAAGCACTTGAGTCCGGGACCTGCCCCGGGCGGAGAATTCAGGCTTGGCGAAGGCCGTCCGCGCGGCTCGATGCGCGGGCGGGGAGCTTGACCGGAGCAGCGTGCATCGCGCGCAGGCGAACCTCACGCCACGACATGCCCTCCTTGAGCAGCGCGGGAGCGCCCATCAGCATCGCGGTCGCGACCTCGACCGCCTGCAGGATCACGCCGTAGGCGACGCCCGTCGACCACGAGACATGCCATCCGGCGCTCAATACCGCGGCACACGCGAACTGGAAGACCCCGAGGTTGGCGGGGGTCGCCGGCAGCACGGCGGAGATGTTGACCGCGAACAGCACCGCGGCGGCGGCACCGATCCCGACCTGATGGTCGAGCCCGAGCGCGATCATCAGCGTGTAGCAGGAGACCCACTGCAGCGCCCACGCCGCCAACTGGCCGAAGACCGCCGTGGCGCCGAGCTTCGGATCACGGAAGACGGAGAGACCGGCGCGCACGCGGGTCATTGCCCCGCGCACCTGTCCGAGCAACTGAGCCAGGCGGCCCGAGGGGATGCGCGCGGCCGGACCGCGGCGCAGGAGGAGCGGCGCGATCAGCACGAGCGCGAGCAGCGCCACCGGGGCGATCGCCGCGAACAGCAACCCCTGCTGATGACCGCTGAAGATGTCGACCGACGAGAACATCACGGCGCCGAGGATCACCAGCGCGAGGATGTTCAACAACGTCTGGGACACGAGCGACCCGAGCACGATCGGCAACGTCTCGCGTGGCCGGCCGGTACGGCGTGCGACCACCAGTGCGCGCGCCGGCTCGCCCAGGCGGGCCGGCAGCGTCGAGGACATCAAGACGCCGATGAACGTGCCCTGCAACGAGTCGGAGAGCCGAATCGACGCCTCCTTGGGCAACGCCGCGCGGAGGATCGCGAGCCAGGAGACGGCCCGCATCGCCATCGCGCTGCACATGATGCCGAGACCGACGATCACCCAGGTGGGGCTGGAGTCGAGCAGCGCGGAGGTGATGTTGCCGATTCCGATCGTGCGCAGCGCGAGCACCGCCAGCACGAGTGCCCCGACGGTGAACGCCACGAAGCCGACCCGGCGCGCGATCGAGAGCGCCCGCCTGCGGCCGCTCACCGGCGGCGCGGGCTCAAGGGTCTCCAGACGCTGGGCGCGAACCACCGGCTGCAGGTCGGCCGGCCGCAGGCCGGTGCGGACGGCGAGCCGCTGGGCGGCACCCGCGGGCTCCGGGACGGCGACGGCGTCCTGGTAGGCCTCGAATACCTGTGCGGCGACCCGCGGCCAGGCGAAGCGGGCGACGTCTTCCGCGGCGGCGCGAGCCATCGCGGCGCGTCGCTCAGGCTCATGCCACAGGTCACGCAGCGCGACCGCGAGCGCCTGCGCGTCGCCGCGCGGGACGAGCACCCCATCGACCCCGTCGCGCACCACGTCGCGATAGCCGGCGATGTCGGAGGCGACGACCGGCGTACCCGCCGCGAACGCCTCGGTGAGAACCATTCCGAATGATTCGCCACCGAGCGAAGGGGCGCACAGCACGTCGGCATCGTGGAGTTCGGCGTGCTTGCGCTCGTCGTCGACCTTGCCGAGGACACGGATGCCGTGGTCGTCCATCATCAGCGGCGCGAGCTCCTCGTAGCTCGGGCCGATCACGGTCAGCTCGCACGGAATGTGCTCGCGCAGCGCCTCGAACGCACGCAGCAGCAACGGCAGCCCCTTGCGCTCCACGGCCTGCCCGACGAACGCGATCCGGAGCCGGTCAGCGCACGGACGCTCGACGGCACTGGCACGCGCCACCGCCGCGGCATCCACATGGACCCCGTTGGGGATCACGCGA
>DATJTS010000026.1:0-15875 GCA_035503035.1 Solirubrobacteraceae bacterium
GGTCTCACGCATCTCTTTGGCCCAGATCCGCCGGGCGGCCCGGTACTTGGCGATCTCCTCGAAGAAGTCGATCTGGGCGTTGAAGAAGAACGACAGCCGCGGCGCGAAATCATCGACCTCCAGCCCCCGCGCGACCGCCTGCTCCACATACGTGAGTCCGTCCTTCAAGGTGAACGCCAACTCCTGCGCCGCCGTCGACCCCGCCTCCCGGATGTGATAGCCCGACACGCTTATCGGGTGCCATCGCGGCATCTCACGCGAGCACCATTCGACCATGTCGGTGACCAACCGCATCGCCGGATCGATCGGGAAGCACCACTCCTTCTGCGCGATGTACTCCTTGAGGATGTCGGTCTGGATCGTCCCCGCCAAAGCCTCGGACGCCACCCCCTGACGCTCGGCCGCCACCACGTAGAACGCGAGCATGATCGCCGCCGGCGCATTGATCGTCATCGACACGCTCACCTCGCCCAGGGGAATCCCCCGGAACAGAGTCTCCATGTCCTCCACCGTGTCGACCGCGACCCCCTCACGCCCCACCTCACCCAAAGACAACGCATGGTCCGAGTCGTGCCCCATCAGCGACGGCATGTCGAACGCGGTCGACAGCCCCGTCTGCCCGTGGTCGAGCAGATAGCGAAACCGCGCGTTGGTCTCCTCCGCGGTCCCGAACCCGGCGAACTGGCGCATCGTCCACAGCCGCCCGCGATACATCGAGGGATACACGCCGCGCGTGAACGGGAACTGGCCCGGAACGCCGAGCTGGTCCTCGAAGTCCTCGGGAAGATCGGCCGCGGTGTAGAGCGGCGCGATCGGCTCCGAGCTGAGCGTCGTGAACGGCACGTCGCGCTCGGGGGTGGCGGCATAGGCCTGCTCCCAGCCCTCGAGCGTGGGCTGGTCGCCGGCGGCGGTGATGGCGCTCATGGTCGGACTTTCCGCGGGTCGCTGACTTAGTAGGGAATCCAATAGTAGGATGTCCACGCTCTTTGATCAAGTCGTCCAACGTTCCGTAGACTCGCACCAATGACCGTCGAATCCGCGCACTCCGACCTCTACGACATACCGCAGGAGCTTCTCGATTTTCGCGACCTGGTCCGCCGGCTTGCCCAGGAGCAGATTGCGCCCCGCGCCGCTGAGATAGACCGCACCGCCGAGTATCCGTGGGACGTTCGGCGGCTGCTGGCCGGGCAGGACGTGCTGGCGCTGCCGTTCGGGACCGAGTACGGCGGCACCAGCACCGGCGCTCTGATGTTGCAGATGGCGGTCGAGGAGATCGCGAAAGTGTGTGCGTCGAGCGCATTGATCTTGATGCTTCAGGAGCTCGGTTCGCTCCCGATCTCGCTCTTCGGTTCCCAGGAATTGAAGGACAAGTGGCTTCCGCGCTTTGCCACCGGCGAGGTCGCGCCGGCATTCGCGCTCAGCGAGCCGGAGGCGGGCTCGGACCCGGCGGCAATGCGGACCACCGCGGTCCGCGACGGCGACGGGTGGATCCTCAATGGCACCAAAAACTGGATCAGCAATGCCGGTATTGCCGACGTGTATGTCGTGTTCGCGAAGACGGACCTGGAGGCCGGCCGAAGCTCGGCGTTCTTGGTCGAGGCCGACCGCCCAGGGTTCTCAATCGGCAACGTCGAGCACAAGCTTGGGATCAAGGGGTCGCCGACCGGCTCGCCCGTGCTCGAGGACGTTCACGTGCCAAGCGGCAATCTCATCGGACAGGAGGGCAAGGGTCTCGGCATCGCGCTCGCGACGCTCGAGCGCACCCGGCTCGGCGCAGCCGCTCAGGCCGTCGGGATCGCTCAGGGCGCCACCGATTATGCGAACGCGTACGCCAAGGAGCGGATCGCGTTCGGCCAGCCGATCAACCAGCTCCAGGCCATCCAGTTCAAGCTGGCCGACATGGAGACCGGCACGGCGGCCGCGCGCGAGCTCCTCTACAAGGCCTGCGCCCTGGTGGATCGTGGCGTGCCCGGCGTCGGCAAGCACACCTCGATGGCCAAGCTGTTCGCCTCTGACAACGCGATGCGCGTCACCGTCGAGGCTGTGCAGGTGCTTGGTGGCTATGGCTACGTCAACGAGTATCCGCTCGAGCGCATGATGCGCGACGCGAAGATCACCCAGATCTACGAGGGCACGAACGAGATCCAGCGGGTCGTGATCGCGCGCGCGATGGCGCAATAGCGCGCCGACTCTTTGCCCAGCTGCCCTGACGGGGCCTGCCCGAAAATGGGTGAACCACCGATACTATGAAGCACATCCTAATGTCGGCACCTCTCCCGTTCGACCCGATCGCCGAAGCCTCCCGTCAATGGACTAAGCACTGGGGCCCGGACACGACCCCGCCGATGCGCGCAGTCACCTCGATAACGCGCGCCCACCAGATCCTGATCGGCCGCCTGAACGAGGCGCTCGCGCCGTTCGACCTGACGTTTCCGCGCTACGAGGCGCTGATGTTGCTCTATTACAGCCGGACGGGCTCGCTGCCGCTCGGCAAGATGAGCGACCGGCTACAGGTTCACCGCACGAGCGTGACAAATCTGATGGACGGTCTCGAGCGCGAGAGGTTCGCGGAGCGCTCGCCTCATCCGACCGACCGCCGCACCACGCTCGGAACGATCACGCCTCGCGGCCGCGAGGTCGCTAAGAAGGCGACTCGTGTACTCAATCAGGCGGAGTTCGGCACCGCCCCGGTACCGCACCGCGACCTCGACGTGATCAGCGACAAGCTCACGAGCCTCCGGGTTAGCGCCGGCGACTTCGTCGGTACCGACGGCCGGCGGGCGAAGGAGGACGGCGATGGGAGATGACATCATGGCGCTGGCCCGCGAGCAGGTGCTGGAGCGCGGTGTGCCACTCGATGAGGCCCAGGTCACCGCGGTGCTTCGGCTCCCCGACACTCGCGTGGGCGACGCGCTGGCGCTCGCGCACGAGGTCCGGATGCGGTGGTGCGGGCCGGCCGTCGAGGTCGAGGGGATCATCTCGATCAAGACCGGCGGTTGCCCAGAGGACTGTCACTTCTGCTCGCAGTCGGGTCGGTTCGAGACGCCCGTGCGCGCCGTCAAGCTCGACATTCCCGCGCTCGTGCAGGCCGCGCACCAGACAGCGGAGAGCGGCGCGACCGAGTTCTGCCTGGTAGCGGCGGTCCGCGGGCCGGACGAGCGACTGATGGCACAGGTACGCGACGCGATCGCTGCGATCAACGCCGAGGTCGAGATCAACATCGCTTGCTCGCTGGGAATCCTCACCCGGGCACAGGGAGAGGAGCTCGCCGCGCTCGGAGTCCACCGCTACAACCACAACCTCGAGACGGCCCGCTCCTACTTCCCCGAGGTGGTCACCAGCCACACGTGGGAGGAGCGGATGGAGACGCTAGAGCTCGTGCGCGAGCTGGGTATGGAAGTGTGCTGCGGCGGGATCATTGGGATGGGAGAGTCGATCGCCCAGCGCGCGGAGTTCGCCAGCCAGCTGGCCACACTCGCCCCAGACGAGGTTCCGCTGAACTTCCTCGATGCGCGTCCCGGCACGCCGTTCGCCGCGTTACCTGTCCTGGACGAGCACGACGCGCTGCGTGCGATCGCGGCGTTCCGGCTCGCGCTGCCGCGGAGCGTGCTGCGCTTCGCCGGCGGACGCGAGCTGACCCTCGGCGACGACGGCACTCGCCAGGGCATGCTCGGCGGGATCAACGCGATGATCGTCGGAAACTACCTCACGACCCTCGGCCGCTCGGCGGAGCACGACCTCGATCTGCTCGAGGAGCTCTCGATGCCAGTCAAGCCTCTCGCGCAGACCCGCTGACCGAACCGCCCCTGTATTGCGACGGATGCGGCCGCCCGAACGCCGAGGGCGGACACGGGCGCTGCCGCGAGCGACGGCGCGCATTCGACCCTCCACGCTTCTGCACCCAGTGCGGGCGCAAGCTCCGGGTACAGGTCCTGCCCTTCGGATGGACCGCGGAATGCGTCCTATGCGGCCCGGTCGCCCGCGGGGACCGCGCGTCTGGAGGCTGACCCTGAAGCGGCTCCTGCCGCCCACCACAGCCTGGGCTCGCGCCGCTCGCGCCGCGCCGGTAGACCGAGCCCGAACCCGACCACGCGAGCCGCCAACTCCGTCCGCTGCTTCTCCTCCGGTGGCAGTAGATGGGTGCGGAGCACCGGGATCCCGAAAGTCTCCTCAACCCGACGCGCGGCATCGCCGTCGCGCGTGTCGACGACGAATCCGTCGATCAGCCCGGCCCACAGCCCGGCGACCGCATCCGCGGTGTGCGGCAGCCCGAGCATCTCCATCAGCCTGCCCCGTACGCTGTGACGCCCGGCCTCCGGAGGCGTTCGGGGTGCAACTGCTTCGACGACCGGGCTGACCGCGACGACGCGGGGCGCCTCGCTCACGGCGTCCACCAGGCCCGGAACCGCCAGGATCGGCATCAGGCTGACGACGGGATTCGATGGTCCGAGCACGACCAGCCCCGCCCCAGCGAGCCCGGCGAGCGCTTCCGGCGTCGCGGACACAGCCCGCGGCTCAACCCTCACTGCGAGCGGAGCCGCCGACGCGCGCCGGCGCACAAGGTAGTCCTGAAGCGAATGCCAGCCGTCCGCGGTCTCGATCCGCGTCCGGTGCGGCTGCGCGCCCGCGGGCACAATCGTCGCCTCGACGCCGAGCGCCTGGCAGCAGCGGCGTGCGACCTCACCACGGTCGAGGCCGGCGGCCAGCCAGGCGGTCCGGAGCAGGCTGATCGCGATATCGCGATCGCCCATGCGGAACCACCCCTCGTCCCCGAGCGCCTCGACGCAGGCCGTCGTGTCCCCGCGCCGGCCCCAGCCCAGTTCCTCGTCGAACTCGCCCGCCACGCCGTAGAGCACGGTGTCGAAGTCGGGCCAGACCTCGAGCGCGGTGAAGCGGACGTCGTCGCCCGGGTTGGTCACGAGCACGACGTCCCGAGCGCCGACGCTCTCAACCAGGCCCGGCGCGAACCGGGCCCCGCCGAACCCTCCGCACAGGCAGCAGATCTTCGCCTGCGTCATACCGGCATTCTCGCTCGCCGGCCGCACGAGTCCTCGAGGAAGTCGACGATCGCCTCGGTCGAGGCTCCGGGGGTGAACACCTCGGCGACTCCGAGCTGCTTGAGCGCAGCGACGTCCTCGTTGGGGATCGTGCCGCCGACGGTCACGACGACGTCGTCGACGTCGTGCTCGCGCAGCAGCTCGACGACGCGCGGTACCAGCGTCATGTGCGCGCCCGAGAGGATCGACAGCCCCACCGCGTCGGCATCCTCCTGGATGACCGTCTCAACGATCTGGTCGGGAGTCTGATGAAGCCCGGTGTAGATGACCTCCATGCCGGCGTCGCGGAGAGCGCGCGCGATGATTTTCGCTCCCCGGTCGTGGCCATCCAGGCCTGGCTTGGCGACGACGACTCGGAGCCTGCGGCCCGCGGCGCTCATCAGAACACCGGCTGCTCACGGTAATCGCCCCACACCTCCTGGAGGGCGGCGACGATTTCGCCCTCGGACGCGTGGGCGCGGGCCGCCTCGAGCAGCGCCGGCATTATGTTCTGCAGGCCGGCCGCCGCAGCCTTCAGGGCGGCAAACGCTTGCTCGAGCGCGGCGCTGTCTCGATCGGCCTTGGCTGCGCGCAGTCGCTCGATCTGTTTGCGCTCGAGCGCCGGATCGATCCACAGCACCGGGGTGGCCCCATCATCGCCTTCGGTGAACGCGTTAACGCCGACTACGATCCTCTGGCCGGACTCGATCTCGCGCTGGAGCTCAAAAGCCGCGTCGGCGATCTCCCGTTGCGGGAAGCCCGTCTTGACCGCCTCGACCATCCCGCCGATCTGGTCGATCCGGTCGAAGTACTCGTAGCAGAGCTCCTCCATCCGATCGGTCAGCGACTCAACGAAATAGGCGCCGCCGAGTGGGTCGATCGTGTTCACCACGCCTGTCTCGTGCGCGATGATCTGCTGCGTGCGCAGCGCGATCCGGACGGCGTCCTCGGTCGGGAGCGCAAGCGCCTCGTCAAACGAGTTGGTGTGAAGCGATTGGGTGCCGCCGAGGACCCCGGCCAGGGCCTCGATCGCCGTCCGGACGACGTTGTTGAGCGGCTGCTGCGCGGTGAGCGACACACCCGCCGTCTGGGTGTGGAAGCGCATCCGCCATGACTCGGGCTTCTTGGCGCCGAACGTGTCACGGAGTTCGCGCGCCCAGATGCGACGCGCCGCTCGGTACTTGGCGATCTCCTCGAAGAAGTCGATCTGAGCGTTGAAGAAGAACGACAGCCGGGGCGCGAAGTCGTCGACATCCACGCCCCGGGCGATCGCGTGCTCGACGTAGGTGAGCCCGTCCTTGAGCGTGAACGCGAGCTCCTGGGCCGCGGTCGCGCCCGCCTCGCGAATGTGGTAACCGCTGATGCTCACCGGGTGCCACCGCGGCATGTGCTCAGAGCACCACTCGATCATGTCGGTGACCAGTCGCATCGCGGGGTCGACCGGGAAGCACCACTCCTTCTGGGCGATGTACTCCTTGAGGATGTCGGTCTGAATCGTTCCTCCGAGCCGCTCCCTGCCCAGACCTCGGCGCTCGGCCGCCACGACGTAGAAGGCGAGCATGATCGCCGCCGGCGCGTTGATCGTCATCGACACGGTCACCTCGTCGAGCGGGATCCCGCCGAATAGCGTCTCCATGTCGGTAACCGTGTCAATCGCGACCCCTTCTCGCCCGACTTCGCCGAGCGATCGCTGGTGGTCTGAGTCGAGACCCATCAGCGACGGCATGTCGAACGCCGTCGACAGCCCGGTCTGCCCATGTTCGAGCAGGTACCGAAAGCGCTTGTTGGTCTCATCGGCGGTGCCGAAACCGGCGAACTGGCGCATCGTCCACAACCGGCCGCGATACATCGACGGATACACCCCACGGGTGAAGGGAAACTGCCCCGGCAGGCCGATGCCCTGGTCTCGCTCAGCCGGGAAGTCGCGCTCGGTGTACAGCGGGTCGATCGGCACGCCCGACATTGTCCTGAAAGGGACGTCGCGCTCGGGGTTGAGCCCGTACGCAGCCAGCCATTCCTCGAACGAAACCGGGACGTGGTCAAGGGCGGGCGCCACGGTCCAACTCTAGCCAGTCCGACAGTCGGTAGGCAAACTAAATGCGGTATTGGCGTTTCCACCAACCATTCGGTAGAATCCCATGGCCATGGCGGACGATACCACGGCGCCGAGGGTGCTGGATCGCATCGGTCTTGGACTCTGGACGATGCGCTCGATGGCGCTTCACCCCCGCAACCGCGTCGCCGACTACCGCGCGCTCGGCGAGGACGCCGTCCTGGCTGAGCAACTGGGCTTTCACTCGATCTGGTCGGCCGAGCATCGCGTCTGGTACGACGGGTGGTGCCCGGCGCCGCTCCACGCCCAGGCTCTCGTCGCCGGGGTGACGAGCCGACTGCGGATGGGGACTGCGGTCCTCCTGGCCACCCAGCACGATCCTTTCACCCTGGCGCGGACAGCGGCGGTGCTCGATCGGTGCTCCGGCGGACGGGTCGATCTCGGTATCGGACTCGGACACCGCGACGTCGAGTTCGACACCCTGGGATTGCGGCGCGATCAGCGAGGGCGGCGGATGGACGAGGCACTCGAGGTGCTGCCCGCGGTGTGGGCGGGAGAGCACGGCGATCCTCCCGTAGATCCTGGACCCGCCATCTGGATGGGCGGGATGGCCCCGCGCGCGCTCGAACGCGCCGCTACTAAGGGCTGCAACGTGATCCTGCCGCAAACCTTGCGGCCACACGAGGTCCGCCGCTGTATCGACACGCTCCACTCGCATGGAGACTGGAACGGGACGGTGGGCGTGCTTCGCGACGTCTGGATAGAGAACGACCCGCAGCGCGCGCGATCGATCCACTCCCGCTTCGTGAACAACTTCCGCGAGGAAGCTGGGTGGTGGATCCTGAAGGGCAAGCCCGCGTACGAGGCGCCGGACGCGCTCGAGCGCCAGATGGCGCGGGTCGCTGATGCCTCGCTGATGGGTACGCCCGACGAGGTCGCCGAAGGTCTCCGGGCTTTGCTCGAGGCCGGCGCCCATTTTCTCTGCCTCCGGATCAACTTCGACCTCGCGTCCCGCTCCGAGTTGCGCGAGCAAATGCACCGGGTCGCGAGCGAGCTTCCGCCGAGGCTGGCCGACGTAATCTCTCCGTTGGGAGTCGGGGGCTGATGCGCCTCCTGCTCGAACCTGAGCCCGACACCGACCTCGACGCGCTCACGCGGCAAGCTCAGGCCGCCCACGCCGCCGGCCTGGACGGGATCATGCTTCGCCAGACGCGCTCGGTGCCGGTGCCGCTGATCGTGGCGGCGGCGTTGGCCGGCCGGGTCGAGGATCTGCTGCTTGCCGTCGAGGTGGACGTGGGTGACCGCCACCCGTTCGAGCTCGCCGAGGAGGTCGCGGTCGTCGACCTGGCCATCGCGGGGCGGCTTGTACTCGTCGCGCATCCGGCGCCCGGAGCCGAGCAGGAGTACGGAGAAGCGCTCGACCTTCTGCGCACGGCGCTGACCGCACGCCCCTTCCGGTTCGATGGTTCTCGCTGGCGTGTGCCCGCGGAACTGCCCGAGAACGTGCACAACCTCGAGACGCACGTCCGGCTGACGCCCGCACCGGCGCAGGTGCGCCCGGAGATCTGGGGCTCCGGGTCGGGTCGAAGCGCGGCGCTTCAGCGCGGCCTGGGCTACCTCGCCGACGCGGATGCCGACCCGGGTGAGCTCGGCCTGGCTCACGAGCGTGCCGCCGAGGCGCTCGGTCCCGCCGCGATCGGCGCGCCGCGGGCGCGCCGGGAGACGCTGAGCGATGCCGACTCGCTGGTCACTCGCCTGCGCGCCGGACGCGAGGCGTTCGGACAGGACTGGGCGGTCGTCGGTGGAGGCTCCGCCGAGGCCGCGGCGCTGGGCACCCAGGTGCGCCCGCGGGTCCAGCTGCATCGGCTGAACCCGGTCCTCGAACGGCTGTGGGAGATGGACGGCCGGTGATCGCCGGGCGCGAGATCGCGTTGGCGACGCTGACCGTGCTGGATGCGCCGCCGCCCGAGATCGTCGACGTGGCCGCGGCCGCCGGGTTCGACTCGGTGACGCTGAGACTCGCCGACGCGAACGTCGCTGAGGCGAACCCGCTCGCGGGCGATACCGAGACGCGGCGCGAGACGATCGCTCGACTCCGCCACCACGGCCTGGGCGTGCTCGACGTCGAGGTCGTGCGGATGCGCGAAGACACCGATCCGAAACTGCTGCGACCGATGCTGGACAGCGCCCGCCAGCTCGGTGCTCGCCACGTCCTGGTGATCAACCTCGACGCCAACCAGGGACGCGCGAGCGAGAGGTTCGCCGGCATCTGCGGGGAAGCCGAGGCGTTCGGGCTCCGGGCCGTCCTCGAGTTCATGGTGTTCACCGCGACCAAGACCGTGGAGCAGGCGGACCGCATCGTCGCCAGCGCGGGTCATCAGGCCGGCGGAGTCCTGGTCGACCCACTCCACCTGCGACGGTCGGGCGGCTCGCCGGCGGATGTCGCGACCCTGGTGGCCGCCAACCCCGACCGCTATCCCTACGTCCAGCTGTGTGACGCTCCGCTGAGCGCGCCGGACGGACGTGGTCGGGCTCTCTACGCCGAGGCGGTCGAGAACCGGCTGGCCCCCGGAGACGGGGAGCTCCCGCTGCGCGAGCTGGTCGAGGCGATGCCCGCCGGCGCGCCGCTCAGCGTCGAGACTCCGGTCGCCGCCGCGGCGCATCTGAGCGCCCTCGAGCGCGCCGAGCACACGATTGCGGCGACGCGGCGCCTGCTCGCGGAGTGAGCCACCCGTGCAGCACCGGATCTTCCTCGCGCCCTGCCGACCCGGGGTCTCGTGGGCCGAGGCGCAGGCTCACTGGCGCTCGCATCATGAGGCGATGATGCTCCAGATCCCGGGGCTCGTCGGCTACGTGCAGGATCGTCCGCGCCGGGAATGGTGGATTCACCTTCCCTACCTGGCCTGCTCGGAGACCTGGTTCTCCGATCGAGAAACCGAGCGCGCCGCCTACGCGAGCGACTGGTACACCCAGGGGATCGCGGTCGACGAGGCGAGGATGTTCGGCCGCGAGGAGGCCTGGAGCTCACCGGTGCTCGAGGTGCAGACCGTCCGCCCCGGCCCGACCGGACGGTTCCGGGCGCTCGGCTTCGGTGCCTCGCTCGGGGCGCTCGACCCGATGATCCTCGATGGTCGCGTCGAAACGTTGCGCCTGCTGCGCCCGCCGCCGGGCGGCGGTGAGCAGCTCATCGTGTCGGTCTGGAGCGACGAGGAGTTACTCGCGCGGCATGTCGCCCTCCGTCTCGGCGGCCTCGCCTTCGTCGCCGAGCCCACCGCCTCGCTGTCGCCGCCGGCCCCACCATGGAACCCGTGATGAAACGGGCCGAGGCGGAGCGCCTGTGGGCGGTACACCGGATCCAGCAGCTCGCTTACGGGTATGCCCACGCGTTCGCGCTACGTGATCGCGAGCTGATGCTGTCGCTCTGGGCCGAGACCGAGACCCCCGTTCCGCTCCCCGCACTGGACATTCATCGGCTGCGCCGCGATCTCGACCGGTGGTGGGAGACGCTCGGTACGGTCCTCCTGCACGTGACCAATCACCTGATCGATTTCGACGACGATCAAAATGCTCGGGGAAGCGTTCACTGCCTCGGGCAGGTCGACCTCGGTCACCAGTTCGTCGATCAGACGATCCTCTATCGCGACCACTACGTCCGCCGCGACCGGCGCTGGGTGTTCGCCACTCGCGAGCACCTGCTGTGGTTTGGGCAGGAGCGCGACCGCCATCCGCTGCGCCAGCCACCGGCGAGATGGCCGCGCCGCCAGATCGGGCTCGGCGTGATGCTCGAGACGGGACCCGGGCGATGAGCGTCGCCAGCACGGGCAGCCAGCGCTGGCAGGAAACCGTGCGCTTCGGTGACCTCTTGCTCCGCGCGGCCGAGCGCGACCCGGAGCACGAGGCCCTCGTCTTCCCGGGCGCCCGCCTGACCTATCGCGAGCTCGAGCAACGCGCGTTCGCGGTTGCCCGGTCCCTACTGGCGCTCGGCATCGGTCCCCAGAGCCGCGTCGGGATCCTCATGCCCAACTGTCTCGAGTTCGTCGAGCTGCTGTTCGGGATCTCGCTCGTGGGCGGCGTGATGGTCCCGATTAACGCCCGGTTCGCGCCTCGTGAGCTCGCGTACGTGATCGAGAACGGCGATCTCGAGGTGATGTTCACCAGCGACGTGGTCATCGAGCACGTCGACTACGTCGAGCGTCTGCATGAGGCGCTGCCGGACCTCGGCGAACACCCCGCCAACGTGGAGCTTGACCTGCTCCAGGCCCCGAGGCTGCGCCGGGTCGTCCTGCTCGGCGCCCGCGAGGTGGCGGGAATGGCGACCGGCAACTGGTTCGCGGGACTGGTCGAGCGGGCATCCGAGGAGGACATCCTGGTCCGCCACCGGCGCACGTCCGTACGCAGCGCGGCGCTGATGATGTACACGTCGGGCACCACCGCGATGCCCAAGGGATGTGTCCTCTCGCACGAGGCGCTGGTCCGCACCGCCGTCGTGGCGGGCCGCACGAAGTTCCGCATCACCTCCGCCGACCGGTTCTGGGATCCGCTTCCGATGTTCCACATGAGCGCGATCCTCCCGATCATCGGCGTGTTCGACGGCGGTGGCACATTCTTGTCGATGACCCACTTCGAGGCCGGGAGCGCCCTGCAAATGCTCGATGACGAGCGCACGACGATCAGCTTCGCGACCTTCCCGGCCATCACCCAGGCGCTTCTGAACCATCCCGACTATCACCCCGACCGGTGGCGCGGGATTCGCATCATCAACAACGTCGCGCCGCCGGACACGCTGCGCGACATGCAGAGCCGTATGCCGCACACAGTCCAAATCAGCTCCTACGGGCTGACCGAATGTGGCGGGGTGGTGGCCTTCAACGATCCCGAGGACACCCTCGAGCAGCGCTGCACTTCGAGCGGAATCCCGTTCGACGGGATCGAGGTCGAGGTGCGCGACCTGGTGAGCGGTGAGCCGGCGCCGCCGGCCGTCCCGGGCGAGATCGTCGTACGCGGCTACTGCGTGTTCGACCGATACCACAAGGACCCCGAGCGCACCGCCGAAGCCGTCGACGACGACGGCTGGTTCCACACCGGCGACATCGGCGCGCTGACCGCCGACGGGCGCATTAGCTACCTCGGACGCACCAAGGACATGCTCAAGGTCGGCGGCGAGAACGTGGCGGCGATCGAGATCGAGTCGTTCATCGCCACGCATCCGGGCGTGAGCATCGTCGCGGTCGTCGGCGTGCCCGACGCGAAATACATGGAGGTGCCGGCCGCGTTCATCGAGCTTCGACCCGGGCACCGCGTCACCGAGGACGAGATCGTCGAGTTCTGCCGGAGGGGACTGGCCCGGTTCAAGGTTCCGCGCCACGTCCGCTTCATCGACCGGTGGCCAATGTCGGCCACCAAGATCCAGAAGTTCCGCCTCCAGGAACAGTTGACCCGCGAACTGGCCGAGGCCGTGAGGTCCCGGCATGAGGGGGCTCCAGCATGAGCGATGAACTGCTCGCCCGCGTGGCCGCGCTCGAGGCCGAGCGCGACATCCTCCGCACCATGTACAGCTACGGGCACGCGATCGACCGTGGCGACACCCAGGGCTGGATCGACTGCTTCACCGAGGACGGCGTCTTCGCCGCCAGCTCAGAGCGGCCCGGCTATCCCCCGTTCCACGTCGAGGGACGCGCCGCGCTCACGGACTTCCACGAGCAGCACACGCGTCCACCGGGCCTGTGGCACAAGCACCTGGTGATCGAGCCGCTGATCGACGTCGACGGCGAGCAGGCCGACGTCACGTCGTACTTCGTCGTCCTAGTCGAGCACGACGGCCGGCCGACCGTCCGCGTGTTCGGGCGCTATACGGATCATCTGCGTCGCGACCCTGACGGCCGCTGGCGCTTCGCCGAGCGGCGCTCGTCGATCGAATCGGTGGCGCCGGGGTTGCCGCCGCTGGCCTACGGACGCGAGCGCGCGGAGCGCGCTCTCGAGGACGCGGAGCGCTCCCAGAAATAGACTCATCGGGATGGCTCCGTCCGGCGAAGTGTTCGATCTCGATACCGACGGGCTTCGCCTGGCCGGTGAGCGCTGGCAGGGTGATCCCAGGAACGATCCCGTGCTGCTGCTGCACGGCGGCGGCCAGACACGCCACTCGTGGCAGCGCACCGCGGCGCGCCTGGCCAGCGGGGGCATCACGACGATCGCGCTCGACGCGCGCGGTCACGGCGACAGCGACTGGCATCCGGACGAGGACTACTCGCTCGACGGCTTCGTCGGCGATCTCGTCAACTTCGTGAACACGCTCGACCGTACGCCCGTCCTGGTCGGCGCGTCCCTAGGCGGCACCACGGCGCTAGTCGCCGCGGGCGAGCACCCCGGCGTGGCCAGCGCGGTGGTCCTGGTGGATATCGTCGTCAATCCGGAGCCGACGGGCGTCGCACGCATCACGAACTTCATGACCGCCCACCAAGACGGGTTCGCGACGCTCGAGGAGGTGGCGAACGCGATCGCCACGTACAACCCCGTGCGCAAGCGGCCGCGCAACCTCGACGGCCTGCGCAAGAACGTTCGCCAGCGGGCCGACGGCCGCTGGTACTGGCACTGGGACCCGGCGTTCATGCGGGTCGAGGACGAACCGCAGCGGCGCTTCGATCCGACCCGCCTCGAGGCCGCCGCGGGGCGGCTGACCGTGCCGGTGATGATCGTTCGCGGCGCCCAATCCGACGTCGTCAGCGACGACGCCATCGAGGACATGAAGCGACTCATCCCCCACGCGACGACGTGCGACGTGCGCGCAGCGGGACACATGGTCGCGGGCGATGACAATGACGTCTTCACGGCCAACCTGAGCCAGTTCCTGGCTTCGCTAAGTCGAGACATCGACGGTCAGGCCTCCGCCCATGGCCGGGCCTGAACCTGGGACGCGAAGACTGAGAGCGGAAGGCTGACGTGAATATGGCTCCGCCCTTGCGCACGGATCGTCGACGAGTCCGTCGTCGACGAATTGACCTGGCGCGATTTTTGCCGCGGACCGTTCAGGCCTCAGCGATCGCGCTGCTCCGGCCCGCCAGATAGCCGAACACGATCGCCGGTCCGAGCGTCCCGCCCGCTCCCCCGTACGCCATGCCGGTTACCCCCGCCATCACGTTGCCCGCGGCGTACAGACCGGGCATCGGCCGGCCGTCGACGTCGAGCACGCGCGCGGAGGCGTCGGTGCGAGCGCCGCCGTTGGTGCCCAGGCAACCCGGGTGGACCCGCACGGCGTGGAACGGAGCCGCCTCGAGCGGCCCGAGCGTGCGGCGTCTCCCTTCCTGCCCGCGATCGCCCGCCCACAGATCGTAGGCGCTGTCGCCGCGGCCGAAGGCGTGGTCCCGGCCGCCGGCGATATCGGCGTTGAAGGCCGACACGGTGGCGACCAGGCCTGCGGGGTCGACGCCGAGCGGGCCGGCGAGTTCTTCGAGCGATGGCGCGGTCGTCACCCAATCCGGAGCCTCGTCGGTGGGCGGCTGGAGCCCGACGCCGTAGCGGCACAGGTACTCGTGGTCGAAGACGAGCCAGCACGGCAGGTTCGGGTAGTCGAAGGCGCCGGCGTCGAACGCGTGGAACGCGCCGCCGAGCGCGTTGTAGTTCGCGGCCTCGTTGACGAACCGCGCACCGGCGCGGTTGACCAGGATCGAGCGCGGCAGCGTGCGCTCGCGGTTGACTAGCAGCGGACCCGCCTCGGTGCGACCGTCCGGCGCGTACATCACCGGAACCCACCACGCCTCCCGCATGTTGCCGAGTCCGGCGCCGTGACGCATGGCCATGCGAAGGCCGTCGCCGGAGTTGGATTCGGCGCCGGCGGGCGCCGTCATCGGCCCACGCAGGAAGCTGCGCACGAGATCGGGGTCGCGCTCGAAACCGCCGGTGGCGAGCACCACGCCCCGGCGCGCCAGCACGCGGGCTGGTTGACCGTCGATCTCGACCTCGACACCGGCGACGCGCCCGTCCCGGAAGACCAGGTCCAGCGCGCGCGCTCCCGTGACCGGCTCGACGCCGTGGGCCAGGCACCCCGCGAGCAGTGCGCCCACGACGCCCTGGCCGATTCCGCGCTGGTCGCGGGCGCGGCGCTCGGCGAGCACCGCGGGCTCGATCACGCCGCTGCCGCCGCCCATCGGCAGCTCGTGGAGCTCGACGTGGACCTCACGGGCCGGCGAGAGCACGCGGTCGGCCCAGTCGCCGAGCGATGCGAACGGAAACAGCGGGCACTCCAGCGAGCGGCCACCGTCAGGCTTGCCGCCGGGATGCTCGGGCTGGTAGTCCGGATAGCCCTCGATGACCCGGAGGCGCAGGGGTGTCGCGCGCTGCAGCCAGGCGACGACGCTCGGGCCCGTCTCCACCAGGACCCGCACGAGCGATTCGTCGGTGAGCCCGTGGGAGAGCGACATCAGGTACCTGACCCCCTCCTCGACGCTGTCCTGCACGCCGAGAGCGCGCGCGTGCGGGTTGGCGGGAATCCAGATCATCCCGCCCGACACCGCGGTGGTGCCGCCCAGCTGGTCGGCCTTCTCGTACAGGCCGACGTCCGCTCCCGCCTGCGCGGCGGCGATCGCCGCGACCATACCAGCCGCACCGCTACCCAGGACGACGACGTCGTGTGTCCCGTTCACCGTCTCAGAAGCTGCGTTCGAGGCCGAGGTTTTGGGCGATGATGTTGCGCACCATTTCGTTGGTGACTGGGCCGATCTGATACAGGCGCACGTCGCGCCAGTAGCGCTGCATGTCGAACTCCGCGGCGTACCCCATCCCCCCGAGGATCT
>DATJTS010000027.1:0-38171 GCA_035503035.1 Solirubrobacteraceae bacterium
CCGCTGCAGGACGCGCTGCAGGCCGCCGGCGACTGGCAGCGCGTCGTCGAGATGCTCGACGAGCTCCAACGGCAGACCGCCGGCAAGGACCTGAACTACGGGCAGCGCCAGAGCCTGGAGACGCTGATCGCCGCGCGTGACGACGTGCTCTCGCGCTACCCCGACCCGCAGGGCATCCTGAACATGAAAGCCAAGCACGACCAGTCGCTCAGGACCCTCGAGCGCGAAACGGTGCGCGCTCGCGCGGCGGCGATCGCCGAGCACATCGACACCCAGCCCGGATGGGTGACCCTCGTCGGCACGCGGCCGACCGGCCGCCAATTGCGCGAGACCTGGGACGCCGTCGTTGAGGATCTCGCCGGCCGCTACGTCGATAAATGCGCACAGATCGCGGTGGAGCGCGAGCGCGCGCAGGACTTGGTAGGTGATCGGATCACGCGGGCGCGCGCGGAGGCCCAGGCGCGGTTCGAGGCGCTGCGGACCGACCCCGACAACCGAGACCTGCTGAAGGCCTCGCTTGACGCGCAGCGCACCGCCGACCAGATCGAACTGGACTCCGCGCCGCGCTGGCTGACGGGCACGCTCGGCGAGCGACCCGCCGACCACAGGCTTGCAGAGCAATGGGACCGATTGGGCCATTCGATGATCAGGCTGCGCGACCGCAACGGCATCACCGACCAGATCGACAACGGCCTCCGGCACGCGGACGGCAACCTGAAGCACGCGATCAGCCGGTTCCGCCGCACCGTCGGCCTCGACCCGCCACAGCGCGGCGCGGACATCGGCCACGGATACGGAATCGGGGACTGAGCCCGGATCGCCGCGGCTCATGCCCGGCGCGGACGTCACCTCATGGACATCGCAGGCCGGGGGTGGTGAGAGCTCGCGTCGCGGTCGTGCCCCTGCGGCGTCTCGGTTTGGCGCCCCGATGCTACGGCGCAGGGCGCCGTGGGTCGGGGTCGCAAACCGCGACTCCGAAGGAGCCCCCGCATGTCCACTGTCGAGACGAAGAACAGCATTGAGAGCAGCACGCTGCATGGCACCGAGTCCGCGCCTGTCAGGCCGCAGCCAAGCGCCGTGGGAGCCATGTCGGCGCGGGTGTATGAGGAGCTTGGGTGGTTGGTGGAGTTCATGCCGGAGCGCGACCGGGAAGTGTTCTGCTTTCGGTGGGGGTTGCGGGGTCAATTCCCGCATATCCCAAGACAGGTCGAGCGCAAGTTTCAGCTGCCCCGCACGACGGTCGAGGCGATGCTGACCCGCTGTTTGTGGAATGTCGCGCGGCACGCGCACCTGCACGAGCTCCCTGCACTGCGCGAGGTGTTGGGTGGGGATCGGGAGCGGTGGGCTGAGCGAGCGTGGGCACTGGCGGTGCGACGGTGGGGTGATCCGGACCCCGCGTTCCCAGAGGCGGTGCTGCTGCTGTCGGCGGCCGGGCTGGGGGTGCTTGAAGCGCACCAGGTCGCGCGCCAGCACATGGTCGACATCGGCCTTGGGCGAGGCAACCGGTGGGGCAGGCCCCTGAGCGATGAGGAGCAGGCCGACGCGTGCCGGCAGGCGGTGGATCGGATGCTTGCGCAGGTGATCTGGCCCTCCACCGTCGCCAACCTTCCCGGTCTTGATGGGTTCAGTGTGCGGCGGCCCCTTGCGGCGTGGGGGCCTGAGAAGTCGGGCGTGTTTCCGAGCGGCAAGCTGGAGCGGCTGGTGGGGTTTGACTCCCAGCTTGAGCTGGTCATCCTGCGTGCGCTCGACCGCGACGCTCGTGTCGTGGATTACCTCGAGCAGCCGGTGACGATCCCGTACGTACTGGAAGGGGAGGCCCACGAGTACACGCCTGATGTGATCGTCCGTCTGGATGACGGGCGTGCGTTCATCATCGAGGCCAAGCCATCCGACGGCCTGGGCGATTTCACCAACTGGATGAAATGGGCGAGCCTGGCGCGCTGGTGCGAATGTGCGGGACTCGGTTTCTGGATCGGCAGCCCACAACGCTCGATCATCGACCACCGAGGCCTCCCGCCTGACCCAGAGCTCCGCGAGCTCGTCACCGAGGAGGTTCAGGCCGGAGCGGTCACGGCAGGGGAGTACACGGCGCTGAGGAGTCTGGTCGGACCCCAACATCTCGGGCTCATCGCAACGGCAGAGCTTCTGCAGTGGCGTCCTGACCGCGGGCGTATCCAGCACGCCGACGGTCCCGACCGTCAGGAAGCGCAGCAGCTCTGGGCGGTGATCGACCAGCACCCCCACGCGCGACGGCCCGATTCTCCGCTCGAAGGTTCGGACATCCCGTGGTGCGCATGAGTTGCGGCGCCGAGAAGCTCGCGATCCTCGGTCCCAGGAGGTGGACCTGCTGACACCGTGACGCCGTCCGGCGCGCCGACCCGGATCCGCCGGCCTCCCAACCTAATCCGACAGCGGAACCGGCTGCGCTGGCAGCTGGTCGACCATCACGTCCAGACCGTGCTCTGCCAGCAGGCCGATCAGCTCGTGACAATGCGCGTAGACGCAAGAGTCAGGCCGGTTGACCGGATCGATAATGCCCGAATCGTCGTCGCGGGTGATGAGGCGCGGCGGCTGGCCGACCGGGCCGAGCAACAGATGGGTGGCGTGGGTGCGCACGGCGTGGTGTCCGACGAACGTGGACTGAAGCTCGACCGCCAGGCCACGCTGGGGCATCACCGTCTGCAGGACGAGCACGTAGGGGCCTGCGCGGACCAGGTGCGTGACGCTCTCTACCGGCTCGCCATCCAGCCTCAAGGCGATCGGTACCTGGTCGCTCATCGCGCGTCGACGGTACCTGCGCCCACGGACGGGCCGCCCGCAGAAAGCGGCTGGCGGGCCGGCAACTGTCCGCTCTCATTCGCTCGGTGTGTCGGTCGCTACGAGGGGCTCGGCTCGGAGCCTCTCGATCGCGGTGGCCACTGAAGATGAAGCGCAGCTCGACTGCTGGCTACGCCCGGACCGTACGCCGCGGAGAGGACGCGGCTTCTGCGCCCCCGCGTTCGAAGCGTCGCCCCTGAAGACTTATGGCCGCCGCCAGGCCGGAACCGAGACCTGGGCCCCGAAAATTACACGCTCGGCAATTTGAACTTTACACGCCGCCCGCTCGAGCAACAATAAAAGCGGCGCTTTGCAGGCCTTTTCTGCGATGCCGGAGGAGGGACTCGAACCCCCGACACGCGGATTATGATTCCGCTGCTCTAACCGACTGAGCTACTCCGGCGGGGAGGCGCAGTCTAGTGCTAGCCCGACAGCCAGCAGCTCCAGCGCTCGAGCGTGTGGAAGCCGAGTCGCTGGTAGACGCTGTGGCCGGCGGGGGTCGACTGCAGCCACACGAATCGTGCGCCGGCATCGAAGCCGACCGCGACCGCGCGTGCGGTGATCGCCGCGCCGTAGCCGCGGCCGCGATGCTCAGGGGTGGTGGCGACGTTGAAGACGGCGGTGGTGCCGCGCGAGGTCATCGAGAGGCTGGTGGTCACCGGGACGCCGTCGACCTCGCCGAGGTGCAGTTGGGTGCCGGGCAGCATCAGCGCCGCCTCACTGACGGTGTCGAAGACGTCCGCGGGCACGCCGAAGGCCCGCTCGGCGACCTCGCCGTGCACGCTGAGCTCTGAGTCGTCAAGCCGCCGGATGCGCAGCTCCGGGACCTCAGGGGCGATGACCGGCCGAACGGTCGCCATCAGCGGGATCAGGCCCTCGGCGGCGATCAGGGCCCAGGCCCGCGCGATCCGGGTGGCGCTCTCGCGCCCGGCGGGCCGGGCGAGCAGTGCAAACGGGACGCCGGCGGCGCGCACCTCGTCGAGTGAGCGTTCGATCACCGCGGGGACCGCGGTCTCGTCGAACGCGCGCACCCCGTTCATGGTCGGGACGGGCAGTCCGGTGACGAACGCCCGCGCCTCGGGCGGGCCTGACGCCCAGCCGCCGGGCATCGCCACCGCAAGCGCCTCGCCATTGGCCTCCACCGCGCGAGCCACCGTTGCGGCATCCGGCAGCGCCTCGCTCATGCTCGGATCTTCGCACTCGCTCCGGCGCCCGTATGATCGGCGCCGGATGCCCGACCTCGCGCCCGCCGTCGAGACGATCCTCACCCGGAGCCTGGCCGTTGCCCCCGGCGACGAGGTGCTCATCATCGTCGATCCCGAGACGCTCCGGATCGGACAGGCGCTGCGTGACGGGGCCCGCGTGCTCGGTGCCGAGGTGGCGCTGGCAGCGATGGATCAGCGCGCGTCGCACGGGGCGGAGCCGCCGCGCCCGATCGCCGCCGCGATGGCCGCCTGCGATGTGTTCATCGCGCCGACGACGAAGTCGCTCAGCCATACCCAGGCGCGGTCGCGGGCGACGGCGGCGGGGGCGCGTGGGGCGACGATGCCCGGGGTGACCGCCGAGATGCTGGAGCGGGTGATGGCCGGCGACTACGAGCGGATGGTGCAGCGGTCGCGGACCGTGAGTGCGCTGCTGGACTCCGCGGCGCAGGCGCGCGTCACCTGTCCGCGCGGGACCGATGTGACCCTGGAGCTCAGTGGTCGTGCGGGGCTCGCCGATGACGGTGTGCTGCGCGAGCCAGGCGCGTTCGGGAACCTGCCGGCCGGCGAGGGGTACATCGCACCGGTGAGCGGGACCGGGACGATCGTTGCCTCGAGCCTCGCCGGGCTCGGCGTCTCCGAGGACCCGGCGCATCTCACCATGGAGGATGGTCAGCTGGTCGCCGCCGAGCGCGGTGGCGGCCCCGAGTTGCTTGCCGAGCTGCGCGCCCACGGCGAGCTCGGCACCAATCTCGCCGAGCTGGGGGTGGGCACCAACGAGTCGGCGATGCTCACCGGCAACGTGCTCGAGGACGAGAAGATCCTCGGCTCCGTTCACCTCGCGTTCGGCGCGAGTGCCGGAATCGGTGGGACGGTGTCGGTCCCGATCCATCTCGACGTCGTCGTGATCGATGCGTCACTCGAGATCGACGGACGCCCGGTGCTCGACGCCGGTCGCTACCTGCTCTGACCCCTCCGCCGACAGCGACCCGGCCCCACGTGAGGACGCTGCTCGCCTACCCGAACGTCTCCGAGGGACGCGATGCGGACGTTGTGGCCGCCATCGCCGACGCGTTCGGCCCTGGGCTCCTCGACGTCCACACCGACCCCGATCACCACCGCAGCGCATACACGCTTGCCGGCGCGCCTGGGGAGCTGGCCGAGGCCGTGATGGGCGGTGCCGCGCGAGCCGTGCAGCTCGTCGCGCTCGACGGGCATGACGGCGTCCACCCGCGGGTCGGGGCGCTGGACGTCGCGCCGATCGTCCACCTGACCGCGCAGGACCGGGGGGCCGCCTGCGCGGAGGCGCTGCTGCTCGCCGACCGGCTCGGCGAGGAGCTCGCGCTTCCGGTCTTCCTCTACGGCGAGCTCGGGGGTGGCCGTACCCGCGCCGAGCTGCGCCGCGGGGGAGTGGAGGCCATCTCCGAACGGATGCGCTCCGGAGAGCTCGTGCCCGACTTCGGCCCGCGGATCCTTCATCCGAGCGCCGGCGCCGTGCTCGTCGCCGCGCGAGCCCCGCTGGTCGCCTTCAACCTGGTGCTCGGCCCGCCCGCCGACCTGGATCTGGCCCGCGCGATCGCCGCCCGCATCCGTGAAGGCGGCCCGGACGGGCTCCCCGCGGTCCGCGCGATCGGCGTCGGTCTGGGCAGCCGCGGCCTGGCGCAGGTGTCGACCAACATCGACGATGCGGAGCGCGCGACCCCCGCCCAGGTGCTCGCCGCCGTCGGCCGCCATGCCACGGTCATCGAGGCCGAGCTCGTCGGCCTCGCGCCCGAGGCCGCCCTCGCCGATTGGCCGGCCGAGCTCGAGCTGCAGAACCGGGCGACGATCGAGAACATGCTCGCTCGGCGCGCGAGCGCTTAAACTGGACTCTTCCGATGGCTCAGACCAAGCGCAAGCGTCAGACCAAACACCGTGGCAACGCCGCCGGATCGGTCACCTCGCGCGGCCGGACGAGCCGTCCGCCCACACAGAAGGAACGCAAAGCGCGGACGCGGGAGGAGGCTCGTCAGGAGCGGTTGAACCGCAGGCCGACCTGGAAGTCGATGGTCACGCGCGCTGCGCTCGCCTCGGGCCTGATGTTCATCCTGCTGCTTGTGCTCGGCAAGGGCCACAACGTCCTGTACGCGGTCGCCTTCGCTCTGCTCGCCTTCGCGCTCTATGTGCCGGCGGGCTACTACCTGGAGATGTTCGTCTGGCGGCGACGGATGAGGAAACAGGGGAAGCCGATCACATGACCGTCGACGCGCGCATGTTCACGGTCGGACCGGTCCAGGAGAACGCGTATATCGTGCGCCTCCCGGACGCGAATACCGCGGTGATGGTCGACCCCGGGGACGAGGGCCCACGGCTGCTCGAGGCGCTGCGGGCGCTCGAGATCACCGAACTCGATGCGATTCTGCTCACGCACACGCACTTCGACCACATCGGTGCGGTTGCGGAGGTCGCGCGCGCGACCGGTGCCCCCGTCTACGTGCCCGAGCTCGAGGTCGAGATGCTCCGCGACCCGAACGCCTACATGCGGCTGCCCGGCTTCGGGCCCTTCGAGGGCTATGAGGCGGACCAGACCGTCGGCGGCGGGGAGACGCTCGAGCTCGCCGGATTGACCTTCGACGTGCAGTTCGTACCCGGACACTCGATCGGTCATGTGAGCTACGGGCTGCCGGACCACGGGGCGCTGTTCAGCGGCGACGTCCTGTTCCAGGGCTCGGTCGGGCGAGTTGACCTGCCGGGCGGCGACTGGCCGACGCTGGAGGCCTCGATCGGCCGGCTGCTCGATGCCTATCCCGACGAGACGGTCGTCCATCCCGGCCACATGGGGCTGACCACGCTCGGCGCCGAGCGCGCGACCAATCCGTTCCTGCGCCAGCTCGCGCACCACGGCTGAGCCGAGCCATCACACGATGAGCTCGCTCCAGGCCCCTCGGGGAACGTTCGATGTGCTGCCCGCCGACGCGGAGCGCCGCGCCGTGCTCGAAGGACACGTCTCGCGGATCCTCGGCGGCGCGGGCTACGGTCGGATCGAGACGCCCGTGTTCGAGGCGACCGAGCTGTTCAGCCGCGGCGTCGGCCAGGCCACCGACATCGTCCAGAAGGAGATGTACACGTTCGACGACGGCGGTGGACGTTCGCTGACGCTCCGTCCCGAGGGGACCGCTCCGGTGTGCCGCGCCTACCTCGAGCACGGAATGCACAAGCTCCCGCAGCCGGTGAAGCTCTGGTACCTCGAGTCGTTCTTCCGTTCCGAGGCGCCTCAGCGGGGACGCTACCGCCAGTTCTGGCAGATCGGCGCCGAGGTGATCGGCGCCGCAGGTCCGGAGACAGACGCCGAGGTCATCATCCTGCTCGCCGACATCTATGACGCGATCGGCGCCCGGGACACGCGGCTGCGGCTCTCGAGCCTCGGCACGGCGGAGACGCGCGTCGAGTACCGCGAGGAGCTCACCGCCTTCCTGCGCGCGCACGAGGACGGCCTCTCGCCCGAGGTCGTCGCTCGCATTGATCTGAACCCGATGCGGGCCTTCGATGCCTCCGACGAACGCACGCGCCGCACGATGGCCGACGCGCCACTGTTGCTCGACCGGCTCGAGCCCTCAGACGCCGAGCACTTCGCCCGCGTGCGCGAGTTACTCGACGACGCCGACCTCGCCTACGAACTCGATCCGACGCTCGTCCGCGGTCTGGATTACTACGCGCGGACCGTGTTCGAGTTCACCTCCGACGCGCTCGGCGCCCAGTCGGGGGTCGGCGGCGGTGGCCGCTACGACGGGCTGATGGAACAGATCGGCGGTCCCCCGACCCCCGCCTGCGGTTGGGCCTCCGGCGTGGAGCGGATCCTGCTGGCCGCCGGAGAGGTGCCGATCGCGCCGCAGTCCACCGATCTGTTCGTCGCACTCGCGGGCCACGAGCCGGCGGTCGCCCGGGCAGGGTTCGAGCTCACCACCGAGGCCCGTCACGCGGGCCTCGCTGCGCGCCTAGAGCTCGCCGGACGCTCGCTGAAGGGCCAGCTCAAGCACGCGGACCGGATCGGAGCACGCTACGTTGCGATCATCTCCGATGGCCCACAGGCGTCTCTGAAGAACATGGAGTCCGGCGAGCAGATCGAGCTCGAGCGCAGCGCGGTGATCGCCGCGGTTCTGCGCGGAGAGCGCCTGTGAACGGCGGGATGCGGGCGCCACGTCCCAACCGCTACCGCGATGCCTGGGCCGGCGATCTGGACGCCGATCGGGCCGGCCAGGAGGCCCGCGTCGCGGGCTGGGTGCACCGGCGGCGTGACCACGGCGGGCTGATCTTCATCGACGTGCGCGACCGCACGGGGATCCTGCAACTCGTCTTCCACCCTGAGAGCGCGCCGCAGGTCCATGCCGAGGCGCACAAGCTCCGCTCCGAGGACGTGATCACGGTCACCGGAGAGGTCCGCCGCCGGGACCCCGAGAACGTCAACCCGAACCTCGCCACCGGCGAGATCGAGCTCGCGGTGGCGGCGCTCGAGATCCTCGCCGACGCCGAGACGCCCCCGTTCCCGGTCGACGACGACGGCGCCGGGGGAGAGGTCAACGAGGAGCTGCGCCTGCGCCATCGCCCGCTCGACCTGCGCCGCGCCTCGATGCAGGAGGCGCTCGTGCTGCGCCACTGGATCGTGCGGGCGATGCGCCGGGTGCTCGAGGACCGCAACTTCCTGGAGATCGAGACCCCCTACCTGACGCGCTCGACGCCCGAGGGCGCCCGGGACTTCCTCGTGCCCGCACGGACCGCGCCGGGCTCGTTCTACGCGCTGCCCCAGTCCCCGCAGCTGTTCAAGCAGCTACTGATGATCGGAGGCCTCGAGCGCTACTACCAGATCGCGCGCTGCTTCCGTGATGAGGACTCCCGTGCCGACCGGCTGCCCGAGTTCACCCAGCTCGACATCGAGATGGGGTTCGTCGAGGAGGACGACGTCATCGAGATGATGGAGGCGGTGATGACGGCGGTGTTCGCGACCGTCGACTTCCCCGTCCCGCCTGCCCCCTGGCCACAGATGACCCACGCCGAGGCGATGAGCCGGTTCGGCTCCGATCGCCCGGACACGCGGTTCGGGTTGGAGCTGCACGACCTCGGCGGTGCGGTCGCGCAGTCCGAGTTCAAGGTGTTCGCGGGGGCGATCGCATCCGGCGGCGTGGTCCGCGGCATCAATGCGGGTGCCCATGAGCTGCCCCGGTCCGAGCTGGACGCGCTCACCGACTACGTCAAGCGCTACGGAGCAAAGGGCCTGGTGTGGGCGTTCGTCGAGGGCGCGGATGCCTGGCGCTCACCGGTGGCGAAGTTCCTCAGCGCGGGCGAGATCGCCGAGATCAACACGCGCCTGCAGGCCTCCGAGGGCGACGTGCTGTTCATCGTCGCCGACACCGCCGAGGTGGCCGCCGCCTCGCTGGGCGCACTGCGGCTCGAGCTCTCCCGCCGCTTCTCGCTCGTCCCCGCGGGCGTCCATGACGTGCGCTGGATCGTCCGCTTCCCGATGTTCCACTACTCGCCCGACGATGATCGCTGGGACGCGGAGCACCACCCGTTCACCGCTCCCGCGACCGCCGCCGGCGAGCTCGCGGGGGTCGACGATCTTGACGACCCCGCGACCCTGCTCTCGCGCTCCTACGACCTCGTGCTCGACGGCAACGAGATCGGTGGCGGCTCGATCCGCAACCATCGCCTCGACGTCCAGCGGCGGATCTTCGAGCTGATCGGGATCGATGACGAGGAGGCCGAATCGCGCTTCGGGTTCCTGCTCGACGCGCTGCGCTATGGCGCCCCGCCGCACGGTGGAATCGCGATGGGGGTCGACCGGATCGTCGCGCTGCTCGCCGACCGCGACAACATCCGCGAGGTGATCGCGTTCCCGAAGGCGACGAGCGGAGGCGACCCGCTCACCGGCGCGCCCGCACCGGTCGACGCGCCACAGCTGCGCGAGCTCGGCATCAAGCTCGCCTGACCCACGCCGCCCTACGCTTCTGACATGGACGCACTCGCGTTCGAACATCACCTCACCTCGCCTCAGGGCGCAGGCCACGTGCCCGACGGCGCGGTGACCATCACTGCGGAGGGCGGGTCCTGCTGCGATCAGATCACGTTCTCGGTGGCCATCGACGGCGACCGGGTGCGCGATGCGGGATTTGAGGCACATGGGTGTGGCTCCGCGCACGCCGCCGGCAGCGCCGCCGTCGAGCTGGTGCGCGGTACGCCGGTGCTGACAGCGGCTCGCACCGGTGCGGCTCAGATCGCGGCCGAGCTCGGTGGTCTGTCGCCGGGCAAGCTCCATGCGGCGGAGCTCGCCGCCGACGCGCTCGCCCGCGCCCTGGGAGCAGCGGTCCGCCGTGATGCACAACTCCCACCGGTCGCCGACGCGACGCTGGTGGCGATGAGCGGTGGTGTCGACTCCGCCGTCGCCGCGTACCTCTGCACCGAGCAGAGCGCTGCGACGGTCGCGGTCACCCTCGAGCTGTGGGCCGATCGCGACAACGACGTGGAACGGAGCTGTTGCTCGGCAAGCGCGGTCGCCCAGGCACGTGGGCTGGCTCACTCGATGGGTCTGGCGCACTTCACGCTTGATCTGCGCGACGAGTTTCGCTCCGGCGTGGTCGAGCCGTTCATTGCCGGTTACGCGGCCGGGGAGACCCCGAACCCGTGCGTCGGCTGCAACGGACACGTGCGGCTCGATGCGATGCTCGCGCTCGCCGATCGGCTGGGCTGCAGCTGGCTGGCCACCGGCCACTACGCGCGGGTGGCCGAGGCCGATCACCCGCAGGGTCCGCTGCTGCGGGCCGCCGCGGACCCGTCCAAGGATCAGACCTACATGCTGGCGGCGCTGCACCCGGCATCGCTGGCGCGCATGCGGTTCCCGCTGGGAGACCTGACGAAGGTCCGAGTGCGTGAGATCGCCGCGCAGGCGGGCCTGCCGGTCGCGGCGAAGGCCGATTCCCAGGACCTCTGCTTCCTCGCCGGCACCGATCGGGCGAGCTTCCTGGCACGCCACGGCGGCGTTGGCGACGCGCCGGGGGAGATCGTCGACAGCTCCGGCCACGTGCTGGGTATCCATCGCGGCCAGCACCGCTTCACGGTCGGTCAGCGCCGTGGTCTGGGTGAGGTCTCCTCGCAGGCCACCGAGCCGCTGTTCGTGCTGCACAAGGACGCCGCCACCCGGCGGGTCACCGTCGGGCCGCGCGCGGCGTTGGCATCCGACCGGGTGCGGGTGCGTGGTGCGCGCCTGCAGCGCGAGGCGACCCGGGTGGATCGGGTCAAGCTCCGCTACCGCTCAAGGCCGCTGCCGGCGCGCGTGCTCGGCGACGCTGCGGCCGGCTCGCACAGCGGACTCGAGGTCTCGCTCGGCGAACCCGTCGACGGCGCCGCCCCCGGCCAGCTTGCGTGTCTGATGGACGGTGAGCTCGTCGTCGGGTGGGGCACGATCGCCCGCTGACTCCGTCGGGCGGGGAAGGTTTTCGGTCGCAACGACCGATCGGGCTCCCCGTGCAGCACCGGAGGCTGAGCGATTCTCCTTAGACTGGAAGCACCATGGCGACGAGCACCGACGAGATCCGCGAGACGTACCTGTCCTTCTTCGAGTCCGAGGGCCACCTGCGGGTGCCCTCGGCGTCGCTCGTCCCTGCCGAGTACGACCCGTCGGTGCTGTTCACGGTCGCGGGGATGGTTCCGTTCAAGGAGTACTTCCTCGGCCATGAGACGCCGCCACGCTCCCGGCTGACCGACTGCCAGAAGGTGTTCCGCACCGTCGACATCGAGGTCGTGGGCACGACCGCTCGGCACCTCACGTTCTTCGAGATGATGGGCAACTTCTCGTTCGGGGACTACTTCAAGCGCGAGGCGCAGGCGTTCGCCTGGCGGCTGTCGACTGAGGGCTTCGGCCTGTCGCCCGAGGACATCTGGGTGACTGTGTTCGCTGGGGACGACGAGCTCGGCGTCGGCCCCGACGAGGAGTCGATCGGTTACTGGCTGGACATCGGCGTCCCGCGCGACCGGATCGTCGAGTGCCCGCGCGAGGAGAACTGGTGGCAGATGGGCCCGACCGGTCCGTGCGGTCCGGACTCCGAGCTCTATCTCGACCGCGGCCTGAAGTACGGCACCGCCGACGATCTGCCCGGCGGAGAGAACGAGCGGTTCCTGGAGTTCTGGAATCTCGTCTTCATGCAGTTCGACCAGAACCCCGAGGGCGTGCTCACACCGCTGCCGGCCAAGAACATCGACACCGGTCTCGGCCTGAACCGGATGGCCTGCATCAAGCAGGGCGTCGAGACGGTGTTCGAGACCGACCAGTTCACGCCGCTGATCGCGCTCGGCGAGGAGCTCTCGGGCCGCCGCTACGGCGCCGACACGCACACTGACAAGGCGCTGCGCGTGCTCGCCGATCACAGCCGCGCGATCTCGTTCCTGCTGGCCGACGGCGTCGTCCCCTCCAACGAGGACCGCGGTTACGTGCTGCGCCGGATCATGCGCCGGGCGATCCAGCACGGCCGCTCGATCGATCTCGGTCCGGGCACGCTCGAGCGCTACGCGAAGGTCGTGGCGGAGACGATGGCGGCCGGCTACCCGGAGCTGCATGCCGGGCGGGAGACGATCGCTCGCTGGATCGCCTCTGAGGAGGAGTCATTCGGCCACACCCTCGAGCTGGGCCTGGGACGCCTCAACGAGCTGATCGGCCGCGCCCGGGATCGTGGCGACGAGGGGATCGCCGCCGCCGACGCCTTTCAGCTGCACGACACCTACGGGTTCCCGATCGACATGACGCTGGAGATCGTCGCCGAGCACGACCTCGGCGTCGACGAGGCGGGGTTCGAGTCGTTGATGGAGGAGCAGCGCGCCCGCGGTCGTGAAGGCGGCCGGGGCGGGAGCGACGGGCGCCGCGAGCGCGCGGTCGCGCTCTCCGGTTCCGCCGGGTTCGTCACCGAGTTCGTCGGCTACGAGAGCGTCGATGCCCACACGACGATCGGAGCCGTCGAGTCCGCCGAGGACGGCCGGCTGCTGGTCAAGCTCCGCGAGTCGCCGTTCTACGCCACCGGCGGCGGCCAGGTGGCCGACGCGGGCGTGCTCGAATGCGAGGGCGGTGGCTGCCGCGCGCGGGTCTCAGACGTGTTCCGGCTGGGCTCGGATCAGGTCCTGGAGCTCGCCCCCGAGCACGGCGCGTTCGAGTCCGGCCAGCCGGTCCAGGCTCACGTCGACCGCGCCGCCCGGCACGCGACCGCCTGCAACCACACCGCGACCCATCTGCTGCATGCGGCGCTGCGCCGGCGCCTGGGCGACCACGTCCATCAGGCCGGCTCGTACGTCGGCCCGGACAAGCTGCGCTTCGACTTCACCCACTCCAGTGCCCTGAGCGCGGAGGATCTGAGGGTGATCACCGACGCGGTGGACCAGTGGATCCTGCAGGCCCATCCGGTCCGCGCACTCACCACCGCGCTCGACGAGGCCAAGGCGCTCGGCGCGATGGCGCTGTTCAACGAGAAGTACGGGGAGATCGTGCGCATGGTCGAGGTGGGGGACGGGTCATTCTCCCGCGAGCTGTGCGGCGGCACGCACGTGCGCAACACCGCCGAGATCGGCCTCTTCCGGATCACCACCGAGACCTCGAGCGCGGCCAACGTGCGCCGGATCGAGGCGATCACCGGCCCTGAGGGGGTCGCGTTCATGCGCGCCCGGGACGCTGAGCTCGAGGCGGCGGCGCGTGCGCTCCGCGTGCCGGCTGAGCGGGTCGCCGAGACGACTGCCGAGCTGCGCGAGCGGGTCCGTGAGCTCGAGCGTCAGATCAAGCGAGGCGGGGGCAACGGTGGCGGTGGCGGGACGGTCGACGTCGATGCGATCGCCAGCGCGGCGGTCGACATCGGCGGCGTCTCGGTGCTCACGGCCGCGGCCGAGGTCCCGGACGGCGACGCGCTGCTCGCGCTCTCGGATCGGCTCAAGGGGCGGCTCGGCGACGCCGCGATCGTGCTCGGCCGTGCCGGCGAGGGCAAGGTCGATCTCGTGGTGTCGGTCGCGCCCGCGCTCGTGGCCCGCGGCGTCAAGGCTGGACAGGTGGTCAAGGTCGCCGCCGCTGAGGTCGGTGGCGGGGGCGGCGGGCGTGACACCATGGCGCGCGCCGGGGGACGCGATCCCGACAGGCTTCCCGAGGCCCTGAACGCCGCTCGCGTGGCGATCGAGGCCGCTCTGACCGACTGACCCCGTAGTGTCGTGCCCGTGCCCACTTGCGTGAGGGACCGTTAGTGCGTGTGCTCGCGCTCGACTACGGCAGCGCTCGCTGCGGCACCGCAGTGTCGGATCCGACGGGCGTGCTCGCCACCCCCCTCGACCCCGTGATTGCTCCCGATTCTCGCCGCGGGCGTGCACAGTTGCGGGCGCTCGTCGCCGAGACGGCTGCCGAGCGCGTGCTCGTCGGCCTGCCGCTGTCGCTCACCGGGGAGGACTCGGCGCAGACCGCGCAGGCGCGTGCCTTCGCCGATGGCCTGGCACGGGCCATCTCCGTGCCGGTCGAGCTCTTCGACGAGCGCTTCACCACGCGGATGGCCGAGCGAACGGGTGGACGGGCGAGCGAGGACTCCCGTGCGGCCGCGCATCTGCTCGAGGGCTGGCTCGCCGCCCAGCCCGCGGCGGCCGCCGCGCCAGAGGGCGACGATGCCTGAAGGACGCGGTCGGACCGCTGCCGAGCGGGAGACGGCGCGGCGCGAGCGCGCCAACCGCCGGGCGCGTCAGGAGGGGAGGGAGGAGCCCTACCCCGAGCCGAGTGCCGAGCCCGGCGCCGCCCCCGGGTTCGTGGCGGGCGACCCGGAGCCCATGGCCGCAGAGTCCGCGGCCGCCGACCCCGAACCCATGGCCGCAGAGTCCGCGGCCGCCGACCCCGAGCCCGCAGCCGCCGACCCGCGCCCCGACCCCACGCCTGCGGCCTCCGACCGGGAGCCCGCGGCCGCCGATCCCGAACTCGACCCCGAGCCGGATCCGGACGATTCCGACCCGCTGATCGAGCCCCGCGCCACCGCCCCCGAGCCGCGCGCCGAACCCCCGCGGCCGATCAAGTCGTTCCCCTCGCCACCGGACCCGGAGTTCTACGTCCCTGACGATCAGCTCGAGATGCCCTCCGGGACCCGCCGCGTCTCGCGCGGCTCGCGCGTCGGCGCCGGTGGTCGGTCGCGCCCCCCGCGGCGCTCGCGGTCGCACCACTCCCGCTCCCATCGGCCCGGGATGCGATGGCTCGGGCGGTTCGTGGCGCTGATCATGCTCGCGCTCGCCGCCGCGGTGGTGTGGTTCGTGATCGAGCTCTTCCAGCCGTTCGGCGTCTCACCCCACGGTCATGTCACCGTGCGGATCCCCGAGCGGACCAGCTCGTCGACCGTGGCGCGCATGCTCGCCGCCGACGGGGTGATCTCGTCGCGATTCTTCTTCGAGCTGCGCGCGACGCTCGACGGCAGCCGCCGCGACATCCGCGCCGGGACCTACCAGCTGCAACGGGGCATGAGCTACGAGGCGGTGCTCAACAAGTTGACCGCGATACCCAAGAAGGCGCGGACCTCGGAGCTGACGATCGCCGAGGGGCACACCCGCCAGTACGTCGCCGCCCTGCTGCGCAAGCAGCACGTCGCGGGCAGCTACCTGACCGCCACCCGCCGCTCCACGCTGCTTGACCCGCGCCACTACGGAGCGCCGAAGTCGACCGACACGCTGGAGGGCTTCCTGTTCCCCGACACCTTCCAGCTGCGTGACCCGATCAAGATGAGCGCGCTCGTCGCCGACCAGCTCAAGGACTTCAAGCGACGCTTTGCGAAGATCAACCTGGCGGGGGCGCGCGCTCGTCATCAGAGCGCGTTCGACGTGATCACGATCGCCTCGCTGATCGAGGCGGAATCCGCGTCGCCGCGCGACGACCGGCTCGTCTCCTCGGTGATCGAGAACCGGCTACGCGATCACATGATGCTCCAGCTCGACTCGACGGCGCGCTATGCGACCGGCAACTTCACCAAGGCGCTGACCACCAAGCAGCTCGAGTCGAGGAGCCCCTATAACACCCACACGCACTACGGCCTGCCGCCCGGGCCGATCGACAGCCCCGGGCTCACCGCGCTGCGCGCTGCGGCCGCGCCGGCGAGCAGCCACTACCTGTACTTCTTCTCCAAGCCATGCACGCATCAGACGGTGTTCGCATCGAGCTACGGGCAGTTCGAGCTGCTGCTGATCCGTGATCGGCGACTGCACTGCCCCAAGTAGCGGCCCGGAGCGACGATGACTGCACAGGCTGCGCGGCGGCGTCTCGGTGTCGTCGGCTGGCCGGTCGCCCACAGCCGCTCGCCGGCGATGCACAACGCGGCGCTCGCGCACGTCGGTCTGACCGCCTGGCGCTACCAGCTGCTGCCGATACCGCCGACGGTGATCGAGCAGACGCTGTGCGCGCTGCCGGACGCCGGATTCGCCGGCGTCAACGTGACCATCCCGCACAAGCAGGCGGCGCTGGCCGCCGCGACCGAGCACACCGAACGCGCGGCCGCGATCGGCGCCGCCAACACGCTCGTCTACCGCGAGGACGGGGCGATCGTCGCCGACAACACCGATGCGCCGGCGCTCACCGAGACGCTCGCCGTGCTGCCCTCGCCGGTCGCCAGCCCGCGCAGCGCGCTCGTGCTCGGGGCCGGAGGCAGCGCCCGCGCCGCGCTCTGGGCGCTGCGGGACGCGGGCGTCGCCGATCTGGCGATCTGGAACCGCACCGCCGAGCGCGCGGCCGCGCTCGCCGCGGAGTTCGACGCCCTCGCCCTCACCGAAGCAGAGGCGGCCCGGCCCGTGGAGCTCCTGGTCAACTGCACCGCGGTCGAACTCCACGGCGCCGACCCGTTCGCCGAGCTGCCGGTCACGGCCGCCCAGCTCGCCAGGTGCGGCGCGCTCGCCGACTACGCCTACGGGCCCGGCGAGACCCGGCTGGTGGCCGTGGCGCGGCGGGCGGGGGTGCCGGTGGTCGACGGGCTCGAACTGCTCGTCGCCCAGGGCGCGCTCGCGTTTGAACGGTTCACCGGGCGGGCGGCGCCACGAGCGGTGATGCGGGCCGCGGCGCGCCCGTAGGCCTCGGTGTGGGTATCGTGGCGGCGGTGACCCCGACCGAGAACAACGACGCCGAGGCGACCGAGCCCGGCGAGTGCCTGGCCTGCCGCGGCACCGGCCGGCTCATCTCCGGCCTCGGCGGCACACCTCACGAGGTGGCCTGCCCGTGGTGTGAGGGCACCGGCACTCGCGTGCCTGGCATCGACGCCCAGGCCCACCCCGCCGAGACGCGAACCGCCTAACCTCACGGCTCACATGGAGCTTGAGCTCATCACCGCCGGCGAGTCGCACGGCCCGGGTCTCACCTGCGTCGTGCAAGGGCTTCCTGCCGGTCTCGAGCTTGACCGGGCGACGATCGATCGCGACATGGCCCGCCGCCAGCTCGGCCACGGCCGCGGCGGGCGGATGAAGATCGAGTCCGATCACGTGGTGGTGACCGGCGGGGTCCGCCATGGACGCACGCTCGGCGGCCCGGTCGCGCTGGAGGTCCCCAACCGTGATTACGCCAACTGGGAGGAGCGGATGAACCCGTGGCCGGTGGACAACCCACCGGATGAGGTCCATCTGCCCCGGCCCGGTCACGCCGATCTCGTCGGCACCCAGAAATACGGAGTGTCAGATGTCCGCAACATCCTGGAGCGCGCAAGTGCCCGGGAGACCGCGGCGCGGGTGGCCGGCGGAGCGCTCGCCCGCGCGTTCCTCGCCGCGCTCGGCGTGAGCGTGCACTCGCATGTGCTGCAGATCACCGGGGTCGCCGCGCCCCGCCGTGACGATCTCACCCCGGAGGACTTCGCCGCCGTCGACGACTCCCCGGTGCGCTGCCTGGACCCGGACGTCAGCCGCGCCATGGTCGAGGAGATCAACCGGCTGCGCAAGGCCAACGAGTCACTCGGCGGCGTGTTCGAGGTTCGCGCCTTCGGCCTGGTGCCCGGCCTGGGCTCCCACGTCTCCTGGCGCGAGCGCCTCGACGGCTGCCTGGGCCAGGCGATCATGTCGATCCAGGCGGTGAAGGGCGCGGCCGTGGGAGACGCGATCGAGGTCGCGGGCCTGCCCGGCTCGCAGGCCCACGACGAGATCTTCTGGGTGCAGGAGCGTGGCTTTCATCGCCAGACCAATCGCGCGGGCGGCCTGGAGGGCGGCATGACCACCGGCGACCCGCTCGTGGTCCGGGGGTTCATGAAGCCGATCCCGACGCTCACCAAGCCACTGCGCTCTGTCGACATCGCCACCCACGAGCCCGCTCAGGCGCTGCGCGAGCGCACCGATTCCTGCACCGTGCCGGCCGCGGGCGTGGTGGCGGAGGCGATGGTCTGCTTCGTGCTCGCCGATGCCTACCGACGCAAGTTCGGGGGCGACCACATCGACGACGTTCGCGCCGCCGTCGACGCCTACCGCGAGCGGATCGGCTGGCCCGCGGACGTCGCCGCCGCGTCACGGTGACCGTGGCTCGCCACGTCGTTCTGGTCGGCTTCATGGGCGCCGGCAAGACGACGGCGGCGCACGCGCTTGCGCGGACATCAGGGCAGGCGGTGATCGACGTCGACGAGGAGATCGTCCGCCGTGACGGCCGCTCGATCCAGGAGATCTTCGCCGCCGACGGCGAGGGGGCGTTCCGGGAGCTCGAGGAGCGCACTGCGCTGGAGGTGCTCGACGCACCGCAGCCGCACGTGATCTCGCTCGGAGGCGGCGCGCTCGGCTCGGAGTCGCTGCGCGGGGCGCTGGGCGCCCACCGGGTCGTCTGGATCGACATCGACCCGGAGACCGCGTGGGCCCGGGCGGCGGGGCGCGGCCGGCCGTTGGCGCAGGAGCGCGACGCGTTCACCGCGTTGCACGCCCAGCGAGAGCCCGTGTACGCGGCCGCGGCCGACGTGGTCGTCCCCCAGGCACGCGTGAACGGGCTGGCCCACGTCCTGGAGGCGCTGGAGGGCGTGCCCGCCGGGGTCCGAACGCTGTGGGCGACCACGCCCGGCGCGGACGCCGGCGACGACTATCCGGCCTATGTCGGTCCAGGGCTCCTGGCGACGCCCGAGGGCGAGCGCGAGCGCGAGCCGTTCTGGCCGGCGCCGATTCGCGGCCGGCGGTTCCTGGTGACCGACTACAACGCCGGTCGGCTCTACGGCGAGCGGGTCGGCCGCCTTGACGGGCGAGTGACGATCATGCCCGGGGAACAGTCGAAAACCGTCGCCCACGCCGAGATCGTGTGGTCGGAGCTCGCCCGCGGGGCGATGACACGCGCCGACATCGTCGTCGCGCTCGGAGGCGGCGTCGTCGGCGACCTGGCGGGATTCTGCGCGGCCACCTACCAGCGGGGAGTCCGCGTCGTGCAGGTCCCGACGACGCTGGTGGCGCAGGTCGACTCAGCCTACGGAGGCAAGACCGGCGTCGACCTCGCCGAGGCCAAGAACTATGTCGGTGCCTTCCACCAGCCGCGCGCGGTGATCGCCGACACCGACGCGCTGGGCACGCTTCCCGCCGAGGAGCTCGCCGCCGGCTATGCGGAGGTCGTCAAGACCGCGCTGCTGGCTGGTGGGTGGCTGTGGGATGCGGTCCGGGCCGGCGCCGAGCCGACCGCGCCGGAGATCGTCGCCGGCTGCGCGCACCACAAGCTGCGCGTCGTCGCCTCCGACGAGCGGGACACCGGGCCTCGCCAGACGCTCAACCTGGGCCACACGGTCGGCCACGCGATCGAGACCGTCACCGGCTATGCGCGCTACCGCCACGGCGAAGCGGTCGGGCTCGGGCTGCTCGCCGCGCTGCGGCTGTCCGGCGCCGACGCGCTCCGAGCCGAGGTCCGGGACCTGCTCGCCGAGCGCGGGCTGCCGACCGAGCTCTCGGATGAAGTCGACCCCGACGCGGTGGTGATGGCGACTGCCCGGGACAAGAAGCGCGTGGGGGAGGGGCCGGTCCCGTTCGTGCTGCTCACCGAGCCCGGCGCCGCCCGCCCCGGGTGCGCGGTCTCGTCGGGCGAGCTGATCGCGGCCGTCCGGGAGCTGGCGAAGGCCAGCTAGCGTCTGGGGCCGACCGATCATGCCCTCAGACATCGCCCGCAACCGCATCGAGATCATGCACGGGGTCAACCTCGACCAGCTCGGTCGCCGTGATCCCGGCCACTACGGCGCGCTCACGCTCACCCAGCTGGAGCTGCGGATCTCCGAGCAGGCCGCAGAGCTCGGGCTGCTCACCCGGTTCTTTCAGAGCAACCACGAGGGCGAGTTCGTGGAGCACCTGCACGGCCTCGACGGGCTGGCGGACGCGATCGTGCTCAACCCGGGCGCGTGGACGCACTACTCCTACGCGATCCGGGATGCGCTGGAGATCGCCCGCCTGCCCACGATCGAGGTCCACCTCTCCGACGTCGACGCCCGCGAGTCGTTCCGCCGCCACTCGGTGCTCGAGGGGCTCTGCACCGGTCGCGTCGCCGGGCGCGGCCCGGACGGCTACCGTGACGCGCTCGTGATGCTGAGAGAGGAGCTGACACCGTGACTGATCGAGCGAGCCGCCTGCTCCAGGCGCTGTCCGAGGGCGAGGAGGGCATCGAGCTGATGTTCGTCAGCTCGCTCGTCAACGTCCGTTACCTCACCGGCTTCACGGGGTCCAACGGCGCGGCGCTGATCGGCCCCGACCGTCGCGTCTTCCTCACCGATTTCCGCTACGTCGAGCAGGCTGCCTCCGAGGTCGACTCGAGCTTCGAGCGCCACATCATTCGCACCGGCTTCTTCGAGGAGCTCCCGGCGCTGCTGCCCGATGGCGCACTTCGACTCGGCTTCGAGGACCGCCACGTCACCGTCTATCAGCACGCCACGCTCGGCGAGAAGCTGCCGAGCGCGGTCGAGCTCGTGGCGGCCGGCATGCCCGTGGAGGCGCTGCGAGCCGTCAAGGATGCCAAGGAGGTGCAGCGCATCCGCGCCGCCTGTGAGCTCGCCGACGCCGCGCTCCGGGAGATCCTCGAGCAGGGGATCGCGGGCCGGACCGAGACCGAGATCGCGCTCGCGCTGGAGGATGCGATGCGCCACCGCGGCGCCTCGGCCGCCTCGTTCGACACGATCGTCGCCTCCGGGCCGCACGGCGCGCTTCCCCACGCGAGCCCACGAGAGGTGACGATCGGCGACGACCAACTGGTCGTCATCGACTGGGGCGCGGTGCTCGACGGCTACTGCTCGGACTGCACGCGGACCGTCGCCTCGGGCGAGGTCGGAGAGCAGGCGAGGATCGTCTACGACCTGGTGCTCGAGGCGCAGCTCGGGGGCCTTGAGCAGGTGCGTCCAGGTGTCTCCGGCCGCGACGCCGACGCCGCGGCGCGGCGGATCATCGACGCCGCCGGCCACGCCGAGCACTTCGGGCACAGCCTCGGGCACGGTGTCGGCCTCGAGGTGCACGAGAAGCCCACGCTGTCGGGCCGCTCCGATGACGTGCTCCAGGACGGCAACGTCGTCAGCTGCGAGCCCGGCGTCTATGTCCCGGGGGAGCTCGGGGTGCGGATCGAGGATCTGTGCGTCGTCACGCCCTCCGGGCGCGAGGTGCTCACCGAAATCCCCAAAGAGCTCATCGTCGTCGGCTGACTCCTGACCGCGGATGGCCCGTCGAACCGAGCAACGTCGCGCTGCCGTCTGGGCGCTCTACCAGAGCGACCTGCTCGGGCGCGAGCTGGGCGAGACACTGCCGCGGGACGTGCACATGTTCACCCTCGCACTGGCCGAGCAGGTGCGCGAGCATCAGGATGAGCTCGACGACCTGATCCGCCGTCACGCGTCCGACTGGCCGCTTGAGCGGATCGCGCCGCTGGAGCGCTCGATCATCCGGGTTGCGCTGCTGGAGATGCTCCATCCCGACCTGATGCCCGGCGAGTCCCAGATTCCGCCGGAGGGCGCTATCAACGAGGCCGTCGAGACCGCGAAGACGTTCTGCGGCTCCTCGGCGCCCGGGTTCGTCAACGGGATTCTCGGCGCGGTTCTGCGCGAGCGTGTAAGCGGCACGTAGGAGTCTGGGCCGTTCGCGCCGGGGGCGCGGCACAATCTGACGCGATGCAACTGCTCGTCGTCGACGATGACCGCGGACTGCGCGACGTGCTCCGGCGCGCGCTCGGCCTGTCCGGATACGAGGTTCGCGTGGCCGAGACGGGCTCCGGCGCGCTCTCGGAGATCGCCGCGACGCCTCCGGATGCGGTCGTGCTCGACATCGGGCTGCCCGACATCGACGGGCTGGAGGTCTGCCGGCTGCTGCGCCGCGAGGGCAACCGGGTTCCGGTGCTGATGCTCACCGCGCGTGATGCGGTGTCCGATCGCATCGACGGCCTCGACGCGGGCGCCGACGACTACCTGGTCAAGCCGTTCGATGTCGACGAGCTCCGGGCGCGGCTGCGCGCGCTGCTGCGCCGCGCGACCTTCGATCCCACACAGGAGGACGACGGGAGCCCGCCGGTGTTCGTCGACCTGCGCCTTGACCCCGGCCGGCACGGTGTCGCCGTGGGGGAGCGGTTCGTCGAGCTGACCCGGACCGAGTATCAGCTGCTGGAGCTGCTCATGCTCAACCCGCGGAGGGTGCTCCCGCACAGCCTCATCTATGACCGCGTCTGGGGGTACGACTTCGGTCCCAGCTCCAACGCGCTGCGCGTCTACGTCGGCTACCTGCGCCGCAAGCTCGAGGAGGCCGGGACGCAGGTGGTGATCCACACCGTGCGCGGGGTCGGCTACGCCCTACGCGAGGGCGGGGGACAGGGGTGAGCCTGCGGGTCCGTCTCGGGCTGGCCGCAGGGGTCGCGGTGGCGATCGCGGTGATCGCGGTGGCCGTCTCGAGCTACGCGGGCACCAGCTCGGAGCTGCGCGGTCAGGTCGACACCACCCTGCGCAACCTGGCCGACCGCGCCCAGCACTTCGCCGAGGGCGCCGGCACGACGCCGCCCCCGGACGGCGGTGGCCCGGGGCCTGCCGGGCGCGGCGGGCGGGCGGCGTTCGAGCACCGGCAGCGGGCGCCGTTCGGAGGCGCCGACGGCGCCCTGGAGCAGATCTCGCCCGACGGGACCGCTCACGCGCCCGATTCACGTGACCAGATCCCGGTCAACGCGCGGATGCGGGCCATCGCGCGTTCGGGCCGCGGTCGCTACTTCACGAACGCGACGGTCCGCGGGATCGATCTGAGGCTCTACATCGTCGGCGCGGGCTCCGCGGGGGCGTTCATCGCGGCGCTCCCGCTCACGGCGGTCAACCACGCGCTCTCCCACCAGCTGCTGCTGCTCATCATCATCGCCGCCGCCGGGATCGCGCTCGCCGCGTTGCTCGGGGTCCTGGTCGCTCGCGCTGCCCTCGCCCCGATCGCGCGCTTCACTCGGCAGACCGAGGCGATCGCGGCCTCGCCCGAACGCCTGGAGACGGATCGCCTGGAGGTCCAGGGCGGTGACGAGCTCGCCCGCCTGGCGCGCACATTCAACGAAACGCTCGACGCGCTCGAGCGCTCGGTCGAGTCCCAGCGCAACCTGGTTGCGGATGCCTCGCACGAGCTGCGCACGCCGATCGCAACCATCCGCGCCAACCTGCAGCTGATGAGCGACGAGGAGCGGTTGCCCGCCGGCGAGCGTGAGGCGCTGCGCCGGGATGTGATCGAGGAGCTCGACGAGCTCACCGCGCTCGTCTCCGACGTCGTCGAGCTCGCGCGGGGGAGCAAGCCGGGCACCAGCGCCGGCGACGTGCGCCTCGACGAGGTCGTGGCGGCGGTCGTCGAACGCACGCGCCGGCGCGCTCCGGAGCTCACCGTCACCGCCGAACTCGAGCCGACGCTGGTGCGAGGCGAGGGCGACCGGATCGCCCGCGCGGTGGCCAACCTGCTCGACAACGCGATGAAGTGGAGCCCGGAGGGCGGCGTGATCGAGGTGCGGCTGCGCGAGGGCAGCCTCGTGGTGCGTGACCACGGCCCCGGCTTCGAGGGTGAGGACCTCCCGTACGTCTTCGACCGCTTCCATCGCGCCCGCACCGCGCGCGCCAAGCCGGGCTCCGGCCTCGGCCTGGCGATCGTTCGTCAGGCCGCCGAGGCCCACGGGGGCTCGGCGAGCGCCGCGAACGCCCCGGGCGGCGGAGCGCTCATGACGATCGACTTCGGGCCGTCGCAGGCGCTCACCGGCGAGCTGCTCGCCGGCTGAGCGCGCGCGGCCGGCTCAGAGCCCGGCGGGGTGCCGGGCGACGTAGTCGCCGCCGTCCTGCAGGTTGCCGGTCGGGTTCAGGCGCCAGCGCGGCCCGGAGCCGCTGGGAATGTTCGGTCCGCCGTAGTCGGCGGTGTCGAAGGCGCGGCCGTCGACGACGAGGAAGGCGTGGGACGGGTCGGTGTAGACCGTGACCCAGTTGCCCTTGCCGGGCTGACCGTAGGTCTCAAGACCGGTGGAGTCCTCGGGGGAGGACAGCAGGCCCCCGCCGTGCAGGGCGAAGCTCACCGCGCCGGAGCAGTCATAGCCACTGCTCTGGAAACTGCCGTGCCCACCGCCCCACTCGTAGTTGGTGTCGATGATCGAGTTGGCGGCCGCGACGATCTGCTGAACCGCAGCCGGGGCGCCGGCGGGCAGCTCGAGCTCGCCGTCGGAGGCGATCGTGGCGGTGCCGTCGGCGGTGGTCGCGGACGTGGTCGCGGTTGCCGTGCGGGTGGAGGTCTGGGTTGCGGAGCGCAGGGTGCGCGCCTCGGAGCGGCTGAGGATGCCGTTGGCGCGCAGCCCGGTCGCTCGCTGGTAGCGCTGGACGCTCGTCCGCGTGTCGGGGCCGAACTGCCCGTCTGCGGTCGTCGGATAGCCCGCGGCGGTGAGCGCGTGCTGCATCTGCTTGACGTCCGCACCGTGCATC
Organism: Solirubrobacteraceae bacterium; assembly: GCA_035503035.1. Lineage (GTDB taxonomy): Bacteria > Actinomycetota > Thermoleophilia > Solirubrobacterales > Solirubrobacteraceae > Palsa-465. The sequence continues at coordinate 24,890 of DATJTS010000027.1, forward strand.
CCGATGCGGAGCGTGCGGCGGCCGAGCAGGTTCGTCGTGGCGGTCGTCGTTTGCGCCGTCGCGGGCGTGGTAGTCGATGTAGGAGTGGAGATCGTGGCTCCGCCGCCACCACCGGAGGCGGCGAGTGCGGTCGCCGGAGAGATCACGGCGGCGAACGCGAGACACGGAAGCGCAGCGCGCGCACAGGCGCGCATGAAGTTGTTGAGCACGGCGGCAGACCCTTCTCTTTCGGGCGCCTACGGGGTGAGCTGACGGGCTCGCGCGGAAAGAGTCGCGCTACTCCGGCACAGTGCCGGTGATTCGCCCCATGGAGCTCCCTGTGGTGGTCGCTCCGGTTGGGTCCCCCGCTCGCCGCACCCGTGGGGTACGGCGACTCGGCTGGATGTTCATGATTCGAGGACAGAACGCGTCATCGGCACGAGAGTTGCGCAGATGCAACAATTTGCCCGATCTGGTCGGAACAATGACCGGTTTCCGGGCGGGCGCGGCGACTTTCGGCTCAGGCGCCCGGCGGGGAGAGCACTCGCGAGACGATCAGCAACCCGCCGACGACCAGTGCGGCGAGGATGAGCGCCAGCAGAAGGATCATCCGCGTGGAGGCGCCCGAGGAGCGTCCCGCGCTCGCGCGCCCCGCGTGTCCGGCGGCGAGCAGTGAGTCGAACTTGGAGACCGCCGAGCTGGCCGCGCTGGTGAGCGAGGTGCCCGTGCCGGATCCCGGCGGCCGGGTATCGAGCACCGCACGCTGCAGGGCCGCGGGCAGCCCTTCGGTTCCGAATCCGGCTCGCATGACGACCAACAGCGGGATCTTGCGGTTGAGGCTGAGCTCGGTGTCCAGGAACTGCGCGTAGCGCTGCGGAGACCCGTAGAGCGCGGTGATCGAACCGAGATCGCTCGGGCGCGCGATCAGCGCGATCTTCAGGAACAGCCCGTCGCGATGAGCGGTCGTGACCTCCGCATTCAGCTGTCGCTGGGCTCTCGGGGAGACCGGCGAGCTGTAGGGATAGAAGACGTTCTGGGCGATCAGCTCATCGCTTGCCGGATCGCCGTCGGCTCGCGCCGGACCGGCGTGACCGAGCACCAGCAACGCGCCGGCGAGGATCGCCAGCCAGGCGAGCGCGGGGACACGGCGAGTCCGCCGGCGCTTCCGTGGCTGCCGGGCGATCACGAGGACGGGCCTGGCGGGAAGGTGTAACGGCGATGCGGCGGGACGTGCGGCCCCACCTCGAGCACGATCTCGGCGTGGCGTGTGAGCGGGACCGTGCGCGGATTGCCGCGCCGCAGGCGCCCGTCGACGTAGATGCGGACGTGCTGTCCGGCGGCGGCGGAGAACCCGGCCAGCTCCGTTGGTGACAGTGGCTGTCCCCAGCTGCGGAACAACCCGGCCAGCGTGAGGTGCGTCCGGGGACGCACCAGCACCACCCCGGTGGGATCGAGCGTGACGAGTGCGCCGTAGCAGCGAGCGGACACGATCCGCCCATCGGCGTAGCGGCGCGGGCCGCGCACGCCGACGCCCGCCGCCACCAGCACGACGCGGTTCTCCGCGAACAGCTCGATGTGGGCGGCCTCGCGCGGACCGAGCCGGCGTCCGCAGCGGCCGAGCGGCCGTCCGCGCACCGGCGCCTGGAAGCGCGGCCCGCGGCCGATCGGGCGGGCCTCGGCCTCGAGCGTCCGGATCGCCGAGCTGGTCGACGTCGATGCGCTGCCACAACCGGTGAGCGCTCCCGCGCAGGTGAGGACGCCCGCGGCCAGTCCCGCGGTGAGAGTCCGTGGCCTCACGCGGAGGCGCGCCGCTGACGGGGCCGGCGCTCCAGGTCGAGCGTCCACACCGCGACCACCGCAAGCGAGACCGCGCCGGCCAGGCAGACCGCAACCGACGCTCGGCCCACCAGAGCGGGGATCGCGAGCAACACGTAGCCCCGCCACAGGACGGCGACTCCGACCAGGCCGCGGTATCCCGCGACGATCGCAATCAGCCCGAGGCTGAGAGGCCCGTCCTTGCCGCGAAGCAGGCGCAACGCGCTCCAGCCCAGGACCGCAAGCTCGGTGACCATGATCGCCACGAGCCAGCCGGTGACCCCTGGACGGCCGTGCAGCCCGGCTCCCACCGCCTCGGTGGCGGCGGCGAGGATCGTGACGGCGGCGATCGGACGGCAGATCCGGCGCTCGAGCGCGCGGTCGCGGAGCCGAAGCAGCGCGGGGAGTATGAGCAGCGCAGCAGCCAGCGGCCACCACCACGCCAGCGTGGGACGCGGCCGGTGGCGCAGCACCCCCGAGATCGCCTCGCGACGGCCATCGACGAGCAGCGGCAGCGTCCAACGACCGAGCACCCGCGCCCCCGGGGCCTGAAGGGTCTGCGACAGCGCGGCCAGCCGCCCGTCATGCCACACGTCGCTGTGGCCGCCCGAGACGCGGTGCCAATCGGGCGCCATCTGCGGAGTGAGCTTGATCGACGGTGCGATCTGCGGGGTCAGGTTGAGGTAGTACATCGGGGAGTTCTGGTTGACCTGGACGCCGCGCGCGTCGAACCGCAGGAAGCGGCCGCCCTGGTAGTCGAGCACGATGACCGTCATCGACGGCCGGACCGACATCCACACCCGCAGGTCGCCATCGACGATCCGCGCGTGGATCCCCGTCGGCAGGTGCGTGATCGTGGCGAGATCGTCGCTTGCCTCCGGATCGACCGCTCCGTGTGCGAACGCCGCGGACGGCACCGCGAGCGCGATCAACCAGACGGCCAACGCGGCAACGGCGCGCAAGCGCATCCGAGGTGGCCGTGTGTGATAGACGACGGAGGCGTGAGAGCTCATCGACCCAGAGCGCTCCCCACGTCCGTGACGGTGGCGGTGGTTGTGATTGCGACGGCGTGCGCCGCCGTGCTGGGCGGCCCGGTGTGCGCCGCGCGAGCCGACGGCGATCCCGCCAGCGATGTGCTGGTCGCCGCGCCGCCTCTGTTCCTCAGCTTCGACAGCGGCGCGACGTACGCGCAGAAGGTCGCTCTGCAGCGCCAGCTCAGGCACGCGGCGGCGAACGGTGCCCCGCTGCGGGTGGCCGTCATCGCCACGCGCTCAGACCTCGGGTCTCTCACCGCGCTGTGGGGTCAGCCGCAGGAGTACGCGATCGTGCTGGGACGCGAGCTCTCGCTCGACTACCACGGCAAGCTGCTCGTGGTGATGCCGGACGGCTTCGGGCTCACGCGTGACGGGGCGCCGATCCGCTCGCCGCTCAGCGGCCTCGCTCCGCGCCGGGGGCTGCTCATCACCGCCACCGAGCAGGCGGTGAGGCGGCTGACCGGCGTGACGGCACCGGGCGCCAGCCCGGCGGCGGTCGGAGCCGTGCCCTCGCGGACCGCGGGCGCGGGCTGGTGGGTGACCACCGCCGCGGCCCTGGTGGCCATCGCGCTCGCCTGGACGGCGAGCCTGCGGCGTCGTCCGATCGGTGGACGCCGCGACCTGGCAGGTGGCTCTCCCGGCTGAGCTCACGCCGAGACGGTGTCGGGGAACGAGCGCCGCGCGCGAGACGGCAGCAGATAATTGCCGCGCTTGAGCACGAAGATGAACTCGTTGATCCCGTTGTTGTCGGTGTCGGTGATCGCGGGGTTCTGGAGCTGGGCCGAAGCGGCATTCATCGCCGTCCGGGTGCGCACGAAGTCCTCGATCGAGCGCTGGAGGCTGACGAAGTGCAGCCCCGCCTGACCGCCGTCGATAGTGTCGAAGTCGCGTCGCAGGATGATCGGCTTGCCATGACGGCGCGCGCGGGCGCTCGTCTGCGAATGTCCGATCACCCCATAGCGCCGAATCGCCTGGCCGAGGAGCTTGGGGTCGCCCGGCGCGTCGGTGCGGACGCGGCGGACCTGCTCGGGAGTCATCTGCGGCGCGTACATGCGGGCGACTCGCTGATCCTCGTCGAGGTCCTGGTACCAGCTGTCGAGTCGCAGCCGCATGTAGCTGACGGCCATCGTCGTCCCATCGGCGTACGGCCCGTCGGCGATCGTGATCGAGTCCTCGGTGGCCTGGTTGTGCTTCAGCGCCGACTTGAACCCCATGAACAGCGGGGCGTCGGCCGGTACCGGCCGGCCGGACGGGATGCCCCCAACGTCCTGGTGGGCGGCGGGCAGACCCGCACCGGTGAACCCCGTCCGGGTCTCCCGCCAGGCGAGCACCTCGGAGAGGTCGGCGCGGCCGTGCAGACCGTCGATCTCGGCGCCGTGGGTGAGGGCGTTCTCCACCGAGCGCAGGCGGTCCTCGTCATCGGCGGCGAGATGCAGCACCATGTCGTAGTCATCGATCGCCGGCAGCTCGAAGTTCGAGAGTGCCCGCGCCGCAGGGATCGGCGCGGCCCGCTCCGAGGCGCGGCCGAAGTAGTGGTGGCCCCAGCCGACCGTGAACAGCAGCCCCTCAGGTCCCCAAGAGAAGCGCCGCTCCAGCGTTCGCAGCGCGGCCTCCAGCCGGGTGCGGTGGCCTTCGCTCCGACGGCCGATGACATCGAAGAAGAGCAGCCGGTCGTGTCGCGGCGGGACGGCATTGCCGAATCGATCCTGATGTAGGAACGCGTTCCAGGCGAACTGGCGAGCCGGCAGCCCGTCCGGCTGATCTCCGACCGGGATCGGCGCGGGCCCCGCCTCGGAGGCACGCGTGACGCCGTAGGCGCCTGCGCCCGCGGCGGCGATCGCCGCGCCGCCGGCCAGCAGCCGGCGGCGCGTGACACGCGGAGACTCGCTCACGTCTTCTCGGGGCGCCAGTGGAAGGTGGCGCTGACCCGGTGCGGCCTGAGCCAGACGTTCTTGTACTCCAGGTGGCGGGCAGCGACGGGCGGGCTGATGAGGAGGCTGAGCTTGTACGTGCCGGCTCCGGGCAGCGCGACGTTGTTGCCGTAATGGGGCCCGAGGTACTCGGAGATCATCGGCCACTGGCGCTCGTCGTAGACGACCTTGCCGTCGCGCGTGATCGTCGCCCACACCGAGGCATATGGGATCGGCTCATGGCTGCGGTCGTCGTTGAGGGTCACCATCAGATGGAAGCTCACGTGCTTGGGGATCTTCTCGGTCTGCTCACGAGTCCCGTTGTAGACGACGAAGGGCACCGCGGTCATCGCCATCGCCTGGATCTTCATGTGCTGCCAATCCGAGGTCGCGAGCATCTGGGTCGGGATCGGGGTGATCCCGTCAATCTTGAGCAGGCGCGCCGGGGTGTGGGAGGGGTTGTTGCCCGACATGCCCGACATGCCGGACATACCGCTCATCGACGAGGTCTTGGTGGTGCGCATGGCGGACATCCCGCTGGCCGACCCCTGGGTCGTGCTGAGCCCTTTCGAGCTCCCGCACGCCGCCACGAGCGCGGCGCACAGCCCGGCCACTCCGACCGCGGCAAGTTGATTCATGCGGCGATGTTCGATCCTCATGACGCCCCCTCTGCGGACGGGCGGGTGGATCCGCCGGTGGTCCGTGCGAACAGCGGGAACATCCCGCACGCGAGCAGCACGAACAACGGCCCGGCGTTCGGGTCGGTCGCGCCGCCGGCGAAGATGCCGCCCAGGCCTTGGGGGATCACCCAGTAGATGACGTTGAGCACGATCGCCGCCCACAGGAAGGCGCGCGGCCGCCACTCGGCGGCGACGGCGATCCCGATCGCGGCCGACACGGCAGCGAGGACCAGCGCGATGATCAGCCCGTGACCGCCCGCGGCGGTGGCGAGGCTGCTCTGGAGGGAGTCGAGGGGATGGATCCCGCTCGGCACGCTCGTCAGCATCGACTTGGTGGCATTGGCGCCCGAGCTCGGTGCGAGCAGCCACAGCCAGGCCATCACGATCCACAGAGCACACCACATCGTCTTGGCGCCGCGGGTTCCGAACAGCCCGCCGGGACGTCCATTCGGCCACGCGAGCAGGGCGATCAGCCCGTACATGAACACGCCTCCCGGCGCGCCGGTGAGCGGCTGGGCCATGTCCATGAACAGCATTCCGAACGCTTCGCCGAACCACCAGACGATTAGGACCCACAGCAGCGAGGCGCCGAGGGCGGGCCTGACCAGTGGGCGATAGAGCATCCCCAGCCCCAACAGGACCTGGGTGAGTGCGAACAGCGTGTTCCACACCCCGATGTCGCCATTGGCCATCCTCGCGCCCCAGAAGATCGAGTCGTGCAGCCAGCCCGGCTGTCCCTGAGCGCCTGAGGCGATCATCTGCACGAATCCACGCGAGTACATGAACGACTGGAACTGCAGGCCGCCGTCGAGCAGCCAGATGAGGCCGAGCACCGTCTGGACGCGACGCGTGGCGTCCGACCAGAAGTAATCGTTCAGCCGAGCGCTGAGCGACGGCCGCGGGTGCTCGTCGGCAATCGAGCCGACCACACCTGAGGTCATTGAGCTTCTCCTTTGAGGTCGTTGCGGACCGGGCCGATCCGGATGGCTGCACGCAACCGCGAGCGCGTGAACGCGCCGCCTCGCGGCGGTCATCCTGTTCTGGGCACCGCACGACGCGCCGGCCGGGCCGGCGGCGTCGCCAGTTCAGGCCTCAGGGAGCGGCGGGCCTCGGCTCGACCATCCGGCGAGCACCGGCGCCGGCGCAGGCGGCCGGACCGTGCTCGGTTGCAGGACGGCGACGATCGCCCGGCGCGCGCGTGAGGGCCGGCGGCGCCAGAGGGCGCTGCGCCGGACCACCCACCGGGCGCCGTGGAACACAGCGGCCAGGATGAAGCCGATGCAGCCGGCCACCGGCAGCGCCCACCAGCCGCCGTCGCCGAACACCCCGGTCCAGCCGCTCGGGTGCCCGGCGGAGAAGATCCCCTCAAGCGTCTCCTGGCAGGCGAAGATCGTCACCAGGGCGACCACGCACAACGCCCAGAGCGCGCCGAACGACAGAGAGAACCCGCGCGGCGAGGTGCGCGTGGCGAACGCCCGTCCCACTCGGGCCAGGAACCCGCCCACCGCGATGCCGACCAGTGCCACCAGCCATGGCACCACCGAGTGCAGGTAGGAGTGGCCCGTCTCTCGGAGCACGACGCTCGCCTCCGATCCGTAGGCGAGCTCGTAGCGCAGCTGGTGCACGGCGAACGCCGCCGGCGGCATGAGAGCGAGTCGGCCGATGCTCGGAACCCGAAGTCTTCGACGCACTTAGAGGCACTTTAGGTCCTCCGGTGACGGCTTGGCGCATCTGCGGCCGTCCATGTCCGCGCCCGAACGGTGAACGCGAGACAGCGCCCGTTGGCCGGGAGCTACCGACCGAAGCGCTCAGTGACCGCCGCCGGAGGCTGCGCCGCGCGCCGCGGTCTGGAGGAAAGCCGCGAGCGCCTCGATGTCGGCGTGCGGGAGCCGGGAGCCGAAATTCTCGGGCATCAGGCCCGCCTCGAAGCCGGGGATGTTGTGGGGCGGGTGGATGATGTCCGCCTCGATCTGGCTGACCCCGGTGCCCTGGAGGATCGCGTCCAGCCGAGGACCGAGCCGTCCCCCGTAGTGACCCGCGGCCATCGTGTGGCAGTCGCCGCAGCCGTGCGTGTCGAACAGCTGCTCGCCGCGGCGGGCGAGCGCGCTCCCGTGGGCGACTGCGGCGATCTCGCTGCGGGCCGCCTGCGCGGAGACGGGGTAGGCGGGCGGTGGCGAGCCCTGGCCGACGCCGGCGGCGACGAGTGCCGTGACGACGAGTACCGCGACCGCCGCGAGCATGGCCAGCCGGCGGGTCATCGCGCATGCCCCTCGATGCCGAGCCCGAGACGCGCCGCCAGACCGAGCGCGACCAGGACCAGTGCCGTGGCCACACACTCGGCGGCGACGATTGTGGTCGCGGTCGTGGAGTAGGCGTGCTCGGCGAAGCCGAACAGGCTCGTGGTGTGCGAGATCACGATCGACACGACCGCTCCCACGCTGATTCCGAGCGCGCCGAGCGCGAACAGCCATGGACGACGCAGGAGCAGCAGCACGATCACCAGCCCGGAGCTGATCTCGTTGAGCAGGAACAGGAGGCCGATGACCGTGACCTGGCTGTAGCCCTCATGGAACAGGCGGCCGTGGAGAAATCCCGCGACACCGACCGCGACGGCCGCGAGCCCGAGGATCGCCCAGATGGCGCGGTTCGGACTGGCCGGCGCGAGCAGCAGCCGGGCGAGTGCAGCAGGCGACGCGGGTGCTGCGGATGAGCGGATCAATGGAGCCTGGTCTTTCACGATGGATCGGGCTTTCCCTCGAAGACGCCGGGCGCCCGGCAATCCTTCCCCAGTCGATCGGTGCGGCGGGACGTGCGATCTCAGCACGTCGAGTGAGCGGGATCAAGGAGCGAGGGGCGGCCGCCGTGTCGGCGACCGCGCGTGGGGCGGCCCCGGCGGGGCCGCCCCATCGCTCAGATCCGTCGAGTCCGTGACAGCGTCAGCTGACGGAGAGTTCGATGTCGCCGGCGTAGGTCTGTCCCGGCTGGATCGTGGTCGGCGTTCCGTTGACGGTCATCGTCAGCGACTTGCCGCCGGCGCCGATCACCGACGCGAAGTTGCCGACGGTGAGGCTGCTCAGATACGACGTGCCCGCCACCTTCCACGTCGACTGGCCCTCGAGGTTGACGATCACGCCGTTGTTGATGGCCGCCGAGGGCGTGTTCGTCACATGGCCGAGATCCTCGTAGTTCGACGCGCTGATCGGGCTCACGTCGTGGACGGTCGTCGCCGCCGAGATCGCGCCATCGATCTGTGAGCTGTCGAACGTGAGGTCCATGTTGAGCCCGCTGAGGCCGTTCTGGTCCCCGCGGACGCCGTTGTAGAAGTCGCCCGTGAGCTTCGTGTCGGTGAAGGTGGCCACCGCATCCCCGCTCTGGGCGGTTGTCGTGTCATAGCCCGTCGAGGCCGGGGTGCCGGTTGGCTGGGTGTAGACGCCGGTGTTGGCGATGCAGCCACTCGAGCAGTCCAGCCCGGGCAGGCTGCTCACCATCTGCGGGCCGGGGTCGTCGTTGTCCATGACCTGCATGAGGACGCCGTTGCCGGGGTGGAGCTTGACTCCCTGCGAGCCGTCGACGGAGACCTGGATCGCCTGACCCTTGTCCAGGAAGGTCGAGTCCTTGGAATCGACGACCGTCCCGCCGTCGATGTTGAGCGAGCCCTCGCCGTGCCACATGAACCCGAATCCACGCGAGTGCACGACGGTCGGCCGGTCGGGGATCGCGGCCAGCTCGGCGTGGCTGAGCCCGAGTCCGAGCGACTTGTTGAGCGCTGCGACCGCCGTCGGGCTGCTGTTGCCGTAGTGGACGGCCCCGCCGCGGTTGATCGTCGCGTAGGTGCCGACGTCCATCCGGTCTCCGAGCAGGTTCTCGGTCGCGTTACCGATCGCATAGGTGCCGTAGCCGCCCTCGTCGCCGTAGTTCTCGACGTGATCGTCAATCGCGGTGAGCGTGCCGTCCTGACCGCTGTCGGTCGACAGCGCGCCCCAGCCCTGCGACACGATGCTCGACCGCAGGTAGGTCGCCTGAGTGTCCGTGCCCAGCAGGTTCGTCGCGCGGACGTCACCCTCGATGCCGAGCATCCACGGCACCTGCATCATGTACGCGGTATTGACCGTCGGGGTGTAGTCCGAGGGCAGCGTGCCGTCATTGGTGCGGATCGAGGAGTTCTTGACGATCAGATGCGAGCCGCCCTCGGCGACCACGCCGGTGCGTACGACCCCGGTGTTGTTGATGTGCGCATGGTTGACGACGAGCCGCGCGCCGTCACCATCGGCGACGATTGCCGCCCCGTCCCCGACGAAGTCCGAGCGGCCATTGCCGACGAGGTGGATGATGGGGTTGTTCAGGGAATAGTCGGCACCCTCGTCGAAGACACCGTCGTACGCCTCGCTGCCGCGGGAGAGCACCTTGATGTTCTTCGCGCCGGTGCCCGACACGACGCCGCCCTTGATCCCCGACAGCGCGGACTCGTCCTGCTCCACCCCGTTTGAATCGACGTAGAGCGCCTGGCGCAGGTCGAAGGTCAGCCCGGAGTTCGACGCGGTGTTGTCGACCTCCGGTGTCAGCACCACGTTGCCGGTGTAGGTGCCGGGTTGGATCGCGGTCGACGTTCCGTACGTGGCCGACGTGCTGCTGTCCGGAGCCACGAGCGCCGAGCCCGTCTCGACGCCGTTGACGGTCATCGTGAGCGTGTCGCCGCTCGGCGCCTGGAGCGTGCCGCCGGATTCCAGCTTCAGCCTGCTCAGCTGCGTCGTGTTCGTGACCGTGTAGGTCTCGCCGTCGCCCACGGTCAGGGACGGCAGATGCGTGCGAGTTCGCGCCCCAGCGGTCGTCGCGAACGACAACGACGCTGCGGTCGCCACCGCAACCGCCAGCGGCAGCCGCCCAGCCTGCCTGGATAGTCCTACGCGCTTCGACATGTACGGACCTCTCCTCTGCTCAGCCCGCTGGCGTGCTGTCGCCGCACGCAGCGGCGGATCTACATACAGATCCAGTTATGGAATGCAGTAAGTTAAACTGCATCCATATAAGACGAATGTGAGGGTGCCCACGCCTGATTCGGGCGGCGGCGTCCGTTCCCACCCGCCGGTCTGCGCGTCAATAGCTCAAGCACACGCGGCGGCGGCGCCGCGCGGCGAGACGCGGCGCGGCCGATCACTCGTCGGGGTCGAGTCTTACGCTGGCGGGCTACGGCCCGCCGTCGCGCTCCGGTGTCGAGCCAGCGAGATCATGCGCCCGGGACCACGCCTCGCAGACGTCCTGGGAGATGCGTCCTCGGTCGCTGACGGCGATCCCGTTGGCACGAGCCCAGGCACGCAGCTCCGCGCTCGAGGGTGACGGGGCGGACGGCGCGGCCGCCAGAGTGTCGAGCCCGCCGCTGCCGATCCGTGCGCGGGCGGGCGCCTCCTGCCGTGCCCACGCGGACGCCGCCGCGAGATAGCGATAGGTCCACTCCTCGGCCAGCTTGCGCGACTCGCAGTACACGATCGGGATGGCCGGGTAGCGCACCTGCAGCTCGGCCAGGCCATCGGCAGCCGTTGCGCCGTTCATGGAGCGCTGCGCGAACAGCCGGGCATAGCCGTCCTCGACGACCACCGCCGCGCGCGGCAACCCGGCGAGCTCGCCGAGCGCGAACCGCAGGCGTCCGCTGCCCAGGCTGGAGACCAGATCTTCGATCGACTTGCGCTCCACCGCGCACACCACGCGCCCATCCAGCGCCACCGCGTAGTCCCCGCAGGCCAGCGCGCGCTTCACCGTCTGCACCTGCTGTCCGGCAAACCGGTACGGGTAGCGCTCGTGCGCGTCAACGATGATCTCCAGCGTCTTGAACCCCTGCGCCCGCGCCGTGGGCACTCGCACATCGGGCCGCGCCTGCTTGCGTGTCCGCGGCGACTGCCAGAACACCACGTCGCGTCCACGCGAGCGGGTGAAGACGATCTGCGAGCGCTGCTCGCGTCCGCGATCGCACACCACGTCGATCGCCGCTCCGCGTCGTGCGCACACCCGCAACGCCACCCGCTCGACGATCTCCGGCTCCGCGGGCCACTCCTGCACCCCAACCGGGTGGCAGTACAGCGCACTCGTCCGCGGCCACGTCCCCCGCGTGCGAAACACCAACCCATCGCCCAACGGCAGCCACAGCAGGAACGGCAACGAGCTCGCGGGGTCTGGATTGCGCGCCACCAGCAACTCCATGACCGTCAGTCTGCCTGAGCCGACCGACGGCATCCACCGCCTCGGAGCGGCGGACCGCTTTCGCATCGCCAATCGATCGAGAGAAAACCGAGGACCAAGCTCTCTCGACAGCCTTGATGCGGGGGGGCTCGCCGACGAGCCCCGGCCAGCCCCATGGATGGCGCTGACCCGATCGGGAGCCCGATTCACGCCGGCAGCCGGCCGCCGTCTCACCTCGAGCCGGCAGCGCGCGGTCAATTGCATTGACCCCGACAATGAAAATGACCACACGCAGTGCGCGCTCATCCCGTGGCTCGACCCGGATGTGGTCGTCGCAAGGCGGTAGCGGTCGAGGTGCGCGGGGAGCCGCCACGGACCACGCTGCGCCGTCGACGAGGTGGAGCGCACCTTCGTCGCGGAGCGCGTCTGAGCCCCGCCGCGTTCGGCGTGTCGAATGCGGGTCTCTGCCCCGGTGCGGACTCGGAGCACATCCGTGTCCAATGACGACGCGGATCCGCTCCAAGTCCGCGCTCCGCCGGGCTGTGGGCGGACTTGGAGCGCATCCGGGCTCGATCGCGACACCGATCCGCTCCTGCTCTCCCGAATCACGGGTCTACGGCGGCGCTGCCGCGCTGGCCGGCAGGGGATCAGAAGGAACAGCTCCAGAGGCTGCGGCGGCGACAGCGTAGAGGTGTCGCTCGAGACTCAGCCAGCCCGGTGGCTGGCGGGCAGCGCGAGGTAGCCGGCCGCGGCCAGCCATGATCGCGCTCGGCCGCGCTGGCGCTCCTCGGCTAGGGCATACCAACGCTCAAGCTCACCGGGGGAGCGTGCGAGCTCGTCCTTGAAGCGGCGAAACGCGCCGCGGCCTGTGATCGCGCTGGCCAGTCGCTCGGCGCGGTCGGGCTGCTCGACGGACGCGATGAACAGCTCCATGTCCTGGTAGCCCTCGCGTGACCCCTCACCCTCGACCAGCAGCCATTGCTCCGGGTCCTCGCCGGCGTCCTCACCTTCCTCTCCGGTCTCCAGGGCGTATTCGATCGCCGCCTGCGGCCAGACCTCACCGGTTCTGATGTCGATGCGACCTCCGGCGGTGAGGGGATCGCCTTCGAGGATGCCGGCCAGCTCATCCAGGTCGACAGGCAGGGCCCGCAGTCTCGGCGCCGGCCCGCCGCCAAGCAGAGCATCAAGCTGGTCGGCCAGCTCATCGTCGCCGTTCCAGCGCCGCTCGCGCAGCCCCACCGCGAGATCGTGCGCCAGCTCGCGGGCACCGTCCACGCGCTGCATGAGCGCAGCGATGAGACCGTCACCGGCCAGCTGCAGCGAGTCGTCATCGGCGCCGGGGCCGCCAAGCAGCTGGACGACCGCCGGTCCGTCGCCGCGGTATACGGCCGCTCGCAGGGCCGCGCGTTGCTCCTTCGAGTCCATCTCGCTCTGCGCAGTCTCGCGCAACGGAGCAAACCCGTGTCCCAACGTATGTGATGCCCACTCCTGATTCCCAATCGGCGGGAGCGAGATCGGCGATGGTGTCCCGGACAGCAGAAAGCCCCGCCGAAGCGGGGCTTTCTGATCAAGCGGCTGAAGGGACTCGAACCCTCGACCTTCTGCATGGCAAGCAGACGCTCTAGCCAACTGAGCTACAGCCGCGAGGCGGCCGAGTATATCCGCGCGCTCCCAGGGGCGGGCACGCCCTCGG
>DATJTS010000028.1:0-5981 GCA_035503035.1 Solirubrobacteraceae bacterium
GCTGACCCTCAGCACCCGGACCGTGGCGCCGTAGGCGAGGATCGTCTCGGGGTTGTGCGAGTGGATCACCGCGGAGTGCCCGGCGCCGCCGAGGCGCAGCAGCGCGCGAGCGGCGTCGATGCCCCGCTGCGCATCGGGCACCTGAACCATGCCGAGCAGCGGAAACAGCTTCTCCCTCGCGAGAGGCTCCTCCGGCACGACCAGCTCGAACGGCGCGACGAGGATCTTGGTCTGTTTCGGCACGCGGATCCCGGCGGCATCGGCCAGCGCCAGCGCGTCCTTGCCGGCCAGGCTCGTGTCGATCCTCCCGTCCGGGTAACAGGTCTCACGGATCCGCGCGGTCGCCTCGCCGTCGAGCACGCAACCGCCCAGACGGCCGAACGCGGTGATCAGCTCCGGCGCGATCGCCGACTCCGCGATCAACGTCGATTCGTTCGTACAGAGGATCGAGTTGTCGAACGACTTGGACTCGACCAGGCACGCCGCCGCGTGGGCGACGTCGGCCGTCGCGTCGACCAGCACCGGGACGTTGCCGGGCCCGACGCCGAGCGCCGGGTTGCCGGAGTGGTAGGCGGCACGGACGACCGCGGTGCCGCCCGTGGCGACGATCAGGTCGACCTCCGGATCGGCCATCAGTGCCTCGATCAGCGGGATCGTCGGCTCCTCGACGACCTGCAGGCAGCCGTCCGGCGCGCCCGCGGCGACCGCGGCCCGGGACATCAGCCGCACCGCCTCGGCACAGGTCCGGCGGGCCATCGGGTGAGGGGAGACCACGACCGCGTTGCGGGTCATCAGCCCGCACAGCACCTTGAAGAACGTCGTCGCGACCGGATTGGTCGACGGCGTGAGCGCCAGGATCACGCCGGCAGGCCTGGGGACCTCGACGAGCTTGCGATCCCCGTCCACGCGCACCCCCACGTAGTCCTCGTCCGCGTAGCGCTCGACCAGCCCGCGTGAGCAGGCCTCGTTCTTGCGTCGCTTGTGTGCGGCGACGCCCATCCCGGTTTCCTCGACAGCCGCTTCCGCGAACCTTTCCGCGTTTTGGTATGCAACCTCGGCGGCGGCTCGCACGACCGCGCGCGTCTGATCGCGGTTGTAGGTGGCAAATGCCGTCGCCGCCCAGCGGGCGCGGCGCAACATCATCCGCGCGCGCGGCGCGCCTGGGGCTTCGGGCATGCTCGCGTCGCGGATGCCGGCCTCGCGCGAGCTCATGCGGCCACCGGCGATCCCCGCCGTGATTCCGTGCGCGCATCTTCGAGCGCGCGACCGATCCCGACCGCCGTGCGGTCAAGCACCTCGTCGACCAGGTCTGGGCCCATCAGGATGCCGGGCTTGAACTGCAGGATCTGCGGGTCGAGCGTCGAGAAGATCGCCCAGATGCCGTGCTCGTACAGCCGTCTCATGACCAGCTTGGCGCCCTGCGGGTGAGCGAACTCCAGGCCCATGACCACCCCGTCCTGACGGATCCCGGTGAACCACTCCGGGTACATCTCCTGGATCGCCCGCAGCCCGGTGCGGAAGCGATCGGCGATGTAGTGGACCATCGACCGGACCTCGGGACGGCCGCAGACCTCCAGCACCTTCAGCGCCACGATGCAGCCGAGCTCGGCGCCGCCGCCGGTGGAGATGTGGCCGAAGCCGTCCTCCTTCAGCCAGGCCGAGCACTCCTCGGAGACGACCACGCAGGCGATCGGGTACATGCCGCCGGTGATCCCCTTGCCGACGACCATGATGTCGGGCTCGATCCCCGCCTTCATGATCCCCCACATCTCGCCGGTCCGCATCAGCCCCGTCTGGACCTCGTCGGCGATGTAGAGCGCGCCGTGGCGCTCGCACAACTGCTTGACCGCCTGCAGATAGCCGGGTTGCGGCAGTGGGAAGCCGTACGTCGCCGGGATCGTCTCCATGATCACCGCCGCGACGTCGTCGCCGCGCAGGGCCTCCTCCATCGCGCCGAGGTCGTTGAATCCGACCTGGACGAACTCCTCCGGCTGGTCTGAGAGGAACAGCTGCGAGAAGCGTTCGTCGCCGGCCGCCACGGCGAGGCCGGTGTGGCCGTGATAGCCCTTGCGGATCGAGACGATCTTGCGTCGCTGCCTGGTGTGACGCGCGGTCTTGATCGCGATGTCGATCGCCTCGCCGCCGCCCGACCCGTAGATCACGCGCCGCATGTTCGCCGGCGCGGTGGCGACCAGGGCCTCGGCCAGCGCGGTCCGCGCCAGCGCGGGGAAGTGGTGGTTACCGATGTCGAAGCGGCTCATCGCCTGCTCGAGCGTGGCGATCAGCTCGGGATTGCGATGGCCGAGGTTGTAGGTGCCCCCGTTGAGATGCAGGTCGACCAACCGCCGGCCCGCCATGTCCCAGAAGAGGTAGCCCTCGCGCCGGTCGATCACCAGATCGACGCCCGCCTCCTGCCAGAAGCGCGTCTTGTCGGGATTCCAGAACTGCTCGGACTTCTCGAGGAAGTCCGCCTTGGAGTCAAAGGAGAAGAAGCCGTAGTCGTACACGGGTCGTCCTCGCGGTCGAGACCTTGCGACTGGAGGACCGGCACCATACCATTAGTTCGGTTCTTGTGCAGACCATTTAGCGAAAAGATATGCGGACGCGGTGAAAGTCCTCGCGGTCATCTACCACTCGGTGGCGGGAGCCGGCGTGGTTCCGGAGGTCGTCGCCGAGCGCGGTCACCAGCTCGAGTTCTGGACCCCGTCCGAGCAGGAGCTTCCCCGTCCGCTCGGGGAGTACGGCGCGGTGTTCGCGTTCGGCGGCGGCATGCAGGCCGACGAGGACCATCTCCACCCGTGGCTGCTGACGGCGCTCGAGGCGCTGCGCACCTGTCTGGAAGCCGCGATACCGACGCTCGGCATCTGCCTCGGGGGCCAACTGCTGGCGCGCGCGGCCGGCGGATGGGTCGGTCCGGCGCCCCGACCGGAGACAGGGTGGCAGGCAGTCGACCTCACCGAAGACGCCCCGGGTGACGAGTTGTTCGGAGGGCTGCCGCCCCGGTTCGACGTCTACCAATGGCACTCGTATGCGTTCGGTCTGCCGCCCGACGGGGTGCTGCTGGGCCGCAGCGAGGTCTCGCTGCAGTGCTTTCGGGTGGGTGACTGCGCCTGGGGTCTGCAGTGGCACCCGGAGGTGCTCGGCGCATCGATCCTGTACTGGGCCGAGCACCATCGACCTGCCCCCGATGGCGTGCCGGTCGAGGTCGACCTGGAGGCGCTCCGCGCGGAAGTCGCGGCCAGGATCGGTGAGACCAACGCGGATGGCCGCCAGCTGTTCGGACGGTTCCTGGCGGTCGCCGAGTCACGCGCTGCCGCGCGTCCTGCTGACCCGCGCGCGTAGCCGATGCTCAGATCAGCAGTAACCCGGCGCGCTCGAGTTGGGCGGAGAGCGCGAGCAGGACGGTCTCCTGTGTCGCCATGAACTGGATCCCGATCGGCAGGCCACCGGCGGTCTCGGCGAGTGGCAGCGAGATCGCGGCGAACCCCGAGACGTTGGCCATCGAGGTCCACCCGGTCGTCGCGAACTCGACCCGAAAGAAGTCCTGGGTGCTTCCCCGTGGCTGATTGAGGTGCCGGAGCGGTGGCGGACCGCCGCTGAGGATCGTCGGGACCACGAACACGTCGACGTCGGCAAGACCCTGCGCGAAGCGCCGACCCTGCGCATGGATGGCGGTGATCGCCGAGGCGTACCGCTCGCCGGTCACCTCTCTGCCCTCCTCCAGCATCTCCCACGCGGTCGGCTCGAGCTCGTCGCGCTCCGGCGCGCGGCCGAGCACCTGCTCCGCGAGCGCGTACAGCTCCAGGTTCGACACCTGATGCAGGACGGCGACGGCGTCGATGACGGCCTCGGTGTCGAATGTCGGTGCGCCGTGCTCGAGACGGTGCCCGAGTCCGTGGAGCGCGGCCACCACCGATTCGACGCCCGCCCGGGTGTCGGGGTGCGTGTCACCGCCGAACGGACCGTCGGCGTTCCAGCGGATTCGCAGCGACACCGGATCACGCTCGATCGCGGTCAGCCATGGCTGCGCCGGCGGCAACGCCGTATACGGGTCCCCGGGCGCTGGACCTGCAGTGGCATCCAGCAGCGCGGCGCAATCACGAACCGTCCGGGTGAGCGCATGCTCGCTGCCGAGGCCCTCGAGCGACTCCGCGTCCGGAGCGAGAGTCTTGCGACCACGGGCGGGCTTGAGGCCGATGACCCCGCAGGCCGAGGCCGGGACCCGGATCGAGCCGGTGGCGTCACTACCGGACGCCGCCGGCACGACCCCGGCCGCCACGGCAGCGGCTGAGCCGCCGCTCGATCCACCGGGAGACCGGTCGGGCGCACGCGGGTTGACGGCCGGTCCGAACAGCGCCGGCTCGGTCGTGCAGTGGTTGCCCCACTCGGGAGTGTTCGTCTTGCCGGCGATCAGCAGCCCCGCCCGCTCATAACGGGCGACCACCTCCGAGCTCTCCGCGGAGACGTGATCACGCAGCGCCACCGACCCCATCCGCTCGGGAACACCGGCGATCGCTTCGCCGAGATCCTTCAGCAGGAACGGCGCCCCCGCCAGCGGGCCGTCGCCCAGCGGCCCTCGCGCGCGCTCGCGCGCGCGATCAAACAGGTCACAGATCACGGCGTTCAACCCGCGGTTCGACTCGATACGCGCGATTGCCGCATCGAGCAGCTCGAGCGCGGTCGCCTCCCCTCGCCTGATCAGGTCGGCATGGGCGATCAGGTCGAGCCGCGAGAGATCCGACACCGCTCAAGCATATGGGCGCGGACCAGCGGGCGCCCGATGGGAGTTGCAGATGAGAGTCACACCCCGTAGCCGGGTCGGTGTTGCGTGTGCCGGCCTCTCAGACCCGACCGCGTCCTCGCTGGCGCAGAACAGCGACATTCAAATCAAGACTCCGCCTGTGCCCTCGACCCCTACCTACAGCTTCACGCTGACCGAGAAGCACACCAAGTAGCGCTGCGGACTGGTGGTATGACCCGGGCGATCAGAAAGTCGATTTACCAGCGACCGACGGCGGACGCTGGCATCCAGCACAGCTGAGCGTAGTCGAGCAAGACCAGACGGGGGTTCACGCCGGATCACGCGTCGGCCGGGTTCCGGCCCGCAGCTGTCTGCCGATCCGCAGGACGGTGGGGACAATGAGATCGATGTCCCGCGACTGGGTGCGCCAGTTGACGACGGCCGGTCGAAAGGCGACGTGGCCTGCGTACACAGTGGAGCCAAAATAGACTTGGCCCTCCTCGAGGACGGCGTCGCCGAGCCGGTGGTTGAGAGCGTCAAGTTCGCTGTCCAAGGCATCGAGCGGGTGGTAGCGAAAGCAGACGACGTTCAGCACGACGTCCGCGAGCCGTTCCAGATCGGGCTCGGCGTCAACCTGATCTGCCAGACGGTGCGCGAGCGCAAGGTGGCGTTCGACCATCGCCCGATAGCCGTTGCGCCCGTAGGCACGCAGCGTCGCCCACACCGGCAACGCACGCGCCCGCCGCGACATCTCCGGCGCGAGGTTCCCGAACGCGGGGCGGTCGAGGTCACCGCTTCCCAGGTACGCCGCAGACGCCGAGAAGGTCTCGTGGTGCAGAACCGGATCGTCAATGAAAGCGACGCCACAGTCATAGGGCACGTTGAGCCATTTGTGACCGTCGACGCTCACCGACCGCGCGCGCTCGATCCCGCGGACAAGCTGCCGCGTGGACGGTGAGATCGCGGCGAACAGCCCGAAGGCAGCGTCGACGTGCAGCCACGCCCCGTGCGCCTCAGCCAGATCAGCCATGTCCGCGATCGGGTCAAACGCACCCGCATTGACCTCCCCGGCCGTCGCGATCACGATCGCGGGACCCGTGCGCTCGTCGGCCAGCGCCGCCGCCAGCGCCCCGAGATCGAGACGGCCCGTTACGTCTGCGGCAAACGTCCGCGCCTGCGCGCGCCCGATACCGAGCTGTCCCAGCGCCTTCAGCGCGCTGGCATGCAGATGACCGCTGGC
>DATJTS010000029.1:0-7569 GCA_035503035.1 Solirubrobacteraceae bacterium
TCTCGTCACTGAGCCTCCAGCTCAGCTGAACGGCGACCCGGCGGTCAGGGCAACGCAACGCCGCCGCGGCGGCCCGGTGCCGCCTCGGGGCGGACCTCGCCGCGGCGCTTGAGCCGGTTGACCGTCGAGGCGACGACCGGCCGGTCGATCCCGGTCTGCACCGCGATCTCGCGGGGGGTGATCCCGGGGCTGTCGGCGATCACCTCGAGGATTCGCTGCTTGTTCGCCCCGCTGGGCGCGCTACGGCGAGCGCGGGCCACGGGCTGAGACGCCGATGACAGCACGCCCAAGTCCTCGGCGGCGTCCGGAGGGGGCGGGCCGTCCAGCGCGGCCAGCACGCCGCGCAGGCGCGCCGCCTCCTCGAGCATCGGCTCGAGTTCGCGCAGCCGTGCCTCGGCCTCCTGCCGGATCGCCTCGACCGGGCTGAGCGGCGACGGCGCCGCGGACTGGCTTCGGGACATGCTCGACATCATGGCGTAAACCGCGGCGACTTGTAACCAGCAGATTGCAAACGTGTGAACACCGAGCTTTCTCAAGCGGTTGAGTCTTCAATCGCCACGGCCCGAAATCCGTCAACGCTCATCAGAGTGACGAATCGTTCACGGTCCGTTCACTTGACGAGGCCCGCAGAGGCTCATAGTGCCCGCGGGTGGCCATCGTGAATCCCCATCGCATCCGCGTGCCCGGCCTCGGGCGGGCGGGCAGGGTGCTGCTGGTGCTCGCGGTCGTGCTCGGGGGTGGGTTCGCGTTCTCACCGCTCGCGCGCGCGGCGGGCGCGAGCTGGCAGTTCGCTCCGGTGGCCGCGCCCGCCCCGCCGCCGGGCACTGCGCCCGCACCGAATCCGGTGCCGCTCGGGCAGGTCGGCCAGATCAGCTTCTGGGCGCCCAACCGCGGGCTGCTCATCACCGGGGGGACCGAGGGCCAGAACAACGTGACGGCGACCGGCGGCGTCGTCCCCGCCGGCGTGTGGGCGTACAACGGCTCGGACTGGCACGAGCTCTCATCGGTGTGCGGTGGCGCCTACGGCCGGATCGCCTGGGCCGGGCCCGAGGAGTTCTGGACGATCTCCGACCAGCGGCCCGGGCAGGCGGTGGCGGGTACCCAACCGGACCTCCAATCGCTGTCGCTGTGCCACTTCGACGCAGGGCGGGTCGTCGCCTCCTACGCGATGCCGCTCGAGGAGCCGGACTCCTACCAGCCGATGGATGCGGCCGCGTGTGCTGGACCCGACGACTGCTGGTTCGGTGGGGAGGATGGGGCCGACGGACATGCGTTCGAGCTGCACTGGGACGGGGCGAACCTCACCGAGCTCGACGAGCCGGAGGACCACGCGATCAACGACATGCTCGACTACCAGGGGCAGGTCGACGAGAGCGTCCGCTTCGCTGCGGGCGATGCTTGGCTGCCGACGGAGAGCACCACCCACCCGGCTGTCCTGCACGAGATCGAGGGCACGCAGGTGCTCGACGAGTTCACCTTCGGTGAGGGACGCGAGCTGCCCTATTACGGGTCGAATGTCGCACCGGACGCACTCGAGGGGTTCGCGCTGTCGACCGACGGCGGCGCGATGGGGGCCGGGGCGACTCAGCTGTGGGCCGCCGCGGATCCCGAAGCCAACGTGTCGCCCGCGGCCTCCCTGACGATCCTGCGCCACACGACGGCCGGATGGACTCAGGTGACCCCGGCGTTGCCCGGAGCAACGACCCCGTCCTGCGCGTTCGGGCCGGCGCTGTCGGACCCGTCGAGCCCGATCAACGCGGTCACGGACGACAGCTTCGCCGCCGACCTGTCCACGCAGGGAACGGGAGATGGGGCGATCGCCGCGATGCCGGGGTCCGACGAGGCGTGGATCTCGCTTCCCGACGCGGTGCCGCCGACGCCCGCCAACCCGGATGGGGTCGAGCCCGACGTGGCGTTGATCGACCCGAACGGCTGCGTCCAGTCCCTGGACAATCCTGACGACGCCGACGCGGACCCGGGCGATGTGACGACCGATCCGCTGTACGGAGACGCCTTCCATCAGGCATTCACCCAGGCGAGCGGGCAGAGCGGAACGCCCGGCGCGGCGGGCCCGATCGACTGTCCTGCGGACGACGACTGCTGGATGGCCGACTCCGACGGGTGGCTCTACCACTACACCGACGGGACGCAGTATCCGGTCGATCAGGATCCGAACTTCGCGGGCATCATCACCGTCCGGCCCGCCGACGCGGCGACCGTCACGGTGTTCGGCGACGCCCCGCCGCCGGACGACTCCGGCACCGGGTCGACCTACGTCGCGCCGACCGGCCCGGCGAAGAAGGTCGTGGTCAAGAAACGTGGGGTGAGCGTCCGTCTCACCCGCGTGAAGGCGCACGTCGTCCATCACACCGAGCTCGTCCTCACCTTCCACCTCAACACCCGTGCGCGCATTCAGATCATCGCCGAGCGCCACGGCAAGGTCGTCGGGCGCAGCAGGCGGCGCGTACTCGCAGCCGGCCGTCGCACGGTGACTCTCAAGCTCAATCCCAAGCGCTGGCCGAACCACCTCAAGGTGAACGCATCGCCGGTGGCCGGCAAGACGAAGCGCAAGTGACCGCCGTGTCCGCATGCGTGCCGTGGGCGTGGCGCCCGCGCCTGCTGTCCGCCGTCGCCGCCGCACTGCTCGGTTGCGCACTGGTCTGCGGGCCGGCTCACGCGGCGATCTCGGCCTCCCAGGTCCTTGACGGGCCGACGAACGACATCCTCGATGTCGACGGCGCGGCGCTCGCGCCGGATGGGACCGGCGGGATCGTCTACCGCAAGGAGGTCGGTGGCGTCGATCACGTCTTCGCGGTGCCGGTGGACGACGGGCAATGGGGCTCGCCCGTCGAGGTCGACACTGCAGACGCGTATGGCGCCAGCGAGCCGGCGATCGGTGCCCAGGACGGGGGAGGGCTGCTCGTGGTCTGGGTGCAGCCGCGAGCGATCGCGTCCAACGGCACCACCCTGTACGAGCTGATGAGCGCCTACATGGGGCCCGGGGCGAGCACGTTTGCGCCGGCGATCATGGTCGACCCGAACGTCGGTGAGCCGGACACGGGCACCTTCAGCGCCGTCGAGCCCCGGATCGCGATGGCTCCCGACGGGGACGCGTACGTCGTCTACCGCGCCGATGACGACGACTGCGAGACCAGCGGGCTGGCGCTCGACCAGGGCAACCCGTTCAACCCGGAGTGCCCGGTGCAGGACACCTCCTCGCCGACGGCCGCGATCATCGAGATCCGCGTCGCCCGGTTCGCTCAGGGGCCGTGGAGCTCGATGGGCGAGATCAACCGCGCGCCCCAGCTGGCGATGCGCATCCCCTCGGCCGATAACGAGCCGTCGATCGCGATCGGCGACGGCAAGGCCGGGCTGGTCGTCTGGCAGGAGCCCGACGCCACCGGAATCGCGCGGATCTGGGCCCGCCGCCTGTTCGGGACAACGGTCGGGAACGTGATCCAACTCAGCCCCTCAACCATCAACGGTCAAGCGGTCGGCGCTGACGCCGACTCGCCGGCCGCCGGGTTCGACGACGCCGGCCTGGCCACCGCCTCCTTCCGTCTGCAGGGCGGCCCGGGCTCGCCGCTCGGCGCGGCGGAGGTGATGTCACAGGTCGTGCCCGCATCGGAGGCCTCGATCACCCCTGCGAGCAACGTCGGCGGTTCGGCGACGATCTCGTCACCGAGCCTGGCCGAGGGCGCCGGCGGCGAGGAGCGGATCGCCTATGTGTCAGGCGGCGAGGCATACGCCACCAACGGCTCGGCGGAGAAGCCGGTCGCCCTCGGTGCCGCCGCCGGCGGTGACGCGTTCACGTCGGTCGACCCCGACGGTGGCGGCGTCACTGCATGGCTGGGCAGCCAAAACGGCCTGCCGGTCGTCGACATCAACGACCAGTTCCCGACCGGGGGCGCTCAGTACGGCGAGCTCGTCGGAGGGCTCCCCGGGCCGATCACCGGTCTGTCGTTCGGATCCGACCCCCAGGGCGACGCGATCGTCGCCTGGATGCAGGGCTCGCCCGGCGACTCGGAGGTGGTCGCGAGCGTCGCCGACGGCTCACCGCAGAGGTTCATCGTCCAGACGCCCACCGGCTGGCAGGCGGGAGACAGGATCCGCGTGAGCTGGAACCCCGCGGCGGCCAGCACCGCAGTGACCTACTCCGTGCTGGTCAACGGCCGCGTGGTGCTCCGCGGCCTGCACGGTCCGAGCGCGACAGCTCCCGCGACGAGCCCACAGTTTCCGTCGCGACCGGTGTCCTCGACCGGGGAGGCGGCGACGATCACGCGATCGCTCCCCTTGGGCAAGCTGGGGCAGGGCGTCAAGCATGTCCAGATCATCGCCACCGACGCGGGCGGGCAGAGCGTGACCAGCGCCGTGCACACGATCAAGATCGACCGCACGCCACCTCTGGTGACGCTGGCGAGGATCGACCACGGGCACGGCGTCAGGGTGACGGTCAGTGACAGCGGCTCCGGGGTCGACGCGGGCGCGACGCGGCTCTCGTTCGGAGATGGCGCACACAGCTCCCGGCACGCCGTCGCCCGCCACGTCTACCGCAGGTCCGGCAGCTACACGATCGTCGCCCGGGTCGAGGATCGCGCGGGGAATCGCGCAACTATCAACCTCAAGGTGAGGGTGAGATGAGCCGAGCTGGGGACCGGGAAGCCGGGCGAGACGCGAGGTCGGGGCGGCGAACCCGACGATCGGTGCTGCTCGCCGTCGTGCTCGCGCTGGGGTTCGCCGGGACCGCGCGGGCCACCTACGAGCCCGCGCAGCTGCTGTCCGAGAGCGCCGCATCCGGTACGGAGTTCCAGAACGCGACGGAGCCGACGATCTCGGCCGACGGCCAGTGGGTCGCGTTCGCGGGCGAGAACGACGGGCTCGCCGGCGTGTGGGAGCGCGACATGCAGACGGGGGCGATCTCGCCCGTGGCGACGATGTCGGCGTCGACCAGCGTCTCGGAGGGCATGCCCACTCCGACCGGTCCGTCGATCAGCGCAAGTGGGCAGTTCGTCGCCTTCACCTCCCAGACGGACCCTGACCCGACCGACATCGTCCTGCCGCCGACCGACTTCACCTGTCCCGAGGTCTACGTCCGCAACATGGCGATCCCCGCGGGCCAGCCCGGAGCCTTCACGCTCGTCGCCGCGCTCGATGGCGGCGCGACTCCGATCACGTTCGCAGGCGGGTGCGGCGCACCCCCGCAGCCGGGCGACCTGAGGATCGGAGGCGCGCAGGCGGCGCCGGGGGTTGCGATCAGCGCGGACGGTCAGGAGGTGGCGTTCACGGTCGACAGCGCCTCCAATCTCGGTTTTCCGGCCACCGATCAACCCGCCGCATGCGGCGACGTGACGACCACCACCTGCGAAAGCCAGGTCGCGGTGCGAAACCTCGCGACCAGCGCCACCACCGTCGTGTCGGTCACCCCGCAGGGAGCGCCGACGCCGAACGGCGGCGCCTACCCATCGGCAACCAGCAGCTCCGCACTTGGCTGGGGGCAGGAGGCGGATCAGGCGATCGACATGAGCCAGGTCGGCGACGTCCCCGCCTCGACGGCCGCGATCAGCGCCGACGGGTCGACGGTCGCGTGGATGGGCACAAACCTGCAGGACCAGATCGCGGACGGCGCCACAGACGTCACCGCGGGCATGGCCGCCAACACGCACCTCGCCGACCCCTCGGACCCGCAGGGCCAGGAGGTCGAGCCGCTGTGGCGGCGAATCTCCGGTCCTGGGGCAGGGCAGACGACCCGGCTTCTGGCCGGCGCGGGGCTCAGCTTCTTCGGGTACTCCGGTGACTACGCGACCGATCAGCCCGGGGCGGAGCCGCCGATCCTCGGCGGCAGTGCCGAGACCGATCCCGGAGTGCCCGCGCTGAGCGCCGACGGCAGCGAGGTGGTCGTCACAGCCGATGCGCCGAGCCCGTCACGGCTGGCGGCGATCGACCAGTACCCGGCGTTCGTCGGCCACTTCCTGCACAGCGATCTCTACGCGGTCAATATGAGCACCCCGACCGCGCCACAGGTGACGCCGCTGACCCAGATCACCAGCGACGTGGCGAGCGACGGCAGCGATCCCGCCTCCGACGAGGTGAGCGGAACCGTCGCCGATGCGGCGATCTCGCCCAACGGGGCCGAGATCGCGTTCGAGACCGACCGCACGCAGTTCTCACTCTCCACGCCCGCCCTGGTCAGTCCGCCGATCCAGTACACGGAGAGGGCGGAGACCTACGTGGTCGATCTGGCGACCGGCACCCTGCAACTGGCCACCTCGACCTACGACGGCCTCGCCGCCGACGGCAGCTCCGGCTTCGACTCCGTCGATGATGCCGGGGACGTCGCGGTCGAATCGTCTGCCAGCAACCTCTTCTACGGAAACGTCAGCGGCGATGGACCCGAGGTGCTGCTGCTGGGCAACACCCCGCCGTCGACCGAGGTCGCCACCGAGACGCTGTCCGCGGTCCCGCGGGTTGTCGAGGCGATCTCCGGATCCCCAAGGTGGTCGATCAGCGCGCGCGCGTCCGCGCGACGCACCGGGACGGTGCAGCTGCGGGTCAGCGTCCCGGGCGCGGGAGTGGTCCGGGCGACCGCGGCCGCCCAGCTGCCGGGTACCGGGGGCGCGGTCGCCCGCAAACGGATCCCGTTCCGTCGCGTCGGCGCCGCGCGGGCGGCAGCCCGCCATCGCTCCGTCGTGCGCTTCACGCTCGCGCTGAACAAGGCAGATCGCCGCTACGCCACCGGGCGCCGCGGCCTCTACGCGCGGATCGCCGTCCGCTTCTCGGCGTCCGGTCACCATGCGCTACGGGCGACCGTCCCGGTGACCTTCCGGATCCGGTCTGCCCAGCGCGACCACGGCTCGACCCACCACGGAGGGCGCCGTCGATGACGCGGCGGTCGGGAGCATCGCGGGCGCGTCTGCGCCCGCGCGGTGCCGTGATCGCCATCGCCCTCGCTGCGTTGGCCGTCGCACTGGGCTTCGGCCCGCCCGCCGGTCGCACCACCGCCGCCCGTGCCGCCGCCGTCGGCGTGCCGACCGGCGCCGATGCCGTCCAGCCCGAGCTCGGACTCCCCGCCACCCAGGTCATGGTGTTCGGAGCCTCCTCCCAGACCCCGAACGCCGGGGAGGTGTGGGCAACGGGTCACGTCGGTGACTTCCCGCTCACGCTGTCCGGCGGATCGACGACCTCCGACGGGTCGGTGCTGCTCGAGCACACCAACGCCGGGGGCTGGCAGGGTGTCTCGGTTGACGGCGGACCCCTGCCGGCGAAGCCTCCGTTCGGAGCGCAGAGCGGCCGCGCGACCCCCGACGGCGGGGTCGCACTGTGGGTGCTCTCCCCGCTCACGGGGCCCAGTCTCGTCACCGTCAACGCCGGGGCCACCACGGGGCAGACCGTGGCGCTTCCTCAGCCCGGAAGTGCGGTGCTCGACGCCAGCGAGACGATCGTCCCCACGAGCTTCGGCGCGCAGACGATCCCGTTCGCCGCGGTCGACGACGCAAGCGGTCAGACGGGCGTACTCGTCGCCCCCCAGAACGACGGCGAGGGCACGCTCCCGGCCGGCGTGCTCGATTACGA
>DATJTS010000030.1:0-7732 GCA_035503035.1 Solirubrobacteraceae bacterium
GGCGGCGAGCGCGGTGCCGACGGCGTTGGTCCCCGCGGCGAGCTCGGACCATGCGTACCCAGGCGTGAACCGGATCTCCTCCGAGGCGGACAGCACGTCCGGGTGCCCCTCGGACCAGAGCAGGCACCCATCTGCGTCGGAGACGACCAGGATGTGACGCGCGTCGTAGAGCAACGTCGCCAGCGTCGCTCGCAACACCTCAGTCGTCTGCGACAGCGGATGCTCCAGGAAGCGCTCGGCTGCGTCGTCGGGCGCGATCACCAGCGGAGCCCCCGGCTCGGAGGGGTCGATACCGGTTTCCGCGCATCGCTCCCACGAGTCGGCGATCACGCCGCGGACGATCGACGGGACGTGGCCGCCGTGCAGCGCGACGTCATGCGCACGACGCAGAACCCTCGCCCAACGGCGGGCATCGACGCCGGCTTGGAGCCCGATCCAGCTGTCGCGCATACCTGTGGCTGAGCATCGCGCTTTTGCAACCTTGTTGCAACGCCTAGGCGCTGATTAGGCACGCGCGCGATCCTGGGTACAGGGCGCACGGTCGCAGCGAGCGGCCCCGTCCCGCCGGTGATGGCCGCATCCCGGCCCTACCAGAGAGGAGATCGCATGGCGATCGCAGACAGCGTCGACGACCGCGCCCGTGAGTTCGTCTCCCAGCCGCGCAAGATCCTGATCGGCGGAGACTGGGTCGACTCGGCATCGGGCAAGACCTTCGACGTCTACAACCCGGCCACCGGCGGGGTGCTCGCCCAGGTGGCGGAGGGCTCGTCTGAGGACATCGACCGCGCGGTGAAGACGGCTCGCGCGGTGTTCGAGGCGAACACCTGGGCCGGCATGAAGCCCAACGAGCGCGGCCGCATCATCCACCGCCTCGGCGACCTGATCCTGGAGAACGCCGATGAGCTGGCGCTGCTCGAGTCGCTGGACAACGGCAAGCCGCTGGCGGTCGCGCGCGCCGGGGACGTCGAGCTGGCAGCGGACATCTTCCATTACATGTCGGGGTGGGTGACGAAGATCGAGGGGTATCAGATCCCGATCTCGGTCCCCTACATGCCGGGCGCGGAGTTTCATGCGTATGCGCTGAAGGACCCGATCGGCGTCGTCGGCCAGATCATTCCCTGGAACTTCCCGCTGCTGATGGCGGCCTGGAAGCTCGCGCCGGCGCTGGCGACCGGGGTGACCGTCGTGCTCAAGCCGGCCGAGCAGACCCCGCTCTCCGCGCTGCGGCTCGGCGAGTTGATCCTCGAGGCCGGTGTCCCGGAGGGCGTGGTCAACATCGTCACCGGGTTCGGCGACGCGGGTGCCGCGCTGGCCTCCCACGATGATGTCGACAAGGTCGCGTTCACCGGGTCGACCGAGGTCGGCAAGGAGATCGTCAAGTCCGCAGCGGGCAACCTGAAGAAGCTCACGCTCGAGCTCGGCGGAAAGTCACCGAACATCGTGTTCTCCGACGCTGACATGGAGACCGCGATTCCGGGAGCGGCGAACGCGATCTTCTTCAATCATGGCCAGTGCTGCTGCGCGGGCTCGCGGCTGTATGTCGAGTCCAGGGACTTCGACGAGGTGCTCGAGGGCGTCACCAAGCACGCGGAGTCGATCAAGCTCGGCTCCGGCCAGGATCCGCAGACCGAGATGGGCCCGTTGGTCTCCCAGGAGCAGCTCGACCGCGTGTGTGGCTTCTTCGAATCCGGCCGTCAGGAGGGAGCAAACTTCGCCACCGGCGGCAGCCGCGAGGGCGACAAGGGCTACTTCGTGAAGCCGACGGTCCTCACCGACACGAACCCGAACATGAAGGTCGAGGCCGAGGAGATCTTCGGCCCGGTCGTGACCGTTGCTCCGTTCAAGGACCTCGACGCGGTGATGCCGACCGCGAACCGGTCGACGTACGGCCTCGCCGCGGGCATCTGGACGAAGGACATCTCCAAGGCCCATCGCCTCGCCAAGCAGTTGCGCGCCGGGACGGTGTGGATCAACTGTTACAACGTGTTCGATGCCTCGCTGCCGTTCGGCGGCTACAAGGAGTCGGGCTGGGGTCGTGAGATGGGCCACGAGGTGCTGGAGAACTACCTCGAGGTCAAGTCGGTCTGCGCACAGCTGTAGGGCTCCGTGGGGCGCCCGTTTGGACCGACCGCACGCGAGTGGGTCCAAACGGCCCCCACTGCGCAGCGACGGCCCAGGTGCGCCATAGACTTCCTCGGGGATGCCGTCGGGGTTCGTCAACCGCTCGATCGCCAGGGCCGCCGAGCGCGTCCCCGGGGTCCGGCGGATCCCGGTCGTCGCGCTGCTGTCCGCGGCTGAGGTCGCCGTGCTCGCCAAGGACCACTACCAGCGGCTGAACCCGGCCGAGCGCCGTCGGCTGGTGCAGTTGATCAGGATCGGGCGGGGACGGACCAACCGGCTCACCGCGCGCGAGCGCGATGAGCTCGAGGGCCTGCTGGCCAAGCTCGAGCCGCGCCGCCTGTTCGGCGACGCGGCCGGCAAGCTCTCACCGGTCCCGATCCCCCGCCGGCTGCTGTACGGCCGGCGCAGCTGACCGCGCCGGCCGCTGCGTCAGCGCCCGCCGGGGTTCGCCACCGGCCTGACCTGCGCCAGGCGCCGCATGTCCTCGGCGTCGAGCGAGATCTCGCCGGCCGCGAGGTTCTCCTCGAGGTGGGTGACCGAGCTCGTTCCGGGGATCAGCAGGATCTGCGGGGAGCGGTGCAGCAGCCACGCGAGCGCGATCTGCGACGGCGTGGCACCGTGCTTCTCGGCCACCTCGGCGACGGCGGGGTCGGCGGCGAGCGCCTTCGGGCCTCCCGCGAACGCAGAGCCGAGCGGGAAGTAGGCGACGTACGCGATCCCGTGCTCCTCGCAGAAGTCCACGACCGGGTCGTCGGATTGGTCGAGAATGCTGTAGGCGTTCTGAACCTCCCCAAGACTTCCGAGGAGGTCGTAGGCCATCTTGACCCCGTCGAGCGTGGCGTTGGAGACGCCGATCAGGTCGAGCTTGCCCTCAAGCTGGAGATCGGCCATCGCGCCGAGCTGCTCGGCCGTCGGCTCGGCCGCGGCGCCGGACTCGGAGTGCAGGCGCAGATTGACGAGGTCCATTCGCTCGACGCGGAGCGAGCGGAGGTTGTCCTCGACCCCCTCTCGCAGATCCGCGGGCGACTGCGCCGGCAGCCAGCCGCCACTGTCGTCGCGTCGCGCACCGACCTTGGTGACGAGGCGGAGACCGTCGGGGTAGGGGTACAGCGTCTCGCGGATCAGGTCGTTGACGACGTCGGGCCCGTAGAACTGCGAGGTGTCGATGTGGTCGACGCCGAGCTCGATCGCGCGGCGCAGGACCGCGCGCGCCGCCGCGGGGTCCCGCGGGGGCCCGAACACGCCGGGGCCCGCCAGCTGCATCGCGCCGAAGCCGATCCGCCCGACCACCTTGTCGCCGAGCAGTGCTGTCTGTGTCTGTGTCTTGGTCTGGGTCATGAGCACAGACTGCGCTAGCGTCGCGCCGGCCACAAGAAGTCAGCTGATCATGGGAGTCGCACCACCACCCACCAGGCGTGAGGAGCTCGCCGAGTTCCTGCGTCACCTGCGCGAGCGCACGGCGCCCGAGTCGGTCGGCCTCGACAGTGGCTCGAGTCGGCGCCGGACGCCGGGTCTGCGGCGTGAGGAGGTCTCACAGCTGGCCGGGGTGGGGCTCTCCTGGTACACGTGGCTCGAGCAGGGGCGAGACATCACACCCTCGCCGTCCGTGCTCGACGCCCTGGCGCTCGTGTTCGATCTCTCAGGCGCCGAGCGCGCAGCCCTGTTCGACCTCGCCGGCGTCGCCGTTCCCGCGCCGGCAGATCCGTATCCCACCGAGGCGTCCGCCGAGCTGGTGACCTGGGTCGCGGCGCTCGACCCGATCCCCGCCTTCCTGACCAACCCCCGGACCGACGTCCTCGCCTACAACCGCGCCGCCGACGTGGTGATCACTGTTCCCCCCGCGGGCCCGGACGGCACGCGCAATCTCCTGCGCGGGCTGTTCGGCGAGTCGGCGCCGGGACGGCCGTCGACCACCTCCCGGGAGCAGACCGCCCGCTCGACGCTCGCGCGCTTCCGCTCAGCGCATGCCCGCCGCTACGACGACCCAGGGTTTCTGGCGCTGATCGAGGAGCTCCTGCGCGAGAGCCCGCGCTTCCGCGAGCTGTGGCGCCGTCACGAGGTGCTCGATTCCCAGCTGGGCACCAAGGTGCTCGAGCACCCGACGCTCGGAACGCTTACGCTGCACCACCTGCAACTGATCCCCACCAGCGATCGCGAGCTCCGGCTCACCCAGTACCTGCCCGGGGACGCGGCAACGCGGGCGGCTCTGCAGGCAGCGGTCGGCTGATGGACCTGCGCGACCGCAACGTCGTCATCACCGGCGCCGCGAGCGGGATCGGACGCGCGTGTGCTGCCCGTTTCGCCGCCGAGGGCGCGCGCCTGGTGCTCGCCGATCTTCACGAGGAGGGCGTCGATGTCGTCGCCCAGGAACTGGGCGCGGTGGGGATGCGCGCCGACGTCGGTCGCGAGCGTGATGTCCGCGCCCTGATCGACGCCGCGCAGCGCCACCTCGGCCCGATCGACCTCTTCTACTCCAACGCCGGCATCGGCGGTCCCCCGGGCGGGCCCGAGGCGCCCGACGAGCAGCTGCAGCACACCTGGGAAGTCAACGTGATGTCTCATCTGTGGGCCGCGCGGGCGCTGCTGCCGGAGATGGTCGCGCGCGGATCGGGGTACCTCGTCTCGACCGCGTCGGCGGCGGGGGTGCTCACCCAGCTCTCGGCGCTCGGGTACTCGATCACCAAGCACGCCGCGGTGGCGCTGGCCGAGTGGCTGCACATCACCTACGCCGACGCCGGGATCAAGGTTTCCTGCGTGTGCCCGCAGGGGGTCAACACACCGTTGTTCCGGATGGCGGTGGAGCTCGATCCGGTCGGCAACGCCCCCATGATCGCCCAGCCGGTTCTGGAGCCCGATGACGTCGCCGAGGCGGTGCTCGCGGGGATAGCGGACGAGCGCTTCCTGATCCTCCCGCACGAGGAGGTGGCCTCGTTCATGGCGGTCAAGGGCGCCCAGCCCGAGCGCTGGCTGGAGGGCATGCGCGCGCTGCTCGCGGACGCGCGCGAGCAGCACGGCCACGCTCCATCCTGAAGCCCCCGCTCAGGCCAGTTCGCCGAGTGCCTCGATCAGGTCGGCGAGATCTGCGTCGGCACGTCCGCGCACTTCCCGCGCCGACCGGAGCTCGCCCGAGTCCGCCGCGGTCTCCAGCGCGCGGAGCTCGGACAGCAGCGGGGCGGCGCCGACCATCAACGCACTGTTGCGCGCCGCGTGCGCTCCGTCGCCGACCGCGGTCAGATCCTCGGATGCGAGGCCCGCGTCGATCTGGGCGCGGGCCGCTCGCAGCTCCTCGTGGAGCGTGCGGGCAACCGCCTGAGGCGTCTGGCCGAGGTTCTCGGCGAGCGCCTGCAGGCGGGCCGGATCCGGACCGGCCCCACGCGCTCGACTCACTCGCTACTGGTCCCCTTGCGCGAGCGCGATCGGCGCACGCAGGACGGCGTCCGGAATGCCGAACGCGTCCACGTAGGCGCCGGCCTGAGCGCGCACGCGGTCGCAGAGCTCGCCGACCTGTCGCGAGACCGCCTTGCAGCGCGGTCCCGAGAGCCGGCCGTGCTCCTGGAAGAAGCCCTTCTCCCGCTCGATCTCGGTGAGCGCGAACAGATCGCACATCTGCTTGAGCGCGGCGCGCGTCGGGCCGTCGGGGCAGTCGTCGACCGCACGATGGAACGCCTCGAGCAGCACGGTGGCAATGTGCGCCCGGCCGACATCGACGACGTGGTCCTCGATCGAGCGGAACACCTCGAACGGGGCGTGGCCGTCCTTGATGTGACGGCGGAACCGCTGCGCCGCGGAGGCCGTGATGTGACCCTCGCGCCATTGGAAGAGTGCGAGCTGGATGGCCGGGTCGAGCAGGTCATCCTCGTCGCCGGTGGATCCGACCCAATCTCCGACGACCTGTGCGATCTTCCGCGCGAACAGCCGCTCGACGACCACCTCTGCCGCCTGCCCGGCGACGAACGAGGCCATGCCGACAGGGGAGAGGCCGGTGAACTGCTCGGCGTAGCCGGTGAGCAGGCCGCGCGCGAGCAGCAGCATGAGCACGACGTTGTCGCCCTCGAACGTGGTGAAGATGTCGGTGTCGGCCTTCAGTGCCGCGAAGCGGTTGACCGCCATGTAGCCCGCGCCACCGCACGCCTCGCGGCAGACCTGGATCGTGTCGGTGGCGTGCCAGCTGGCGGTCGCCTTCATGCCGGCGGCGAGCGACTCCAGCTCTCGACGCTCGTGGTCGGTGACCCCCTCGTCGCTCATCACGTGGTGGAAGCGGTCGCGCAGTTCTGCCTGGGCGAAGTGCAGCGCGTAGCTCTTGGCCAGCCGCGGCAGCAGGCGGCGCTGGTGTACTCGGTAATCGAGGATCGGCACCTCCTGGCCGGGCTCGGGGCCGAACTGGCGCCGGCGCAGTCCGTAGCGCACGGCGATGGTCAGCGCGAGCTCGGACGCGCTCACCGACGCGCCGCCGACGCAGATCCGGCCCTGGACGAGTGCGCCCACCATCGAGAAGAAGCGCTTGGTCGGCTTCTCGATCGGGCTGGAGTAGATCCCGTCGGCCGTGACCCCACCCCAGCGATCCAGGAGGTTCTCGCGCGGGACGCGGACGTGGTCGAACCAGAGCTTGCCGTTGTCGACGCCGTTCAGGCCGAGCTTGGGCCCGTCGTCCTCGATCCGCACGCCCTCCATCACGTTGCCCTGCTCGTCACGGATCGGCACGAGCAGCGCATGAACACCGTGTGACTCGGTGCCGACGTGCAGTTGGGCGAAGACGACCGCCATCCGGCCGTCGCGAGCGGCGTTGCCGATGTAGTCCTTGTGCGCGGCGTCGACCGGCGTGTCGACCACGAAACCGTCGGTGTCCCGGTCGTAGGTGGCGGTGGTGAGCAGGTTCTGAACGTCGGAGCCGTGGCCGGCCTCGGACATGGCGAAGCAGCCCGGAAGCTTCAACGTGGCGATATCCCGGAGGTATCGCTCGTGGTGGGCGGCGGTCCCCAGCTGCTGGACGGCACCGCCGAACAACCCGAACTGGACGCCGAACTTGACCAGCAGCGAGAGGTCGCCGAACGCGATCGTCTCAAACCCGGCGACGTTGGCCCCGAAGTCCCCTTCGCCGCCGTACTGCTCCGGGAACCCCGGGGCGGTCACGCCCTCCTCGGCCAGTTGAAGCGCCCAGCTCATCACGATCGCCCGGTAGTCCTCGCGCGAGGCCTCGAGCGGAGGCTCGAACTCGGGGCGCGACATCACGTCGCGGATCTGAGCGCGCAGGTCGGCGTAGCGGCCGTCCAGGATGCGCTGCAGCTCGGCGGGATCGAACGCGCCGGCGGTGGGGTCCAGATCGATCGTGGCCATGGCCGGACAGGTTATGTCTCCCCAGGTTCGGCGGTCTGTGAGATCGAGCGGGAATGCCATCGGTCCGGAGCACCGGTCGGCGGTTGGAGTTGACGGCTTGATGGGGGATTGTTGGGGGGCAGCGCCCCCCAACTGTCGCTACACTCAGCGACCGGCGCCGGGGTGCGTTCGTTGTGGCGCCCGCGGCCCGGCAGGCCCATCCTTCATCAGAAAGCGCGCGTTATGGCACGTGGAGATGTCCGGATCGCTGCGACCCTCGCCTGTGAGGAGTGCAAGC
>DATJTS010000031.1:0-35196 GCA_035503035.1 Solirubrobacteraceae bacterium
TGATACGCGTGGCCGGAGTCGAGCAGGCGCTGGAGCGCCTCCGCGTGCCGCGCGGCGTTCTCGGTCTGCATGATCGGCCCTTCGTCCCAGTCGAGGTTCAGCCAACGCAGCGCGTCGAGGATCTGCTCGACGTTCTCCGGCGTCGAGCGCTCCCGGTCGGTATCTTCGATCCGCAGCACGAACGTCCCGGCACGACCGGCGCCGTCTTCGCCGGGCCTGTGCGCCAACAGCCAGTTGTAGAGCGCCGCCCGCGCGCCGCCGATATGCAGCGCCCCGGTCGGGGAAGGAGCGAACCGAACCCTCATGGACATGATGATCTGATGCTAATCGGAGCGCACGTTTCACAGTCGGGCGGTCTGGAGAAGGCCGTTGGACGCGGGGTCGACCTCGGCTGCCAGGCGATCCAGATCTTCAACCAGTCCCCGCGGATGTGGAAGCCGACCGCGTACACCGAGGACGACTTCGCTGCGTTTCGCCGGGCGATGGCCGACTCGCCGATCAAAGCCGTGATCATCCATGCCGTCTACCTGATCAACTGCGGCTCCGACGACCCGGAGATCCGCACCAAGTCGCTCGCGTCGCTGACGCAGTCGCTGCGCGTCGGCGCGGGGATCGGCGCCGCCGGCGTCGTGCTGCACTCCGGCTCGGCGAAGACCGGCGATGTCGGCGAGGCAATCGCCCGTGCGGGCGAGCTGATCGCCGAGGCGCTGGCGGAGACCGAGTCATGCGAGTTGCACCTGGAGGACACCGCTGGCACGGGCGGGACGCTGGGGCGCTCCTTCGAGGAGCTCAGCGCGCTGCTCGAGGCCGCGGGCGCGGACCCCCGCCTGGGCGTCTGCCTGGACTCCTGCCATCTGCTCGCCTCCGGCTACGACATCCGCACCACGGCGGGCGTCACCGACACGGTCGACCGGTTCGATGAGCTGGTCGGGCTGGACCGGCTGGGCTCGCTGCACCTCAACGACTCGGTCAACCCGCTGGGATCCAACCGCGACCGCCACGCCGACATCGGCGCCGGCGAGCTCGGCGACACCGGCTGCGGCGCGTTCCTGTCCGAGCCGCGCTTCGACGAGTTGCCGTGCGTGCTCGAGACTCCCGGGCCCGACAAGCAGGGACCGACCAAGGAGGAGATCGCGCACTGCCACGCGCTGCGCTCCAAGGGATTGAAGGCCCGCAAGGGCGGACGAAAGGTGGCGCGATGAGTCCCCGAAACCCCTCCGTCTCGGCGCTGCCCCGCGGGCTGAGCGCCACCGGCGACGCGCTCGTCGTCTTCGGTATCACCGGAGACCTCGCCAAGCAGATGACGCTGCGCTCGCTCTACCGGCTCGACCGACGGGGAATGCTCAACGTGCCGGTGATCGGCGTCGCGGTCAACGAATGGACCGACGAGCAGCTGCGTGCCCACGCGCTGGACGTCGTGCGGGAGTCCGGCGAGGACATCGACGAGAAGGTCTGGAGGAGGTTCTCCCGGCGGCTCTCGTACGTGAGCGGCGACTTCGACGACAGCGCCACGTATGAGCGTGTGACCGCTGCGCTGGGCAAGGCGAAGAATCCGGTCTTCTACCTGGAGATCCCGCCGTCGCTGTTCTCGATGGTCGTCGGCCATCTCGCCGAGGCGGGGCTCACCCGGGACGACCGGCGGGTCGTGATCGAGAAGCCGTTCGGGCACGACCTGGAGTCCGCCCGGGCCCTTGCCGCTGACCTGCACACCCACATCTCCGAACCGCAGATCTACCGGATCGACCACTTCCTGGGCAAGATGGGCCTGGAGGAGATCCTGTACCTGCGCTTCGCCAACGCGATGCTCGAGCCGGTCTGGAACCGCCGCTACGTCGACTCGGTCCAGATCACGATGGCCGAGTCGCTGGGCGTGCAGGATCGGGGGGCGTTCTATGACCCGGTCGGCGCGCTGCGCGACGTCGTCGTCAACCACCTGATGCAGATCGTCTCGGCGATCGCGATGGACCCGCCGGCCAGCGCCAACCCCGAGAGTCAGAAGGATGCCAAGCAGGCGGTCTTCGAGGCGGTGCTCGACGCCGATCCCGCGCACTGCGTGCGTGGCCAGTACCGGGGCTACCGAAAGGTCGACGGCGTGAAGGCCCGCTCGGACACCGAGACCTACCTGGCGGTCCGCCTGCAGATCGACAGCTGGCAGTGGGCCGGCGTGCCGTTCTTCCTGCGCACCGGCAAGCGCATGCCGGTCCGCGCCACCGAGATCCGGCTGGTCTTCCGCCACCCACCGCGGTTGCCGTTCCTGCCCTCCGGACGCCGGCGACCGATCCCCGATCAGCTGATCGTGCGGGTCGATCCGCAGACCGGGATCCGCATCTCGATCGATGCCCAGCGCGCCGACCGGCCCGGCCCCTCGGAGATCGACCTGGACATGGACTTCGCCTCGGAGGGCGGCGAGGGCGCCACGCCCTATGAGGTCCTGCTGCGCGCGGCGCTCGACGGCGACTCCAGCCGCTTCACCCGCCAGGACGGGGTCGAGGAGTGCTGGCGGATCTTCCAGCCGATCCTCGACGCACCGCCGAAGTCGATCAGCTACACCCAGGGCTCATGGGGCCCCAAGGAGGCTCAGCGGATCACCGCCGGCCACCTGGGCTGGCAGTCGCCCTGGCTCCCGAGCTGAGACACGGACCGACGGTCGGGCCGCTCAGCGCTCGTCGATGCACGGGCGAAAGCCGGCGTCGAGCGAGGCGAACCCCGCCCAGGTGAGGTCGGCCAGCGCCCCCTTGTCGGTAACGACCGGCCGCTCGTAGACACGGTCGCCGAGCCGGGCCGGGCTCGGCTTCCCCGCCTGCCCGCCCGCCGGACGGCTCGCCACGGCCGGCGGCGCCGCTGCAAACCTGTGAATCCGCCTGCGGTGCATCTCCGCCGTCCTTCCACGTGTCGATTGTCCACCGCCGCACCGGCGAGTGGCCGGCATCCTACGGGTCCACCGGACGGTGTGAAGGGTCAACGTGTGTCCGCGAGGTGGACGGCGTGTTGACGGATTCGGGCCGGCGTCGGCGCGGACGCGGACGGATGGCCGCGCCCGCGCCGCACCGTCGAGCAATTGGTCAGCCGAGATCGGATGGCACGGGTGCGTTCGGCACCTCGCAGATCTCCTCGAACTGGCGATCCGGGTAGGTCACGGTGACCCCCCAGCTCGCGAGCTTGCCCGAGCCGAACGGGTTCCTCTGCGAGCACTTGATCGCACGGGTCGCGACCGAAGCGCTCACCGTCAGCTTGGCGGGAACCGTGCCGACGCATGCGGTCGTCACCGCCGAGACGGATTTGCCGTCGTAGTCGGTGTAGTCCTGGTCGAGCTGGACCGAGTCGGAGGTCTTCACCCTGCTCGCCTTCGTGCCGTTTGCACCGGTCAGGACCGTCGCCTTGCACGCCTTGCCCCGCGACACCGCGGAGTACGGCACCGAGTTGGCGTTCGTGCCATTGGAGCTGTTGACATCGGGGTCGCCGCAGACGAGAAGCAGCTCCCCGTCGGCGAAACCGACCTGGGCGCCCTGAGCGGGATGAGGCGCCGACCCGTCTCCACACCCCGACTCCGGACTGATTGACTTCGTCGTGGAGCTCGTCTGGAACACACAGCCGATCTCCCAGTTGGTCAGGGTCTGCGCATCGCCTCGATAGGCCTCGCTGTACTCCACCCAGTCGTTGGTGGTGTGGTGGTTGTCAAAGCCTCCACAGGTCGAGTCCGCCGCGTAGCCGTTGTTGTACACATCGAACTTCGGCTTCGACGCCTTCGCCGGCACGACGGCCCGGCTCAGCGGCACCGCGCGCCCGGCTCCAGCGCGCACGTTCGGCTTGGCATCTGCTGCGCCCACCGCGATCAACATGGCCACGGCCGTCCCGGCGCAGGCCACTGCGTACTTGCGTAGCACTGCTGCCCTCCTTGGTTGTACTCCATGGATGGCTGCCCCACCAACCCCGGGGAGCCAGGGGCAAACTACCCCAAAGCTCTTGATTCGTGGAGAA
The DNA here is from genome assembly GCA_035503035.1 of Solirubrobacteraceae bacterium. GTDB lineage: Bacteria > Actinomycetota > Thermoleophilia > Solirubrobacterales > Solirubrobacteraceae > Palsa-465. The sequence continues at coordinate 3,979 of DATJTS010000031.1, forward strand.
TCCTGACGAAGTCGGCCGATCTCGGCTCGCCGAGAGGCGCTCCGGGATCAATCGGAGGGCTTGGCCGCGGCCGGATGTGGGCGGCGTTCAGGCCACGGCCTGCTGAGCCGCGGGCGGCTCGTCGCCGAGCAGCGCGTCGCCGAGCAGCGCGTCAAGCTCCGCATGGAGCGCGGCGCCGCGCTCCACGCGGTAGGCGGGACCGAGCTTGAGCCGGCGCCGTCCGCCCGGGCCCGCACCGGTCGCGGCGGTGGCCAGCTCGACCACGACGTCGGTCTCGCCGGGGAAGCCGGAGAGCAGGTCGCGCAGGTCGCCGAGGGCGCGGGCCGGGAGCGCGGCGGCGTTCAATCGCAGCCGTAGCGCCTGCCGGGCCCGGGCCGCGGCACCGGCCGTGGCGGCGGTCGGCCCGCCCAGCGCGGCCTCCTTGACCTTTGCCTTCTCGACCTCATCGGCGGAGGGCTCGAACCGTTCGATCTGCTGGGCGACGAGCGAGGTCGCGTCGCGTTCCTTGTGCTCGACCTTGCCGCGGATGAGCACGATCGAGTCCAGCTCCAGGGCGCTGCCGGCGGACTCCATCACCTTGCCGAACACGATGCACTCGACCGAGTCCTCGGTGTCGGAGAGCGTGATGAAGCTCATCATGTCGCCCTTGCGGGTCTTGATCTTCTTCAGCTGGGTGATCATCCCGCCGACGGTCACCCAGTCGCCGTCGCGGCGGTCGGCCAGCTCGCCGACCGTGAAGTCGGCCTTCGCACGCAGTGCGGGACCGATCTCCTTGAGCGGATGCGTGGAGACGTAGAGTCCGAGCGACTCCTTCTCGGCGGCCAGCAGCTCGGTCTGGTCGAACTCCTCGCCGGGGATCGGCGCGTGGCTGGGACCGGCGAACGGGGCCGCTCCGGACCCGGAGCCGGCCATCGCGGCCCCGTCACCGAGGTCCATCGACAGGTCGAAGATCGAGCCCTGGCCGATGAGCGCGTCCTGCTGTGACTTGGAGCCGGCCGCCTGAGCCTGCTCGAGCACCGCCAGCATCCCCTTGCGGCTGTCGCCGGTCGAGCCGAACGCGCCGCACTTGATGAGCGCCTCGATCGCCTTCTTGTTCACCGCCCGGTTGTCCACCCGCTCGCAGAAGTCGAACAGATCGGTGAACGGCTGCTCGGGCTGCGTCGCGCCGGGGGCGATCGGCCCGCGGGCGTTCTTGATCGCCTCGACCGCCGCATAGCCAACCCCCTTGACCGCGTCGAGACCGAACCGGATGTTGCCCTCGACGACGACGAACTCGTGGTCGGAGAGGTTGACGTCCGGCGGCAGGATCTCGATCCCCATCGCCTCGGCCTGGCCGACGAAGAACGGCACCTTGTCCTTGGTCGACATCACCGAGGAGATCAGCGCCGCCATGTACTCGGCTGGATAGTTGGCCTTCAGCCACGCGGTCCGGTACGCGATCAGCGCGTAGCAGGCGGCGTGGGATTTGTTGAAGGAGTAGTCGGCCGACTTCTCGTTGGTCGCCCACAGCGATTCGATCACCGCCTCGGCGGTGCCCGACGACCGGCAGCCCTCGAAGAACTCCGGTTTCAGGGCGGCCATCGCCTCGCGGTTCTTCTTGCCGATCGCCTTGCGCAGGTCGTCCGCGCGGGCGCCGGAGAAGCCGGCGAGCTCCTTGGAGATGAGCATCGCCTGCTCCTGGTAGAGGATCACGCCCTTGGTGTCCTCGATGATCGGCCGCAGCCGCTCGTCCGGGTAGGCGATCGTCTCCGGGTCGCGCTTGCCGCGCGCGTAGTTCGGGATCTGGTCCATCGCCCCCGGCCGGTAGAGGGCGACCAGCGCGATCAGGTCGGCGAACTCGGTGACCCCGACGCGTCGCAGCGCCTCGCGCATTCCCTCTGACTCGAACTGGAACACCCCGATGGAGTCTCCGCGGGCGAGCATCTCGTAGGTCGTCTCGTCGTCGAGCGGCAGCCGGTCCATGTCGGGCCGCTCGCCGGTGGAGCGCTCGATGATGTCGAGCGCATCCTCGATCACGTCGAGGTTGCGCAGCCCGAGGAAGTCCATCTTCAGCAGGCCGAGCTGCTCGACGGGCTTCATCGAGAACTGGGTGACGGTGCGGTAGATCTTGTCGCCGTTCTCATCGGTGGTGCCCGTGTCGGCGATCTGCAGCGGCAGGATGTCGGTGAGGTCGCGGTCGGAGATCACGACCGCGGCGGCGTGGATCGAGGCGTTGCGGATGATCCCCTCAAGCCCCTGGGCGACGTCGATGATCTGGCGCGCCGTTCCGTCCTTGTCGATCTCCGCGCGCAGCGGCTCGCCGGGGGCCAGGCACTTCTCGAAGCTCGGCGCGCGCCCCTGCTCGGGGTCCGGAATCAGCTTGGAGAGCCGGTCGCCGGTGGCGTAGTCGTGCCCGAGCACGCGTGCCGCGTCGCGGGTCGCCGCCCGGGGGAACATCTTGCCGAAGGTGACGATCTGGGCGACCGCCTCCTTACCGTACTTCTCGGTGACGTAGCGGATCACCTGTTCCCGGCCGCGCACCGAGAAGTCCATGTCGATATCGGGCATCGACACCCGCTCAGGGTTGAGGAAGCGCTCGAACAGCAGGTCGTACTTGAGCGGATCCAGGTCGGTGATCGACAGCGAGTAGGCGATGATCGACCCCGCGGCCGAGCCACGGCCGGGACCGACGGCGATCCCGGCGCCCTTGGCGTAGTGGACGAAGTCCCAGACGATCAGGAAGTAGGCGTTGAAGCCCATCGAGTCGATCACGCCGAGCTCGTAGTCGGCGCGCTCGCGGGCGGCCGCCGGGATCGGGTCGCCGTAGCGGCGGCGCAGCCCCTCGTCGACGAGCTCTCGCAGGTAGCCGCGCTCATCGGTGCCGTCCGGCGTCGGGAAGCTCGGGATCAGCTGGCCCCCGAGCTCGATCTCGACGTTGCAGCGCTCGGCGATCTCCATCGTCGTCGGGATCGCCTCGGGCCATTCGGCGAACGACTGCGCCATCTCCTCGTTGGAGCGCAGGTAGAACTCGTTGGTGTCGAACGTGATCTTCGGCGCGGCGAGCGTCGACTTCGTCTGCACGCACAGCAGCGCAGCGTGGTGGTGGTAGTCCTCCCGCCGCAGGTAGTGCACGTCGCCGGTGCCGACAACCGGCCGGCCGACCTCTCGGGCGATCTTCACGATCCCCTCGTTGCACTTGTCCTGCAGGTCGATCCCGTTCTTCTGGACCTCGAAGTACACGTTGTCGGGCCCGACCGCCTCCATCAGCTCGCGAGCGTGCCCGCGCGCGTCGTCGAGCCGGTCGTCGCCGAGCAGCCGGCAGAACCGCGAGGCCAGGCAGCCGGTGAGTGCGATCACGCCCTGCCCGTGCTCGGCCAGCTGCGCCATGTCGACCCCGGGCTTGCCTCGGTGGTACCCCTCCAGGAAGCCGCGCGAGGACAGCTTCACCAGGTTCTGGTATCCGGTCTGATCGGCCGCGAGCAGCGTCAGGTGGTAGCGCTCCATCCGGCCCGGCGCTCGCTCGGCGTGGTCGTCGACCATGTAGACCTCGCAACCGACGATCGGCTTGATGTCGTGCTTGCGACACGCCTGGAACAGCTCGACCGAGCCGTTCATCACCCCGTGGTCGGTGAGCCCGAGTGCCGGCTGGCCGAACTCGGCCGCGCGCGCCGCGAGCTTCTCGATCTTGCACGCTCCGTCGAGCAGCGAGTACTCGGAGTGGACGTGGAGGTGGGCGCAGGTCGAGGTCATCGTCAGCTCAGCCGTCGCTCAGACCCGGACGTGCGCGCGGTAGGTACCTGCGCGCGACGTGCGTGAGCGGCGACTGCGTCTCAGAGTAGGCAACGGCCCGGACGGTGCTGCGCTCAGCGCGCGCCGTGTCCGCTCTGTGCGCGATTTGCCCACGTGCGCACGAGCGTCAGCGGTCCCTGGTCGCCGCGGACCACCACTCCGGCCCCGCCCGGCAGCTTTGACGCCCCGTCCGCGAACGCCCGCCACAGCTCCTCCCCCGGCCCGTCGAGCTCGGTCGCGATCCGCCCCGCCGGCGGCTCGAGCGAGACCAGCGGCGGCTGACCGTCGAGGATCTGCAGGAAGACGGCATGGCCGCGCTCGTCGGTGTGGGAGATCGTGAAGCGCTCTCCGCGGGTCCACGTCGGTTCGATCATCGCCGCCAGCAGCGTGAACATCGTCTCGCCGTCGGGCGCGACGCCTGCCGTGCGCAGCGCGCCGAGATCGAGCGGCAGCGCGAGCAGCGCCCGCAGCACCCCCATGCCCTCACGCCGTCCCCGGACCCGGGCGACACCGATCCGCAGCGCCCGGCGCAGCGGGCCTGCCGTGAACAGCCGGGCGAGACGGGCGGGTCCGCCGTCGATCTGGAAGGCGACCTGTTCCCGTGCGCGTGCGGCGCCCGCCCGTTCGACCGAGACGCCCCGTTCGCCGACCGTCACCTGCACGGTCCCGTAGCCCGGTCCGAGCACGAGGTCGTAGGCGACGCCGTGCGGCCAGGCCGCGCCCTGGGCGCCGAGGAGGCCGATGAGGAGGCGACCGGCCCGCTCGGCGTCCCGTCCGGCCAGGCGGCGGAACGGCTCCTCGACGGTCGGACCCGCGACACCGACGGGCAGTGGTGCGGGCGCGCTCGCCGGCACCACGAGTCCGGCGGGTCGCGACGGGGTCTTCGTCACCTCTGTGGATGTTGCGGGCGCAGCCGGTGATTGCCCCGCCGCCTCTGAGTCGGCGGGCTCCACTCGGGGCTCGGCGTTCTGACGCAGGCGGGTGAGCGCATCGCTCAGGCGGTCTGGCGTCACCGCGCCCGCGGCCGCGCGTGTCGCATCGTCTCCCGCGGCCTCGCCCGCGGGGGTGGACGGCGCCGGCGGGCGCAGCTGCTCGATCGCGGAGCGGAGCTCCTGGATCGCCGCGTGTGCGTCGCGCGAGCGCTCGCGCTGTCCGCCGAGCTCCGCACGCAGCTGCGCCGCGGCCGTCTCCGCGGCGCGGCGCCCGTCGCGCTCGCGCTCCAGCGCGTGGCGCAGGTGCTCGAGCTCGGTGCGCAGCTCATCGAGGGCGATCGTCGTGCGCTGCTCGAGCAGCACGCGGGCGGCGAGACGCGTCTCCGCCTGAACCGTACGGGCGCGCAGCGCCGCCTCTGCGGCAACCCGGGCGCCCAGCTCGCGCCGCAGCGCCGAGATCGTGTCCAGCTCCCCAGGCCGGCCCCGGTCGGCGATCGGCTCGCCGGCCACCGGCTCCGGCTCCGCCCCGGCCGGCGGGGGCGGCGTGATCACGGCGGGGGCGAGCGACGGGTCCACCACTGGCGAGGGCGGTTCGGCGGGGACTCGCGCGCCCGCGCCACGGCGGGCCGCGCGCAGGGCGTCCTCGGCGCGCAGCCGCTCCCGTTCAGCGCCTGCGGGATCGGCCGGCTGGCGGTGTTCGGGCTGCAGGGCGCGTTCGGCGCGCTCACGCTCGAGCGCGCGCTCCAGGGCGGTCACCCGCTCGCCGAGCTCCCCGGCGGTCCGCTCCGCCGCGTCCGCCCGGCGCCAGGCCCGCTCGATCTCCAGCCGGCCCGGGTCGCGCTCGGACGGAGCGTCCGACGGGGCGGCGTCCGCGGACGCCGGTTCGGCCTTCGCCTCCGTCACCGCTTCCTGGCCCGCGGCCGGTCCGGCCGCGGACTCCGGAACCGGCAGCGGCACGGTGACCGTCCCCAGCGCCAGCCAGACGTGACCGCCGAGCCCATGCGCGAACTCCGCGGGCACCGTGAAACTCAGCCGCCACGTGCCGGGGGCCGCACCGCCGAGGCTGGGCGGCTCGGGCGTGGCCGGGAACCGGTTGCGCCTGCCCTCGCTCTCGACCACGAGCATCGTCGGACCCCGCGACTCCACCCATCCACGGCGTCGCCGCCAGCGTCCGGTGACCCGCACCGTGAGCTGCCCACCTCCCGCGTCGAGCCACTCGACGCTCTCGATGCCGACCGCCGCGCTGGACCCGAGTTCGCTCATGCCGCTCGCTGAAGCTACGTCGGGGTCCGGACGGACGAGCGGGCCTGTCGAAGCCACATTTCGGAATTTGCGGCGGGCGCCCGCGTACGCAGTACCGGGGTTCGGTCAGACCGAGGACTCGCCTCGCAGCCGTTCGGTGAGCGCGCGAGCGTCGGCGAGCAGCTGCTGCGCCTCGGTCAGCTCGCCTCTGGCGCCGCCGCCCTGCTCGCGTGCGACCGCCAGCTCGCCGCTGAGGCGCTCCAGCTCGGAGCGGAGGCCGCCGACCTCCCCGAGCGCTGCGTCACGGGCGACGTGAGAAGCGGCGAGTTGCTCGCGCAGGACCGCCGCCTCCTCGGCGCGCCGGCGCTCGCCGGCGGTCCGCTCGCGCAGCCGAGCCGCCAGCTCCTGTGCCTGCGCCTCGGCCGCCTGCGCCCGGCTCTCGGACTCGCCGCGCACCGCCGCCAGCATCGTCTCGGTCTCCTGGCGCGCCGCGTCCGCCTCCACCTCCGCCTCGTGCCGGGCGGCGGTCAATGAGGCCTCTCCCTCGGCCCGTGCCGCGGCCAGCCGCTGGTCGAACTCAGCGCGCGCGGTCGCCAGCCGGCTCTCGGCCTCCTCCCGTGCGGCGTCGCGGTCCCCGCGGGTCTGATCGAGCTCGGCGCGGGCGCCCTCGAGCTCGACCCGCACGTCTGAGAGCTCGGACCTCGCCTGCTCCAGCTCGCCGCGCACCGGATCAAGCTCGGCGTGCGCCCGGTCGAGTTCCTCGCGCGCGCGGTCGCGCTCGCCGTCGGCCCGCTCGAGCTCCTGGCGCAGGCGGTCAACTTCGCCGCCGGCGCGCTCGAGTTCCTCGCGCAGGCGGTCAACTTCGCCGCGGGCCTCCCCCAGCCGCTCGTCGAACTCCCGGCGCTGCTCGCCGACCGCCTCCATCAGGCGACGGAGCTCGGCGCGCAGCTCCGCGTGGGCGCTCTCAAGCCCCGACTCCGCGCCGCCGCGGCTCTCCGACTCGCGCTGGGCCTCGGCCAGGCGCGCGCGCAACTGGGCCGCCTCCGCGGTCCGCTGCTCGAGTTCGGCGCGCAGCGCGGTGACCGTTTCCTTGAACAGCAGCTCAGCCAGCGGCCCGGACCGTCCGGCGCCCGCCTCGCCCGCATGCTGGTGCAGGTCGGCGGGGACATGGTCGGCGATGACGGGCGCCTGCGCTCGCGCGTCGCGCTCGACGACGAGCGCCTCTGTGGGGGCCGGTGGCTCGGCAGACGCCGGACGCTCGGCGGGGCGGGCCGACGCGCCGGGCGGTGGAACCGCGACGACATCGCCGCCGACCCACAGCACCGCCTGGCCCGGCTGCTCGGGAACCGCCCAGTCGGGGATGGTGAAGCTGGCGGTGAACTCGAGGCCGGGCTCCTCCTGTGGCTCCTCGCGGGTCGCCGCGAAGCGGTGGCGGCGGCCGTGCATCTGCACAACCAGCAGCGTCTCCGCGCTCGCGGCCGTCCCTCCCTCAGGGCTGCTCAGCCACTGACCTGCGATCCGGAGGCGGACCTGGCCCTGCTTGGCACGTGAGCGCTCGACGCGATCGATCGCGAGGGGCAGCGGCGGCGGGGCGGTCACGGGCATCGTCGGTCGGCGCGCGACGTCGTTCGGGAGGCACCGCGCGCTCGTGCTGGCCCTTTCGCTGTCGCCCCCGGCAATCCCTGCCTAAACCTTTATGAAGACCGCTGCGTTGACGAGTCGCCCACGGCCTGCCGCCCGGCCGCGATCAGTCCCGCGACGATCGCCGCGCCGAGACCAGCGATCGCCAGCTTGGCGCTGGTCCCGCTGAGCTTGCGGCGGGCGTACCACTTGCCGCCCTGCCAGACGATGAACCCGAGTGCCTTGTAACCCATGCTCCGACCTTACTCCCTCTCCGCTCAGCCGAACGTATCGGCGATCTGCACGCGCCACTCCTCGGTGGCGAGCGTCCGGAACCGATCGGGGAACTGAAGGCGAGCGGCATGCTCGTCGGCGGCCAAGCGGTCGATCAGGACCCCCATGGCCAGGCAGGCGGATGGGCCGCCGGGCAGCCTGGCCACCTCGTCGGCGAGTGAGCGCACGAGCGTCACCTGCACCTCGCGGTCCTGATGGCGACCGAGCAGATCCTGCAGCCCCTTGAGCGCGCGGACCAAGGGCTCCACGGCGTCGTGGTCGAACAGCGGCATCCCGAACAGCTCGAGCAGGTAGCGCAGATCCTTGCCCTTCTTGCGCAGCTCGTGGTAGCTCTCCGCCGGGCTGTCCTGCGTGATCGCCTCCCCCATCCGCAGGATCCGTCCGTAGGCGGCGCTCACGCGCTCTCCGGTCAGGGATCCGATCGAGCGCTCCGCCGCCGGCCGGTCGTCGACCGGCAATTCGACGAGCGACTCCAGCAGCTGCTCCCAGTCGGAGAGCAGCTCCCGCAGCCGCTGGGAGCGCAGCGTCCGGGCAAGCTCCTCCCGCGCGCGCCGGCGGTGCTCCACGAGCGTCGCGCGCAGCGGCTCAAGCGCGCCGCGCAGGGACTCGGGCACCAGCTCGGAGAGCTTCTCGAACTCCTCGACGTGGACGTCGAGGTCGCGGGCGGGACCCGTCCCCCGCTGCAGCCAGCGGAAGTCGGACCGCAGCCCCGGCAGCTCGAGCGCCGGGAACGCGCCCTTGAACTGGCGCTGCACCATCCGCGAGCGCCGCACCGCGATCCGCAGCTGATGCAGGTACTCGACGTCCTGCCCGGCGATCGCGCCGTCGATGTTGAAGACGACGACGTCGATCAGGGACCGCAGGACGGCGGCGGCGGCGGCATCCGCGCGCTGCTCGTAGCCGATCGCGACCTCGACCTTCGCGTGTCTGGCCTCGGTGGCGCTCACCCCAGGAAAGTACCGAGCCGCCCCACGGCCTCGTCGATCTCGGCTTCGGTGACGATCAGCGGCGGCTCGAAGCGGATCGTCGAGGGTCCGGTCGCGTTGAGCACGAGCCGCTGCTCGAGCAGGGCCCGGCGCACGATCTCCGGCGCGTCCAGCCCCGGCGCCAGGTCGATGCCGACCATCAGCCCCCGCCCGCGGACGGCCACCACCTGGGCGAGCTCGGCCAGCGCGTGGCGCAGCCGCTCGCCCAGCGCGTGCACGCGCTCGAGCAGCTCGGGATCGCGGCAGATCTCGACGGCGGCGAGCGCCGCCGCGCAGATCGCCAGGCCGCCGGCGAACGTCGAGCCGTGGTCGCCCGGCTGCAGGACATCCGCGAGACCCGGGCCGGTGACGAGTGCACCGATCGGCAGCCCGCCACCCAGCGCCTTGGCGCTGGTGAGCGCGTCCGGGACGACCGGCGTCTGCTGGTAGGCCCACATCGTGCCCGTACGCCCCATGCCGGTCTGGATCTCATCGAAGATGAGCGCCGCACCCGACCGATCGCACGCCTCTCGCGCGGCGATCAGCAGCGCGTCATCGAGCGGGTGGATACCGCTCTCACCCTGGATCGGCTCCAGCAACACCGCCGCGGTCGAGCCGGTGACCGCCTCGGCGAGCGCCTCGGGCGTCTTCGCGATCGCGGTGAAGCCGGGGACCAGCGGCGCGAACGGAGCCTGCTTGGATTCCTGGGGGGTGGCCGACAGCGCGCCGTAGGTGCGGCCGTGGAAGCCGTCGCGGAGAACGACGATCCCGCCACCGGGACGCGCACGGCGGGCGAGCTTGATCGCCGCCTCGTTGGCCTCGGCGCCCGAGTTGCAGAGGAACACCTTGCCACCGAGAGAGCTCTCGGCCAGGGCGGCGGACAGCTCCATCGCCGGGGCGGTGTAGAAGAGGTTGGAGACGTGGCTGAGCTCGGCCGCCTGCGCGGTGAGCGCCGCCACCACCCGCGGATGGCAGTGACCGACGTTCAGCACCGAGATCCCCGCCAGGAAGTCGAGGTACTCCCGGCCGTGCTCGTCCCAGAGCCGCACGCCCGAACCGCGCACGAACTGCACCGGCAGCCGGACGAAGGTGCCGACCGCGTGCTCGCTCTCGAGCGCCTGCAGCTCGGCCAGCGTCGGGGACATCAGAGCACGTCCCCGCCGGTGATCTTGGTGCCCGAGCCCGCGTCGGTGAACAGCTCCAGAAGCAGCGAGTGCGGCACCCGGCCGTCGACGATGTGGGCGTAACCGACGCCGCCGTGGATCGCGTCCAGGCAGGCGGCGAGCTTGGGACGCATGCCGCCGCTCACCGACTGCAGCGCATCCTCGAGCTCTGCCGCCGACACCTCCGAGATCGTCGACTCCGGATCGCCGGGATCCCTCAGCCAACCGGCCACGTCGGTGAGGAACATGACCTTGTAGGCGCCGAGCGCCCGGGCCACCGCCCCCGCGGCGTCATCGGCGTTGATGTTGTAGGAGTTGCCCTCGCGGTCGGCGCCGATCGAGGCGATCACCGGGATGTAGTCGGCGGCCACGTGGGTGAGCACGCCGGTGTCGACGTGCTCGATCCGGCCGACGAACCCGATGTCCTGGCCGCTGGGCGCGAGCTGACGTGTGGCGCGGAACAGCAGCCCGTCGTCGCCGCACAGCCCGATCGCCGGGGATCCGTGACGGTTGAGCAGGCCGACGATGTCCTTGTTGACCTTGCCGACAAGCACCATCTTGGCCACCTCGACGGTCTCGGCGTCCGACACCCGCAGCCCGTCGACGAACTCGATCGGGAGGTCGAGCCGGCGCATCCAGCCCGAGATCTCCGGCCCTCCGCCGTGGATCACGATCGGGTTCATGCCGACGTACTTGAGCAGCACCACGTCGCGGGCGAACTCCTCCTTGAGCGCGGGATCGACCATCGCCGCGCCGCCGTACTTGATCACGATCGTGCGGCCATGGAACTCGCGGATGTAGGGCAACGCCTCGAGCAGCGTCGTGATGTCCCGCGACGGTCGGGCGCTCACGTCGTGTACTCCGCGTTGATCGTCACGTACTCGTGGCCGAGGTCGGAGAAGTAGCACTCCGCCTCGGCGCCGTCCCCGGGAAGCGTGATCTCGTATTCGACCTCGGCGCGTGCGACCGCGGCGGCGAGTGCCTGCGCGTCGTGGTCGACCCCCCGCGAGGCCGAGCAGACCTGGACGCCTTCGATCGCGATGTCGATCGCCGGCGGCTCGGGTCGGTGAGCCGTGATCGGCAGCGCCTGCCCGACCGCCTGGATGATCCGCCCCCAGTTCGGATCGCCGCCGTAGAGCGCCGTCTTGACCAGCGGCGAGTCGGCGACCGCCCGCGCGACGCGGCCGACGCCGTCCGGGTCGCCGCCGCGCACCACCACGCGGCCGACCCGGCGCGCGCCCTCGCCGTCGCGCACGCAGCGCAGCGCGAGCTCGCGCATCACCGCATCGATCGCCTCGCCGAGCCGCAGCTCGTCCTCGGTCTCGGGCTCGACGGCCACGCCGGAGGCGCCCGACGCCTGGAGCACGACCGTGTCGTTGGTGGAGAGCTGGCCGTCGACCGAGATCCGCTGGAAGGAGCGCTTGACGCACGTGCCGAGCAGCAGCGCGCAGGTCTGTGCCGACATCGCCGCATCGGTCTGCACGAAGCACAGCAGCGTCGCGAAGTTCGGTGAGATCATCCCGGCGCCCTTGCACTGCGCGGCGACGGTCACCGTCCCGGAGGGCAGCGCCGCCTCGACGCAGACCTGCTTGTCCAGGGCGTCGGTGGTGCGGATCGCCCCGGCGAACGACGCGCCGCCCTCGGGCGAGAGCGCGTGGGCGCAGGCGAGGATCCCGCGGTTGATGTCGTCCATCGGCAGCGGAACCCCGATGACGCCGGTCGAGCAGACCGCGATCCGGTTCTCCGGCACGCCGCTCACCATCGAGGCGGCACCCTGCATCTTCGCGGCGTTCTCCACTCCGGCCCGCCCGGTCGCCGCGTTCGCGTTGCCGGCATTGACGACGACTGCACGGATCGCGCCGAGCTCGCAGCGCTCGCGGGTGAGCGAGACCGGGGCCGCGGGGGCGCCTGAGGCGGTGAAGCGGGCGTCGCTCGTGCAGCCGGCCTCGTCGCAGACGAGCAGCCCCACGTCGAGGCCACCGCTCGGCTTGATCCCGGCGGCGACGCCGGCGGCACGGAACCCGCCTGCCAGCTCCGTGGGCTCGCGCTCGGTCACGTGCGGCGGCCGCTCCACCCAGCGGCTCTGGAAGAACCCCTCGCTCATCAGACCGCGATCCCCTCGCCCTCAGGGAGGCCGAACATCAGGTTGAGGTTCTGGACCGCCTGGGAGGCGGTCCCCTTCCACAGATTGTCGATCGCCGCGAACACGAGCACCCGGCCGGTGCGGGCGTCGCCGTGCACCGAGAGGCGGCACATGTTGGTCTCCCGCACGTCCTTGACCCCGGGGAGTCGCTCGACGAGCTCGATGAACGGCTCCTCCGCGTAGGCCTCGGCGAACAGCCTGCGGGCGTCATCCTGCTGCAGGTCGCCGGACGGGGTGACGTAGCAGGAGAGCAGCTCGCCCTGGTCCAGGGGGATCAGGTGCGCGGTGAAGGTGATCGGCTCACGTGCCCCGAGCACGGCGAGCTCCTGCTCGATCTCCGGCGTGTGACGGTGGCGGGGCACGCTGTAGGGGTTCATGTTCTCGTCGACGGTGACGAAGTGTGTCTTGTCGCTCGCGCCCCGGCCGGCCCCCGAGACGCCCGACTTGGCGTCGATCACGACGTCGGCGATCACCCCGGCTCGGGCGAGCGGCGCGAGGCCGAGGATCGCGGCGGTCGGGAAGCAGCCGGGATTGGCGACCAGATCCGCCTGCGCGATCTGGTCGCGGTAGAGCTCGGGCAGCCCGTAGACGGCGTCGCCGATCAGTTCCGGTGCCGGATGCTCGCGGTACCAGTCGGCGTAGACGCTCGCATCGCGCAGGCGAAAGTCGGCGCTCAGGTCGATCACTCGGACCCCGCGGTCCCGGAGCGGGGCGACGAGCTCGGCGGCGGCCCCGTGCGGGTAGGCGACGATCGCCGCCTCCACGTCGCCGTGACGGTCGAGGTCCAGTTCCTCGAGCACCCGCGCGACGCGGTGCTGCGGGTAGACGTCGTCCAGCGAGCGGCCGACATCCGAGCGCGCGGTCACCGGCCCGAGCTCGAACGTCGGGTGGCGCGCGATCAGCCGCGCACAGAGCGCGCCCGCGTACCCGCCGGCACCGAACACCGCCACCCGGGGCGGTCCGCTGCACTCAGGCATCGCGGACCCGGCCCTCCAGCCGCTCGGCGAGCGCACGGGCGATGCGCCGGCGCCGCCCGGACACCTCCTCGTCGGTGAGCGTGCGGTCCGTGGCCTGGAAGCGCAGCCGTAGCGCGAGCGAGACCTTGCCCTCCCCCACGCGTTCGGGATCGCGATAGACGTCGAAGACCTCCGCGCCGCGCAGCAGCGCGCCGCCCGCCTCGCGGACGACGGCGAGCACCTCGGCGGCCGCGACGCCGTCTGAGACCACCACGGCGAGATCCTCCCGGACCTCCGGGAAGCTGGTCATGTCGGTGAACATGGGGACGCGGATCCGGTCGGCCGCGAGGTCGAGGTCGAGCTCGAAGCAGGCCACCGGCTCATCGATCCCGAAGCGGCGCGCGACCGTCGGGTGCAGCTCGCCGATCCAGCCGGCGCCGCCGCGGTCGTCCTCACCGCCGAGCACGACCTCCGCGCTGCGGCCCGGGTGCAGGAAGGATGGCGGCTCGGCGTACGGCCGCACCGACCACTCGACTCCGACCGCCCGGAGCACGCCCCCGAGCACACCCTTGATCGAGAAGAAGTCCGCCCGCTGGGGCGCAGCCTCTCGCCAGGTCATGGGACGCAGCGGCCCGCAGGCGAGCGCGGCGAGGTGGTGCGGCTCGGCTGGCGGTTCTCCGTCTCGTGGGAGGTAGACCGCCCCGGACTCGAACAGCCCGAGCGGGCGGGTGGGGTCTGGATTTCGCGCCCGGTTGCGGGAGGCGACGTCGAGCAGCGAGCCGAGCAGCGTCGTGCGCAGCCTCGACTGCTCGATCGACATCGGGTTGCGCAGCGTGACCGCGGGGCGCGACTCCAGCCCGAGGCGCGCGGCGAGCTCCGGCCCCTCGAAGGACCAGCCGACGATCTCCGACAGACCGGCGCCGCAGGCGGCGTCCGCCGCGGTGCGGCGCATCCGCTGGCGCTCGGTGAGCCGACCCGAGGCGCCGTGCCGGGGTGGCAGCGTCGAGGGGAGCTGCTCGAGGGCCCCGATGCGTGAGACCTCCTCTACCAGGTCGACCTCACGCGTCACGTCCGCCCTGCGGAACGAGGGCACGACCGCGTCGAGACCATCCTCGGCCTCGCTGCAGCTGAAGCCGAGTGCGGTGAGGATCTGGACCTGGCTCGCTCGGGGGACGGCGACGCCGAGCAGTTCGGTGACGCGTGCCTCGCGCAGGTGGATCGAGTGAGGAGGCGGGGCGATCCAGCGGTTGCCGTCGTCGGGGTCGGAATGGGTCGGGCCGCCGATGTCGATCGTGCCGTCGAGCACCCGCGCACCGCAGACCTCGATCATCAGGCGGGTGGCGAGGATCTGGGCCTCCAGCGCCGACTCGGGCGCCAGGCCCTTCTCGTTGCGCCCGGACGCCTCGCTGCGCAGCCCCAGCGACAGCGACGTGCGGTGGACGTTGGCACCGCTCCAGGTGGCCACCTCCATCAGTACGCGCGTCGTCTCCTCCGAGACCTCCGAACGGGCGCCGCCCATCACCCCGGCGATCGAGGTCGGCCCCTCGGCGTCCTCGATCAGCACGATCTCGGGATCGAGCGTCCGCATCTGCCCATCGAGCGTCTGGATCTGCTCGCCGGCCCCGGCCCGCCGGACGGTGAGCCGCGCCCCGGCGACGCGGTCGAGGTCGAAGGCGTGCAGCGGCTGGCCGGTGAGCAGCATCACGTAGTTGGTGATGTCCACCACGTTGGAGATGGGCCGCTGTCCGGCCGCCATCAGCCGGGCCTTCAGCCACGCGGGCGAGGGACCGATCGTCACGTTCTCGAACGCGCGCGCGGTGAACCGCCGGCAGAGGTCCGTCTCGACCGTCACGCGGGCGGCGGCCAGCGGGCCCGCGTTGCCGAGGTCCTCGGTCCACGGCGGCGGGGCGAGCGGCGCGCCGGTGATGGCGTGCACCTCGCGGGCAACCCCATAGACGGCGAGGCAGTCGGGCCGGTTGGGGGTGATCTCGAGGACGAGCACCTCGTCGCTGATCGGGAGCACGTCGGCGAGCGGGGTGCCGACCGCGAGCGCGTCGTCGAGCACCATGATCCCGTCGTGGTCGGTGCCGATCGCGACCTCGTCCTCGGCCAGGATCATCCCGTGCGACGCCTGGCCGCGGAGCTTGGCCGTCTTCAGCCGCGTGCCGTCGGGCATCACCGAGCCCGGCTTGCCGACCGCGACGGTCTGACCGGCGGCCACGTTCGGCGCCCCGCACACGATCTGGCTGGGCTCGCCGTCGCCGGTATCGACCTGGCAGACCGAGAGCCGGTCGGCATCGGGGTGGCGGTGGGCCTCGAGCACCTTGCCGACCACGAAGTGCTCAAGCCCGCTCACCCCGTGGGTCTCGACCCGCTCGACCTCGGTTCCGGTCATCGCCAGCCGCTCGGCGAGCGCAAAGGTGTCGAGCTCCGGCGAGCAGTACTCACGCAACCATGAGATGGGGACTCTCATCAGAACTGCTCCAGGAAGCGAAGGTCGTTCTCGAACATCAGTCGCAGGTCGGAGACGCCGTGCTTGAGCATCGCGATTCGGTCGATCCCCATCCCGAACGCGAACCCGGAGACGCGCTCGGGGTCGTAGGCCGGGTCGCCGACCTCGACCAGCACGTTGGGGTCGACCATCCCCGCACCGAGGATCTCGATCCAGGCCGTGCCCTTGCACAGCGGGCAGCGGCCGCCGTCGGGCAGGATGCCGCGCACGCAGTTGAAGCAGGAGACGTCGACCTCGACGCTCGGCTCGGTGAACGGGAAGAAGTGGGGGCGCATGCGCACCTCGCGCTCGGCGCCGAAGACCGCGCGCGCGAACTCGAGCAGGGTGCCCTGCAGATCGGCGAGGGTCACGCCCTCGTCGACGGCAAGCCCTTCGACCTGGTGGAACTGCGGCACATGGGTCGCGTCGGAGTCGGGCCGGTAGACCCGGCCGGGCGCGATCACGTAGAGCGGCGGCGGCGCGGCGCGCATCGCCCGCACCTGAACCGGCGAGGTCTGGGTGCGGAGCAGCAGCGTCGCCGGGTCGAGCAGGTCGAAACGATGGCCTGGGGTGGTCTCGAGGTAGAAGGTGTCGGTCTCCAGCCGCGAGGGATGGGTCGGCTCGGCGTTCAGCGCGTCGAAGTTGAGGTAGACGGTCTCCACCTCGGGCCCTTCGGCGACGTCGAAGCCGAGACCGATGAAGACGTCCTCGATCTCGCGCCAGGTCTGCGTGAGCAGGTGCAGCCGGCCGAGGTGGGCCGCCGGGTCGGCCGGCAGTGTGACGTCGACGCGGTCTTCCGCCAGCCGCGTGGTGAGCTCGGCGGCGGCGAGTTCGCCTGCGCGCTGCTCGATCGCCGCCTCGAGGCTCTGGCGCGCCTGGTTGGCCGCCTTGCCGGTCGCCGCGCGTTCGGAGGGGTCGAGCTCCGCGACGCCACGGAGGATGTTCGGCAGCTCGGCCTTGCGCCCGAGGTAGCGGACGCGGACGTCCTCCAGGGCGGCAGTGTCGGGGGAGGCGGCGATCGCCTCGCCGGCCTCGCCGCGGATCTGCTCGATGCGGTCCAGTGCGCTCATGTCCGCGGCATCCTACGAGCCACCTCGTACAAGGCGACGGTGGCGGCCATCGCGGCGTTGAGCGAGTGGGTGACGATCGGGATCCGGGCGACGTGGTCGGCAGCGTCGACGAGCGCCGGCGGCAGGCCCTCCCGCTCGGCACCGACCATCAGAGTGGCGTGCGGCAGCGGGCCGGCGCCGAGCGTGAGCTCGTACAGCGGCACACCGTCGTCGGCGACGAGCGCGACGGTCGGCGCGGGCAGCTGGGTGATCTGATCGACACGGGCGAGCGGAACCTCGAACACCGCCCCCATCGACGCGCGCACCGCCTTGGGTCCGTACGGGTCCGCCGTCCCCGGTCCGATCGCCACGCTTGCCGCGCCGAACGCGACCGCGCTGCGCAGGATCGTGCCCACGTTGCCGGGATCGGCGACCGCGTGCAGCGACACGCACAGCGGCCCAGCCGGCCGCGCTGCCCACCGCGTCTCGTAGACCGCGAGCGCCCGTGTCCCGGAGCCGAGCTCGGACACCGCCGCGAGCAGCTCCGGCTCGACCTCGGTGCCCGTGAGGCCACTGCCGGCGGCGCAGTAGCGCTCGGCAGCGGGCCATCCGGCCGCGTCGGCCGCCGCGATCAGGTCCTCCCCCTCGGCCACGAACCGGCCCGCCAGCTCACGGGCGCGGCGGCGCTGGCTCAGCTTGCGCAGCTGGACGAGATGGGAGTTGTGGGCGGAGGTGATCGTCATCGGTGGTCGGGTGGTGGGTGACGGACGGTCGGATGCGGTCTTCAGGCAACAAAAAGGGCGCCGTCCCAGGTGAGGGAGCGGCGCCCGATGAGAGCGGTGCTGGTGTCGGCGTCTGGGACGTCAGCCGGCAGCCAGCGCCTCACGGGCGCGCTCGGCAAAACGTCGGAAGGTGTCGGCGTCGTGGACGGCCATGTCGGCGAGGATCTTGCGATCCAGCTCGACCCCGGCCTCCTGGAGGCCGTGCATGAACTGCGAGTAGGACAGGCCGTGCTGACGGGCCGCGGCGTTGATGCGGGTGATCCACAGCTTGCGGAAGTCGCGCTTGCGGTTGCGGCGATCGCGGTAGCGGTACTGGTCGGCCTTGAGCACCGCTTCCTTGGCGGTCCGGTAATGCCGGCTGGCATCGCCCCGATAGCCCTTGGCGAGCTTGAGGGTCGCGCGGCGCTTCTTGCGCGCGTGGACTGAGCGCTTGACGCGGGTCACTTGGTCTTCGCTCCCAGCATTCGCTTGATCTGCTTCTCGTTGTCCTTGGCCATGATGGCCGGCTGCCCATGGTGGCGCTTGCGCTTGGGAGACTTCTTCTCGAGGATGTGGCTCGTGAAGGAGTGACGGCCCCGGACCTTGCCCTTGGCGGTCAGCTTGAAGCGCTTCTTGGCGCCCGAATGGGTCTTCATCTTCGGCATCGCGACGGGAGAGTAAAGCAGACCTGCCGCCCCGTTCCGGCCGCCGGCGCTACGCCTCGCCTGCGCCCCGCTCGGCGTCCTGGACCATCAGCGCGATCTGCACACGGTTCTCGAACCCGAGCTCTGAGAGCATCGAGGAGACGTGGCTCTTGATCGTCGCGACGCTCAGGTGCAGCTCCTCGGCGATTGCGGCGTTGGGCTTGCCGGCGCCGATCCCCCGGGCGATCTCACGGTTGCGCTCAGACAGCGAGGCGAGCCGCTGGACCGCCTGGCGCTGCTGCGCGTCGGAGTCGGCCTCACCGGCGAGCCGCTCGATCAGCCGGCGCGTGACCGTGGGCGAGAGCATGCTCTCCCCTGCCGCCACGAGCTCGATCGCGCGGACGATGTCGGCCGGCGGCGTGTCCTTGACCAGGAACCCGGCGGCGCCCGCCCGGAGCGCTCGGAGCACCTGATCGTCGGTGTCGAACGTGGTGAGCACGAGGACCCGAGGCGGCGAGGGCTGGGCGCGCAGCAGCGCCATCGCCGCCAGCCCGTCGACCTTGGGCATCCGCAGGTCGAGCAGCACGACGTCGGGCCGGTGATGATCGACCGCGGACAGCACCTCGGAGCCGTCGCTCGCCTCGCCGGCGACCTCCACCTGGTCGGTACCGCCGAGCATCATCACCAGCCCGGCACGCACGAGCGGATCGTCGTCGACGATCAGGACCCGGACCGGCCGCATCAGGCGATCTCGCTCTGCCAGGGCAGCGTCGCGCACAGGCGGAAGCCCCCGCCGGGCTGGGATCCGTACTCGAGCGTCCCGCCCAGCAGGGCGACGCGCTCGGCAAGGCCGATCAGGCCGGTCCCCGAACCGACGTGCTCGGGATTGGGGCCTTCCTCGGCTCGGCCGACCACCGGCTGGTTGGTGACGCTCACCCGCACCCCTCCATGGTGACCGCCGACGACCGCGATCGTCACCACCTGCTCGGGGGCGTGCTTGTGGACATTGGTGAGCCCCTCCTGGACGACCCGGTAGACGGTGCGCCCGATCGTCGGCGGCAGCACCACCGGATCAAGCGCGGTCGCCAGGCGCACCTCGATCCCGGCCGCTCGCGACTCCTCGACCAACGGGGCCAGATCCTCGAGCGTCGGCTGGGGCGGCTCGAGCGGGTCGCTGTCGACGACGGCCGGCTCGTCCGGATCGGTACGGAGTACGCCGATCACCTCCCGCAGCTCCTCCTGCGCGGCCCGGGCGCTCTCACGGATGACGGCCGCGGCCCGGGCGATCTCCTCCGGCGGGGCGTCCGGGTTGAACTCGAGCGCTCCGGCGTGGACGGCGAGCAGCGAGATCCGGTGCGCGAGCACGTCGTGCATCTCCCGCGCGATCCGCGTGCGCTCGGAGCGCCGGGCCTCCGACACCCGCAACGCCTGCTCCTCCTGCAGCACGCGTGCTCGCTCGCGCAGCGACAGCACCAGGTCCCGCCGCACGCGCACGAACGCTCCGAAGACGGTCGCGATGATCGTCCCGAGCAGTCCGAGCACCAGGTTCTGAGCCGCGTAGGAGCTGTGGTGGCCCGGATAGAGCGCCGGCGTGATCGCCGCCGAGACCAGCGAGAAGCCGAACAGCGTCACCACCCGCCGCTGACGGCAGTAGATGGCGGCGCTGAACATCGCGGCCAGCGCCGCGCCGCTGGCACCGTCGCTCACCGCCGCGGCGCCGATCGCGATCAGCCCGACGGCCCAGGGATGGCGACGGCGCACCCACAGCGCGCCGACGGCGGGCACGGTCAGGACGGCGTCGAGGACGAACAACGGCGTCGAGGTCGTGCGGTGGTCGGTCCAGAGCCCGCCCACTCCGATGCCGAGCGCGCCGACGAACAGAACGATGTCGACGATCCAGTCGCGCAGCGAACGCTTCAGATCGACACCCTCGCGGTCGCCCCGGCCGGCGTGGTCGGCGCCGAGCATCGCGGGCAGCAAGGAGCGCTGCCAACGCGGCAGGTCCCCGTGTGCGGGGGTGGTGGTCGCGCCGGCTGGGGCGGCGCGACGGCTGCGCAGGCGTTCGGCTCGACTGCTGGCCATCGCGCAAACCGTAGGCCCTTGGGGACGATGGCGCCATCGACTTAAGTCGATCCACGCGCAGACCGACGGCTGGTCAGATCTCGACCGTCGGCCGTGGCACGAGCGGCTGCGCGACGCGATGCTGCTCCCATGATCGAAGCCAACTCCCTCACCAAGCGCTACGGCGCCCGTGCGGCGGTCCAGGATGTGTCCTTCTCCTGCGCGCCCGGCACGGTGACCGGCTTCCTCGGTCCGAACGGGGCCGGGAAGTCCACAACTCTGAAGATGCTCTGCGGCCTGGCGCACCCGACGTCCGGAAGCTCCACGCTGCTGGGCCGTCCGTTCAGCCAGATCCCGAACCCCGGCCGCCACATCGGCGTCCTGATCGACGCCTCGGCCGCGCACTCCGGCCGCCGGGGTCGCGAGACGCTTGCGCTGTCGGCGCAGCTGCTCGGCGTGAGCGACTCACGCGTGGATGAGATGCTCGAGCTCGTCGGCCTGGATAAGTCGGCCGCGGCCAAGCGCGTCGGGCAGTACTCGCTCGGGATGCGCCAGCGGCTGGGGATCGCCCACGCGCTGCTCGGCGACCCGGAGCTGCTGATCCTCGACGAGCCGGCCAACGGCCTTGACCCCGAGGGCATGCGCTGGATGCGCGGACTGTTGCGCGACTTCGCCGGCCGCGGCGGCACGGTGCTGCTCTCCTCGCACCTGCTGCACGAGGTGGAGGCGATCGCCGACCGGCTGATCATCATCGCCGACGGCAAGATCGCCGCTGAGGGCACGCGCGACGAGCTCGTCGGCGACAAGGCGATGACCCGCGTGCGCTCCGCCGACGACCACGCCCTGCGCAGCGCGCTGCGCGGCTTCGCGATCGATGTCTCGGTCGCCGACGACGGCGCGTTGCTGGCCGAGGCGACCACCGAGCAGGTCGGCGACGTCGCGCTGTCGGCCGGCGTGGCGCTGCGCGAGCTCGGTTCCAGCCGCGCCGGCGGCCTGGAGCGCCTGTTCTTCGAGCTCACCCAGGGGGCGGACGCCGATGCGCCGTCCTCAGACCCCGGAACCTCGATCTCCGCGATGGAGGCTTCCTCGACCCTTCAGGAGACCGTTCGATGAGTGCCCTGGCCAGCCATACCATCCCCACGGAGGAGCGGCGACCCGCCTTCTCCCGGCTCGTCACCGTCGAGCTGCGCAAGATGGTCGACACCCGCTCGGGCTTCTGGCTGCCGATCGGGGTCGCCGCGATCACGCTGATCACGGTGATCATCTCGGCGCTCGTGCATCACGGTCACGAGGCGACGCTCGCGCATCTGTTCCGCAACTCGCTGATGCCGGGGTCATTCCTGCTGCCGATCCTCGGCATCCTGCTCGTGTGCGGCGAGTGGACCCAGCGCACCACGCTGGCGACGTTCACCCTGGTCCCCGACCGCGGTCGGGTCCTGTCGGCGAAGATGGCCGCGAGCCTCGTGTTCTCGGTCGGGGCGTTCGTGGTCTGCCTCGCCTGCAGCGCCGTGTTCGCCGAACTGGTCGGCAACGCGCCGGGCGGTGCCGGAGGGATCGGGATCGCTGTTCTGGGTCAGGGGCTGCTCTTCCTGATGACCGCGATGCTGATCGGTGTCGCCTTCGGCGCGGCGATCCTCGTCTCGGCACCTGGCATCGTCCTCTACCTCCTGCTGCCGACGATCTGGAACGCGCTGGCCGGGGCGATCCATTCGCTGGAGTCGGTGGGGAACTGGCTCGCTTTGGGCAACACCTGGTCCGACCTGCCCCAGGGGAACCTGAGCGGGACGCAGTGGGCCCAGGTCGGCACCACCCTCGCCCTGTGGCTCGTGCTGCCGATGGCGATCGGCTGGTACCGGTTCCGGACGCGCGACGTGAACTGATCCCTACCGGCTTCGGTATCTGGGGCGGTCCCGGCCTGCGTTGGTTGGCCGGGGCCGCCTTTGTGTTGCAGAGTTGGTGCATTCCGTGACCCACCTGTGACGCGATCGCTGGGATCGTGGAGGGGTGCGTCACCTCAGCGGGGATAATCCACCTTCAGGTGACACACCTCTTGCTCGGCACGCCTTTCGGCGACATGCCGTGGTCTCCGTCGAGGAGTTCCTGGCGCTCGGCTACACCGAGCACCGGCTCCGGACCTTCATCGAAAATGGGGTCCTTCATCGTCGGTTTCCGGGCGTCTACTCGGTCGGACACACCCGCCTCACCCAGAAGGGAGTCTGGTTGGCGGCGGTGCTCGCCTGCGGCGAGGGCGCTCTGCTGAGCCACCGGGACGCCGGCCGCCTGCACGGGCTGCTGCGAAGCATCGGATCCGGCCTCATCGAGGTCACCGCGGCGGTCCGCCATCGCCTCCCTGGGATCCGCTGTCACCGAACGCGGAACCTGGACCCCCGCGACGCGACCGTCGTCGACGCGATCCCGGTGACGTCCTGGGCGCGGACCGCGCTTGATCTCGCCACCATCCTCCCCGGCCCGCGGTTGCGAGATGCGCTTGAGATGGCCCAGCGCCAGGAGCGCGACTTCTCCCAACTGCACGCGCTCATGTCGCGCAGCAACGGCCATCACGGTCTCGGTCCGCTGCGCGCCGCTCTCGCCGAGATCGACGACACCCCACCCGAGCTCCGATCGGAAGCGGAGGTCGACCTGCTGGCGCTGATCCGTGAGGCGGGTCTGCCGGAGCCGCGCACCGACGTGGTGATCGCCGGGGAGCTCGTCGACTTCCACTGGCCCGAGCAACGGCTGGTCGTCGAGGTCGACGGCCGGACGTGGCACGGGCTCCAGCGCGACATGGAGACCGACCGTCAGAAGGATGTCCGGCTCACGCTCGCCGGGCAGCGCCCGGTCCGCTACACCAAGCGGCGCATCGCGGCGGAACCCGCGGCGGTGATCGCCGAGATCCGGACGCTGCTCGCCGTCGGCGCCTGAAGGCGTTCTCAGGCGGTGGCGTCGGCGGGGGCCGACTCGGTCTCGTCCGAGGACTCGTCCTCAGACGGCTCAGCGTCGCCGGACGATGTGTCCGCCGGGGCGCTCTCTGCCTCGGGGCGGGCCTTGGACTTGGCGCCGGCCGCGGACTTCGCCGGGGCCGCCTCAGCCTCGTCCTTCGCCGGGGCCGCCTCGGCCGCGGACTTCGCCGGGGCCGCCTCGGACTCGGACTCGGCCAGGGCCGACTCGGCCGGGGCCGGTTCGGTCTTCGTCTCGCCTCCGGCGCCGATCTCACCGGCGAGCACCGCCTTGGACGGCGCGAGCATCATCGTCATGTTGCGCCCGTCCTGGATCGGCCGCTGCTCGACCACGCCGATCTCTGAGAGCTCCTCGGCGAGCTTCTCCAGCAGCGCGGTGCCGCGCTCGGGATGGGTGACCTCGCGACCGCGGAACATGATCGTCACCTTGACCCGGTCCTTGCCGAGCAGGAAGCGCCGGACGTGGCCCTTCTTGGTGTCGTAGTCGTTCTGCGCGATCTTCGGACGGAACTTGATCTCGCGGATCGTGATCTGCTGCTGGTGCTTGCGTGCCTGCTTCTGCTTCTGCGCCTGCTCGTACTTGTACTTGGAGTAGTCGAGCACGCGGCAGACGGGCGGGCGGGCGTCGGGCGCGACCTCGACGAGGTCGAGATCCCGCTCCTGCGCGTACGCCAGAGCTTCGGAGGTCTTGATGACTCCGATCTGCTTTCCGTCTTCGCCGACGAGGCGGACCTCGGGGACACGGATCCGTTCGTTGGTCCGCGTCTGGTCCCGCTCGGGCGGTCGCCGGTCAAACCTGCGGGGAACCGGCACTTAGTTGAGAGGCGCGGCGGGGTTGGTCAAGCGAGGCCGCACCGGGTGTTGTGAATAAAGATCAACGAGAGCGAGTATAGCGACGGGGTCCGTTCGTCAACCCCGGTCGGTCACCTCGCGCGAGACCCGGTCGGCGAACGCGGCCACCGGCTCGGACCCGGTGTCGCCGCCGTGGTGGGCACGGACGCTCACCTCCCCGGACTCCACCTCGCGGTCGCCGACCACGAGCATGTACGGGATCTTCCGGAGCTCGGCGTCGCGGATCTTGCGCCCGACGGACTCGGTGCGCTCGTCGAACTCGGCCCGGACCCCGGCCGCGGTGAGCTCGGAGACGACCCCTCGGCAGAAGTCAGCGTGCCGATCGGCGATCGGCAGCAGGATCGCTTGAACGGGCGTCAGCCACAGCGGGAGCTCGCCTTCGAGGTGCTCGAGCAGGATCCCGATGAACCGCTCGTAGGAACCGAACAGCGCGCGATGGATCATCACCGGCCGGTGCTCCGCGTTATCGGCGCCCGTGTAGGTGAGGTCGAAGCGCTCGGGGAAGTTGTAGTCGAGCTGGCAGGTGCCCAGCTGCCAGGAGCGACCGAGCGAATCGGTCATGTGCATGTCGATCTTCGGGCCGTAGAAGGCGCCGTCGCCCTCGTTGACCGTGTACTCGTACCCGAGGCGATCCAGCGCACCGCGCAGCGCCTCCTCGCTGTGATCCCACAGCTCGTCGGACCCGATCCGCTTCTCGGGCCGGGTGGAGAGCTCAAGTGTGACGTCGAAGCCGAAGACCGCATAGGTCGCGAAGGCGAACTCCAGCACCGCGGTGACCTCGTCCTGGATCTGGTCCTCGGTGCAGAAGATGTGACCGTCGTCCTGGGTGAAGTGCCGGACCCGGAGCAGGCCGTGCAGGGCACCCGACAGCTCGTTGCGATGCAGCGGCCCCGGCTCGGAGTAGCGAACCGGCAGGTCACGGTAGGAGTGCGGGCGCATCAGGTACAGCTGGCAGTGACCGGGGCAATTCATCGGCTTGAGCGCCATCGGCCGGCCCTCGGACTCCGTCGTGAACATGTGCTCGCGGTACTTCTCCCAGTGCCCCGAGGTCTCCCACAGCGAGCGGTCGAACAGCAGCGGGGTCTTCACCTCGGTGTAGCCGCGCGGGCGACCCATCTCACGGCTGAGCGCGACCAGCTGGTTGTAGACCTCGGTTCCGGCGGGGAACCAGAACGCCGACCCCGGCGCCGTGGGCGAGAAGTCGAACAGCCCCAGCTGCGGTCCCAGCCGCCGATGGTCGTTGGCGCGGGCTCGCTCGAGCATCTCCAGGTAGGCGGCGAGGTCCTTCGCGCTGAAGAACGCGGTTCCGTAGACGCGGGTGAGCATCTGCCGCGCGGCATCGCCGCGCCAGTAGGAGCCCGCCACCGACTGCAGCTTGAACGCCTTGATCCGCTTCGTCGTCGGGGCGTGCGGCCCACGGCACAGGTCGGTGAACGGCCCGTTGGTGTACAGCGAGACCGTGTCGGCGCCCTCGTTCTTGATCAGATCCTCGATCAGCTCCACCTTGTAGGGCTGGTCCTCCTCGCGGAAGCGCTCCAGCGCCTGCTCGACGGTCACGTCCTCGCGGGTGAACGTCTCGTCGGCGTCGATGTGGCGCTGCATCGCCGCCTCGATCGCCGGCAGGTCGGACTCGCCGACCACGACCCCCTCGGGAAAATCGAAGTCGTAGTAGAAGCCGTTCTCGATCGCGGGCCCGATCGAGATCTTGACGCCGGGATAGAGCTCGAGCATCGCGGCCGCGAGCACGTGCGCGGCGTCGTGGCGCACGAGCGCCAGCGCCTCCTCCCCGCTGCGCTCGGTGATGATCTCCAGCCGGGGTCGGTGGCCGTTCGGCGCACCGTCGAGCAGCGGGCGGCTGAGGTCACGTGGCCGGCCGTCGACCTTGACCGCAAGCGCCGCCCGGGCGAGGCCAGGGCCGATCGCCGCGGCGGCGTCCGCGCCGGTCGCGCCGTCGTCGAGGGGCAGCAGGGTGCCGTCGGGGAGCTCAGCCTCCATCGCGCGTGATCCTACGAGGAATGCGCGCGGGGCTCAGTGAGCGGTGACGCGGAAGTGGAAGGTCGCGAGCGTGCGCGGCGCCATGATGAACATCGGGCACGCGATGACCTTGACCTGGACCGGTCCCGGGTTGATGCAGCTGGGCTCCACCTGATAGGTGATGCGACCCTCGTAGGTGCCTGTGCACCAGCGACCGCCGAGCCAGCGCGGCCGCAGCGTGTGACGGATCGTCGTCCCCTCATGCGCGGCAGCGAGCCCGATGCGGCGCGAGCCGATGCACTCCGGGCGCGAGGGCCCGGAGACCTCGAGGGTCTCGAACGATCGTTCGTCGCCGTTCTCGCCGGTCGTCATCGGCTGGCGGAATCGGATCAGCACGTCGGTGTGCGTGCCGATCGCGCTCGGGCCGACCTGGACGTGCGTGACCGGCGTGAAGGCGTCCTGGGCGGTCGCTCCGACCGGCAGCGCGAGCGCGGCACCCACCGCCGCCAGACCTATGAGAACCCGCATCCTCATGCCATCCGATGATAAACCCATCGCCGGGTCCGCGTGCTCGCTACGATTGGCGCTCCCGGACGATTAGCTCAGCTGGGAGAGCGCCGCCTCGACAAGGCGGAGGTCGCTGGTTCGAGCCCAGCATCGTCCATGCCGGCGGGGTTAGCGCGGTTCGCCCGGCAGCGCGTCCCAGAAGCCGCATCGGTGCTCGGCCTCGAAATCCGCGGTCGGGATCGCCCTGGAGGCATCGCCCTCGCGCAGCGACATGAGCTTGTGCGACCCGCCGTAGTTCGGCCACACCGGCTGGCCGGGGACGGCCGGACTGCCCAGGCGGATGAAGGCGCCCCAGTAGCGGAGCATCCAGCGTGAGAGCTCCCGCTGGGCGGCGGTGAGCTCGGCGTATGGGGTGCCGTTGTCGTAGCTCGGCCACATGTACGGCAGCTCCATGGTGTGAGCGGCGCCCATGCGGTAGCCCGGAAGCTTGCGATCCGTGGCCGGTGCGGAGAGATCGTCGAACTCGTAGAACCACGTCGGGGTGCGGCGGGCGAATTCACCGGCCAGATGCTGCTCACCGCAACCGCCGATGCCGAGCACGAACGAGCTGTCAGTCCAGACAGCGCCGAGCGCGTAGGCCGTGCGGTAGGGCTCCGGGAAGCTGCTCCACGGGTACTTCGAGAGCACCGCGTCCGCCTCGATCCCGTACTCGTGCCGGATCATCGCCACATATCTCGTTTCGGAGGAGCGAGCGAAGCGCTTGGAGAACAAGCGGCTCTCGTTGCGGTTGGTCCCGATCAGAACCGGGACGTGGGCGAACTCACCTCGGGCGATCTGGACCGCGGGCGCCGCCGGCAGTGCCCGGCCCGCGGCGATCGGCACGCGGTCCGGCGGGTAGCGCGGATCGTCGAGGATCTGGCGCGTCGACTTGCCGCGCAGGCACCGCGCCATCGTCGCCCGATCCACGCAGCCGGCCGCCCGGGCAAACGCCACGGCGTGGCGTTCTGCGGTCGCCGCGGACTGAGACCTGCAGCTCCCGCTCTGCAGGATCGCCCGGCTGAACAGCCCCTGGACCGGCGGTGAGGTCAGCAGCGCGCAGACCGAATAGGCGCCGGCCGACTCTCCCGCGATCGTGATCGCCCCGGGGTTCCCGCCGAAACCGGCGATGTTGGCGTACGTCCACTTCAGGGCGGCCTCCTGGTCAAGAAGCCCGTAGTCGCCCGACACGGCTGCTCCTCCGGGCAGCCCGGGCAGATCCAGGAAGCCGAACGCCCCGAGCCGGTAGTCGATCGAGACGACCTCGATGTGATCGGTGTCGGCGAACAGCGAACCGTTGTGCTGGCCGCTTGATCCCGACGTCAGGGCTCCGCCGTGGATCCAGAACAGGACCGGGAGGCGATCGCCCGCGGTGGTCCCACGCGGTCGGTAGATGCTCAGGTCCAGGCAGTTCTGGTTCACCGACTCGGGACGGACTTCGCTCGCTCGGTGGGCACAGCCTGGAGGAGGCCTGGTGACAGCGCGCACCCCGGTCCACGGGGCGATCGGCTGCGGAGGACGCCAGCGCAGGCTGCCGACGGGTGGTGCGGCGTACGGGATGCCGAGGAACTCGTTGGTGCCGCCGATCACCCGACCGCGGATCCGGCCATCGAGGGTGGACACCACGGGCCCGCTGGGCCGAGGGGCGTCGGCGTCTCCGCAGGCCGCACACGCGAGGGCGCCGCAGACGAGGACGAGTGCTGCGGGCAGCCCGGGTCGCTTCGGCCACCGCCGTCCCCTCTCAGGATGATCGGGGGTGCTGCCGATCACCGGGGCATGATCGCTCGCCTCTTGAACCTCCGTGGCATCGTCACCCTGGCGGCCGCACTCACCTCGCTCTTCATCTGCGACGGCAACGGCCTTGCCAACGCGGACACCGTCGGCCTCCCGCCGGTGCATGCCGCGTTCCTTGGAGACTCCTACACCTTCGGCGTGGGCGCCACGGTGCGCACCGACGGCTACGCCTATCTCGTCGCCAGGGCCGAGCACTGGACCGCGGATGTGGTCGGCCTGCCCGGCAGTGGCTACGTCCGGATCGCCCACGTCGACGACAAGACGATCGCCGCCGGGATCGCGCCGGTGATCGCCGCGCAGCCGGGCGTGGTGATCGTCGAGTGCGGTCGCAACGATGTCGACCAGGGCATCAAGCTCTCCCAGGTGCAACCGCGGGCGCTGCGGGATCTGCGCGCGCTCCGTGCCGGGCTGCCGAACGCGACGATCGTCGTGCTCGGCCCGATCTGGCTGAGCGGTCATCCCGGCGCTCGGGTGTTCGCCGTCCGGAACGCGGTGCATGCGGCGCAGCGCCAGATTCCGAACAGCCGGTGGATCGACCCGGTCGCCCAGAGATGGTTCACCGGCCGACTCGCGGACCGGACCGGGGACGACGCGTCGATGATCAACTACGCGGTCAGCCATCCCAACGACCTGGGCTACCGGCATATCGCACGGCGTCTGGAATCCGACCTTCGGTCGCTCGGCCTGAGCTAGCCGCGCTCGAGCCGGGAGAGGATGGGCCTCAGCTCGCTCCCGAGCACCGGCCCGAGTTCGGTGCTGTATTGCATCGTGAGGTGACTTTCATCTCGCAACGTGAGCGTGTGGTCGATGACCATCGGGCAGATGCCCTTGGCGCAGAACCATTGGAGGGTCGGGATCGCCGGATGGCCGGTGCGCGCCGCCATCCGCCCGATCGCCCGCATGAGCGGCCGATAGGTGGCCGGCACCCGGGACGAGCACCGGCGCATGTTGGCGTGCCGACTGGAGATACAGGTGGCCGGCTGCTGGCTCTGTCCGGGAGGATCGGCGAGCAGCACAGCGTGTCGCACCTGTTGGAGCACCGACCGTAGCTCGGTGGTCGTCACCTGAGGCCTGCTCAGCAGCGCGGTCGTGAATTGGAAGGCGACGATCGTCGCCACTGGGTGAAGCGCGTGGTCCTCCTTGAGAGCCCACTGGTACCAGCGACCGCACGGCCATCCCTTCAGGTTCGTGTGGATGACGGTCAGGATGCATCCTGGCTTGTCCAACGGCACCACCGCGAAACGCTGCGCTCGCCCATCCGCCTCCAGCGCCGGCATCCACATGCCGGCGTGCGAGTCCCCGACCACAGCCACCAGGTACTTGGCCGTCGCGTCACCCAGCCGGCAGATCCTGCCCGTCGCATGGTTGCCGAACAGGGGCTGGCAGCCCTTTGGCATCGCGTAGCCGATGTACGAGTTCTCGCGTTCAAGCTGCTGCATGCTCGGAACGATCGCCTGCGGCAGCGGCGCGCCCCGCCGGACACTCCGCACCGCCAGTGCAACCTGTTGAATCGGAGTGGATCTGGACAGGCTTCTGGGGCGCGGCTGGCTGCGCTGGGCCGAGAGCACGGGGACGTGGACCCGCTCCGCGATCGAGGCCTGTGCGGCCAGCGAACTGTCGAAGAAGGCGATCGTGACCAGTGCGGCCGCCACGGACAGAGACATCGACGCCGGGACCATGACCGCGGTTCGCCATCCACGAAGCCACCGTGCAAAGCGCAGTGGATTCTCGTACACGGAATAGGTCACCGTCGACAACAGGAAGGCACCCGCGAGGAGCAGGAGGTTGGCTCCGACGGGAAGTACGCGTCCGGCGGCCTGCCAGGTGATGATCAGGACCGGGAAGTGCCAGAGGTAGAAGGCATACGAGCGGTCGCCGATGTACGCAAGCAGTTTGACCCCCAGCAATCGATTGACACTCGCACGAGCCGGAGCCATGCCCGCGAGAATGATCAGCGCGGTGCCGAGATCCGGGAGCAGGGCCGCATCGCCGGGAAAGCCGGTCGTGCCTGAGTAGGTGACCGCCGCGCAGCCGATCATCGCGAGCCCGAGCCAGCCCAGCAGCAGCAACGGCACTCTGGGCAACCGACGCGAGCCCCAGCGCGCGGCGTGTAGCGCGAGCGCCGCGCCCAACCCGAACTCCCACACCCGTGCCGGGGTATTGAAGTAGGCGACCTTCGGATCGGCGGCGGTGTCATGAATCGACCAGATCAGCGAGGCGGCACACCCGAGCGCGATCAGCCCTCCCACCACCCAGGTGGCGGCACGACGGCGGTCCTCGACGGCTTCACCGTCGTGCCCTCGACGGCGGCGACAGACGAAGAACGCGACCGCCAGCACCGTTGGCCAGACGACATAGAACTGTTCCTCGACCGACAGCGACCAGAAGTGCTGAAACGGCGAGGGCATCGTCGTCGCCGCCTGTGCGAAGTAGTTGGTCGCCGACGCGGCGAAATGGATGTTCGCGAAGAACAGTGACGCCGCCAGACCGTCCTCGAGCACGGGCTTGGTGGCCAGGAAGTCACTGCGCATCACGTCGTACACGACATAGACGGCGATGCTCGTCGCCAGCAGCGTCAGACACGCCGCGGGCAGGATGCGCCGGGCGCGACGGGCGTAGAAACCTCGGATCGAGATGCGACCGAACACGTCTCGGTCTCGTCCGAAACCCTCGCGGAGCAGCAGACCGGTGATGAAGTAACCCGAGAGGACGAAGAAGACGTCGACGCCGACGTAGCCACCCCCCAAGCCCGGAACCCGTGCGTGGTTCAGCGCAACCAGCAGCACTGCGACCGCCCGCACGCCCTGGAGGTCCAGCCGCTTCGCGGTCGGGCCCTTTGAGGGCGTGCGCCCCGAGGGCCGGCCCGCGGAGCCACCCGTTCCGCGCACCGGCGATTCCCTGCGCGGAGTGCGCGGAGGCGACGAGCGGTGAGAGAGACGAGCGGGCACAGGGAACTCTGGAGTTGCAAGGATTTGCCGGTCCCGAGGGTGCAGCGCTGCCGTTATCCGT
>DATJTS010000032.1:0-5003 GCA_035503035.1 Solirubrobacteraceae bacterium
ATCGCCTATGACCGCGTGTCGAATCAGGCCGGGTCCGGCGACGATCTCGAGCTCCAGATCCTGCGCGGCCTCGGCGATGATCTGGCGACCGCGCTCTCTGCGCGGGGGTTCCGGGTGCGCGCCTACTGCCCGGTCGGCGACCTCGTCGCCGGGATGGCGTACCTGGTGCGCCGGCTGCTCGAGAACACGAGCAACGATTCGTTCCTGTCCGCCCAGGCGAGCGGGGTCCCGATCGACGAGTTGCTCGCCGCGCCGTAGCGCCTGCCGTGGACCTCCCCGCCTTCGCCAACGAGCCGATCCTTGAGCTGCGCCGCTCCTCGGTGCGCGCCGGGCTCGACGACGCGCTGGCAGCCGCCGACCGCGAGCTCCCGCTGCCGGTCCCGGTCCGGATCGACGGCGAGACACGACGGGCCGCGGACTTCACCTCGACCGACCCGGGGACACCGACCCGCGTGGTTGCGGAGTGCGCCGCCGCGACCGTCGACGAGGTTCACCGGGCGGTCTCTGTGGCCGAGCGAGCCGCCCCGGCGTGGCGTGACCTGCCGGCCGAGGAGCGTGCCGCCTGCCTGCTGCGCGCGGCCGCGTGGATGCGCGAGCGCCGCCTGGAGCTCGCCGCGCTCGAGGTCCGCGAATGCGCCAAGCCCTGGCTGGAGGCCGACGGCGACGTGTGCGAGGCGATCGACTTCCTCGAGTACTACGCGCGCGGCGCGATCGAGCTCGGGCGCGGGCGGCCGCTGCTGCAGGTCCCTGGGGAGCGCAACGAGATGACCTACAGCGGGCGCGGGGTGGCGGCGGTGATCTCGCCCTGGAACTTCCCGCTGGCGATCCCGTGCGGGATGACCTCGGCCGCGCTCGCCGCCGGCAACGCGGTCGTGCTCAAGCCGGCCGAGCAGTCGCCGCTGATGGCCTCGCGGCTTGTCGACGCCCTGCGAGCCGGCGGCGTCCCGGACCCGGTGCTCTCGATCCTGCCCGGAGCCGGCGAGGTCGGTGAGGCACTGGTGCGCGATCCGCGGGTCCACGTGATCGCGTTCACCGGATCGCTGCCCGTCGGGCGCTCGATCGTCCGTGCCGCGGCCGAGACGAACGAGCGCCACTTCAAGGCCGTCGTCGCCGAGCTCGGCGGCAAGAACTGCGTGATCGTCGACAGCGACGCCGACCTCGACGAGGTCGTGCCCGCGGTCATCGGCTCGGCCTTCAACTACGCGGGTCAGAAGTGCTCGGCCGCCTCGCGCCTGCTCGTCCACGAGGCGATCGCCGACCAGTTGCTGGAGCGGTTGGCGGGTGCCGTCCGGTCGCTGCTCGTCGACCAGGCGCAGACGCTCGGCGTCGACGTTCCGCCGGTGATCGAACGCGAGGCCGCCGAGCGGGTGGCCCGCTACGTGGAGATCGCCGGCGACAGCGGCACGGTCGTGGCTCAGGCCGATGCCGCCGGTTTCAGCGAGAGCCAGGGCTGGTTCGCCCCGCCGACGCTCGCCGCCGACCTCCCCGAGGACTCGCCGGTGCTTGGCGAGGAGATCTTCGGCCCGGTCCTGGCGGTGCAGCGGGTGCGCGACGTCGAGCATGCCTGCGACGTCGTCGACTCGTTGTCGTTCGCGCTCACCGGGGGGCTCTTCACCCGTGATCCGTCGGTGGTGCGGCGCGTCCGGGCTCGCACGCCGGTCGGGAACCTGTACGTCAATCGGGGCATCACCGGCGCGATGGTCGCCCGCCAGCCATTCGGCGGCAACCGCCTCTCCGGAACCGGTCTGAAGGCCGGTGGGCCGGACTACCTGCTGCAGTTCGTCTCCCAGCGCGCCGTGAGCGAGAACACGATGCGCCACGGCCTCGTCGTCTGAGCCGCCGTCGCGGTCGTCCGAGCGGGCCTTCAGTCGATCAGCCCGAGCATCAGCTCGTGCAGGCGCGGCTCGCCGCTCAGCTCGGGGTGGAACGAGATCGCGACGATCTTGTCCTGACGGACGGCGACCGGGTGGCCGTCGACCTCGGCGAGGATCTCGACCTCAGGCCCCGTCTCGGCGGCCCAGGGCGCGCGGATGAAGACGGCGTGCACGGGATCACCGCTCACGCCGGTGATCTGGAGGTCGGCCTCGAAGGAGCGCACCTGACGTCCGAACGCGTTGCGGTGGGCGAGGATGTCGAGGATGCCGAGATGCTCGCGGTCGAGGATGATCATCCCCGCACAGGTGCCGAGGATCGGGGTGCCGGAGGCGGCGAGCGCTCGCAGCGGCTCGGACAGGCCCTCGCGCTCGATCCCGAGCGTCATCGTCGTCGACTCTCCGCCGGGGAGCACGAGCGCGTCGAGCCCGTCCAGATCGGCCGGCACCCGCACCTCACGGGCTGAGGCGCCCAGCCGGCCCAGCAACCGGGCATGGGCCTCGAAGTCGCCCTGCAGCGCGAGCACCCCGACGCACGGGGCGCCCTGCGGGGATGTCCTGGCCACTACCAGCCGCGGGAGGCGAGCAGCTGCTCGGACTCGAGCTTCGACGTCTCGATGCTCGTCATCGCCTGACCGAGTCCGGTCGAGGCGGCAGCCACGCGGGCCGGGTCACGGAAGTGCGTCGTCGCCTCGACGATCGCCTTCGCGCGCTCGGCCGGATTGGAGGACTTGAAGATCCCCGAGCCGACGAACACACCTTCGGCGCCGAGCTGCATGACCAGCGATGCATCGGCCGGGGTGGCGATCCCGCCCGCGCAGAAGAGCACCACCGGCAGACGCCCCTCGGCCGCAATCTGGCGCACGAGCGGCAGCGGGGAAGCGAGCTCCTTGGCGGCGGTCGGAAGCTCCTCCGGATCCATCAGCGTCAGCGCACGCATCTCCGAGCGGATCCGGCGCAGATGGCGGACCGCTTCGACGATGTCGCCGGTCCCGGCCTCACCCTTGGAGCGGATCATCGCCGCGCCCTCGCCGATCCGGCGCAGCGCCTCGCCGAGATTGGTCGCGCCGCACACGAACGGCACCTTGTAGGACCACTTGTCGATGTGGTTGGCCTCGTCGGCGGGTGTGAGGACCTCGGATTCGTCGATGTAGTCGACCTCGAGCGCCTCGAGCACCTGAGCCTCGGCAAAGTGGCCGATGCGAGCTTTCGCCATCACCGGGATCGTGACCGCGTCCTGGATTCCCTTGATCATCTCCGGATCGGACATACGGGCCACACCGCCGTCCCGGCGGATGTCGGCGGGCACTCGCTCGAGCGCCATCACCGCACAGGCCCCTGCATCCTCGGCGATCTTCGCCTCCTCCGGGGTGACGACGTCCATGATGACGCCGCCCTTGAGCATTTCGGCGAGGCCGCTCTTGACGGTGAACGTCGCCTCGTCGCGGGAGTTGTGGCCGTTCGTGCTCATGCAGGCAAGTTTATCCGCACGCTAGGTTCCGGGCCGATGAACGCCCCGGCGCTGTTTGTCCGTGATGGCGACGGATATGTCGCAGACCCGGTGTGCGACGGGCCGTGGGCGGAGGGAGCGCTGCACGGCGGCGCGCCGGCCGCGCTGCTCGCCCATCTGCTCTCCGCGCAGGTCGACGGCACCGGCCTGGTGCTGGCGCGGCTCACCTGCGAGCTCCTGCGCCCCAACCCGCGCGGACCTCTCATCCCACGCATCGAGGTGATCCGCCCCGGGCGGCGGGTGACGTCGCTCGACGCCACGCTGCTCGGCCCCGGCGGGCAGGCGGTCACGCGCGCCCGGGCGCTGTTCCTCGCGCCGAGCGAGTTCGACGCCTCACCGCACGAGGGGCTTCCGTTCCCCGGCCCCGAGGAGGGCGAGCCGACCGACTGGAAGCCTGTCGGGCGACCGCTGTTCCCGGTCGACGGGATGGAGATCCGGTTCGTCGAGGGCCGGTTCTTCGAGCGCGGCCCGGCGACGGCATGGTTTCGCCTGCGCCACGAGGTCCTCGCCGGGGACGAGACCCTCCCGGTGGACCGGGTCGCGGCCGCCGGAGACTTCGGCAACGGGATCAGCTCGGTGCTCAGCTGGACCGAGCACACGTTCATCAACCCCGACCTCACGATCTACCTGGAGCGAGAACCGGTCGACGAGTGGGTCGCATTGCGCTCGCGGATGCGGGTCCGTGCGGGCAGCGTCGCCGGCGCGGAGAGCGTGCTCTATGACCGCCGCGGCCGCATCGGTCACGCGACGCAGTCGCTGCTGGTGGCGCCGATCGTCCCAGCCAGCCCCGCTGGCGCAGCTACTTGAGGCGGAACGCCTTGATGCGCACGTCGTACTGCTGTGCGTCGCGCGCGTAGACGCCGTAGGCGAGCGCCTGGATGATCGACAGCAGCGCCGTGTGCGAGCGCACGAACGCCGGCGTGTTCGATGAGTAATAGAGCCGGATCCGCGCCAGGCGAGCGACCTCGGACAGCGTCGCGTCGGTGATCGCCAGCGTCGTGGCCTTGCGGTGCCGCGCGAGCTTCATCGTGCGGGTGATCAGCGGGTGCGGCCGTCCTGCGGAGAGACCGATGACGAGCGTCTCACCATCGATCCTGGAGAGCCGCCCGAGTGCCTCCTGGGAGGGGCTGGCCACCACCTCGGCACGAAGGTCGAGCAGCATCAGCAGATGACGCAGGTAGCTGGCGAAGAACGCCATCTGGTCGGTCCCGGCGATCAGCACCCGCTCGGCGGAGACGATCGCGTCGACGGCCGCCTCGACGTCGGTGCGCGAGAGCTTGTGCGCCGTGTCCTCCAGGTTGACGTGATCGGCGGCCAGCGCGGCTTCGAACTCGGTGTGGTCAAGGGAGAACAGCGGCGTGGCTCCGTGCGCCTCGCCCGCAACGGCGGCGCCGGTGCCGATGCCGCCGACGCGCCGGCGGTACTCGTCGCGCGCTGCCTGCTGCAGCTCGGGGAAGCCCTCGAAGCCAAGCGCCTGGGAGAAGCGCACGACCGTGCTGGACGAGGTGTTCGCCCGGCGGGCCAGCTCCTCCGCGGTCTGGAAGGCGGCCTCGTCGAGATGGTCGACGATGTACTGCGCGACGTCCTTCTGCGAGCGCGAGAACTCGTCGAACCTGGTCTTG
>DATJTS010000033.1:0-5280 GCA_035503035.1 Solirubrobacteraceae bacterium
GCGACATCCCGTTCTGTTCCCCGATCAGGTCAGCGTGAACTAGCCACTATTTTGGCATGGTACCCCGCTCACCGGCAGGGAATGCTGTGACCGCTGATCTTTAGTTATGCACTTGGAGGACCGGATGACCGGCCAGGCACCACGGAAGAGTTTTGGCAGCGACAACCACGCGGGCACCCACCCGGATGTCATGCGCGCCATTGTCGAGGCCAACGCCGGCGACGCGACTGCCTACGGCGCCGACCCGTGGACGGAGCAGGCGACCGCCGATCTCAGACGGCTCTGCGGCGCGGAGGGCGACGCTTACCTGGTGCTCAACGGGAGCGGGGCGAACGTGCTCGGCCTCGGCCTCCTGCTCGGCCGGCACGAGGCCGTCATCTGCGCCGAGACCGCGCACATCAACACCGACGAATGCGGCGCGGCCGAGCGAATCCTCGGCACCAAGCTGCTGACGGTCCCCTCGGCCGACGGCAAGATCACGCCCGAGCTGATCGCCGGGCGGCTGGTCGGGCGCGGCGACGAGCACTTCGCTCAGCCGGGCGTGGTCGCCCTCACCCAGTCCACCGAGTTCGGCACCTGCTACTCCCTGGCGGAGCTGCGCGCGATCAAGGAGTTCTGCGCGGCCAACCAGTTGCGGGTCTTCCTGGACGGCGCGCGGCTGGCCAACGCAGCCGCGTTCCTCGGCTGCCCCATCGCCGAGATCGCCTCCTGCGCGGACGTGCTCAGCTTCGGCGCGACCAAGAACGGGGCCATGGGGGTCGAGGCCGTGATCGTGATGCACGCGGAGGATGGAGCCGACGCTAAGTACCTTCGCAAGCAGCACATGCAGCTCTCGTCCAAGATGCGCTTTCTCGGCGCGCAGTTCAACGCGCTGCTGGCCGATAACCTCTGGCTGCGGAACGCCGCGCACGCCAACGCCATGGCGGCCCGGCTGGCGGACGGGCTCGCCACCATTCCCGAAGTTGAGGTGGTCTACCCTGTCCAGGCCGACGCGGTCTTCGCCCGCCTGAACCCCGGCCACGTAGCCTCGCTGCAGCGAGACTGGATGTTCCATGTCTGGGATGAGTCGACGTCCACGGTCCGGTGGATGACCGCCTTCGACACCCAGGAGAGCGACGTCGACGAGTTCCTGACCGCGATCGCGGCCGTGACCGCGACCGTCTCGGTCTAGCGGGCCCGGCTTCGCCCTACTGGCTCGGTTTCACGTGAAACGTGGCCGCCCGGGCAGAACCGGTGGCGCATCGTTTCACGTGAAACCGACCATTGGTTGCCGTTACATTGGAACCGACGACCGCGGCTCGGGACGCTCCATGACCAGCCTCGGTCGTCTCGGCGGCTACACGAGCACGTACACAGGAGAGATAGTGGCGCAGCAACGGCGAGGTCTCGGCAAGGGCCTCGGGGCACTAATACCGGACGCTCAGCGCACGAATCAGGGCGCGGTCGGCTCGGCTGGATCGGCCGGAGCGGTTGACTCCACTCACCCGCAGGGCGCGGTCGGGGCCACCTCCGACTACTCAGTCGACGCGCCGGGAAGGCGTCCCTCGGCCGAGGGCGATAACGGGCTCCGCCCGGTCGACGGCGCCTACTTCGAGGAAGTGGCGATCGCCTCGATCACGCCCAACCCCCGTCAGCCGCGCCTGACCTTCGACGAAGATGCGCTCGAGGAGCTCGCCGCCTCCATCGCCGAGGTCGGCCTCCTGCAGCCGGTGGTGGTGCGGAAGCTCGGCCCCGGCCGGTACGAGCTCGTGATGGGCGAGCGCCGGATGCGAGCGTCACAGCGCGCCGGACTCGAGTACATCCCGGCCATCGTCCGCGAGACGTCCGACAACGACATGCTCCGCGACGCCCTCATCGAGAACCTGCATCGCGCGCAGCTCGACCCGCTCGAGGAGGCGGCCGCCTACAAGCAACTGCTCGACGACTTCGGCGCGACCCACGAACAGCTCGCGCAGCGGATCGGCCGCTCCCGCCCGCACATCAGCAACACTCTCCGCCTGCTCGGCCTGCCGCCCACAGTCCAGCGTCGCGTCGCGGCCGGCGTGCTCAGCGCGGGTCACGCCCGCGCCTTGCTCGGACTCGACTCGCCACTGGCCCAGGAGCGCCTGGCCAAGCGGATCGTCGAGGAAGGCCTCTCGGTCCGGACGGTCGAGGAGATCGTCTCCCTCGGCGGCGACGACGGAACCGCTAAGGCCGCCCGCAGAACGGTCGCCTCGAGGCCAGTCGCCCCCGCCCTGCGGCACCTGTCCGACCGGCTCTCGGATCTGTTCGAGACACGGGTCAAGGTAGAGATGGGCGCCAAGAAGGGCAAGATCACCGTCGAGTTCGCCACCATCGACGACCTCGAGCGCATCGTCAAGGCCATGTCCCCCGAGGCCGACGCTTCCCAGCCGTAGGCGTCGGGCGAAGGGTTCGGGCCAAGGTCAAAGTCAAAGTCAAAACCTAACTTCTGCGGCGGGGCGCGCGGCGAGGGTAAGTTTCTGCGGACGCTCCTTCGGAAGGTCCGCAGACTTCCCTGCGCCTCGACCCCTCCCTCAGCCGCAGGAGAGCCCCCGAACGGGGTGTCTGCAATGGCGACGATGCCTCGCGCCCAGAACAGGCGGGAGTCGACTCCGACCACAATCGCGCGCGTCAAGCTCGACACAGGAGCACCAGAGCCCAAGCGGTTGGCGTTAGCTATAGAAGAGATGCCCGAGCGGCCTTTTGACTTCTGCTCCACCGGACCCGGACAAGCGGGGGTCGCGAGTGGTGCGCCACCGCGCGTTCGGCCCACGCCAGAGTGACCTTCTCGGGCGAGGGCCGACAGCGCGGATAGCACCACCGCGACCCCAGCGACCCGCGACCCGCTACCCGCGACCCGCGACCCGCGACCCGCGACCGAAACTTAGGCAGTAATCGCCCGGTAGGCAAGCTCGCGAGCCGCCTCGGCGTAGGCGACTGCGCCCGAAGAAGAAGGATCGTAGGTAATCACGGACTGCCCGTACGAAGGCGCCTCGGAGACGCGGACCGAGCGGGGGATGATCGTGTGGAGGACGACGTCGTTGAAGTGCTCGCGGACGTCGTCGGCTACCTGGGTGGCGAGCCGGGTCCGGCCGTCGTACATCGTCAGCAGGATCGTGGTGATCTGCAGCTTGGAGTTCAGGTGGGCGCGGACGAGCTCGACGGTGCGGAGCAGCTGCTCGAGTCCCTCGAGCGCGTAGTACTCGCACTGGATCGGGATCAGCACTTCCTCGGCCGCCACCAGCGCGTTGACCGTGAGCAGGCCGAGGGACGGCGGGCAGTCGATCAGCACGTAGTCGAATTTCGAGGTGTCGAGCTGCTCGATCGCCCGGGACAGCCGACCCTCGCGGGCGACCATCGGCACCAGCTCGATCTCGGCGCCTGCCAGGTCGATGGTGGCGGGCGCGCAGAAGAGATTGGGCATCTCCGGCACCTCGGTGATGATCTCGCCGAGCGGACGCTCGTCGACCAGCGCGTTGTAAATCGACGCGCGACCGACATGGTGATCCACGTTCAGCGCGGTCGAGGCGTTGCCCTGCGGGTCGAGGTCGACGACGAGCACCCGGACGCCGTGCTGGGACAGGCTCGCGGCCAGGTTGACGGCGGTGGTGGTCTTGCCCACGCCGCCCTTCTGGTTCGCCACCGTCATGATCCGGCACCTGGCCGGGCGCGGCCAGTCTTCCTTGCCGCCGCGGACCCCGACGGCGGCCTCGGCCGCGCGGCCGATCGGCGTGTCAGCGGTGGCCGCCAGCGGCACCTCTGGCACGACGACCTGTGATTCTCTTGCAGAGGGTTGCGTCGGCATCTGCTCTCCATCACTGCTGAGGGCACCGTCCACGGCGCCGACGGTCATCACGGCGCCGGTGGTTCCACGTGAAACCGCCGCCGCCAGCGCGCTCCGAACCCGGTCCGACCCGGGAAGGTGGGGGTCCTCGAGGCCGTTTACGGACATATCGTTCGCGCCCTGCTCGATCGAGACCTGCTCGGAGGATTCGGAAGACACGGGAGCCAGCCGGAGCTGCGGCCAACCGAGCCCGGGCACGCCTGCTGCCAGGGCGGTTCCCCCGTCAGGCCACCCCACGCCGATTGCGCTGAGCACCTGCTCGCTCCTCTCGGCCGTGTCCTCCCATAACGACACGGACAATCGTTGTCGCAGATACGACCCTACCGTGACCGGCCTGCAGAACCTCCGCACTCCGCACGCCAAGTGCGGACAGAACCGGCTCAGCCGCCTCGAGTTCCGCCGCTGCGGACTGTCCCTTGATCGCCAGCAGCTCGCCGCCGGGGCGCAGCAGGCCCGCCGCCCAGCCGACGAGGCGATCGAGGGGTGCCACCGCCCGCGCCGTCGCGACGTCGGCGCTGATCCTGGACGCCGCCTTCTCCTCGGCCCGGGCGCGGAGCACGGTCGCGTTGGGCAGATCGAGCGCGCTCACGCACTCCTCGAGAAAGACCGAGCGACGCAGTAGCGGCTCAAGCAGCACGACGTGGAGGCGGGGCCGTAGCATCGCCAGGACGACTCCCGGCAGTCCGGCACCGGAGCCAATGTCGACGAGTTCGCCCTGGTCTGGCACCATTTCGGCCACCAGGGCGCAGTTCAGCAGATGCCGGTCCCACAGTCGCGCGGTCTCCCTCGGGCCGATGAGCCCGCGCGTCACCCCGTCGGTTGCGAGCAACCCGACGTAGCGCTGCGCCTTTGCGAGCGAATCACCGAACTCGGCGATCGCCTCGGCCGAGGGCAGGGGGAGA
This sequence comes from Solirubrobacteraceae bacterium, assembly GCA_035503035.1. Classification (GTDB taxonomy): domain Bacteria; phylum Actinomycetota; class Thermoleophilia; order Solirubrobacterales; family Solirubrobacteraceae; genus Palsa-465. Next base: position 4,747 of record DATJTS010000033.1, read on the forward strand.
TCGAGTTGGTCAGGGGTCAAGAGCGGTCCTCAGCCGGCGGGGAAGACCACCACGCGCCGGTTCGGCTCTTCGCCCTCGGACTCGCTCCGGAGTCCGGCGACCGCGACCGCGTCGTGGATGATCTTCCGCTCAAACGGGGACATCGCACGCAGCTTCTTCGGCTCGCCGGTGCGCGCCACCTCATCCGCGACCGAGCGGCCGAGGTCGGCCAGCTCAGCTCGGCGCCGCACGCGGAAGCCGCCCACGTCGAGCATGAGCCGGGCCCTGGTCCCGGTCTTCCTGTGCACCGCAAGCCGGGTCAGCTCCTGAAGCGCCTCGAGCACCTCGCCGTCGTCGCCGACGAGCTCGTCGAGGGTGGCGCCGACGACGGAGACGACCGCCCGGTCGCCCTCGACGTCCATGTCGATGTCGCCGTCGAGGTCGGCGATGTCGAGCAGCCCTTCGATGTAGTCGGCGGCGATATCGCCCTCCTCTTCGAGGGAGCTCAGATCGTCTTCTTCGCCATCTTCATCGTCTTCATCAGCCTCGTCGGCG
>DATJTS010000034.1:0-84009 GCA_035503035.1 Solirubrobacteraceae bacterium
GCTCCCGGTGATCACCGTCGACGAGCCCTCGCTGTCGGTCACGATCGGGATCAACTCCTCCCCGCTGGCCGGCCAGGACGGGTCGCTGCTCACCGCCAGCCAGGTCAAGGCGCGCCTCGACCGCGAGCTCGTCGGCAACGTCTCGCTGCGCGTCTCCGAAACCGATCGGCCCGACGTCTGGGAGGTCCAGGGTCGCGGCGAGCTGGCGCTCGCGGTGCTCGTCGAGCTCATGCGCCGCGAGGGCTTCGAGCTGACCGTCGGAAAGCCCCAGGTCGTCACCCGGGAGATCGACGGGCGCCCCCACGAGCCGGTCGAGCGGATGAGCGTCGACATCCCCGAGGACTACGTCGGCGTGCTCACCCAGCTGCTGGCGCTGCGCAAGGGGCGACTGGAGCAGATGGTCAACCATGGCACGGGCTGGGTGCGAATGGAGTACCTGGTCCCCGCGCGCGGGCTGATCGGCTTTCGCACCGAGTTCCTCACCGAGACCCGCGGGACCGGCTTGGTGCATCACGTCTTCGATCGCTGGGAGCCGTGGCATGGCGACCTGCGCACCCGCCCCACCGGATCGCTGGTCTCGGACCGGCGCGGGACCGTCGCAGCCTTCGCCCTGTTCAACCTCCAGGAGCGCGGGACGCTGTTCGTCGAACCGGGCGACGAGGTCTACGAGGGGATGATCGTCGGGGAGAACTCCCGCGCCGAGGATCTCGACGTCAACGCGACCAAGGAAAAGCACCTGACCAACATGCGCTCCTCGACCGCCGACGAGCTCGTGCGGCTCGTGCCCAAGCGGGAGCTGTCGCTCGATCAGGCGATGGAGTTCGTGCGCGTCGACGAGTGCGTCGAGGTGACGCCGCATAACGTCCGGTTGCGCAAGGTCGCGCTGGTCAAGACCGACCGCGTGAAGCTCGCGCGGCGGGCCGCTCAGGCCGCGCGCTCGTAGACCGTCTCGATCAGGTCGTCCTTGGCCGGGCCGGTGACCCGCCAGGCGACGGTGAAGCGGTCCGGCGGTTGAAGTTCGTAGTGCCCGCGGTAGGTGTCGGCACCGCAGAGGTGGTCGACGTCGTCGCCGCCGCTCGCCAGGTCGAGCGGATGGAACGGGCGGCCGTCGGCGAAGCGAACCTGCCAGGCGCCGGTGGGGGCCGGCTCGATCCGGAGCGTGCGCCCGGCCGGTCCGTCGTGGGCGCCCAGCCGCAGGCGGCCGTGCTCGTGCCACAGGATGATCGCCGGCGACTCGGGGTCCGGAGCGAAGCGCGCGCGGCCGTGGAAGTGGCCCGCGCCGTCGTTGATGACCCGGGTCACGCGCCACTCACCGAGCAGCCACTCGGCGAGCTGAAAGGGCCCCTGGGCGCCGGCGGCGGGGGTGGCGTCGCTCATCGCACAGACGATCGCAGCCGTCGGCAGCGAGCGCCGGAAACCTCCCAAAAGCGGGCGTTTGCAGGATTTCGTGCAGAGCAGGGTCCCGGCGTGACAGCGCGACGGGCCGTGTTAGGGTGATCCGCGCTGCTCCGCTCGAGGGTGATGACTCGGGCCCCCTCGTAGTCATGCCCCCGCACCTGTATCGACACCCATGGGCGTTGCGCGCCGCCGCGGCCCTGTCCGTCGGCGCTGCCACGCTCGGCACCTCCTTCGCCTCGACCGGGTCCGCCGACCTGCAGGGGCAGATCTCGACCGCCAAGAACGCCGCCGCGGCGCTGCGCAGCGAGATCAACGCCGACTCCAGCCAGATCGCGTCGACCAACGGCGGCATCGCCAATGCCGAAGCACGCCTGAACCGGTTGCAGACCTCGCTCGACGCCCGGGTCGGCGAGCTGCGCAAGGTCCAGGGCGAGCTGCTCGCCTCGCGCGACCACCTGATCAAGCTCGAGAACCGTCTGCACCTGGCCACCAAGGCGCTGTCAGCGAACCTCGTCGCCGGCTACGAGGGTGCCAAGCCCAACCTCGTCACGGTGATCCTCAACTCCAAGGGGTTCGGGCAGCTCCTCAACGAGGTCAGCTTCCTGCACAAGATGGGCCACCAGGACGCCTCGATCGTCGATATCACGCGCATCGCCCGCCAGCAGGTCTCCGAAGAGGCCAGACGGCTCGGCGGGCTGGAGAAGAAGGACCGCGCGCTCGCCGAGGCCGTGCTGGGGCAGCGCAACCAGGTCGCCGCGCTGCAGGCGGCGCTGGAGAACGAGCGCCTCCAGGAGATTTCCAAGCGCGCTCGCGCGGCCGGCCGCTACCACGCGGTCGAGGCCCACGTCGGCGCGCTGCAGCACAAGCTGAACGTCGAGGAGGCGAAGGCCGCGGCAGCCGCCCGGCGCGCCGCGCAGACCGGCAACGCCGGCGTCGGCGGCCTCGCAATCGACACCAATGGGTATGTCCAGGCCCCGGCCGGCGCACCCGAGGCGGTCAAGCAGATGATCGCGGCCGGCAACGCGATCGCCACCCTCCCCTACATCTGGGGCGGTGGCCACGCGTCCTTCCAGGCCGACGGCTACGACTGCTCCGGCTCGGTCTCCTACGTGCTGGCCGCCGCCGGCCTGATCTCCGCGCCCGAGGTCTCGGGCGACTTCGAGAGCTACGGCGACCCGGGTCCCGGCAACTGGGTCACGATCTACGCGAGCGTCGGGCACGTCTGGATGGACATCGCCGGCTGGCGTTTCGACACCGTCGCGCTCGCCGAGTACGGCAGCCGCTGGTCACGGGGCGGCGGCGAGTTCGCAGGGTTCGTGGAACGCCATCCACCAGGGTTGTAGCGGGGGATCCGTTCCGAGTCGCCCCGCTTGCGGTGCGCGGAGCGTGGGCGGTCGGTGTGAGGCCCGCGAGGGCGATCGGAACGGATCCCCCGCTCCTCCGCAACCGGCATGACTCTGGGCGTGCTGGCGGGCGCATCGCCCGGTTTCACGCTCTGAGTGCGGTCAGATGGTGTCGGTGGAGCCCGACGAGGTGGACCGGGCGTTGGCGGCGGCGAGGATGGCGGCGGCCTTGCCCTTGAGGTCGTAGAGGGTGACCTTGGCGCCGTTGACGGTGAGCGTCACCTTGCGGGCGACCTTCTCGGCGATGGCGAAGGCAGTCTCGGAGCCGGTGCGGCCGTCGGAGAAGCCGCCGCGGCCGCCGGGGTGGCCGTTTCGGTTGCCGAATGAGTTGCTGCCGGCGCCGAAGGGGCTCCTCCCGCTGCCGAATGGGCTGTTGCCGCTGCCGAAGGTGCCGCCGTTGTTGCCGAAGCGGCTGCCGCCGCCAAAGCCGCCCGTGCGGCGGCCGAAGCTGCCGCCGCCGAAGCCGCCCGCTGTCGAGCTTTCGGCGAGCAGCCAGCGCAGGTGGCCGTCCCGGACCTCGGTCGCCAGCCAGCGCACGCTCACGCTCGACTCGACCCCGGAGAAGCCGCCGAGCCCGGCCACGTTGTCCGCGCCGGCGAGGATCGCGTCGGCGGCGGAGCTCTGGCTCTCGACGCCGACCGTGCCACCGCCGTGACTCCTGGCGTAACGGGATGCCGCGGTGAGCGTGGCCGAGTCCGAGCCGAAGCTGGGGCCGCCGCCTGAGAAGCCGCCCCCGCCTGCGGCGCCGCCGGCGCGACCGGAGGAGCGGGCGCCTGAGCCGGGGCCGAACGAGCCGCCGCCCGGGAAGCCGCCGGAGCCCGAGCCGGCGCCGGGGAAGCCGCCAGAGCTCGAGCCACCGGCACGCGACCCGCCACCCGGGATCGAACCGCCCCCGGGGAACGTCCCACGGCGGCCGCCGAACCGGCCGCTGAATCCGTGACCCCCGAACCCGCCGAGCGAGGTCGCGTTCGCCGGGCCACCGGCCGGGAAGGTCGAGCTGGTGGCGTGCCCGAGCGTGTCGAACGCCCACGCCGCGGGCGCGGCGAGCAGCGCGGCCAGCGCCGCCCCGACGGCGACCGCCCGCAGCCGCGCCGACAACATCCGCACGCCGATCGCGACCACGCACAGAGCGCACACGGCGACCACCAGCGGCCTCGCCCAGCCGACCGACCCCTGAATCCCGCCGAGCACGACGAACTCGGAGACCGCTCCGGCGGTGATCGCAAGCACACCCACGATCTGACCGGCGCGACCGGCCGAGAGCGCGACGCCGGCGCCCGCACCCACGAGCATCGCCACCCACGGAGCGAGGAACGAGACGTAATAGGGGTGGAAGATGCCCGAGGCGGCGCTGAACACGACCGCTGAGACGAGCGCCGCGCCGCCGACCGCGAGCACCCATGCGGTCCGCGGGTCAGTGCGCCTGAACCGGGTGATGGCGAGGAGGCCGAGCCCGGCGACCAGAGCGAACCCGAGCAGCCACCCGGCCTGCCCGCCGAGGGTCGAGTCGAGCAGCCGGAAGACGCCGGCGGAGCCGCCACCGAAGCCGCCTCCCCCGCCGCCGGTCCCGCCCGCCTGCCCGGCAACACGGCCGACGCCGTTGTAGCCGACGATCAGCGACCACACCGAGTTGTCGCTGGTCCCTGAGATCCAGGGGCGATCGGCGGCCGGGGTGAGCGTGACCAGCAGCGGCCAGGCGAGCGCCACGGCGGCGAGCACCAGCCCCGCCCAGAGCAGCTGGCGGAGCGCATGCCAGGTGCCGCGGCCCGCCGGGGCGAGCCACAGCCAGGCGACCGCGATGCCCGGGACCACGAACAGGGCGACTGCCATCTTCGCCTCGAAGCCGAGCCCGATCAGCGCCCCGCACCACAGCAGCCAGCGCGTACGGCCGTCCTGGAAGCCACGCACCGCGCACCACATCGCGGCCACGCAGCAGAGGATGAGCAGCTCGTCGGGGTTGTTGTGGCGGGCCATCGCGACGGTGATCGGGGTGAGCGCGAACACCAGACCGGCGACGAACCCCGCCGGGCGCCCGAACAGACGGCGCGTGAGATCGGCCGCCAGCAGCACGGCCGCGACGCCCATCAGCGCCTCGGGGACGAGCAGCGAGAGCGGGTGAAAGCCGAAGATCCGGGCCGAGAGCGCCTGGACCCAGAGCGCCGCCGGCGGCTTGTCGACCGTCATCAGGCCGCTGCGGTCCAGGGAGGCGAACAGGAAGTCGTGCCAGCTCGAGGCCATCGAGCGGACCGCCCCTGAGTAGAACGTGTTGGCCCAGTCGTTGCGCGAGAGGTCCCACAGGTTCAGGACGGCGGCGAGCGTGGCCAGGGCGAGCAGCTCGGGATGCGCGCGGCGGATGCGGTCCAGCACGCGCGCTCGCAGGCCCTGGGTCAGGGCCCCGAGCCGTGGGGCGGTGGTGGCGCTCACGGCTGATCGGGGGCGCGGTGGGCTTCCGCCCACACTCCCGCGGCGAAGACGGCGGCCACAGCGGCGGCGATCATGCCGGAGGCTGAGTACAGAAGAATGGACACCCGGGCAGCATCGACATCGCCGCCAAGATCAGAACAAGATCTCTGTAAGACGAACGTAGGAATTGTTCGCCGGCGCGGTCAGTCCGCCGTTTCTGCCCGGTCGGCCAGCGGGCGCACCACCGCCACGAGCGCGAGCAGCACGGCGGTCTCACAACCGAGCAGCAGGAGACGGTCGGCTCCGGCCACCGCGACGAGCGAGACCAGTCCGAGCACGGCGATCCCCGCGAGCAGCGCGCGGGCGCTCGCCAGTTGGGCGGCGCGCTTGAACATCCCGAGGCCGGCGAGGTAGAGCGCGGGCCCCCCGAGCAGCATGAGCACCGAGAACAGGTCGGCGTCGCGGTGGGGTCGGTAGATCGCGAGGTGGATCGCGACCGCGACGACGATCACTCCCGCGACCATTACGGCATGCGCATAGGCATAGGCCGAGCGGCCGGTGCGGGCCCCTCCCTCCTCCGCGATCCGGGCGGCGCCGCGCTCCGCGGTGCCGGTGAAATAGCTGGCCCACAGCGCCGCCGAGGTGAGGAAGCCGAACACGAACGCCGCGTCGACGGCGACTGATCCGTGGCGTTCGGACCAGGTGAGACCGACCCGCAGCACCGACTCACCGAGCGCGATCATCAGCACCAGCTGATAGCGCTCGGCCAGATGCGATCCGGTGAGCCTCCAGGCCTCGATCGGCGTGGAGCCGACCCCGGGCAGGCTGAACCCGTGCAGCGGAGCTGCCAGCTCAACGACCGCAGCGGCCGCCCACACCAGCAGGCGCGCGTCGCCGTGCAGGTAGGCGCCCACGACCCAGATGGCGCCGCCGATGACCAGCCAACCGAGCAGCTGAAGGTTGTTGGCGCGCATGCGGTCGCCCGCGGGAAACGCCCAGGCGACGACGCCGGTCCGCAGCACCTGGAGCAGCGCGTAGGCGACGGCGAAGGGCGCGCCGCGGCTCTCGAACGCCTCCGGCAGTGCGGCGGCCATCACCAGGCTCAGGAGCATGAGCACGGTCATCAGCAGGATCCCGGCGAGGTGGTCGGGGTCCAGCCAGTTGGTCGCCCACGCGGTGTAGTTCCAGGCCCACCAGACCGCGACGAACAGGACGAGCGCCTCGAGGATCCCGTGCCCGGTCTGGTGGTTGAACAGAAAATCGGACAGCTGGGTGATCGCGAACACGTAGACGAGGTCGAAGAACAGCTCCATGTTCGTGACCCGGACGGCCCCGTCGGGATCCTCCTCATCCGTCGCGCGCAGGACGTCCCTCGGCATTGCGGGCATAGAGTAGGGAGCCCCTGAATTCTGGACACGTACAGGAGTTCTGAACCCATGGCCACCAATCCCGACAGCTTCGGCGCCCGGGCCGACCTCACCGTCGGCGACCGGACGTTCGAGATCTACCGGCTCGATGCTCTGCAGTCGAAGTTCGACGTCGCGAGGTTGCCGTTCTCGCTGAAGATCCTCTTGGAGAACCTGCTGCGCAACGAGGACGGCGAGTCGATCCGCGCGAAGGACGTCGAGGCGCTCGCCTCCTGGGACGCGAAGGCGGAGCCGTCCAAGGAGATCGCGTTCACACCGGCGCGCGTCGTCATGCAGGACTTCACCGGCGTCCCCGCGATCGTCGACCTGGCAGCGATGCGCGACGCCATGTCGACGATGGACGGCGACCCCGAGAAGATCAACCCGCTGGTGCCCGCCGAGCTCGTGATCGACCACTCGGTGCAGGTCGACGCGTTCGGCACCCCCGCCGCGTTCGAGAAGAACGCCGAGCTGGAGTTTGAGCGCAACAAGGAGCGCTACGCGTTCCTGCGCTGGGGCCAGGGCGCCTTCCGGAACTTCCAGGTCGTCCCGCCGGACACGGGGATCGTGCACCAGGTCAACCTCGAGTACCTGGCACGCGTTGTGTTCGTGGACGACGGCGACGGCGGCGGCGGCAAGGCGCGGGCCTACCCCGACTCGCTGGTCGGCACCGACTCGCACACAACGATGATCAATGGCCTCGGCGTGCTCGGCTGGGGCGTGGGCGGGATCGAGGCCGAGGCGGCGATGCTCGGCCAGGCGATGCCGCTGCTCATCCCTCAGGTGCTCGGCTTCAAGCTCACCGGAGAGCTCGCCGAGGGCGCCACCGCGACCGACCTGGTGCTGACCGTCACCGAGATGCTGCGCGAACGGGGCGTCGTCGGCAAGTTCGTCGAGTTCCACGGTGCCGGACTCGCCGGCCTGCCGCTCGCGGACCGCGCCACGATCGGCAACATGTCGCCCGAGTTCGGCTCGACCTGTGCGATCTTCCCGATCGACGCCGAGACCCTGCGCTACCTCGAGTTCACCGGGCGTCCCGCCGAGCAGATCGCGCTGGTCGAGGCCTATGCCAAGGAGCAGGGCCTCTGGCACGACGAGAACTCCGAGGAGCCGACGTTCTCCGACGAGATCGAGCTCGACCTCGGCGACGTCGTGCCGTCGATCGCCGGACCCAAGCGCCCGCAGGATCGCGTGTCGCTCACCGAGTCAAAGGCGGGCTTCCGCATCGCGCTCGAAGGGCTACTGCCCGACGACGAGGATGACGACGCAGGCGACGAGGCCGGCCGGGAGTCGTTCCCGGCCAGCGATGCCCCGTCGACGAACGGCCTGAGCTCGCACGGCTCCGCGCCCCACGGTGAGACCGGCGGCGCGCAGGTCGCCGACCGCAGCATCGCCCGGACGCCGGTGACGCTCGCTGACGGCACCGAGACCGAGCTCGACCACGGACGTGTCGTGATCGCGGCGATCACCTCGTGCACGAACACCTCGAACCCCTCGGTGATGCTCGGCGCAGGGCTGCTCGCGCGCAACGCGGTGCAGAAGGGCCTGAAGGTCAAGCCGTGGGTGAAGACCTCGCTGGCCCCGGGCTCGAAGGTCGTCACCGAGTACCTGGAGCGCGCCGGTCTCGACGAGTACCTCGACGCGCTCGGGTTCAACCTCGTCGGCTACGGCTGCACCACCTGCATCGGGAACTCGGGGCCGCTGCCGACCGAGGTCTCCGACGTCGTCCAGGCGGAGGACCTCGCGGTCGTCTCGGTGCTGTCGGGCAACCGCAACTTCGAGGGGCGGATCAATCCCGACGTGAAGATGAACTACCTCGCCTCGCCGCCGCTGGTCGTCGCCTACGCGCTGGCCGGGACGATGGACATCGACCTCTACGACGAGCCGTTGGGTGAGGGCTCCGACGGTGAGCCGGTGTACCTGAAGGACATCTGGCCCGACTCGGCCGAGGTCGGGCACGTGGTGCAGGAGGCCGTCCAGTCCGACATGTTCCACAAGAGCTACAGCGCCGTGTTCGACGGCGACGAGCGCTGGAACTCGCTCGAGGTCCCCACCGGGGAGGCGTTCGCGTGGGACGAGCGCTCGACGTACGTGCGCCGGCCGCCGTTCTTCGACGAGATGCCGCGCGAGCCCGAGCCGCTGGAGGACATTGTCGACGCGCGAGTGCTCGCCAAGCTCGGCGACAGCGTCACCACCGACCACATCTCCCCCGCCGGCTCGATCAAGAAGGACGGCCCGGCCGCCCAGTACCTGGGCGAGAACCATGTTGAGTCGCGCGACTTCAACTCATTTGGGTCGCGCCGCGGCAACCACGAGGTGATGATGCGCGGCACGTTCGCCAACGTGCGACTGCGCAACCAGCTCGCGCCGGGCACCGAGGGCGGCGTCACGCGCTACCTGGGCTCGGATGCCGAGGGCGAGGAGATGTCGATCTACGACGCCGCGATGAAGTACATCGACGCGGGCGTGCCGCTGGTGATCCTCGCCGGCAAGGAGTACGGCTCGGGGTCCTCGCGCGATTGGGCGGCCAAGGGGACGCGGCTGCTCGGCGTGCGCGCCGTGATCGCGCAGTCGTTCGAGCGCATCCACCGGTCCAACCTGATCGGGATGGGCGTGCTGCCGCTGCAGTTCAAGGACGGCGAGTCGGTGGAGTCCCTTGGATTGACGGGCGAGGAGCGATTCACGATCGAGGGGATAGCGGACGCGGACGAGGTCCCGCGGACGCTCACGGTGAAGGCCGGCGACCAGTCATTCGAGGTCACGGTTCGGATCGACACGCCCAAGGAGCAGCGCTACTACCGGCACGGCGGAATCCTCCAGTACGTGCTCCGCCAGCTCCTCGACTAGTCAACGGATATTGAGCGCCGGTCCGCCCCCGGACCGGCGCTTGGACAAGCGGATAACCTCGGCGCCCATGGCCACTCCTCCGCTACTCGATCAACTGCTCCGGACCCCCGGCCCCTCCGGCCACGAGACGGGACCTGCCGCAGTCTGGCGCGACTCAGTCAGCGCCTTCTCCGACGACGTCCGCGTCGACGGGATCGGCTCCTCGTCCGTCCGCGTCCCGGGCACCGCCGACGGCCCGTCCATGGCGGTGATCGGCCATATCGACGAGATCGGGATCCATGTCACCCACATCGACGAGGACGGCTATCTGCACTTCGGCGAGGTGGGGGGCTGGGACCCTTTTCAACTCATCGGCCAGCGCGTCCGCCTGGCCACCCGCGGCGGTGACGTCCTCGGCGTGATCGGCCGCAAGCCGATTCACCTGCTCGACCAGGACGAGCGGGGCAAAGCGCCCAAGATCAAGGATCTTCACCTCGACATCGGCGCCATGGACGGCGATGCGGCGCGGGCCGCGGTTCGCATCGGCGACGTCGGCGTGATCGACGCGGAGCCGGTCACGCTGCTCGGCGACCGCGTCGCCTCTCGCTCGTTCGACAACCGCATCGGCGCCTGGGTGGCCGCCGAGGTCGCGCGCCAGGTCGCGGAGTCGGGCGGCTCGCCGGGCGACGTCTACGGCCTGGCCGTCGTTCAGGAGGAGACCAGTCTGTCCGGCGCCCGCACCAGCGCGTTCAGCCTTGACTTCGACATCGCCGTGATCGTCGATGTGACCCACGCCACCGACCAGCCGGGCGTCACGCTCGGCCCGGTCACCAAGCATGCGCTCGGTTCCGGACCGGTGATCACCCGCGGCACGATCGTCCACCCCGTGGTCACCGAGCTGCTCATCGATACCGCCGACGAGCTCGGCATGGGCTACACGGTCGAGTCGGCCGGCCGCGCCACGGGCACCGACGGCGACGCCGTTCACAACAGCCGCGCGGGTATCGCCACCGCGATCGTCTCGGTTCCGCTGCGTTACATGCACTCGTCGGTCGAGCTGGTGGACCTGGCCGACGTCGAGGCGACCGCGAAGCTGATCTCGGCGTTCGCCCAGAAGCTGACGCCCGGACTGTCGCTGGCGCGCTGAGCGAAACCGTTCAGGTGCTGTGACCGCGGTGAGCACCCCGACGCTTCTGCTGTTCGACATCGACGGAACGCTCGTGTGGCGCGCCTCGGTCGAGCATGCGGTCGCGCTGCGCGAGGCGCTCCACACCGTGCACGGCCTTGACCCGACGTTCGAGCACACCCTGTCCGCGGCGGGGCGAACCGACGGTGAGATCGCGCGGCTCCTGCTGCTCGCCGGAGGCGTATCCGCCGAGGCGATCGACGACGGCGTGACCGCGGTCCGCGAAGCGTCGGTGGAGGCCTACGCCCGCCTGTGCCCCGCCGACCTCTCCGACCGAGTGCTGCCCGGGATTCCGGAGCTGCTCGAGTCGCTGAGCGCCCGGGACGATGTGCGACTCTCCCTGGTCACCGGCAACTTCGAGCCGATCGCCCGGCTCAAGCTGGGGCGAGCCGGCGTCGGACGGTTCTTCGAGGGTGGTCAAGGCGGATTCGGCTCCGACTCCGAGGACCGCTCGGTCCTGCCCGAACTGGCGCGCCGCCGCGCCGGCGCTGACGGCGTGCCATGGCCGCGCGAGCACACGATCGTGATCGGCGACACGCCCAGGGACATCGCCTGCGCCCGGGCCGACGGAGTCCGGTGCGTAGGGGTCGCGACGGGACCGCACCCGGCTTCGGACCTGGCCGAGGCCGACGCGGTGGCCGGGCCGGGCGACCTGGCCGAGGTCCTCGGCGAGATGCTGGCCGGCTGACACGCGCCGCTGGAGGACGCTCAGGCCGGTGCGAGTCCGGCGCCGCGCACGCGGACCGCGCGGGCGGAGACCTCGACCGCGGAGCGGGTGGCGGCGCGCAGGGTCTCCAGATCGCCTGCCGAGCTCCTCGGGGTGCCGCGGGCGACCCACCAGTCGAGCAGCCCCGCCACGAACGCGTCCCCCGCGCCGATGGTGTCGACGACCTCGACCTCGGGGACGGGGATCTCGTCGGCGTCCTCGGCGGTGATGATCGCCACCGGCCCGGGCCCATCGGTGATGATCACCGCGGATGGACCGCTTGCGATCAGGCGGCGCGCCGCGTCGTGCGGGGCGTCGCCCTCACAGATCAGGGCGAGGTCCTCGACGCTCGCCTTGACGATGTCGACCCGTCGCATCAGCGCCCCGATCGTGCGGCGGTAGGCGGCCAGGTCGTCGATGGCGCTCGGCCGGCAGTTGGGGTCGCACACGACCGTGAGCGACTCGGGCGCCACCGTCACGAGGGACAGCAGTGTCGAGGAGACCGGCTCGAGTCCGAGCACGATCCCCCCGACCAGGAAGGCGTCGGCGCCGTCGAGCAGATCGAGTGGGATCACCTCCGGCTCGAGCTGCGAGGCCGAAGTCTGCACGTGGTAGAAGCGATAGCGTGCCGAGCCGCCGTCGTCGAGCTCGGCGAGCGCGAGCGTCGTCGGAACGGTCGTCGGCTCCTCCACCGCCAGGCGTGCGCCGGCTTCGGTCAACCGACTGCGCAGCTCGGTTCCGAATCGATCGTCGGAGATCCGCCCGAGGTAGGAGCAGTCGGCCCCCAGCCATCCGAGCGCGCGCGCGACGTTGAACACCGCGCCACCCGGCAGCGCGACGAGCCGGCCGTCGGGCTCGGCGAGCACGTCCATCAGTGCCTCTCCGGCGACGACGATCACGCGCCGATTGTCGTCCATCCGACGGCGCGGGCGCCGTGCGGTCCAGGTCGCCGCTAGGCCGGCTCGGGCGCGACCTCGGCTGCCGGGACGACGATATCGTCGTGGTAGCCGATGCGCCGCGCCTGCATGTAGGCGACGAGCGCCGCGGTGATCAGGCCGAGGTAGATCGCGGTCGGGATCTGCCCCAGGTTGAGGCCGGCCTGATGGATCGGCATGTCGCTGTAGTCGGCCCAGGACGCACCGAACGGGCGGGTGATCGTGTACGCGAACCAGAACGTGAAGACGGGGTTGACGCCACGGCGCCAGAGCACGAGCGGGATCAGGATGACCGCACCGAAGACCAGGAACGACCCGAGGTAGTCCAGGTGGAGCCCGGTGGCGGTGAAGTCGCCGGTGGCCGTCCCGAGCGCGAACGAGCCGAGCACCGTCAGCCAGTAGTAGCGCTCGCGCCGCCGGTTGACGATGCTGTGGATGTTGAGCGTGCCTTCGTGGCGGTACCAGAAGATGAAGATCGCGGTGACGATCACCCCGTACATCAGCGTCGTGGACCAGTACGGCATGCCGATCCCGACATGGAAGGCGTCAGCGGCCGAGGTGCCGAAGATCGAGACCGCGGCGACGACCGACCAGTACGGCAGGGTCCGGTAGCGGTCCTGGCGCATCTGCCAGCGCAGCGTCACCGCCAGCAGGATGAGCATGATCGGCACCGCGATCGCCGGGCCGAGCTGCTGGTTCATCGCGTCAGAGATCGCCTCTCCCGTCGCGGTCATCGCGATCTTGGTGGCCCAGAACCAGGGGGTGATGTCCTCTGGCACCTTGGCGTGGACGTATCTGTCTGCTCGCGTGGCGCTCATCTCTCAACTCGGTCCGCTTTGCCCCGCAGCGAGCCTACGCACCGTTCCTTAAGCGGTCTCTCATCTTCGGCAGCGGTAACGCGTCGCTAACGCCGCGGGATAGGATGCGGCCCCGCCCCGCGACCCCGAGGGAACGATGGATTTCGACGACTACCTGCGCCGGGTACCGAAGGTCGAACTGCACTGCCACTTCGAGGGCACGGTGCGGCCGCAGACCTTCGCCGAGCTCGCCACCAAGCACGGCGTCACGCTGTCGGGCGACGACCCCGCCCGGCTCTACGACTACGACTCGATCTACGAGTTCCTCAAGATCTTCGGCCAGGTCTCCTCGACGTTGATCGACCGGGAGGACTTCGCCCGGACGGCATTCGAGTCGATCGAGGACGGGGTGAAGCTTGGCAACCTGGTCTACCGGGAGATGTTCTTCAACCCGACGTTGCACACCAAGCGCGGGGTGCCGTACGCGACCGTCGTCGACGGGCTGATCGACGGTTGCCGCCGTGCGGAGTCAGAGCTCGGTGTGCGCTGCCGCCTGATCGCCGATGTCTACCGTCAGGACTCCGCGGGCGAGGCGGAGGACATGGTGAGGGAGGTGCTGGAGCACCGTCGCGACGAGGTGATCGGGCTGGGGATGGATGGCGCGGAGGCACCCGACCCGCCGGAGAAGTTCACCGAGGCCTACCGGCTGGCCAAGCGGGGCGGGCTGCGACTCACCGCGCACGCGTGCGAGGACGCTCCGGCCAAGAACGTCACCACCTGCCTCGACGTGCTCGGCTGCGAGCGGTTGGACCACGGCTACCACGTGCTCGGCGACCCCGAGGTCGTCGCTCGCGTGCGCGACGAGGGAATTGTGTTCACGACCTGCCCGACGGCGACGGCCGTCTGTTACTTCACCGACGATCTCACCGAGCACCCGATCGTGACGATGGCCGAGCAGGGGCTGCGGCTCACCCTCAACTCCGACGATCCGCCGATGTTCCACACCGACATCGGGACCGAGTTCGCCAAGATGGTGCCCGCCGCCGGCTGGGACCGCAACCGGGTACGGGAGATCTGCCTCACCGCGGTCGACGCTGCCTGGGTCGACGACTCCGAGCGGCGCGAGCTACACGAGCGCGTGACCAGCGGGCTGGACGCCCTCGACGCCGAAGCGACCGCCTGAGCGGGCGGCCTAGTTGCGGACGAGCTTCTTGTAGGTGATGCGGTGCGGCCGTTCGGCGGCCGCACCCAGCTGCTCGTGGCGGAACGATTCGTAGGCCTCGAAGTTGCCCTCGAACCAGCGGACCTGAGAGTCGCCCTCGAACGCGAGGACGTGCGTGGCGATCCGGTCCAGGAACCAGCGATCGTGGGAGACGACCACCGCGCAGCCCGCGAATGAGAGCAGCGCCTCCTCGAGCGCGCGCAGCGTGTCGGTGTCGAGGTCGTTGGTCGGCTCGTCGAGCAGCAGCAGGTTGCCGTTCGAGCGCAGCAGCTTGGCGAGATGGAGGCGGTTCCGTTCCCCGCCGGAGAGCTTGCCGACCTTCTTCTGCTGATCGGTGCCCTTGAAGTTGAAGCCCGCGGTGTAGGCGCGGCTGTTCACCGAGCGTTCGCCGAGCGGGATCTCGTCCAGTCCGCCGGAGATCTCCTCCCAGACGGTCTTGTCGGGGTCCAGCGCGTCGCGCGACTGGTCGACATAGGCGAGCTGCACCGTCTCGCCCATCGTCAGCGAGCCCGAGTCGGGTGTCTCGTCGCCGACGATCATCCGCATCAGCGTCGTCTTGCCGGCACCGTTGGGGCCGATCACGCCGACGATGCCGCTGCGCGGAAGGGTGAACGAGAGGTCGTCGATCAGCAACCGGTCGCCGAAGCCCTTACGCAGGTTCTCCGCCTCGATCACGACCTCACCCAGCCGCGGTCCCGGCGGGATGTGGATCTGGACCTGGTCGAGCTTGACGTTGCGGTCCTCCGCGAGCAGCGCCTCATACGCGTTCAGGCGAGCCTTGGGCTTGCCGCGGCGGGCGGAGGCGTTCATCCGCACCCACTCGAGCTCCTGGGCAATCGTCTTCTGCCGGTTGGACTCCTGGCGCTCCTCCTGTTGCAGGCGCTTCTGCTTCTGCACCAGCCAGCCGGAGTAGTTGCCCTCGTACGGGATCCCGCGACCGCGGTCGAGCTCGAGGATCCACCCTGCGACGTTGTCGAGGAAGTAGCGATCGTGGGTGATCGCCACCACGGTGCCCTTGTAGTCCTGGAGGTGCTGCTCCAGCCAGGCCACCGACTCGGCGTCGAGGTGGTTGGTGGGCTCGTCGAGCAGCAGCAGGTCGGGCTGGCGCAGCAGCAGCCGGCACATCGCCACGCGACGGCGCTCACCGCCGGAGAGGGTGTTGACGTCGGCGTCGCCGGGCGGGCAGCGCAGCGCGTCCATGGCGTACTCGAGGGTCGTGTCCAGGTTCCAGGCGTCGGCGGCGTCGATCTGCTCCTGCAGCCGGGCGAACTCGTCGGCGGTCTCCTCGGAGTAGTTCATCGAGAGCTCGTTGAACCGATCGAGCAGCGCGCGGATCTCGGAGACACCGTCCTCGACGTTGCCCTTCACGTCCTTGCTCAGGTCGAGGTGGGGCTCCTGCTCGAGCATCCCGACGGTGACGTTCGTGCCGAGCACCGCCTGCCCGTCGAACTCGGTGTCGATCCCCGCCATGATCTTCAGCAGCGAGGACTTCCCCGCCCCGTTGTAGCCAAGGACGCCGATCTTGGCGCCCGGATAGAACGACAGCGAGACGTCGGACAGAACCTGCTTGTCCGGCGGATAGCGCTTGCTCAGCCGATGGGTGGAGTAGACGTACTGGGAGGACATGCGGCCTGTCAGGATAGGAGCATGCTTCGTCGAACCGTTATCGCTCTCGCACTCACCGCCGGACTGGCAGCTCCCGCCGCTGCCGGCGCCAAGACCTATACCGCCCGCGACGGGTCCGTGCACGCCGTCGTCACCACCACCGGAACGCTCGCCCGCCCCGTGCCTCCCACGCTCACGATCACCAATCAGGGCGCAAGCGGCACGGCGAGGTTGTTCCACGGGCCGGTCAGCAACCACGCCTGCGGCACCGGCTGCGTGGTCTCGCTGGCGCCTGCCGATCCGCCGGTGCGCTTCGCGGCGCTCGACGGCGCGGGCTCCAAGGACGTGATCGTCAACCTCTACAGCGGCGGGGCCAACTGCTGCTCGGTGCTCGACCTCTTCCGCCCGAGCGCCGCGCTGGGCGGCCAGTACGTGCTCTCGGCCTCGCACAACTTCGCCTACGCCGGCTATCGCCTGGAGCGCCTCCACGGGCGTCGCGTGTTCGTGACCGCCGATCCGAGCTTCTCGACGGTGTTCACCGATTTCGCCGATTCCGGGCTGCCGCTGCAGATCCTGCGGCTCTCGGGCGTGAAGTTCGTCGATGTGACCTCGAGCTATCCGGGGCTCGTCCGCCTCGACGCAACCCGTTGGATGACGGCCTACCGCAAGGCGCACGGCCACAACGACGTCGGGCTGATCGCCCCCTGGGCAGCCGACGAGGCGCGCCTCGGGCGCTGGAGCTCAGCGCATGCCTACCTGGTCGCTCAGGCGCGCGCCGGGCGGCTGCGCTCGGCACTGCTGCCCCACGCGGCGAGCGGGACGCGCTTCATCACTCAGCTGGAGGCGCTGCTGCGGCGCGACGGGTACCTGAAGAGGTAACCGGTTGGCGGGCCGCTGGGCGTCAGAGCCCGGCGGCCGCCCTGAGCTCGTCGGCGCGGTCGGTGCGCTCCCAGGTGAACTCCGGTTCCTCGCGGCCGAAATGGCCGTAGGCGGCGGTCTTCTGGTAGATCGGCCGGTGCAGGTTCAGGTACTCGCGAAAGGCGCCGGGGCGCAGGTCGAAGTGCTCGCCGATCAGCTCGGCGATCCGGGCGCGGCCGATCTTCTCGGTGCCGAACGTCTCGACCATCACCGAGACCGGGTGGGCGACGCCGATCGCATAGGCGACCTGGACCTCGGCCCGGTCGGCCAGACCGGCGGCGACGACGTTCTTGGCCACGTAGCGAGCGGCGTAGGCGGCCGAGCGATCGACCTTGCTCGGATCCTTGCCGCTGAACGCCCCGCCGCCGTGGCGGGCCATGCCGCCGTAGGTGTCGACGATGATCTTGCGCCCGGTCAGACCGCAGTCGCCCACCGGGCCGCCGATCACGAAGCGGCCGGTCGGGTTGACCAGGAACGACTTCTGAAGCCCGGCGGCGTCATAGAGATCCTCCGGGAGGACCGGGAGAACGACGTGCTCCCACAGGTCATCCTTGATCCCAGACTCGGCGCCCTCCGCGTGCTGGGTGGAGACCAGGAGCTTCTCGATCGCGGCCGGGCGCCCATCGATGTAGCGCACCGACACCTGTGTCTTGCCGTCGGGGCGCAGGTAGCCCAGCGTGCCGTCCTTGCGCACATCCGCCAGCCGCTTGGAGAGCCGGTGCGCCAGCGCGATCGGCAGCGGCATCAGCTCCGGAGTCTCGTTGCTCGCGTAGCCGAACATCATCCCCTGATCGCCCGCGCCCGCCACGTCGAGCTCGTCCTCGTCGCTCAAGTCGCTGCGGCGCTCATACGCGTTGTCGACTCCCTGGGCGATATCGGGCGACTGCTTGTCGATCGCGTTCAGCACCGCGCACGAATCCGCGCTGAAACCCAGGTCTGCATCCGTGTAACCGATCGCGCGGATCGTCTCTCGTGCGATCTCCTGAATGTCGACGTACGTCGAGGTCGTGATCTCACCGGAGACCACCACCAGGCCGGTGTTGACCAGCGTCTCGCAGGCCACACGGCCTGTTGGGTCATCGGCGAGCACGGCGTCAAGCACGCCATCGGAGATCTGATCGGCCACCTTGTCGGGGTGACCTTCTGTGACCGATTCGGAGGTGAACAGGAACTCGTGCTCTGAGAAGCTCATGGACGCGGCTGCCTTTGCGTGCGGGTTGTCAGCGGCTGATGTGCATTGGATCAGCGTGTGAGGGTAGGGCCTCCTCATCGGTTGTGGCAGTGGGAGGGCCGACTACCCTCGATGCACGGGACCGCCGGCGCGGACCGGGCGCGCGCCGCGGAGCGCTTTGGATGGACATGATCCGCATGCTGAGACGAGCCCTGCCGTTGCTCGCCGCCTGCCTGTCGGCAGCGGCGCTGTGCGGCTGCGGCTCCACCCGTCACCGCGGCCATCACGTGACGCCGCCGGTGCCGGCGACCGGAGCCGGCAATCACAACGTCACCTACGGGATGGGCGACGCCCAGGGGCAGTTCGCCAGCTGCGTCACCGGCAACCCGTCCTGCTGCTCGGCGCAGCGTGCGCACTGCGCGCTCTCCCAGATGAGCGGGTACTTCGACAACCCGCTGTTCCTGAAGCTGCTCACCCCGTCCAGCGCGCACCGGGTGCGAGACGTGCGGTTCTTCGTCGACTACGACGCGGTGGAGACGTGGAACGGCTCCACCACCGCCCCCGGGTGCGCATACTCGCCGACGGTCGACCGGCCCTACTACGACATCGCCAACGGCTGGCACACCGCCGCGTTGTCGATCGACGACCTGGTGGCGGGGGTGATCGAGGCCCGCGCCGAGGGCCTGACCCCGGTCGTCTCGGTCGAGGGATTCTCCTACGCGTCGGCGACCCCTCCCGGGGACGCGCCGTTCCCGGATCCGACCACCACCGCCGGCTACTGGGACTACCGCTGCGGGCTGCAGGGGATCCTGGGCGTGATGGGCCGGCTGCCGGCCTGGGAGCAGCCGCACGTCTGGGAGGCGCTCAACGAGCCCGAAGGGTTCCAGATCTTCCGCAGCACCGACGGCCAGGAGGCGTCCGGTTGCCCGGTCGGCGCCTCGCCACAGCCGAACGGGCCCGCGAAGGCGGCCTGTGTCGAGATGATCGCCAGCCACGTCATCCATGGGTACGCCGACCACGAACACGACACCGTGATCGCCGGGACGTTCAGGCACCCCTACACCGGCTATCTCGCGCCCTACGTGCGCCAACTGGAGAAGGTGATGCCCGGCGCCGCGTTCCCGCGGACCTGGTCGGTGCACGACTACCGCGAGGTCACCGACGCGTACTCCGGAGTCAGCCCGAGCGAGCTGGCCTCGTTCGACCGAGCGCTCGCCCGCGACACCGAGGGCCGGGCGCGGAGCCTGTGGGTCACCGAGGCCGGGACGGTGCTCACCTCGGAGCTACGCGGCGGCGATTGCCCGGCGGTCGGCGTCGACCGGGCCGGCACGCTCGGCGCCTGCATCAGCGGTCAGCCCGACCGCCAGGCCGCCGATGCGACCGCCTTCTTCAACCTCCCCGACGTCGCCTCGGCGGTCCCGATCACACACCTGTTCTGGTACCAGTTCCAGGGCGCGCCCAACTGGGACTCGGGGCTGGTCGACGCCACGGGCCAGCCT
The DNA here is from genome assembly GCA_035503035.1 of Solirubrobacteraceae bacterium. Lineage (GTDB taxonomy): Bacteria > Actinomycetota > Thermoleophilia > Solirubrobacterales > Solirubrobacteraceae > Palsa-465. The sequence goes on from DATJTS010000034.1 coordinate 19,476, forward strand.
CGCGCGTCGTACTGCGTGTTCTACGGACAGGGCACCTGCAACGGGAACGCGAACGCGTCCTGAGCGGTTGGGCGGGCGGCGACGTGGGCGGCCCGCGCGCGGTCAGCTCTCGGGCTGCCATCCGCTGAGCACCCAGCGTCGTCCGACGAGCGTCACCGTCGCCACCGACACGTGCCACTCGGGCGCCAAGCCGCGATACGCGGCGTCATCGGCCGCGCTGGTGTGCTCGCGGGTGACGACCGCATATTGGTGCGGGCTGCCGCTGAGCGCGCCAACGGCCTCGACCGTGCCCGCGTTGGCGATCTGGCCGCGGTGCAGCTCCCGGTCGGCGGCGACCTCACGGGCCTGGAGCTCCAGCGTGGCGCGCGCCTGACCGACGCTGCGACGGGCGAGCGCCTGCAGTCGCGCGGACACGGTGGCGGCGGTCCAGTTGACGTACGCAGCGGCGAACGCGCGCACGGCCTGCTCGGGCGTGGCCCAGCCGTTCGGCACGCGCTCGCGCGGCGCGGGGGTCGGGACCTCGTGGGTGCGGTCGGCGCGGGCGACCGTCCGGGCGGCGGCGCGCCGCGCGGCAGACACCGAGCCCGCGCCGGGCCGGGCGCTTGAGGGCCGGGCGCTTGAGGGCCGGGCGCTGGAGGGCCCGGCGCTCGAGGGCCCGGCTCCCGGGGCCCCGCCGCCGAGCACGGCGCACTCGGAGAGCCCCGCCGCCAGCAGCAGCGCGAGCGCGAGTGCGAACGCGTGCCGGCGCCGGCTCACAGCCCCGCCGGATGTCGTGCCACGAAACCATCGTCCTCACGCACGAGCGGATGCCAGCCGATCCCCGTGGTTCCGTCGTCTGGCCCGGCGGCGTTGTGGGTGTCCCACCGCAGACCCGCGACGTACATGAACACGTGCTCGGGACTGGCGTAGAGCGTCACCCAGCGTCCGGGCCCGGGCTCGCCCCAGCTCATGAGGGTCGAGGAGTCGGCGTCGAAGTCGACCGGCACGAGGCCGCCGCCGTACAGGAGGTGGGCGACGCTCGACGAGCAGTCGTAGGTGGAGGCGATCTGGTCGAGCGGGATCCCGTGTCCGCCGCCGTACTGGTAGGGCGTGCCGACGATCTGGTTGCCGGCGGCGATGATGCCGCGAACCGCGGCGGGAGCCCCGGCAGGCGCCGCGGCCAGCCCGTCGGACAACAACTGCGCCCGTGGCCCGGAGGTGACCGGCGCCGGGGTCGATCCGACCGCCGGCGCCCCGCACACCCCGCTTGGGACCGCGCCGCCGGTCGAACCGTCGAGCGAGATCTCGGCGGCGTCGCCGAGCAGCGGGCCGGCGCCGCTGGCCGGCGGTCGCGCGACCCGGACCGCGCCTGACCAGCGCCCGTCCTCGTAGGGGATGCGCAGCGCCCCGGCAAGCTCCCACCACAGATCGATGTCCCGCGGCAGGCCGTCGACCGGACCGCCCCCGAGCCCGATGTCGCGCTTGTAGGCGATCACCGAACGCGCACCCCAGCTGATCCGAAGCGGGGTGTCGTACGGGAGCCCGCCCATCGCGGTCGCGGTCTGGAACGTGGTCCCACCCAGCTCCGCAAAGCTGTCCGGATGGGTGTCGAGATCGACCCCCGAGGCGCCGACCGAGCCGCTGCTGGGATCGCCGGGTCCGCCGTACTCGGTGGCGCCGACCCGCTCGCCCGCGCCTGGACCGAGCGGTGCCGATGCACTCGAACCTCCCGGGCACGAGCTGCGCCCGACCGATCCGCCAAGGCCGACAAGGAACAGCGGACCGAGCCCGGCGGCGAGCAGCGCGCCCAGGACCGTCGCCACGGCCGGGCCCAGGTGCGAGCGGCGATCGGAGGGCGCGGCGACGGTCATCGCCGCGACGGTAGGTCCGGCCCTCCAATCGCTCAACAACTGAGACGAAATCGTTGCAATTGAGGCCCTTGATGGGCCGGCTTGCAGGCTGGCCCGGAGCGGGTGCTGCCGCTAACGTTCAGCGTCCCCATGCCTCGCATCCTGGACGTCGAAGCCGCGCTGCTCCTGCTCGAGATCGAGCCTCCCTTCGACCAGCGCGCCGTCCAGCTGGCACGCCGGCGGATGGCCAAGCGCTGGCACCCCGACATCGCGCCCCCGGGTCGCCGCCACGAGCACCAGCAGCACCTGCAGGCGATCAACGAGGCCGCCGACGAGCTCGAGCGCCTGGCCGAGGCCTCGCGCGGGGGAACGGTCAGCCGCAACGCCGTCAAGGCGTCCGCCGCTGCTACCCGCCGCGCCCGTGAGGACGCCGGGCGCCGCGCCTACGAGAACGAGCAGCGCGAGCGCGAGCAGGCAGCCGACCGGGCCAAGCACGACCCGTTCGGCTCACGCGTCCCGGACCACTCGGTGGTCCACCGCTACGCGCGCTGCGTCTCCTACCCGGAGTGGGGTGTGGGCACGGTGACCGGCATCTACTTCTCAGGCGACGAGGAGAACTCCCAGCAGTGGGCGCGCGTCTCCTTCCAGGTCGGGGTGCGAACGATCCCCGCGGGATCGCTGCAGTTCGTCGACTTCTCGCGCCCGGACCCCGCCGCGGATCGCGTCGAGCGGTTCATGACCGCCGCCCAGCACGCGCTCGCCGAGGGCGACGCGTCGCTGGCCGCCCAGCGTCTGGTCTACGCCCGTGACGCCCAGCCGGACAATCCTGCGGTCCTGCGGCTGCTGACCGCGGCGTTCTGGCAGGCCGGGAACCTCCCGGCGGCGGCGCGCACCGTCCGCGACTGGTCGCGCGTGGAGACCGATCGACCGACGCCCGAGCGCTACGCCTCGCGCATCTACGAGGACATGGGCGCCGTCGACCTCGCCGCCGACGCCGCGCTGAAGTGCGCGGAGCGCGCGCCCGCCGATGCGTCGGCGTGGGAGCGGGTCGGGCGGCTGCGGCTGCGGCTCGGGGACCCCGGTGCGGCGATCGCCGCGCTGGAGCGCGCCCGGCTCACCGGCCCGACGCTCGAGGGGCTGCTCGACCTCGCACTCGCCTACCACCTGGCCGGTGACGTCGGCGCCGAGGTCTCGGCTGCGGAGGCCGCCACCCAGATCGACCCCGAGGCGCCGGAGGCGTGGTCGGCCTACGCCCACGCGCTCGCGCGCACCGACCGCATCTCGGAGTGCGAGGAGGCCTGCCGGCGTGCGCTGTCCTTCGGTCCCGACCCGGAGGTCGAGGACCTGCTGGCGCGGATCGACGCGGCCGCCCCGCGCGGTCTGTCCACGCGCAGCGCCGCCTGACCGGCCGCTTCTCTAGTCCGGGATCGCCTCGACCTGGTCGAGCACGCCGAGCAGCTCGCCCACGCGGCAGACGAGCAGCCGCTCCTCGTTGATCTCGACCCAGGCGCCGGCTGATGAGGGGAAGACGACGTGGTCGCCGGGCCGGACCGGCATCTTGACGCCGACGTGCTCCCACCAGTCAAGGCCCGGGCCGACGGCGAGCACGATCCCCTGCTGGGGCGGTGGCTCGTCGGAGCCCGGCGGGACGAGCAGGCCCGAGCGGCGGACGCGGTCGGGGTCGAGCTCCTTGATCACGATCCGGTCGAACAGGGGCCGTAGCTGGTCGCGCATCGCGCAGAGGATAGGTCGCCTCGTGTTGTCGGCCTCGGCGCCCTGGGGGGACGAAAAGATCGCACCGAGCACGGGCGCACCCGATCGCCGACCGCTGGATCCCCTACCGTGTCGGCGATGCGCCTGATGGTCGCCCGTTGCTCGATCGACTACACCGGTCGGCTCACCACCCATCTCGCCGAGGCGACGCGGCTGTTGATGACAAAGGCCGACGGAACGTTCATGGTGTGGTCGGACTACGGCGGGCAGGCGGTCAAGCCGCTGAACTGGATGACGCCGCCGACGGTGATCGACGAGCACGAGGACCGGGTGATCGTCCGCAAGTACGCGGGCAAGACCGAGGACAAGCTCGAGATCACGCTGCACGAGGTGATCTCCGACCAGACGATCGAGATGGGCTCGCCCGGCGCGGACCATGCGCTGACAAAGGACGGCGTCGAATCCGACCTCCAGGAGCTGCTCGCCGAGCAGCCGCACTGGTGCGGTGACGGCTTCCGGCTGGTGCGCCGCGAGTGGCAGACCGACATCGGACCGGTCGATCTCATGTGCCGCGATGCGGAGGACGGGTGGATCGCGGTCGAGATCAAGCGCGTGGCCGGGATCGACGCGGTCGAGCAGCTGAGCCGCTACCTGGAGCGCATTCAGCTCGACCCCGAGTTCGCGGGATGCCGCGGCGTGCTCGCCGCTCAGCAGGTCAAGCCGCAGGCGCGCGTGCTCGCCGCCGCGCGCGGGATCGAGTGGGTCGAGGTCGATCTGGCGGTGCTGCGAGGCGAGCGCGAGCCGGACCTGAAACTCTTCGTGGCATGAGCGACACCGACGAAGTTCTCACCGAGGTCCGGGAGAAGGTCCTCCTGATCACGATCAACCGCCCCGACCAGCGCAACGCGGTCAACGCCGCCGTGGCCAAGGGGATCGGCAAGGCGCTGGATCAGCTCGACGGTGACGACGAGCTGCTGCTCGGGATCATCACCGGCGCGGGCAAGGGGTTCTGCGCGGGCATGGACCTCAAGGCGTTCGTGGCCGGCGAGCGCCCGTGGTACAAGGACCGCGGCTTCGCGGGGATCACCAGGCGCGCCGCCGACAAGCCGCTGATCGCCGCGATCGAGGGGTTTGCCGTTGCCGGCGGCCTCGAGGTGGCGCTCGCCTGCGACCTGATCGTCTCGGCCAAGGGCGCCAAGCTCGGGATTCCGGAGGTCAAGCGCTCGCTCGTGGCTGCCGGCGGCGGGCTCCTGCGCCTGCCGAGGCTGCTGCCGCCCGCGGTCGCGATGGAGATGGCGCTCACCGGCGATCCGCTGCTCGCCGAGCGCGCCTACGAGCTGGGGATGGTCAACGCCCTGGCCGAGCCCGGCGCCGCGCTCGATGCCGCGTTCGAGCTCGCCGCACGCATCACCCCGAACGCCCCGCTCGGGATCATCGGCTCCAAGCGGATCCTGGTCGAGTCGGCGGACTGGCCGGTCGCCGAGTTCTTCGACCGACAGGAGAAGATCTCCGGGCCGATCTTCGACTCCGAGGACGCCAAGGAGGGTGCGACCGCGTTCGCGGAGAAGCGCGCCCCGATGTGGCGGGGTCGCTGACCGCACAGAGGCAGGCCGAGCCGACCGCCGTCCCCGGATGATTGAGGGTTGTTGAAGAAACGGGCGGGACCGGCACTACGGTGAGGTAGGGTCCGCCGCGATGGCGGGGATGAGGATGGGCGAGGGATTGCTGCTCCGGGGGGTGCGGTGGCGGCTGGGGCTGTCGCTGCTGACGGTGATCACGGCCGCCGTCGCGGTCGCGACCGCGGTGCTCGGGCCGATGTACCTGCACACGGCGGGCGACTCGGTGCTGCGACGCGCCGTCGACTCGGCCGCGGTACAGACGCGCGGGGTGACGCTCACGCCGTACTACTCGCCGACTCGTCCGCTCCCGGTCGCCCGGCAGGCGCAGCGCATCGTCGAGCGCGAACCGGGTGCCGCGGACCTGTTCGGGGCGCCGATCACGACGGCCGTCGCCGGGATCCACCTCCACGAGGGCGGCGTCACGTACGCCTCCAACCTGCTCTTCCGGACTGGGGTCTGTGGGGCGCTGCACATCGTCCGGGGCAGCTGTCGCCTCGGTCATGACGACGCGGTGATGACCGCGCGCAGCGCGCGCCAGTTCCACGTCGGAGTCGGCGGGGCGCTCAAGGTGTGGATCAGCCGTCACGACAAGCTCCGCGTCCGGATCGCCGGGATCGTGGCCACCCCGGACCTCGCCGCCGCATACTGGTGGGGCCAGGGGCCCGGGGACTTCCCGTTCGGCACCGTCGCGCCCTCCCACGGCGGCGCCGAGCCGACCGATTCGCTGATCACCTCGCAGGCGACCGTGCTCTCCGCCGGTGCCCGCGCGGCGCCGGCGGTGACCGTCCAGCTGCCGGTCCGCCGCGGTAGCGTCGATCTCGCCGACCAGGCCGCGGTGACCCGCGATCTGAATGGGGCCAGCGCCGCTCTGCAGCCGCATCGTCTGCACCTCTCGACCGGCCTCGCGGGTCTGTTTGCGAACGCCGATCACCAGCGCCGGGTGATGGCAACGATCGTGACCATCGCCGCCACCCAGCTGGTCGTGCTCGCGGTGTGGGTGCTCGGCAGCCTGCTCGTCCGCTCCGGCGACGCCCGCCGCGCGGAGGCGCGCGTCGCGCGGCTGCGCGGCTTCCCGGGTGCCTCGATGCTGTGGGTGACCGCGGCCGAGCCGGCGCTGCTGTGTCTGATCGGCGCGGTGCTCGGGGTCGCCGTCGCCTGGGCCGCGATGCTGGAGGCACGTCACCAGCTGTTCGTCGCGGGCGCCTCGGTCGGATTTGACGGCTGGACGATCGCGGCACTCGGGCTCACCGTGTGCGCGATCCTGGGCGCACTCGGCGTCGGCACGCTGCGGCTGCTGCGTTCCGCTGATCTCGGCGAGGGCGCGACGCGCCGGGCGCGCGGCGGCAGCTCGCTCCTCGGCATGATCACCGACGCGGCGCTCGTCGTGCTCGCGGTCGTCGCGCTCGTCGCGCTCGCCACGAGCGGCGCGCTGCGCGGGCACAGCGATCCACTCGCCTCCGTCGCTCCGGGCCTGATCGCGCTGGGCGTGGCGGTGCTCGGGGTGCAGCTGATCCTGTTCGCCTGCCGGATCGGCATCGCGGTGAGCGCCGGGTCACGGCGGGTGGCGCCGTTCCTCGCGCTGCGCCAGATCGCCCGCCGGCCGGGCGTGCTGCGCCAGGCCCGGGTGCTCATCATCGCCCTCGCGCTCGCCTGCTTCGCCACCGCCGCCTGGTCGGTGGCGCGCACCAACCGCGAGACCGCTGCTCGCTTCCAGGTCGGCGCGCGCACCGTCGTCGGGGTCGCGCCCACGAGCCCAGGGACGCTCGAGGCAGCGGTCGCGCGGGTCGACCCGCGCGGGCGCTTCGCGATGGCGGTCGCCGACCTGCGCACCCCGAGCGCGACTCTGGTCGGGGTCGAGGCCTCGCGACTGCGCGCCGTCGCTGCCTGGCCGCGTCCCATCTCCACCCGGGGAGTGGCGGCGCTGAAGCGCGCAATCGACCCCTCGCTGCCGGCGGCCGTCGAACTCCCCGAGGCGCCCGTGCAGGTGACGGCTCGCGTCAGCGCCACCGGCCAGACCGCGGCCCGGCTGGGCGACCTCGATCTGTCGATGTGGGTGTTCAGCCCGAGCGGGGGCTCGGGCATCGTCGACCTCGGCCCGCTGCATCCCGGCACGTTCACCTACCGCGCCAGCCTGACGGGTCTGTGCTCGAGCGGCTGCCGGATGAGCGGACTGGGCGCGCTGCCCGCCATCGGCCGGCCCGGTCCCTTGAATGGGTCGGCGCACCTGGTGGTGACGCAGATCGCCTCACGGCTGGGCGGCGACGGTGCGCTGCGCGTCGCCTCCGCCCACCTGTCGGCGAGCGCCTGGCGCTCCGACCTCCCGGGCGTCTCGGTCGACTCGAGTGCGGGCGGAGGTTTGTCGCTCACCGTCTCGGCGGCCGCGATGGCGGGCGACGCGGGCGGGACGGGATCGACGACCGGGCCGATGGCCGCCCCGGACGACGCACCCGCCACGCTGCCCGCCGTCGTCACCAGGCAGCTCGCCTCCGTCAACGCCGCCAGCGGAAGCTCGTTCTCCACCAGCGGCCTGGACGGCAACTCGATCACCGTGCGCCCGGTCGCCTTCGCCTCCGCGCTGCCGCGGATCGGGGCCGACGCCGCACTGCTCGACCTCGACCTGCTCTCCAACGTCCAGACCGCACCAACCGATCCCGGGCTCGCCGATGAGGTGTGGCTCGGACCGCGCGCCCCGCGCGACGCGGTCGCCAGGCTCCGCGCCGCCGGCTTGTCCCCGACGACGATCGAGCACGCATCGACGGTGTTCACCCGGTTGCAGCACTCCGGGCCGGCGCTCGCGGACGACTTCCTGCTGGTGGCGACGCTCGCCGCACTGCTCGTCGCCGCGGTCAGCACGCTCAGCTCGTTCGGTGCCACCACCCGCGAGCGCGCCACCGAGCTCACCTCGCTCGAGGTCGCCGGCGTCCCGCGCTCGACGCTCGTCGCCTCGCTCGTGCTCGAGTCCGTGATCCTGGTGCTCACCGCGCTGTGCGGAGCGGGCGCCGGCATCGTCGCCGCGCTGCTGGCGATCCCCGCGCTGCCCGAGCTCACCTCGAGCACGCTCGCCCCGCTGCGCTACGCCCTGCCGGGTCCGACGATCGCCGCCGTCGCGGTCGCCGTGCTGCTGCTCGTCGCGCTCGCGGCGGCCGCCGTCGCGGTCGTCCTGGTCCGCCGCATGACCCCGATCCTGCTCCGCACCGCGCCCGACGATGTCGCCGGCTGAGGCACTCGTCCCGGAACGCGCGCCCGGCGCCGAGGTCGTGTGCGCCGGGGTCGTGCACGTCTACCAGGGCGAGGAGACGCCGATCGTCGCGCTGCGCAACGTCGAGTTACACGTCCGCGCCGGCGAGATGCTCGCGGTCATCGGACCGTCGGGCTCGGGCAAATCCACACTGCTGGCGCTGCTCGGGGGCCTGCTTCAGCCGACCGCCGGCGCGATCATCGTTGGCGAGCACAACATGGCCAGGCTCGACGCGCGCGGACTCGGACGGCTGCGCGCGACGGAACTCGCGCTGCTGCTGCAGGACCCGCTGCAGAACCTGTTGCCGTACGCGACGTCGCTGGAGAACATCGCATTCGCTCAGCGGGGCGCGCAGCGGCGCGGGTGGCCGCTGCGCTGGACCGGCGAGGAGCTGATCGAGACGTTCGGGCTCGGTTCGGTGGGGAGGCGACCGGTCCACCAGATCTCGGGTGGCGAGCAGCAGCGGGTCGCGATCGCGTCGGCGATGGCAACCTCTCCCCGGGTGCTGCTTGCCGACGAGCCGACCGCGCGCCTGGACCGCGTCGGCCGTGACGCGGTGATCGAGAACCTCCGGCGCGCCCACGAGTTGAGCGGCGCGACGATCATCATCGTCACCCACGACACGACCCTGGCCGAGTCGCTGCCGCGCACGCTCGGAATCTCGCAGGGTGTCGTCGGGTCCGAGCGGCGCGCCGGGCGCCGGTTCGCCGTCGCCGGGCGCGACGGCTCCGTCCAGCTGCCCGCCGAGATCGCCTCGCGCTTCCCGGCGGGCACCGTGTTCTCGGTCACCATGGAAGAGGAGGAGACGGTCAGGCTGCAGGCCGAGACCGGCCTGGACGAGGACTTCCCGAGCCACCCGGAGGCGTCCTCATGAGCATCGCTGAGCTCCGCGGCAAGGCGCTGGAGGTCCGCAGCGGCGATGAGATCATCCTCTCCGGCCTCGAGGTGGTGGCGCGCGCCGGGGAGTCGCTGGCGATCCACGGACCGTCGGCGTCGGGCAAGACGAGCCTGCTCTACGCGCTCGGCGGCCTGGCGCCACTGGCGGGTGGCCGGTTGGAGATCGACGGCCGGCCGGTCGTGCCCTGGCGCGATGTCGAGACGGGGATCGTGCTTCAGAATCTCTGCCTGGTGCCGATGCTCAGCGCCGCCGAGACGGTCGCGCTGCCGATGCAGTCAGCGGGCGGCGCCGCGAGGGCGGAGATCACAGCGCGCGCCCAGGCGGCGCTGGAACGGCTCGGTCTCGCCGACCATGCAGCGCAGTTGGTGGGCACGCTGTCGGGTGGGCAGCGCCAGAGGGTGGCGGTGGCGCGCGCACTGGCCTCCGAGCCGGATCTGATCCTCGCCGACGAGCCGACCTCGGCGCTTGACGATCACTGGCGCGAGGTCGTGCTCGGCGAGCTCAGCGTCCAGGCCACGCGCGGCGCGATCGTCGTGCTCGCCAGCGGCGACGAGGGCGTTGTGGCGAGGTGTGACCACGTGCTCGAGCTCGAGCCCTCGGTCGCGCACTGAGGCTCACGCCTCGATCGCCTCGGCCTCGCGCTCAGGCGGGTCCGCGGCCTGCGGGACCGGACCGAGGCTGATCTTCGGCACGAGCAGGCTCGCGAGGACGCAGACGACGAGGAACGCCGTCGCCATCACGAACGTGTCGGTGAAGCCGGTGACGGTCGGCAGCCCGTGGGCGAGGTGATCGGCGAGGAACGTCGCCGACAACTGACCGCCCAGGGCGCCGCCCAGCGTCCGCATCACGGTGTTCATGCCGCTCGCCACGCCGCTCTGATGCGGCGGCACCGCGCCGATGATGAGCGTCCCGAGCGCGGCGAACGAGAGCCCGATGCCGAGCCCGAGCAGCCCGGCGAAGATGAGGAAGTCGTAGGGGTGCCGGTGGGCGACGATCAGCAGTCCGAACGCCGCGGCGCTGATCACGCCGCCGGTGACCAGCGAGAATCGCGAGCCGAACCGGGCCGAGATCCTGCCGGCGAGCATTCCCATCACGAACATGGTGGCGGTGCTTGGCAGCAGGTAGAGGCCGGAGAGCACCACCGAGGCGCCGAAGCCGAAGCCGGTCGAGCGCGGCAGCTGCACGAACTGCGGGATCACAATGAACGACGAGTACATCCCGGCGCCGAGCAGGAACGCCGCGAGGTTGGTCGTCCAGACGCCCCGCACCCGCATCATCTCCATGTCGACGAGCGGCTGCCGGCTGCGGGCCTCCCAGCCGACCCACACCGCGCACACGACGAGGCCCGCGGCGAGCAGCCCGATCGCCCGCGCCGATCCCCAGCCCCAGCTGGTCGTCTCGCTGATCGCGATCAGGGTCATGGTGATCCCAGCGGTCATCAGGCCGGCCGCGACCCAGTTGACGCTGCCCGGCGTGCGCACCGGGGACTCGGGCACGAGCCGCCAGGTGAGCAATGCCGAGCACGCGAGCACGATCAGCGGAATCCAGAAGAGCCAGTGGTAGTCGAGGTGCTGGATGATCACCCCCGCGAGCACGATCCCGATCCCGCCGCCGATGCCGAGCAGTGCGGAGAGCAGACCGATGGACCCGGCCACCTTCTCCCGGGGGAACTCATCGCGGACGATCCCCATCGCCAGCGGGAAGATGCCGCCCCCCGCGCCCTGGATCACGCGAGCGAGGATCAACAGCCACAGCGAGCTCGCCAGCGCGGCGACGAGCGTTCCGGCCATGAGCAGGACGAGCGTGACCAGCAGCAGCTTCTCCTTGCCGTACATGTCGCCGAGCCGGCCGAGGATCGAGGTCGCGACCGATGCCGAGAGCAGGTAGCCGGTGAGGAGCCAGGCGATCCCGGTCTCCGAGGCGCCGACCGCGTGCTGGATCGACGGCAGCGCGGGGACGACGGCCGAGCTGAGCATCGCGTATGCGAGCCCCGCCAGGCTGAGGACGAGCAGCGTGACGTTGGGGTGCGCGCGGTGCTGATCGTCCGATGCCACCATGGCGAGCTGGATTATCCGGGTGGCGTCTGTGCCGCGTCACCCCAACCGGTGGCCACGATCGTGCGCGGGCCGCCGCGGTTACGGTGCTCGCAGAGATAGACGCCCTGCCAGGTGCCGAGCGCCGGCCGTCCGCCGTTGATCGGCAGCGTCAGCGTCGGCCCGAGCAGCGCCGCCTTGATGTGCGCCGGCATGTCGTCGGCCCCCTCGAGCGTGTGCGTCCAGTAACGCGCATCCTCCGGCACCGCCTGGTTGAACCATGTCTCGAAGTCGTGGCGAACGTCGGGCGAGGCGTTCTCGGAGAGGGCGAGCGAGGCGGAGGTGTGCTGGATGAGCAGGTGAAGCATCCCGACCTCCATCTCCTGGAGCTCGGGCAGCGCACTCAGGAGCTCGCGCGTCACCAGGTGGAACCCGCGTGGCCGGGGGTCGAACGTGATCGCGCGCTGGACCCACATCACGCCGGCTCCTCCCCGAACACGACCATTCGCGCGATCCCCATGTTCACACGGCTGCCATGGAACGGGACTCCTTCGCGATCGAGCAGCCGGCGCTGGCGGTCACCCTTGGCCAGCGAGCCGTCGGCGCGCACGATCCGGTGCCAGGGGACCGATGGGTCCTGGCAGCCGGAGAGCACCGTCCCCGCCAGCCGTGGCGCACCTGGCGAAATGTCGCCGTAGGTCCGCACGAACCCCTCCGGGACCGCGCGGACACGGTCGAGGATCGCCCGGGCGCGCTCGTCCGAGGGGAGCACCCGCACGCGACCTGGCCGTGCGCCTGCGGTTCCGCTCACGGCAGCAGCACGATCTTGCCGCGGGTGTGGCCCTGGGCGAGCTCCTGGTAGGCGGCCGCGACCTGGTCCAGCGGGAAGGTCGCTTCGATCGGCACCTCCAGCTTGCCGGCGACGATCAGCCCGGCGAGCTCGGCGAGCACCGCAGCGCTCGCGCCGGCCGCGTTGCCCTCCCCCTTGACCCCGCGCGTCCCGATCGCCTCGAAGTCCGCGATCGTGTCCACGCGATCGGGCGTGACGCCGAGCTCGTCGAGCGCGAGCGCGACGTAGCCCGATCCGACGAGGTCGATGAACGCGTCGACCCCGTCCGGGGCGGCCTCACGGATGCGGCCGACGACACCATCCCCGTAGGCGACGGGGACGACTCCGTGCTCCCGCAGCCAATCGTGGTGGCGCTCCGAGGCCAGGCCGATGACACGGGCGCCGGTGTGCACGGCGAGCTGGACGGTGAAGACGCCCACGCCGCCGGCCGCACCCGCGACGACCACCGTGTCCCCCTCGGCCGCCCCCACCGCGCGGACCGCCGCCCAGGCGGTGGCACCGGCGACGAACAGCGCCCCCGCGACCTCCCAGGGGAGCTCAGGCGGCTTGCGAGTGAGGTTGGCGCGCTCGATCACGACCAGCTCGGCGTGGCTCGAGCGCTCGTCGCTCCAGCCGATCACGTCCTCGCCCACCGAGAAGCCCTCCACATCCGGCCCGAGCGCCTCTATCACGCCCGCCACATCTGATCCCTCCCCGCTCGGGAACGTCGCCGGCCAGCGCTCGGCCAGCGCACCTTCGCGGATCTTGGCCTCCCCCGGGTTGATCGACGTCGCCTTGACGCGGACGAGCACCTGCCCCTCCCCCGGCACCGGGTCGTCGACGTCGACGACTCTCAGAACATCGATCCCGCCGTACTCATCGAACCTCACCGCGCGTGACATGCCGGCTCCCTTTTGCCCGTGATTGCTGATCGGATCTACGCGTTCCAGGCTATTCCTGCTTCGTGGGCGGAATCTTGCAGGCAGGCGCGGAAACGGGGTCCGTCCGGAAGCGGTTGGTACGGTTGACCGCGGCCCTGGGGGTTCTCGATAGCCGCCGGTTCCGCCGAGAGTCCCGCCGCCACATGCGTTCACACGTCCCGCATCCCCCGCGCTCAGCGCTCGTTGCGCTGGGTGTTCTCACCGCCGCCGTCGTCGCGGCGTTGGTGATGCTCGTGCCGGTGCTGTCCCGTGCGGACGACCTGGGGACGTTGAAGTCGCAGCTCGGCGCCCAGCAGGCGCGCCAACGCGGGCTTGCCGGGTCGATCGGGCAGCTGAACCAGTCGATCTCGCGGCTCGACGGGCAGATCACCCTGGTTCGTTCTCGTGAGGCCACCGTCAACGCCGAGCTGGCGCGCCGCCGCGCCGAACTGGCGAGGGTCGGCGACGAGCTGACCGCCGAGCGGGCGCATCTACAGGTGTTGCGCCGCCGGCTCGCCGCGGCGAGGACACTGCTGGCCGCGCAGCTGCGCTCGGGCTATGAGACCGACCGCCCCGACCTGATGACCGTCGTGCTGAGCTCGCACGGATTCCAGAGCCTGCTCACCAAGCTGTCGTTCCTCGGCGACGCCCAGCATGCCCAGCAGCAGCTGATCACGATCACCGTCAGCGCCAAGCAGCAGGCCGCCGCCACCGCGAAGCGACTGGCCGCGCTGAAGCGCACCGATGCGCGCCTGACCCATGAGACCGCGGTCCAGGCCCGCGCACTGGCCGGCATGAATGCGCTGCTGGACTCCCGGGAGGCCGCGCTGTCCCGAGCACGGGCCGCTCAGAGCGCCGCGCTCGACGCCAGCCGCGCGACCAGCCAGCGCCTGCGGGGCCGAATCTCCGCAGTGGAGGCTGCGCAGCGCGCTGCCGCTCGGCGGGCCGCCGCGGCTGCGGCCGCCCGGGCCGCGGCTGCGGCTGCAGGAGCGAGCTCTGGCGGCGGTGGGGGCGGTGGGGGGACGTCGGCCGCGCCCTCTGGCGGTTGGGCGATCCCCGAGGCGATCGTGATGTGCGAGTCCGGCGGGCAGAACCTGCCGCCCAACAGCGCGGGCGCGTCGGGCTACTACCAGATCATCCCGAGCACCTGGCGGCTGTTCGGCGGCACCGGGCCGGCCGCGTACCTCACCTCCCTGAGCGAGCAGAGCGCGGTCGCCTCGCGCATCTGGAACGGCGGCGCCGGCGCCTCGAACTGGGTGTGCGCGTCGATCGTCGGCATCACCCACTGAGAGCTCCTTTGGGCCGGCGCGTGCTGGTCGTGGCCGCGGTGCTGGTGGTGGCGCTCGGCCTGCGGGTGGCGTTCGTGGAGACGACCTCCTACCGGGCCGTCAACGACGCCGGGACCTACAACCGCTTCGCCGCCGCGATCGCCATGGACGGCGACTACACGACGGGATCGAACGGGCCGGGCACGGGCGCCGGCGGCTCGCGCGGTCCGACCGCCTACTTCCCGCCGGGGTATTCATATTCATTGGCGCTGGCCGACGTGCTGGACGGGCACTCCTCTGGGGGTCGCACGGCTCTGCCGGGGGAGCGGCTGGAGAACGCGGCGTTCGGGACTGTGACGGTGGCGCTGGTCGGGCTGGTCGCCTTGGAGATGTGTGGCGCGGGTGTTGCGCTGGCGGCGCTGGCGCTGGCCGCGGTCGATCCGGTGCTGATCGAGCTGTCGGGGGTGTTGGTGGCCGAGAACCTGCTGGTCGTGCTGGAGCTTGGTGCGGTGTGGGCCGGGCTCCGGGCGCGGGGGTCTCCGCGGCCGTGGCGGTGGATTGCGGCTGCGGGGGTGCTCACCGGGCTCGCGACGCTGACCCACGAGAACGCGGTGGTGATGGTGCTGCCGCTGGCTGTGGCGGCGTGGGTCGCGGTGGCTCGCCGGGGTGCGGGGCGGAAAACGACAACATTTCGCGCGTTTGCCGCCCCGCACTCGGAGGGGGGTGCGCGGCGCGGGGTGCTCGCCGTGGCGCTGCTGCTCGCCTGCACGGCCGCCGCGATCGCGCCGTGGACGGTCCGCAACGCGCTGCAGCTGCACCGGTTCGTGCCGGTCGCCGATGAGGCCGGGATCACGCTGCGGGGCACCTACAACCCCGCGTCTGCCGGCGACCGGTCGATCCCCTACAAGTGGCGGCTCTTCTGGTTCGTCCCGGCGGACCAGGGACTCCGCCACCGCGCCGGCACGATGAGCGAGGACACGCTCTCCGCGGCGCTCGAGCATCGCGCGCTGCAGTACATCGAGCGCCACCCGACCGCACCACTCGCCGCGGGCGCCGACAACCTCGCGCGGATGTTCGAGCTTGAGGGCTCGGCCGCGTGGGAGGCAACGGCGAAGGCCGTCGACCTGTCCGTCGACGACGCCCGCATCGGCGTCATCGCGTTCTGGGTGCTGTGCCTGCTGGCGCTGGGCGGACTGGCCACCCGCGCCGCCCGGGGCGCGCCGCGCTGGCCGTGGGCGGTGCCGGTGCTGTTCGCGCTGTCGGTGCTCTTCGTCAACGTGGAGACCCCGCGATTCCGGGAGCCGATCGACCCGTTCCTGCTGGTGCTCGCCGGCTGTGCGGTCGAGGCGCTCGTCCGCCGTCGCCCGGCACGCTCGCGGCCGTAAGATCCGGCGCATGAGCGAGCGCGACGTCACCGCGGCCGACGGGCGGAGGCTGCGGATCACGGAGGAGGGGGACCCGAACGGGACGCCGATCCTGTGGCTGCACGGCACGCCCGGATCGCGGTTGGTCGACTCGATCAGCGGGGCCCACGCGCGGGAGAGGGGGATCCGGCTCATCGGCTACGACCGGCCCGGCTGCGGCTACTCGGACCGGCAGGACGGGCGCAACGTCGCCGATTGCGCTGCCGATGTGCGAGCGATCGCGGCCGCGCTCGGGATCGAACGGTTGGCGGTATGGGGCATCTCAGGCGGCGGGCCGCACGCCGCGGCCTGTGCAGCGCTCCTGGAGGGCCTCGTGCCCGCGGTGGCCGTGCTCGGCTCGATCGCCCCCTACGGCGCACCAGGGCTCGACTACTTCACAGGGATGGGCGAGGCCAACGTCGAGGACATCCAGCTGCAGCTGAAGGAGCCCGATGCGTCCCACGCGCGTTTTGCTGAGCAGCGCCGCGAGTTGCTCGACGGGGACCTCGACGCGATCATGGAAGGCTGGCGCTCGCTGATCTCGCCTGTCGACGTCGCCGCGCTCACCGCTGAATTCGGCGCCTCGCTGCTCGCCCAGATCAAGGAAGGACTGCGCCCGTCTGTCGAGGGCTGGTGGGACGACTGCGTGGCCCATCTGAGCGACTGGGGGTTCGGGCTGACCCAGATCAGGACGCCGGTGCTCGTCGTCCATGGCCGTCACGACCGCTTCGTTCCGTTCTCGCACGGTGAATGGCTCGCCCAGTCGATTCCCACCGCCGAGCCGATGCTGCTGGAGGACGAAGGCCACATCAGCCTGATCACGAACCGTCTGGACGAGATCGAGGACTGGCTGCTCGCGCGGATGACCTGACCCGCGGGCGACCGGCCCAGTTAAGGGCTGGATGAATTGGTCGATAGACCGGGGCACCGGGCGCGAGCCCCCGCGCCCGGGCCAATCCCATGTCCGTCCTGCCCCACACTCGCTCCCGCCTGCGTCCCGGTGCCGCGCGAGCCAACGCGACCGCCGGAGGCCGCGAGCACGTCGCCCGGACCGGACCCCTCGTCATCCGGCTGCTGTTCGGAGCCGCCTGGGGCATCGACGCGGGCCTCAAATGGCTGCCGGGCTTCCGCCAGAACTTCCTGCCGATGCTGCGCGACGCCGCCAAGGGCCAGCCGTCGTGGTTGCACGGCTGGTTCCACACCTGGATCGTCGTGCAGTCGCACGCTCCCGGCCTGTTCGTCACGCTCACCGCACTCACCGAGACGCTGCTCGCACTCGTCCTGCTGCTCGGTGTCGCCCGCCGCGCCGGGTACGTGCTGGGGATCGGCTGGTCGCTGATCGTGTGGGCGGTCGCCGAGGGCTTCGGCGGCCCGTACATGTCGGGGTCCACCGATATCGGCTGCTGCATCATGTACGCGCTGCTGTTCGGCGCGCTGCTCGTGTTCGCGCCGTCGGCGGAGAACGAGCGCTTCTGCCTGGACCGGGTGCTGATCGCCCGCTGGTCCTGGTGGCGCCGTCTGGCCGAGCCGCACGCCGGCGACCGGCGCTAGCCCGCCCGGACTGGTTCGCGGGGCCGCCGCGGCGGCGCGGTCAGCTCAGGTCGCGGATGCGATTGAGCGCGTCGAGCCCCGCGACCTTGTAGGCCTCGGCGAGGGTCGGATAGTTGAACACCGCCGAGACCAGGAAGTCCAGACCGGCCTCGCGGTCCATGAGCGCCTGGCCGATGTGGACCAGATCGGTCGCCTGCGCGCCGATCACGTGGACGCCGAGCAGCCGCCGATCCTCCGGTGAGACGAGGATCTTGAGCAGGCCGTCGTCCTCTCGGAGCATCATCGCCTTGGCCAGCTCGCGCCACCAGGCGATTCCGGCGACGTACGGAATGGCAGCCTCCGTGAGCTCCTCCTCCGTGCGCCCCACGTAGGAGATCTCCGGGATCGAGTAGATCCCGATCGGGACCAGTTCGGGCATGTGATAGACGGGCTCCCCGAACGCCGCGAGCGCCGCGATGCGTCCCTGTTCCATGCCGGTCGCGGCCAGGCCGGGAGGGCCGGCGACGTCGCCGACGGCGAAGATGTGCGGTACCGAGGTCCGGTACTCCTCGTCGACCTCGACCCGCCCGCGCTTGTCGCAGTCCAGGCCGGCGTTGCCGAGCGCGAGCCCCTCGGTCGCGCCCTGGCGGCCGGTCGCATACATGAGCGTGTCGGAGACGATCTCCTTGCCGGACTTCAGCCGGCAGACCACGCAGTCATCGCGCCGCTCGACGCCGATGACCTCCTCGTTGAAGCGGAACGCGACGTTGCGCTTGCGCAGCAGGAACCGCAGCGAGACGCCGATGTCGCGGTCGACGAACGGCAGCAGCCGGTCGCGCGCATCGACCAGCGTCACGCGGGCGCCCATCGCAGCGAACATCGAGGTGTACTCGATGCCGATCACCCCACCGCCGACGATCGTCATCCTCTTGCACGCGGCGTAGTCGAGGCCGAGGACGCCGTCGGAGTCGATCACGCGGCGGTCGTCGAAGTCGACCCCCTTGGGCCGCGCCGGGTTGGTGCCGACCGCGATCACGATCTTCTCGGCGCTGACGTGCATCTCGCCGCCATCCTCGTCGCAGCCGGTGATGTGCACCGTGTTCGCGTCTTCGAACGCCGCCGAGCCGATCAGCAGCCCGACGCCGTTGCGGCGGAACTGCTCACGCACCACCGCGGTCTCGTTGGCGACGACGTGCGCAACGCGGTCATGCAGGAGGTGGACGCGGGCAGTGCCCTCGCGCTCGGGATGCAGGGGATCGGCGAGGTCCGACCCGCGGGCGGCCATCGCCTCGAGGATCGACTGGCGCAGCGACTTGGACGGGATCGTGCCGCTGTGGATGGAGACGCCGCCGATGCGATCACGGCGCTCCACGACGCCGACGCGCTTGCCGAGCTTTGCGGCCTGGATGGCGGCCCGCTGCCCGCCGGGGCCCGAGCCGATGACGAGAAGATCAAGATCCATATGGTTGTGTCATCGGCCCCTGCGCGGCGATATCAAGGCGCTTACTGAGCGGTGCGCCAGTCCGGCGTGGTGGGCGAGCGTCCCAGCTGGCGGGTCACGACGAGCGAGTCGAGGTGGGCGAGCGCCTCGCCCGAGCCGACCGCCACGCACGTGAGCGGGGACTCCGCGCGGTAGACCGGCATGCCGGTGTCAGCGGCCACCATCTCCGGGAAGCCGCGGATGAGCGTGCCCCCGCCGGCGAGCAGGATCCCGTCCCGGGCGATGTCGGAGGCGAGCTCGGGCGGGGTCTGCTCCAGGGTGTCCCGGATCGCCTGCAGGATCTCGCGCAGAGGTCCGGAGATCGCGTCGCGGACCTCCTCGGAGTGCAGCTGAACCGCGGTCGGCAGTCCGGTGACGAGATGGCGGCCGCGGACCTCGATCGACTGCTCGTGCTCGCCGAGCGGGATCGCCGAACCGATCTCGATCTTGATCGACTCCGCCGTCCGGGAGCCGATCGCCAGCTGGTAGACCGAGCGCAGGTAGTGGCCGATCGCCTCGTCCATCTCATAGCCGCCGACCCGGACCGAGCGCGCGATCACGATCCCGCCGAGCGAGATCACCGCCATCTCGCTGGTGCCGCCGCCGACGTCGACGACCATCCGGCCGACGGGCTCCTCGATCGCGACCCCGGCGCCGATCGCCGCCGCGATCGGCTCCTCGATCAGCTGCACGCGCCGCGCGCCCGCGGCCAGCGAGGCCTCCTCGACGGCTCGCTTCTCCACCTCGGTGACGCCCGAGGGCGCGCACACGATCAGCCGCGGGTGGGCGGTGCGGCGATCGATCACCTTGCGGATGAAGTAGCGCAGCATCTCCTCGGTGACCTCGAAGTCGGCGATCACCCCGTGGCGCAGCGGCCGGGTGGCCGAGATCGTCGCCGGCGTACGGCCGATCATCCGCTCGGCCTCGTTGCCGACGGCGTGGACCTCGCCGGTGGAGACGTCGGAGGCGACGACCGACGGCTCGGAGACCACGATTCCCCGGCCACCGACGTACACGAGGGTGTTCGCCGTCCCGAGATCGATCGCCATGTCGTGCACGCCGAGGTTCGGAATGATCGTTCGGCGCGAGTTATCGCGTCGTGACCCGTCGCGGCGAAGACGCATCGGCTGGAGATTAGTGGGCGATTGTTGTGGTGTGGGCCTTGCAACGAGACGGGCAGAATGAACGGAGATGTCGTTGCGTCCCCATCGGCTCCTCGTCGGTCTGCTGCTCTCGTTGGCGACCTGGGTCGCGGTTGCCGCGATCGGCGCCCGCTGGATGGACGATCAGCTGCTCAGCCGCAGCGGATGGGCCTCGACGAGCCACCGCCTGATCGCCGATCGCCATGTCCGGCGGGCGATTGCGGGATTCTCGGTGGACCAGGCATTCGGCGCCGCCGGAATCGATGCCGAGCTTTCGCGGGTGCTCCCCGGGAGCGTCGCCGGCGCGGCGAAGCAACGACTGCGGTCGGCCGCAACGACCGCGGCCGACACCGTGCTCTCGACCCGGGCAGGGCGACGGGCGTGGCAGCGGGCCACCGATCAGGCGCAGTCCGACCTGCTCGCCGCCGTCGACTCACCGAACCAGCGCCGGGCGGTCGTGCTCAACCTCTCCCCCCTGTTGTCCGACATCGTGGGCTCGGTTGCAGGCAGCGCCGCTGCCAGGGCGATCCCCGGAAGCTCCCAGGTGCTCACCGTCCGCTCGCCGACGGCGGGGAGACTGGTCGTGCTGCGACCCCACCGACTGCGCGGCCTGCGGACCGGGGTCTCGACCGCCCGCACGCTCGCCTGGGCGCTGCCGGTGATCGCGCTCGGGCTCTACGCGCTGGTGCTGCTGCTCGCCATCGGCTGGCGCGCCCGGGCGCTGTCGCGGATCGGCTACTCGCTGGCCGCCGCGGGCGCGATCGCGCTCGCGCTGCGCTATGTGCTGCAGTACCCGCTCTCCGCGGTGTTCGTCAGCTCCTCGAGCGACCGGACCGCGGTGCGGGCGGCATGGCTGATCGGCACCAGCGACGCCCGCTCGCTCGGGCTCGAGGTGCTGATCGCGGGAGGCGTGATCGCGGTGGTCAGCTGGGTGCTCCGCGCGGTCTCGCGCTGAGCGCCGCGCCTTACCGGTCGCCCGGCGAGACGCGCGGGTACTGGCTGACCCGGACGGCCGCGTCCAGTGCGGTGCGCACGATGCGGGCCTGCTCGGTGGCGTGGGCGATCGGGTAGCCCTCGCCGGAGGCGGCGCGCTCGGGGCGGCCCACGTAACCGAAGGAGAGGTTCTCCGGCAGGATCTGAAGCAGGCGCGGTGACATGAACGCGCGGGCGCCCATGTTGCGCGGCTCCTCCTGGACCCAGACGACCTCCTCGAGCTTCGGATAACGCTCGATCAGCGTGAGGATCTCGCCCTGTGGGAACGGGTAGAGCAGCTCGACGCGGCCGAGCGCGACGCCCGGGTTCTCCTCGCGCAGCGGGGAGCCGAGCAGGTCGTAGTAGACCTTGCCGCTGCAGAGCACCAGCCGGGTGACGTGCTCCGGATCGACGGCGCGATCCTCGAGCACCGCGGAGAAACGGCCCTCGGCGAGCTCCTCGACGCGGCTGGCGGCCTGCGGCAGGCGCAGCAGCTGCTTGGGGGTCATGATGATCAGCGGCCGCTGCTTGGCGATCCGGGCCTGGCGTCGCAGCAGATGGAAGTACTGGGCCGGCGTCGTCGTGTTGGCGACGCGGATGTTGCCCTCGGCGGCGAGCTGCAGGTAGCGCTCCAGGCGCGCCGAGGAGTGCTCGGGGCCCGCGCCCTCGTAGCCATGCGGCAGCAGGAACGTCAGTCGCGAGGTCTGGCCCCACTTGGCCAGGCCGGAGGTGATGAACTGGTCGATGATCACCTGCGCGCCGTTGGCGAAGTCGCCGAACTGCGCCTCCCACAGGACGAGCGTCTCCGGCCCCTCCTCGGAGTAGCCGTATTCGAAGCCGACGCACGCCATCTCCGAGAGCGGGCTGTTGTGCAGCTCCATCGGCGACATCGCGCCCGGCAGGTGCTGGATCGCGCAATGCTCCTGGCCGGTCTTGGCGTCGTGCAGGACGAGATGGCGCTGGCTGAAGGTACCGCGCTCGGCGTCCTGACCGGTGAGGCGAATCGGGATGCCCTCCGAGAGCAGCGAGGCGTACGCGAGCGACTCGGCGTGCGCCCACTGGATCATCGGCTTCTCGGTGCCCTCCTGGATCGCCTCCCGGCGCTGCTCGAGCTGCTTGACCAGCTTGGGATGGACCGTGAAGCCGTCGGGGACACTGAGCAGCTCCTCGTTGAGCACCTGCAGGCGCTCGAGCGGGACGGCCGTGTTGACCTCGGGCGAGGGCGTGCGATCGAGCTTGTACTCGCCGGTCGGCTGGTCGTGCGCGGCGTCCTTGACGGCCTCGACCCGGTCCTTGAGCTCCTGATGGGTCTCCGACAGCTCGGCCCAGACGCGGTCGGTCATCTCAGTCGATTCCTGCTCGGTGACGACGCCCTTGTCGATCAGCTGGCGGGCGAACAGCTCGCGCACCGGCGGGTGCTTCTTGATGACCGCGTACATCTCCGGCTGCGTGTAAGCGGGCTCGTCGGCCTCGTTGTGGCCGAAGCGGCGGTAGCCGATCAGGTCGATCAGCACGTCGTGGCCGAACTCCTGGCGATAGGCGAAGGCGAGCCGGATCGCGGAGACGCAGGCCTCCACGTCGTCGGCGTTGACGTGGATGATCGGGACGTCGAAGCCCTTGGCCAGGTCCGAGGCCATCGTGGTCGAGCGCGAGTCGTCGGGATCGGTGGTGAAGCCGACCTGGTTGTTCTGGATGATGTGGACCGAGCCGCCGACCGTGTAGCCGTCGAGCGCCTGCAGGTTGAGGGTCTCGGCGACGACGCCCTGACCGGGGAACGCGGCATCGCCGTGCAGGATGATCGGGATGGCGGCGTTGGTGTCCTGATGGGCGTGCGGGCCCTGACGGGTGGTCTGCGCGGCGCGGGTGGCGCCCACGACGACCGGGTCGACGAACTCCAGGTGCGACGGGTTGGACTCCAGGCGCACCGTGATCGACTCGCCGCCCAGCAGCTGGTAGGTGCCCTCGGCGCCGTGGTGGTACTTGACGTCGCCGGTGCCGCCCTCGGGGATCGAGGTGATCGGCTCGAGCGTCTTCGATCCCTCGAACTCGGCGAAGATCGTCCCGTAGGGGCGCCCGAGGTTGTGCGCGAGCACATTCAAGCGGCCGCGGTGGGCCATGCCGATCACGACCTCGCGGGTGCCGCGAGTTCCGGAGAGCTGGATCAGCTCGTCGATCATCGGCACCGTCATGTCCAGGCCCTCGACCGAGAACTGCTTCTGCCCCAGGTAGCTCTTGTGCATGAAGCGCTCAAACGCGTCCACCTCGGTGAGGCGGCGCAGCAGGCGCTTCTGCTCGTCGGTGGTGAGCGGCTGGCGGAACTGACCGGACTCGATCGCCTCGCGCAGCCACAGCCGCTGGCGGTTGGAGGCGATGTGCTCGATCTCGTAGGCCATCGTCCCGCAGTAGGTCTCACGCAGGCGCGGCAGCGCGTCGGCAAGCGTCCCGCCCGGCACGTACATACGGAGGATGTGGGCGGGGATCCGCTCCATGATCTCGGGGGTGAGCCCCAGCGGTCCCGGATCCAGTGACGGGTCTGACGCCGGCTCGCGCCCGAGCGGATCGAGACGGGCGGCGAGGTGGCCGTGGGTGCGGTGCGCCTTGAGCAGCGAGGTGGCGGCCTGGACGGCTTGCAGCAGCTTCTCATCGACCTGGCCGCCTGTCGTGCGCTCGGCGGTGGGCGCGGCAGCGGCGGGCGCCGGCGCGGACGGCTGCGGGGGCGCGGGCAGCTCGGGCAGGGTCACTCCGAGATCGGCGAAGACCCGCTGGTAGAAGTCGTTCTCGCCCTGGAGCAGGCCCTCGACGCGCTGCAGGAAACGGCCGGACTCGGCGCCCTGGATGATCCGGTGGTCGTAGGTCGAGGTCATGGTCATGACCTTCTCGGCCCCGATCTGGGCACCGATCCGCTCCAGGCCGACCGGATAGGCGATCGAGCCGGTGGCCACGATCGTGCCCTGGCCGACCATCAGACGCGGGACCGAGGCGACGGTGCCGATGCCGCCCGGGTTGGTGAGCGAGATGTTGGCGCCCTGCAGGTCATCGGCCGCCAGGGTGTTCGTGCGCGCCTTCTCGACGAGCGCGTTGTACGCGTCCAGGAATTCCTGGAAGGAGAGCCGGCCGGCATCGCGGATGACCGGCACCATCAGCGTGCGGCTGCCGTCCTTCTTCTCGACGTCGACGGCAAGACCGAGGTTGACCTGTTCATCGTCGACGCGGTGCGGTTTGCCGTCGATCTCCTGGAAGTGGTGGGCCATCACGGCCATCTCCTCCGTCGCCACCCGCGCGATCGCGTAGGCGATGAGGTGGGTGAAGGAGACCTTCCGCTCGGCGGCCTTGAGTTGCTTGCGGCGGGCGTCGAGCGTGGTGACCGTCAGCGTCCTGAACGAGGTCGCGGTCGGGATCGAGCGGCTCTGATCCATGTAGCGCGCGAGCGCGGCACCGCCGCCCTTGATCAGCGTCGCGCCGGCGGGCGGCGCGGTGGTGGCGGCCTGTGTGGGGACGGGCGTGGCGCCATTGCTCTCGTGGGCGAGCACGTCGGCCTTGGTGATGCGGCCGCCGCGGGCCGTGCCGGTGACCGTACCGAGGTCGATGCCCTCCGCGGCGGCGACGCGCCGGGCGACGGGGGAAGCGTTGGCCGTGGAGCTTGCCGCTGTGGGGTGCGCGGGCTGGGCTTCTGCGGCGCTCGCGCCGTTGGTCCCGCCGGCGCTCGGTGCGGGGGCGCTGGACGCGGCGCCGGCGTCGGCGGTCATCCGGCCGATCACCTGGCCGACGTTCACCGTCTCACCCTCCTGGGCGAGGATCTCGGTGATCGTGCCACCGGTGGGCGCGGGCAGCTCCATGTCGACCTTGTCAGTTGATATCTCGACCACCGTGTCGCCGTCCTTGACGGTGTCGCCGACCTTCACCGACCACTCGAGGATCGTGCCCTCGGTCACCGACTCACCGCCGGTCGGGGTGACGATGTCGACGGTCTTGCCGGCGCTCGCCTCGCTGCCGGCGGCGTGCGCCGCCTCGGCCTGGGCGCCGGCGGCCGCCTGCTCGGCGGTGGCCGGCTCGGCCTCGCCGGCGTCGGTCACGTTCGATGCGTTCGCGCCGTCGGTCCCCGGCGCGCCGGCACCATCGCCGGGGGCGATCTCGGCGAGGACGGCGCCGACGGTGACCGTGTCCCCCTCGGCAGCGTGCAATTTGACGACCGTGCCGGAGATCGGTGAGGGGACCTCGGCGTCGACCTTGTCAGTCGAGATCTCGACGAGCGTCTCGTCGGCCGCGATCGTGTCGCCCTCCGCTTTGTGCCATTCGAGCACCGTGCCCTCGGCCACGGAGTCACCCATGGCGGGCATCTGAACTTCGACGGTGCGTGTTTCAACGGACATCTGAGGGCCCTCGGCGCCTCACTCTACTGCGCGCGTGGGCACCGTCGTGCGTTCACGGTGTCTGTCTGCATACAGGAACCCGAGGCTGCCCGCGAACGGTCCGAGCCCACCCAGAACGGCCACCGTCACCGCCAGCCAGAACGGGATGATCCGGGCCCTGGCGGCGGCGATGCAGACCAGCGACATGACGATCCACAGGACCCCGTGCGCGAGGCCGAGCCAGAACGTCCACGGCTGCGGTCCGCCCAGTGCGAACGCGCAGACGAGCAGCCCGGTGTAGACGATCGAGTGACAGATGGAGGTGATCTCCAGACGCCGGAACGTCACCGGCCCGAGGGTGCGTTGAGGCATCGGCTCAGGAGGTGAGCAGCGCCGCGGTGAGTCGCAGCGGCTCGTCGGCGTGCGCCGGCCACTGTCCCGGGTCGGCCGGCCACCACTCGAACTCGTCGTGCTCGGCGTCGGGGGTGACCTGCGCGCCCGCGGCCAGCCACGCCTGCCCGACGAGCATCGTGATCCGGGTCGGCAGCCGGATCAGCGCCTCGACCGTGAGCCGCTCGGCGGTGACCGACCACTCCTCGGAGAGCTCCCGCGCGAGCGTCGCGGCCGGGTTCTCGTCGACCTCCACCGAGCCGGCCGCGCCGAGCGCCCAGCGCCTGGCCCACGTGGCCAGCCAGGCGGCGCGACGTCCCGCGAGCCAACGGCCCTCGGCGTCGCGCACCACGCACAGCGCCGACAGCGAGTCCGCACCATCGGCGCCCGGGAGCAGGCGCAGCGCCCAGCGCACCGGCTCGCAGTCGAGGCGGAGCTTGCCATCGGGCGAGACCTCGAAGTCGCGCAGACGCGCGGCGAGGCCGTCATGGCTCGGCGAGCCCCGGCCCTTGAGCTCCTCCAGCGCGCGGTCGGCGTCCGCCGTCGTCTGGGGCGGCACGTCATAGGGCTCGCTGCGCCAACGGACCTCGACATCCTCCGGATCCCACGGCCCGCGGGCAAGGATCCCGGACTGGTCGACCATCGTCATACCGTACCCGCGGCCGGTTTGGACGGGCGCATCGCGGTCGCGACCGCGGCGAGCACGAGCGCGAGCAGACCCGCGCCGGAAATGAGCACGACCGCGGGTCGCATCAGGTGCTCGAGCTCGGCGATCGCGAGCGGTGCCGCGAATCCGACGTAGGTGAGCGCGTAGAAGATGGCGGTGAGCGAGGCGAGCTCACCCGGCGCGGCGAGCGCCTGGACCTCGAGCAGCCCTGAGACCAGGCAGAGGCCGTACCCCGTACCGAGCAGCATGTCGGCGGGGAGCGCGAGCGGCCAACTGCCGAGCGCGACCGCGAGCGCCGCGAGGGCGAGCCCGGCGAGTGTCGCGGCCAAGCCTCCGAGCAGGCCACGGCCGGGACTCCTGCGGTCCAGGCGGCGCGCGAACGGCTGGATCAGCACGCCGATCGCCAGGGTGAGGGCGGCGGTGAGCGCCGCGAAGCCGATCTGGAAGCTGCCGAGCTCCGCGGCGATCATGGCGGGCACCACGGCGAACGCCACTGACGGGGCCACGAATACCCAGGGGGCAGAGGGGCTGACGATCATCCGGAAGCGGCGGGTTCTGGCGGATGGGACGAGCACCGAGCGCTGGGCGACCTCGTGGTTCGGCTGCGGTGTGACCGTGTCGGGCGCGCGAAGCCCGGGGACGAGGACCAGGGCGACGACCGCGAGGTGCGGCAGATAGGCGACAAGCAGCGGATGCGGCGCCCACTCGGCGAGCAGGCCGGCGACCAGTGGGCCGAGGCCGAAGCCGGCGCTGATCGCGATGGCGGCGCGGCGTGCCCCCGCCTCGGCATCGGCGCCCGCGTCATGAGGCGCCACCGACAGCTCCTTGACCCACGCGGTGCCCGCCGCGAACGCGGCCCCGCTCGCCACACCGGCCAGCAGACGGCCGACGTAGAGCCACACGAGCGCGTGCTCGCCGGCGATCAGCGCACACGTCGCCAGGCCGGAGAGTGCGCCCGCACCGCACGTGATCGCCCGTCGCCCGCGCGCGTCGGAGATCGGGCCGAGCAGCAGCAGCGCCGGGATCAGGCCGAGCGCATAGACGCCGAACAGCGCGTCGCCGGTCCCATCCGAGAGCCCGCGATCCAGCTTGTAGGCGAGCAGCAGGCTGGAGAACTGGTTCGCGCCCCAACCGACGGCGAACATGACGCCGCAGACTCGCAGCCACGCTTTCACCTGAGCTCGGTATAGCGGCCAGGGGCGTTCGGCTGGCCCGAGGCGTATCGTCGCTGACCGTGAGCACCGCCCGCGCCATCCACCGGATCACCGACGAGGATGAGTTGCGCGAGCTGATAGGGGGCGGGCCGACCGACCTGGTCATGTCGAAGATCGCCGACCACGTCAACGACGTCACGCGGCGCTTCATCGAGGCCTCGCCCTACGTGTGCGTGGCCACCGCCCGGCCCGGCACCCCGTTCGGGGCACGTGGCGGCGGGCTCGACGTGTCACCCCGCGGCGATCCGCCCGGGTTCGTGCGCGTGCTCGACGAGCGCACGCTGTTCCTCCCAGAGCGGCCCGGCAACCGGATCGCCGATACGCTCACGAACCTTCTGCATGACGACCGGATCGCGCTCCTGTTCCTCATCCCGGGGGTGGTGGACACCTTCCGCGTGCAGGGCCGGGCGGTGATCACCGACGATCCGGAGTTGCTGGCGGGCTCCGAGGTCGAGGGCAAGCTGCCTCGTCTCGGCCTGGTGATCACGATCCAGGAGGCCTACACCCAGTGCCCGAAGGCCTCGATCCGCTCCTCGTTGTGGGATCCATCGGGGTTCGTCGATCGTGCGTCTCTGCCCTCGGGCGGCGAGGTCCTCCGGTCGTTGCGCTCCGACGGGTTCGACGCCGAGACCTATGACCGCGAGCGGGCCGGGCGGTATGCCCGCGGCGAGGGGCTCTACTGAGGCGTTGATTCGAGGATGCGGCGGATCCGCGCCGCTTCCTCGGTGCCGTCGCGGTTGAGGCGGTCGTCGGTGACGCGCAGCGTCCTGTACCCGTGTGCGAGCGCGTCGGCGTCCTTGGCGCGGTCTCGCTCGAACGACGCGCGGCTCGAGTGGTGTCGCCAGGAGTCGAGCTCGACGATCAGCTTCTGGGTGGGATAGAGCCCGTCGACCTCCCGGCCGTTGTGGGGGAGGACGGCGCCGACGACGGGCATCGGGAGGTCGTGGCGCTGAGTGAACCGGCGAAACCTGTCCTCGAGCCAGGAGCGGGTGGGGCGCTCGGGGGCGTCGTCGTCGGTTGCCGCCCCGAGGAGCCGGTTGACGCGGCGGCTCTGCGTGCACAGCTCGGTGAATGCCCCCGCGTGCATGTGGTTGAGGTTTCGGAGGTCGTTGACGAGCCGGATGAGCTGGGGGTCGGTGAGGCGTGGCTGGAGGTCCAGCACGGTACGGGCGGGCGTGGTCACGCGGATGCGCTGATGGGTGCGCACGTGTTGTGGTGTCAACGTGGTGGAGCGGTGGGTCCAGATCCCGGGGCGCCGGCGCTCGTACGGGGCGACCACCTCGATCAGGCGGGGCCAGGGCTGGGCACCCCAGAGCGCCGCGGCCGCGGCGTGGCTGAGTGCCGACCCCTCGCCGCAGGCCAGCGTGGCCGCGAAGGCGCGGGCGAGCGCGTGCCGCGGGACGTGGCCGAGGGCGTAGACCCCGGCGTGCACCGGGATCAGCCAGCCGAGCCGGATCTGGCTCCGGATCCAGCTCGGCGTCACGCCGAGGGCGAGCAACTGGCCGCGCGTGATGTGGCCGAGCTGGCCGTCGGCGATCGTCGATATCTGGGCTCTGAGAGGGCAGTTCCGTCGCATGGCTCTGTTCGGTAGAGCCGCGGGCGGGGTCGGATTCACCCCCCTGCGCGAGAAAAAGGCGTTGGGAGTGCGGAGATGTCGACGGCGCGGTGGAGGGGGCGGGGCAGCGGGGCGAGGTAGCGGGCGGCGGGGCGGCGGGGCGGCGGGGCGAGGTAGCGGGGCGACGAGGCGGCGGGGTGGCGGGGTGGCGGTGACGGGCGCCGATGGCACCCGGACGTTGCGGCCCGTGCGAGAAAGGAGCACCGATGGGGCCCAGACATCGACCGCGTGCTGGTGGGACGCCGGTGGGGCGAGTGGCCATCCGGGTGGCTCGCGCCGTGCGACAAGAGTGCGCCGTGAGGCCCTGGACATCGACGGCGCGCGGGCGGCGCGCCGGTGGCCGGGCACCAGCGGCACCCGGATGGTCGGCTCGCGCGAGAAAAGCGCACCGTGGAGGCCCAGACATCGACCGCGCGCCGATGGGGCGCCGGTGGCGCACCCTTGGCACCCCGATGGTCGGCCCGCGCGAGAAAAGCGCACCGTGGAGGCCCAGACATCGACCGCACGCCGGCGGGAGCGCCGATGGCGCGCCGGTGGCCACCCGGGTGGATCGCCCCGTGCGAGAGAAGTGCACCCTGGGGGCCTGGACATCGACCCGAGCCGGTGGCGCCCGCAGGCGCAACCCAACCGTGGACGAGACGGCGGGCTAGGGCAGGCGGGCGAGGAGGCGCTCGGTGCCGGGGCCGATCTCGTCAGGGAGGCGGGCGAGAAGCTCACGCCAGACGGGGTCCTCGGCGCAGACGGCGGCGAGCTCACGGACGGCGCCGTCCTCGTCACCTGCCTCGGCCATGCCGAGGGCGCCCCAGAAGCGGACCTCGCGCTCGCCCGAGGCGAGCTCGGAGGCGCGGCGAAAGCGGTCGGCGGCGGCGGCGACGTCGCCCTGGGCGGTCGCCTCGTCGCCCTCGCTCATCAGGGTGTAGGCGGCGTGCATCTGGAGGAGACGGTCGAGCTCCTCGAGCGGCTCGTCGTCGTCGTCGACCCGCAGCGAGACGAGGGTCTCCCAGGGGTCGCCGGTGCCGGGCACGACAAGCAGCGCCGCCGACTGGCGGCCGCGGAGGTCGCCGCCCGCCTCCTCCGCCGCGACGAGGGCCGCGAACAGGCGATCGGCGAGCGAGCCGGAGCGCCAGAGGTAGGCGTCGAGCATCGCCTCGGGAACGCCCTCGTGGGTCATGATGTTGGCTTGACAGCTGACCGCGTCGGCCTGGATGTCGCCCGCGTAGCGGATGCATTTGGGCCCGGTGTAGCCGGCCACGTCGCCGGAGGCGTCGACCATCGCCACCTGGCGGAGCGCGGCGCCCGGGTCCTGGGCGCGGAGGGTCTCCAGCGCCTCGGGTGCCGAGGAGCCCTCGGCCATCAGCTCCAGGCCGCGCGGGCCGTAGTCGAGCCGCGCGTGTGCCTGGGTGGCGACCGCGCCGACCCCGGGCCGGGCCCAGGTCACGACCGCGCCGACGGAGAAGAAGTGCGACTGCACGGCGACCCCCAGCTGGCCGGTCGCGGGGTCTCGGGCGACGATCGAGTAGGTCATGGACTGATCTTCCCACCAGCAAGCCGACCCGCGCCACCCGGTCTCGGCCCGCCGATCCCAGGGTTCAGATCACGCCGGATCGAGCGGCCAGCCCGCGCGATCAAGCAGCGCCCGCTGATCGGCACGCACCGAGCCGAGCAGATCGGCCACCGTCACGACCTCGGCGCAGCGCCTCGATGCAGCGCTCGCGGCCCCGACCAGCGCCGAGACCACCGGCCGCCCGGCCTCGACGCGCGTCCACTCGCGGACCTCGGCGGCCGTGCCGGCCCCCACCCCGCCGGACGCTGCGAGTAGGTCGCAGGACTCGATCACGTGCCGCCCCGCGTCGAGGGCGACCGCGGCGCTGTCGATGAGCAGACGCCGAACCAGCAGATCCGCGGGCAGCGGCAGCAGCCGTGCCCAGTCCAGGCCGGGAAGGTCCCGGAACTCCAGCTCAGGTGCGCCCCGCAGCGCCCAGGAGAGCGAGACGGGCGCCTCCGGGACGTAGGGATCGAGTGCGGCCCGGATGCGCGCGGTGGTGATCCCGAGCTCGGCAAGGGTGCGGTGGGCGATGTCGTCCCCGGGACAGACATCACCCTCGGGACGGGCGTCACCCTCCTCAGACGTGTCGCCCCCAGGAGAGCACTCCAGCTCGGCGCAGACACCGAGCAACAGATGCTCGGTGTTGACCCAGGCCAGCCGCCGGCTCTGGACCTCGACGAGCGACAGCTCCAGTGCGCACCGGGCGCCCAGCGTGAACGGCACCTGACCGGCGGGCGGCGTCCGGGTCGGCGCAACGATGCCGGCCAGCGCCTGTACCGCCGCCTCCCGTCCCACTCCGAGCGACTCGAGCGCCCAGGCCCCAAGCCCCTCCCCCACCTCCAGCTGACCGAGCAGCAGGTGCTCGGTGCCGATGTGCGGGTGGCCGAGGTTGCGGACGAGGTCCTGGGCGCGGACGACGACGTCTCGGCCGCGCTGGGTGAAACGCTCGAACACGCGCCGAGCATCCCATGCGAACGCCGGCGGCGACGGGGGCGTCCCCGCCCGCGAGGGGCAGGGGACGCCGAAGGTGATCATCATGCGGCGGTGGTGCGGTTGAAGCGCCGGAGCGCGAGCGGCACGCAGACCGCGAGGAGCACGACGCACCAGCCGATCATCGCCAGCTGGGGATGGTCGAGCTGGAAGGAGCCGGAGCTGTGCAGGTGCGTGGTCAGAGAGCGGGCGCTCGCCACGAAGGCC
Source organism: Solirubrobacteraceae bacterium (assembly GCA_035503035.1). Classification (GTDB taxonomy): domain Bacteria; phylum Actinomycetota; class Thermoleophilia; order Solirubrobacterales; family Solirubrobacteraceae; genus Palsa-465. The sequence continues at coordinate 51,328 of DATJTS010000034.1, forward strand.
GACACCGGATCCCATTGGGCGATCGCCCGCGGGATGGCGTCCATACCGGAGATCGGGACGAAGGTGCCCGCCATGAACGTGAGCGGCAGGATCACGATGAAGCCCAGCCCCTGCACCGCGTCCGGCGAGCGAATCAGCAGCCCGAACAGGACCCCGGCCCAGATGAAGGCGAAGATCCCGAGCGCGAGCAGGCCAGCGAGCTCGAAGCCGCCGGCGACCGTGAGGTCCGGGCGCCAGCCGAGCGCGATCCCGAAGGCGATGTAGATCGTCATGCCGAGCACCTGCTCGCAGAACTGGCCCATCACCTGGCCGGTGATGATCGCGAGGCGGTTGATCGGCAGCGAACGGAAGCGGTCGACGACGCCCTCGCTCATGTCGGTCGCGGTTGCGGTGCCCGCACTGATCACGCTGAAGGCGAGGCCCTGGGCGATGATGCCGGGGAACAGGTAGCTCTTGTAGTTGATGCCCACGTGGATGGCCGAGCCGAACACGTAGAGGAACAGCAGGATGAAGACGATCGGCTGCACGGTCACGTCGAGCAGCCGCTCGGGGACGCGCGGGATCGCACGCAGCGAGCGCCAGGTGAGCAAGCGCGTGTCGCGTACGAGGCGCATGGGCGAGAGCGCCGACCGCCCGGAAGCGGAGGTCGACACTGGTGCGGCAAGGGTGGTCATGCGTGCGCCTCCTCGGGCTCGCGGTCGGAATCGGCACCGTCGGCGCCGGCGGCCTTCTCGGACTCAGCGGCGGTGTGGCCGGTGAGCGCCAGGAAGGCGTCGTCGAGCGTCGGGCGGCGGAGCGCGACCTCGTCGACCGGTATCCCGGCCTGGGTCACCGCGTCTGCAACCCGCGCGAGGTCGGCGACCTCGTCCGGTGCGGACACCGAGACAGTGCGCTGCTCGGGCAGCGTGGTGATGGTGAAGTGCTCCCAGAGCAGGGCCTCGAGCCGGCCGAACGCCTCGCCGTCGGCGGCGATGACGTCGACGCGCTGCTCACCGACCCGTGACTTCAGCTCGGCAGGCGTCCCGGCGGCGACCTCTCGGCCGCGGTCGAGCAGCACGACGCGGTCGGCCAGCGCGTCGGCCTCCTCGAGGTACTGGGTGGTGAGCAGCAGCGTGACGCCCTCGGCGACCAGCTCACGCACCGTCGACCAGACCACCTGGCGGCTGCGGGGATCCAGACCGGTCGTCGGCTCGTCGAGCACGAGCACCTGCGGGCGCTCGATCAGACCGGCGGCGAGGTCGATCCGCCGTCGCTCGCCGCCGGACAAGTTCTTCACCAGCCGGTCGCGGAAGTCCCCGGCGTCGAATCGCTCGAGCAGCTCGTCGGCGCGCCGCCGGGCGGCACGGCCGTTGTAGCCGCGCAGCTGCGCCATCAGCACGAGGTTCTCCCGCGCGGTGAGGTGCTTGTCGAGCGCGGCGAACTGGCCGGTGAGCGAGATCAGCTCCCGCACGCGGGCCCCGTCCCGCACCACGTCGTGTCCCCCAACCCAGGCGCGACCGCCGTCAGGGGCGATCAGGGTGGCGAGCATGCGCACCGTCGTCGTCTTGCCGGCGCCGTTGGGGCCGAGCAGCGAGACGACGGTGCCGTCCGGGACCTGCAGGTCGAGCGCGTCGACCGCGACGAAGTCGCCAAAGCGCTTGGTGAGTCCTTCTGCACGAATCGCAATATCGGTCATGGCGCGTAAAAGTACAGAGACTGAAGAAATACGTCAAGCGAAAATATTCACGTTATGATCACAGTCCTTCGGACGGACGAGTCCAGACCTGATCCGTGGTTGGAGCAGACGAAATGGATGAGAAGACCAACGACAATTCCGAGGACGTTGACGAGGCAGCCCACGAGTCTCTGATCGACGGGCTGATCGGGGAGGAGATGGGCGACACCATGGCTTCGGTGATGCGACGGGTCAGGCGCGCGCAGGAGCAGTGGTACCGCGCCGAGCATCCCGACGAGGGACTGCGTGACCGCAAGCGGCGGCTCACCCGGCAGCTCATCTCCGACGCCGCGACGGCGCTGTTCGCCTCTCGCGGATTCGACGAGGTGAAGGTCTCCGAGGTCGCCCGGCGCGTCGGCGTCTCGGAGAAGACGATCTACAACTACTTCCCCACCAAGGAGTCGATGGTGCTCGACTCCGCCGACGAGATGGTGGAGGGAATCGCGGCCGCGCTGCGTGAGCGCGGACCCGACGAGTCGATCACGGCGGCGGTGGTGCGCGCGTTGGCGGGCGAGACCGAGCGCTTCGACTTCGACATCGACGGGCTGGCCGAGACGGTTCCGGCGTTCGTGGCGATGATCGAGCAGACCCCGGCGCTGCACGCCGCCTGGCTCGAGATCCACGCGCGGCTTGCCCAGGTTGTCACCGAGGAGCTCGCCCAGGAAGCGGGCGTCGACCCCCGAGACCCCGAGCCGATGATCGCCGGCCGGGCGCTCGTCGGGCTGGGCGAAGTCGGCATGCAGTCGCGGGTGCGCCACACCCAGGACGGGCTGCGCGGCGACGAGCTGCGCGAGGCCGTGCTCTCCGACGTCCAGCGAGCGGCCCGCCTGCTCGACACCGGTCTGTGGGCGTTCAACCTTCCGGCCAGCCGCCGCGCACGGACCCAGGCGGCCGAGGCCGCACGCGCGGCTGAAGTGGCGCGGCGCCAGGTGGTGGTCGCCCTACGTGAGGCGCGCGCCGCCTGGGACCAGGCCCGCACCGCCGCGCACGAGGCCGGCGAAGAGGTGCGCCGCGCCGGCCAGGAGGCGCGGCGCGAGATGCAGGCAGAGCAGCGAGAGCGTCGCCGGCAGGCGGCGGAGCAGCGGCGCGCCGAGCGGCGCGAGCGCTGAGCCCTCGGTCGACGAGACTCAGACGGGCGGGCGCAGCGGTGCCGGCTGGCCGCCGGACTCCACCGTGACCGGCTCGTAGAGCTCCTGCTCGGCGATGGCGTCGATCATCTCGGCCTCTTCCTCCTCGAGCTCCTCGTCGGAGTCGTGGTCGCCGTCGCAGAGAATGCGGAAGTTGCCCGAGGTGCCGCCGTCGGTCTGGATGACGATTCCGGGCAGGATCTCCTCGCCCTCGTCGAAGCCGAGCCGCTCGATGTCGAAATGGGCCATCCCGATCCCCCATGAGTTGTGATCGGGGTTCTCGCGGTCGTGGACGTTGATCGCGATCTTGAAGCTCTGCATGAGCTTGCCCATCGTGGCGGCGTCGACCATGACCTCAGGCCTCCTTGCTCACCGAGCTCCGCGCTCGATGATCTCGATCCGGTAGTCGTCGGGATCCCGCACGAAGCAGAGGCGGTTGCCGCCCTCGCTCACCGTATAGGGCGGGCGCTCGGGCTCGATGCCCTGGTCGGCGAGGCGCGCGAGCGTGGGGTCGAGCTCGTCGGTGGTGATGGCGATGTGGCCGTAGCCGGTGCCGAGGTCATAGGGCTCGGTGCGACCGAAGTTGAAAGTCAACTCCAGCCGCGGCTCATCGCCGTCGTCCGGCAGGTTCATGAAGACGTTGATCGCCTCGTCGCGGATCGGCGCTCGACGGATCTCCTTGAATCCCAGTGCCTCGTAGAAGGCGACCGAGCGGTCGATGTCGGCGATCCGGTAGCAGGTGTGGATGAGGCTCATGAAGACGAGGGTACCCCTCGGGGTAGGGTGGGGCACATGATCGTCGAACGCTCGATGAGCGACGGCTTCCTCACGAACAACTACATCGTCGCCGACGAGCCCGGCGGGCACGCGGTCATGATCGACGCGGGCGGCCCGGTCGCGCCGCTGATCGAGTTCGTGAAGCGCGGTCAGCTCACGCTCACCCACATCCTGCTCACCCACCACCACGGCGATCACGTCGTCGATCTGGACGAGGCGATCGCGGCGTTCCCGGACGCGCCCGTGCTCATCCATGAGCTGGAGCGCTCAGAGGTTCCTCAGGCGACGGGCACCCTCGCGCCCGGCGAGACGATCCGCACCGGTGCGCTCACGATCGAGCCGCTGCACACCCCGGGGCACACCGCGGGGATGCTGTCGCTGCTGGTCGACGGCACCGACGTGTTCACCGGGGACACGCTGTTCAAGGGCTCGGTCGGCGGCGTGCGCGCCCCCGGCTCCACGAGCTACGCGGACCTCAAGTCCTCGATCATGGACACGCTGATGTCGCTTCCGCGCTCCACCCGCGTGCACCCCGGCCACACCGACCCGACGACGATCGGCGACGAGCTCGAGCACAACGGCTTCATCCGCATCTGGCGGGGCGTCGACCCCGAAGGGGACGCCGAGTGCGTCGCGCTCGGCGAGCCCGCCACGCTGATCCTGCTCGGCGACGACTACGACGGCGGGCACAAGGCGTGGGTGCGCTGGCCCGACGGCTCGGACGACATCGTCCCGGGCTCGCGCGTGCAGACCGGGTCCTGAACGTCCAACGGGCCGGTCGCCAACCGCGATCGGTCGAAGTCAGCGGGCCGCGTGGGCAACCGGCGCGCTGGCGGCGGCGCCGGCGCGCGCGAGCTCGCATGCACGCGCCACGCGACGCTCGGGCGCGATCGCCCGACCGCGACTCGTCGCGGCACCGACTACGTCGACCGGAGCTCGCTTATGCGCCGCCGCAAGCGCGGCCGCCGATCGGTCGACAAGCTGCGTGACGATCGCACCGGATGCCCCGAGCTCGATCGCGATCGTTTGCGCCATCGCCTCGACCTCGAGCGCGCCCGCATCCTCGCCCGCGAGGGCCAGCGCGCCCGACAGGATGAAGATCGCGGCGAGCCGAGTGGGTTCGTGGTCCCTGCGTTCGGCCTCCTGCAGGGTGCGTTCATGGAGGGACAGCCCATCAGCGATTCGTCCCTCGGCGACGGCGAGGTCGGCTTGGATCATGAACTGAATCCAGGTGATCGCCACGTCGCATCGCTCGAGCAGCCCGACCGCGGTACGCAGTTGTCGGGCCGCTATATCCAGCTCACCCGCGCGCTGATGCACCGAGGCCGAGAGCAGTAGCGTGAAGCCGAGCGAGGCGTCACCGGCCGCCTGGGCGCGACGAATCGCCTCATTGGCGTCGTGCAGGCTGTCGGCGATGCGTCCGAGGTCGACCAGCCAGTCCGCGCGCTCACACAGAGCCGCGGCGGCGGTCGCCGGGTCTTCTGCGGTGTCGACCGCGCGATCGAGGAACGGTAGACACTCCTCCGGTCGCCCGACGGCCATCGCCCAGCACGAAATGGCGACCGCCACGATCAGCGGGTCGATCGTCTCCGGAGGGTCGGCGACGAGCGGGTCGATCGTTTCGACGAGCTCGCGCATGTCACCGAGCGCGTACGCGGAGATCCCGTGTCCGGCGGCCAGCTCCTGCGCAAGCTCGCGGTCGTTGATCCACGCCCAACGCAACGCAACGCGTCGCTCGGGCACCAACGCCATTATTGCGTCGTACACTCGCTCGCTGATCGTCGCCCAATCCCGCCCGTGGCGGACGATGGCCCGCTGACGCTCGGCGTGAGCGCGCCGCCAGCGCTCGCCATCTTGGGCGCGGTCGAGCTCCTCCTCGGCGAGGCGGCGCAGCCCCTCGGGAAGGCCGAAGCAGATGCGACCGTCCCCGTCTTCGACCCGGCGGATGAGCGCGACGTCGAGCAGCCGAGCCAGATCGTCGGCGACGTCGAGCCCGTCGCCCCCGCAGATCGCCTCGACCTCCTCGAGCTCTACCGGGCCGGCGAACACACCGAGACGGCCGAACAGCGCCCGGGCTGCCGGGCCGAGTAGCGCGAGCGAGAACTCGACGGTCGCCCGCAGCGAGCGCTGGCGCTCCGGACGGTCGATGCGGTCGTCGCGTAGGAGGTCGGGCGAGTCGCGCAGCCGGGCGAGCAGTGCGCCCGGCGTCAACAGCGCCAGACGTGCGGCGGCGACCTCGAGCGCGAGCGGCAGACCGTCGAGCAGGTGGACGAGCTCGACGAGAGTCTGGCGATCCCCGCCACCGATCGTCAACGCCGGGTTGCGTCGCCGGGCGACACGTTCGATCAGGGCGAGGGCCGCTTCGTCGGCGAGCCCGTCGAGCCCGATGGCGAGCTCCTCGCCCAACCGTAACGGCGCCTGCGAAGTTGCCAACACCTGCAGATCGGGCAGCACTGCCAGAAGGGCGTCGATCTCGCCCGCCCCGTCGAGCAGGTGCTCGAGGTTGTCGAGCACCAAGAGCGTCGGGCCACGATTGCGCAGCCGGGCCATGACCGCGGTGCGTGCCGACGCCTCGACGTCGAGGGTTGCGTCCACCGCGGACGCAATCGCCTCACCGAGGTCAGCGGTTGAATCGACGTTCGCCAGGCGGGCGAGCCACACCCCACCCGAGAAGTCGTCCAGCAGCGCTGTTGCCGCGGCGAGCGCCAGGCTCGTCTTGCCCGCGCCCCCGCGGCCGGTCAGGGTGACGAGCCGCTCGCGCTCCTCGCCAAGCACGGCGCACACGCGCGCAAGCTCGGTGTCGCGTCCGACGAGCGTCGGTGGCGCCGCGGGCAGGTTCGTCGCCCGGGAGGACTCCGTGCGCGGTGGCGGGAAGGTCTTGGCGCCCCGTCCGTCGATGACTGCGCAGAACAGCGCTTCTGGCTGCGGGAAGTCCTTGAGGCGGTATGCCCCAAGCGGCTCGCAGGCGACGACGCCGCGCACGAGCGCGGTCGCGGCCTCGCTGAGCAGCAACTGACCGCCGTGCGCAGCACCCGCGATCCGCGCCGCACGATGGACCTCGAGACCAACGTAGCCGGTGCCGACGTGCTCCACGAAGCCGACGTGCAGACCCATCCGCACCCTCAGCCGGCCACCCACTGCGCGCGGCCAGCGATGGGCGGCGAGCGCTCGCTGGGCGGCGATGGCGGCCCTTGCCGCAGCCGCGGGATCGGCGAACGTCGCAAAGAACGCATCGCCCTCGGTGCCGTCGACCCACCCGCCTTCTGCGGAGATCGCGCCGGCAATCAGCGCGTGGTGAGTACCGAGCACCGCACCCCACCCGGAACCGAGCTCGCGCGCGAGCCGCGTCGAGCCCTCGACGTCGGTGAAGAGCATCGCGATCGTGCCGGTCGGCGGACCGGACTCCCCGTCCACAGCGGCAGTGTACGACCGGCGACACGCTCACAGCGCGCTGTGAGCCGGCTGCGAGCCGGCGGTGAGCGCCGTTGCCGATCCTGGCAGCGTGTTCACGAATAAGGAGCGGACAATGGAATATGCGATCGAGGCCGAGGGCCTCGTCAAGCGCTTCGGCGACACGCTCGCGCTGGATGGGGTCGACCTCACGGTCAGGCGCGGCTCGGTGCTCGGGATGCTCGGCCCCAACGGCGCGGGCAAGACGACCACCGTGCGGATCCTCGCCACGTTGCTGGCGGCCGACGCCGGCACGGCCCGGGTCGCCGGCCACGACGTCGCGAGCGCGCCCGCCGAGGTGCGTCGAATGGTCGGGCTCACGGGCCAGTACGCCTCCGTCGACGAGGCGCTGACCGGCCGCCAGAACCTGGTGATGATCGGGCAGCTGCTCGATCTCGGCGGCCGCGCCGCCAAGGCCCGTGCCGCCGAGCTGCTCGCGTGGTTCGACCTCGGCGACGCCGCCGACCGAACGGCGAAGACCTACTCGGGGGGCATGCGCCGCCGGCTCGACCTCGCGGCCAGCCTGGTCGGACGGCCGTCGGTGGTGTTCCTCGACGAGCCGACCACCGGCCTGGATCCGGGGAAGCGCGAGGACATGTGGGCGATCGTGCGAGCGCTCGTCTCCGACGGCGCAACCGTGCTGCTCACCACCCAGTACCTCGATGAGGCCGACGCACTCGCCGACGACATCGTCGTGATCGACCACGGACGGGTCATCGCCCACGACACGCCCGACGGCCTCAAGCGGGTCGTCGGCAGCCAGACGCTCACCGTCCGCCCGGCCGACCCCGAGCAGCTCCCGGCCGTCGCCGAGATCCTGCGCGCGGTGACCGGGTCGACCGCGGCGCGTGACCCCCGCGGCCTGATCGTGCCGGTCGCCGGAGACCAGGCGCTGACCGAGACGGTCGGGCGCCTCGCGACCGCCGGGATCGCCGTCACCGAACTGTCACTCAACCTGCCCAGCCTCGACGAGGTGTTCTTCGCACTGACCGGGCGCGGGGCGGATGACTCAGACCATCAGAACCTCCAGGAGGCAGCATGACTTCCGACGCCATGAGCGCTGCCGGCGGCGCCCTCGCGCTGCCCGCGCAGGTCAGCACCCATCCCCCGCGGCTGCGCGCGCTGCGCCACACGCTGGTGCTCGCCAAGCGCGGCCTGATCAAGACGATTCACACCCCCGAGGCGCTGATCGACGTCACCCTGCAGCCGATCATCTTCCTGGCGATGTTCACCTACATCTTCGGGGGAGCGATCGCGCACGGCTCGCAGCAGTCCTACCTCGAGTTCCTGCTGCCGGGCGTCCTCGGACAGACGATCGCCATGGGTGGGATCGCAATCGGGGTCAACCTCAACACCGACATCGCCACCGGGATCTTCGACCGGTTCCGGAGCCTGCCGATCGCCCGCTCGGCGCCGCTCGTGGGCGCGGTCCTGGCCGACATCGTGCGCTACGTCGTGCTGTGCGCGGTGACGCTCGGCTTCGGCTACGCGCTCGGCTTCCGCGCGCACACCGGCGTGCTCGACGTGCTCGCCGCCTGCGCGCTGGCCACCGGATTCGCGCTGTGCCTGTGCTGGGCCTCGGTGTTCGTCGGGATGATCGCGCGGACGTCGGGCTCGGTGCAGGGGATCATGACGCTGATCGTGCTCCCGCTGAGCTTCGGCTCGAACACGTTCGTGCGGACGACGACGATGCCCGGGTGGCTGCAGTCGTTCGTCAAGGTCAACCCGCTCACCCACCTGGTCGACGCCGTTCGCGGTCTGCTGCTCGGTGGGCCGGTCGCCTCAGACGTGCTCTGGACGCTCATGTGGATGGGAATCCTGCTCCTCGTGTTCGTGCCGCTCGCGCTCCGCGCCTACCGCCGCCGAGTCTGAATCAGCCGAGGGCCGGAGTCGGGCGACGGCCGCCTCTCGATCGAGAGCGCGGCCGTCCTCGAATGCCCGGCGGAACGCCGCCTCGCCGAGACTCCCCCGCAGCGCGTCGGTGAGCCGAGCGACCTCGGGATGGGTGAGATCGTCGGCTCCACGCAGCCGGGCGGCGGCGCCGAGCATCTCGGCGCTGTCGAGGTCATGCCCGGCATGGTGCTCGCGCGTGGCGGCGATGACGCCGACGGCGGCGACCACCGGCATGTCGTGGGTCCCAAGCGCGGCCTCGTAGGCCTCTCGCAGCCAACCCTCCGCGGCGGACCGGTTGCCGGCCTCGAGCGCGATCAGCGCCGTCGTGCTCAGGGCGATCGCGTGGGCGTGCGCCTGCTCGGCACGCCGCCCCTCGGAGGGACCGAGCAGCTCCCGGGCCTCGGCCGCGAGCTCACCCGCCCGCTCCGCACCGCCGAGCCGGAGCTCCAGATGGGCGAGCGCCACCTTCACCATCGCGGTCTCCTCGTCGAAGCGATCGCCGTCCTCGAGGCTCGCTGCGAGCATCGCGCGGGCACCCTCCAGATCGCCCCGGCGTCCGCGCACGTCGGCGAAGCGCAGCCTGAGCATCCGGCCGCCGTCGTCGGCGCCGAGCTCGGCCATCAGCGAGCGGGTCCGTTCGAGCGCCTCCTCGGCGCCGTCGAGATCCCCGAGCACGATCCGTAGGCTCGAGAGCTCGGACAGCGTCGTGCCGAGACCCCAGCGGTCGCCGACTTCGCCGAAGGCGCGCATCGACTCGTCGAGCGCGTCACGCATCGCCTCGAGATCGCCCTCGTTCTCGGCAAGCTGGACGCGTACGAACGGCACCGTCGCCCGCACCCACGGGTCGGGATGGGCGGCGGAGCCCTCGAACAGCTCGACGACCCGATCGCGTCCGACGACGACCGCCAGCAGGGGTCGCACCGCGGCGAGCAGCGGGTGCCGGGCGAGGTCTGCGTCCTGCACCCGCTCGAGCACCAGCGCCAGCGTCTCCCAGGGATCCGTGTTCGTCGCCGCGCCCGGGATCGCCTCGGTGAGCGCATGCACTCCCTCGATCAGTGCCCGGTCGAGCGGGTCCGCCTCGCCCTGGACACCCAGCGCGAAACCGGTCCAGGTCACGACCTCCTGGCGGCTGCCGGCCAGCAGCCAGAACCACAGCAGCGCGACGACCATCTGCGCGACGGCGGACGCGTCGCCGGACTCGCCGAGGTGGCGCAGGCCGGCGAGCAGGTCGTCGTGCTCGGCGCGGAGCCGGGCGAGCCACACGAGCTGGTCACGGCCGCGCAGTTGCGGGCCCGCCTCGAGCGCCAACCCGAGGAAATGGTGCGCGTGCGCATCCCGGATCCGCTCGAGCTCGCCAGCTTCGTGCAGACGCTCCAAGCCGTACTCCCGGATCGTCTCGAGCAGCCGGTAACGCACTCCCTCCGCATCGGCGATCTGCAGCAGCGACTTGTCGACGAGCGCACAGAGCAGGTCGAAGACCTCGCCCTCGGAGACCGCCTGGTCCGAGCACACCACCTCGGCGGTCTCGAGCGTCACCGGCCCGGAGAACACCGACAGCCGACGCAGCAGCGCCCGCTCGCGCTGGTCAAGCAGATCCCAGCTCCAGTCGACGACGGCACGCAGGGTGCGCTGGCGGGCCATCGCGGTCGGGCTGCCGCCGGTGAGCAGCCGGAAGCGGTCATCCAGGCGTGCCGCCAGCTGGGGCAGCGTCATCGAGCGCAGTCGTGCCGCGGCCAGCTCGATAGCGAGCGGTAGCCCATCGACTCGGCGGCATACCTCGACCACGTCCGTGACCGTGTCCGCGTCGACCACGAACCCCGCGGAGGCGGTCGCCGCCCGGTCGGCGAACAGACGGATCGCCGGCACGGCGAGCGCCTGGTCGGCCGTGATCCCCGCGTCCGGGAGCTCGAGCGGCGCGAGCGGCACGATCATCTCGCCGGTGATCCCCAGCGGCTCGCGGCTGGTGCAGAGCAGCCGCAGGCGGGGACAGGAGCCGAGCAGCCGGTCCGCCACCCGCGCGGCGTCCTGGAGCAGGTGCTCGCAGTTGTCGAGCACGACCAGCGCCTCCCGGTCGGCGAGCAGATCGATCAGCCGGTCCAGCGCATCGGCCCCCGCCGCCGGGGATCGGGAGCCGATCAGCTCCACCTCGCGCAACCCGAGCGAGGCGAGGATGGACGGGACGATCGCCTCGCCGTCGGCGACCGGCGCGAGCTCCACCAGCCACGCGCCCTCGCTGAGCTCCCCGGCAGCGCGCTGGGCCAGCTCCTCGGCCAGTCGCGTCTTGCCCGCGCCTCCAGCGCCGACGAGCGTGAGCAGCCGATGGGTGGCGAGCAGCGCGCCGACCCGCGCGACCTCACGCTCGCGGCCGACGAAGCTGGTCAGGCGGACCGGCAGGTTCGACTGCGATGCCGGCGGCGCGGGTGCGGACGGGACGGACACGGCAGACGCGGGCGCATCGCCGCGGACGACCGCCAGGTGGACGGCCTGCAGCTCGGCGGAAGGCGGAACGCCGAGCTCGTCGTCGAGGCGGCGGCGAACTCGTTCGTACACCGCGAGCGCATCGGCCTGCCGGCCCGCGGCACACAGCGCCTGCATGAGCTGGCCGGCGATCCGCTCGTGCAGCGGCTCCTCGGCCGCGAGCGACTCGAGCTCGTGGACGAGGTCGGCCGACCGGCCGAGCTCGATCTCCGCCTGCGCGCGGTCGGCGCGCACGCTCACGCGGAGGTCGTCGAGCGAGGCCGCCGCAGCGCCAAGCGCGGCGCCGGGCCGCAGATCTGCGAGCGCGGGGCCGCGCCACAGCGCCAGGGCCTCGCCGAGGATCGCGCTCGCCGCCTGCGGGTCACCATCGCCGAGACGGCTCGCGCCCTCGGTGGCGAGCCGCGCGAACCGCGAGGCATCGACGTCCTCGGCGTCGACCGCCAGCCGATAGCCGTTCCCGCTCGGCTGCACGAGCCCGGCGTCGCCGAGCGCTCGTCGCAGTCGGGAGACGAGCGATTGCAGAGCGTGAGACTCGTCGCCGGGGAGCTCGCCGTCCCAGATCGCGTCGGCGAGCGCCGTCGCGGTAACGCCCTGACCGGCGTCGAGCGCGAGCCGAGCGAGCAACGCGCGTACCCGCTCCCCGCCGAGGGCGAGCCCGCGACCGTCTCGCTGAACCTCCAACGGGCCGAGAATCGCGATGCGCACGAGGCTCACTTTGCCATGCGGCCGGGTCGCGCCGGCCCGACACGAACGACCGGCCACGACGGTCGCAGCGAGCTGCGCTCGACCCCCGCCGTTTGGGCGGCGAGGGCCGTGGGTATGTTTCGGACATCAACGGACAAACGGCAGAAAATGGTGATCTGCATACGCCCGGTGCGATCGGTCACCCGGTTCGCGTCGGTGTCGTCGGTGCCGATCTCGGCGTGATGGCGGTCCAGGAGGCCGCCGCCAACGTCCCCGCTCTCGAGGTGGTCCCGCTTGCCTACGAGCTCGAGGATGAGGCGGCGGAGCTCATCGCCGCGGCAGCGCGCCGGATCGACGTTGCGCTTTTCTGCGGGCCGGTGCCCTACCAGCTCGCCCGCGGCGCGATCCCCGCCGCGCTCCCGGTGACCTACATCCCGTATGACGGGTCCGGCCTGGTCAAGGCACTGTTCGACTTCTACCGGCTCCCCCCGGAGGGTGCGAGCGCGTTCAGCATCGACAGCGTTCCACGAGAGACCGTGCTGCGCGGCGTGCACGAGGTGGAGCTGACCGGCGTCGAGGTCGAGGCGATCAGCGACGGGACGGTGCTCCCGCGCGAACGGCTGGTCGAGCGCCACCGCGAGCTGTGGCAGCAGGGACGGACGCGGGCCGCGATCACCTACATGCGCTCGGTCGCGCGCGCCCTCGATCACGAGGGCGTGCCGACGATCTATGTCCAGCCACTTGCCGCCTCGATCCGCCTCGCACTCGAGCGGGCGCTGCTGATGAGCGAGAACCGCTCCAATGAGGCCGCGCAGCTCGTCGTCATGCTCGTCCAGATCGCGCTGCCGCCGGCCGACGGCTCGACCCGCGCGCAGCAACTCGACCTCGCCGCCTCCAGCTTCCTGCTGGACGTGGGCGAGGAGATCGGCGCCGCGCTCCTGCCCCTGGGAGACGGGCTGTACGCCTTCTACACGACCAAGGCGGGCTTGGACCAGATCCCCGACTGGGCGCTGGGCGAGCTTCCGTTCCTGCAGCGGACGGTCGACGTCCTCGGCGTCGACCCCAAGGTCGGCATCGGCTTCGGCGGCACCTCCAAGGAGGCGCAATCGGGCGCGATGCGCGCGCTCTCGCTGGCGCGCGAGGTCACCGGCGCGGCGGCGTTCGCGGTGCTGCGCGACGCGAGCGTGCTCGGGCCCCTGAGCAACGACTCGGCGCGAGTGCGCCAGACGCGCGTGCACGATCCCGACCTCGTGCAGGAGGCGCGCCGGCTGCGGGTGGCCACCCGGTCGCTGGCGCAGGTGTACTCCTACCTGGCGAGCTTTCAGACGATCGACGCCGAGAAGCTCGCGCGATTGCTCGGGGTGTCGGACCGCAGCGCCCGGCGCACGGTCAACCGCCTGGTCGAGGCGGGGCTGCTGCAGTCCGCCGGCGAGGAGTCGGTGCATCGGCGCGGCCGTCCCCGGCAGCTGTACCGGCTCGCTCCCCCGGGCACCGAGGAGACGGCGCCCGGAGCCCGTCAGGAGACGCGGCAATGAGGCGGCGGCTGATCGCGTCGATCGTGGGTGTGATCGCCGGGGCTGTCCTCGCCGGATGCGGCGGCAGCTCGGTCAACCTCGGCACCCCCGGCGCGGTCGCCGGAGGCAAGGCGCCGGGCGGGACGCTGCAGGTGGCGATCGCCTCCGCGCCCGATCAGCTCGATCCGCAGAAGACGACCTCGTACCCGAGCTTCGAGGTGCTCGACAACATCTACGACACGCTGGTGGCGCCCAATCCGAAGACGCTGCGGATGCAGCCGTCGCTGGCCCAGAGCTGGACGGTGAACCACGACCACCTGCGCTGGACCTTCCACCTGCGCCACGGTGTCAAGTTCGACGACGGATCGACGTTCGACGCCGCCGATGTCGTGTACTCATACGACCGGATCATCCACGGCAAGCTGCCCAACGCCTACCGGTTCGCCACCGTCAAGGCCGTGAGCGCGCGCGGCCCTCACACCGTGGTGATCACGCTCACCAAGCCGACCCCGAACCTGCTCTCCGACATCGGCGGGTTCAAGGGGATGGCGATCCTGCCCAAGGGGATCGCGAGCCGTCTCAACCTCGCCACGCACACCGACGGCACCGGCCCGTACATGCTGCAGTCTCAGAATCCAGGCTCGATCACGCTGGTCGCCAATCCTCACTACTGGGGGAAGGGCCCATATGTCGGCAAGGTCGTCTTCCAGTTCATTCCCAACGCGACGACCGCCGTGACGGCACTCGAGACGGGGGAGATCGACTGGACCGACAACATCCCCCCGCAGGACATCTCCAACCTCCAGCGCAACGACACGCTGAAGGTGGCCACGGTGCCGAGCACCGACTACTGGTACATGACGGTCAACGAGCAGCGAAAGCCGTTCGGCAACCCGCTGGTGCGCCGAGCGATCAGCTACGCGATCAACCGCAGGGCGATCACCGAGGCGGCGATGTTCAACGCGGCCACCGTGAACGAGACGGCGATCCCCAAGACAAGCCCCTGGTACTTCTCCTACGACCCCTACACCCCGAACCTCGCCAAGGCGCGGGCGCTGCTCCGGCAGGCGGGCGTCTCGCACCTGTCGATGGGACTGATGGTCACCAGCGAGTACCCCCAGACAGTCGAGGCGGCGCAGGTGATCGCTGCCGAGCTCGCCCCGATCGGCATCCGGGTCAACGTTCAGACCGAGGACTTCTCCACCTGGCTGGATCGGGAGAGCAAGGGCCAATACGACTCGTTCATCCTCGGCTGGCTGGGCAACATCGACCCGTCCGACTACTACTACGACCAGCAGTACTGCAAGGCGGCCGACAACTTCCAGCATTACTGCAACCAGCAGGTCGACCGGCTGCTCACCGCGGCCGGGACGACCAGTTCCACGGCGCGACGCAAGCAGCTCTACGACCGCGCGGCCCGGCTGATCGTCGACGACAACAGTTACATCTACCTGTACAACCCGGACGTCGTCCAGGCATGGAGCGACAAGGTCAAGGGGTTCATCGCCCGGCCGGACCGAGCGATCAACTTCGACACGGTGAGGCTGTCGAAGTGAGGGGTCCATCGTGATCGGCTACATCGTCCGCCGCACCCTGCAGGCGATCGTCGTGCTGTTCGGCGTCAGCATCGTCGTGTTCGCGATCGTGCACCTCGTGCCCGGCGATCCGATCCGCCTGGCGCTGGGGACGCGCTTCAACCAGCAGGCCTACGACGCGCTGCGCCGCCGGTCCGGTCTGGACAAGCCGCTGGTGCCCCAGTACTTCTACTGGCTCGGCCACGCGCTCACCGGCGACCTCGGGGTGAGCTTCCGCACCGGCCAGCCGGTCACGCAGCTGATCGGACAGCGCATCGGGGCGACCGTGTCACTGGCCGGCGCGGCGCTCGTGGTCGCGCTCGTGATCGCGGTGCCGCTCGGCTTGCTCTCCGCGCTGCGGCCGCGCACCTCGCTGGACTACGGCGCGACCGTGATCAGCCAGACGGGCATCTCGATCCCGGAGTTCTGGCTGGCCATCCTGCTGATCCTGGTGGTCGGCGCCAAGCTCGACTGGCTGCCCTCGGCGGGCTACGTGCCCCCGGACCAGAGCGTCAGCGGCTGGCTGGAGCACCTGATCCTCCCGGGCATCGCCGCCGGCGTCTCGTCGGGATCGATCCTCACCCGGTTCATCCGCGCCTCGGCGCTCGAGGCGCTCGGACGCGACTACACGCTGACGGCGCGTTCCAAGGGGCTGCGCGAGCGCACGATCATCGTCCGCCACGTGATCCGCAACGCGCTCGTGCCGGTCGTGACCGTCACCGGCGTGCAGTTGGCATACCTGCTCTCCGGCGTCGTCGTGGTCGAGGTCGTGTTCGCCTGGCCGGGGCTCGGGATGCTCGCCCTGCAGTCCGTCCAGTCCCGCGACTACCCGGTCCTGCAGGGAGCGGTCCTGCTGTTCGCGGCGTTCTTCCTGATCGTCAACCTCGCGGTCGACCTGCTCTATGCGCGTCTGGACCCGCGGATCGGCTACGCGTCCCGATGAGCGCGACGGTCGCCCCCACCTCGACGCCGCTGCCGGCGCGCCAGGGCGGCGAGACGCTGCGACTGCTGGTCCGCAACCGGATCGCGGTCGTGGCGCTGGCGGTGCTGGTCGCGTTCATCGTCGTCGCGGTGTTCGGCAAGGCACTGGCGCCCTACGGCTACAACAGCGTGGACGTCGCAGACCGCCTGCAGGGACCGAGCGTCCACCACTGGTTCGGTACCGACGAGCTGGGACGCGACGTGTTCTCGCGGGTGCTGCTCGGGGCCGCGGTGTCGCTGAAGGTGGGCGCCGTGGCGGTCGGCATCTCACTGGTGGTCGGCGTGCCCTGCGGGCTGATCGCCGGGTTCTACGGGGGCGTGCTCGACGACGTGATCATGCGCGTGATGGACGTGCTGTTCGCGTTCCCGGCGATCCTGATGGCGATCGCCGTGCTGGCGATCCTGGGCCCGGGCTCGACGAACGCGATGGTCGCAATCGGGATCGTCTACATCCCGATCTTCGCCCGCGTGACACGCGCCGCGGTCCTGCCCGTCCGCGAGGAGGTCTACGTCCGCGCGGCACGAGCGTCGGGTGCCTCCGATCTGCGACTGATGCGCCGGCACCTGCTGCCCAACGTGCTCGGGCCGATCATCGTCCAGACCTCGATCAGCTTCGCCTTCGCGATCCTGTCCGAGGCAGCGCTGTCGTTCATCGGCCTCGGCACGCAGCCGCCGCACCCCTCGTGGGGGCTGATGCTGTCCGACGGCACCGACTTCATCAACCAGGCGTGGTGGATGGTGGTGTTCCCTGGCGCGGCGATCTTCGTCGTGGTGCTCGCGTTCAACATCCTGGGCGACGCGCTGCGCGACACGCTGGATCCGCGCCAGCGCTCGCTCATCCGCAATGCGAGGGGGGCGTGATGGCCCCGCTGCTGTCGGTCCATGACCTGCGAGTGCGCCTCGGCGACGCCCAGGTCGTCAACGGGCTCTCCTACGAGATCGACGCCGGCGAGACGGTCGCGATCGTCGGCGAATCGGGTTCGGGCAAGACGATGAGCGCACTGGCGATGCTCGGTCTCATCCCGAGGCCGCCGGCGGTCGTCAGCGGCGAGGTTCACTTCGACGGCGCCGAGCTGGTCTCGGCGACACCCGCGCACCTGCGCGCGGTGCGGGGCGCCGGCATGGCGATCGTCTTCCAGGATCCGATGACCTCACTGAACCCGGTGCTCACCATCGGGCGCCAGCTCACCGAGGGCATGGAGGTGCACCTGGGGCTCTCCGGCCGCGCGGCGCGCGAACGAGCGGTGGAGCTGCTGGAGATGGTCGGGATCCCCGACCCGCGCCACCGGCTGGACGAATACCCGCACCGGCTCTCGGGCGGGATGCGCCAGCGAGTGATGATCGCGATCGGCCTGGCAGCCCATCCGCGCGTCCTGATCGCCGACGAGGCGACGACCGCGCTCGACGTCACGATCCAGGCGCAGATCATCGAGCTGCTCGGCCGGCTGCAGCAGGAGCTGGACATGGCGCTGATCTGGATCACCCACGACCTCGGCGTCGTCGCCGGAATCGCCGACCGGGTGCTCGTCATGTACGCCGGCCGGGTGGTCGAACACGGCACCGTGGACGCGGTCTTCGACGCCCCGCAGCACCCGTACACGCGTGGCCTGCTGCGCTCGATCCCGGTGCTCGGCCAGCATGCCGATGCACTGCCGTCGATCCCCGGCACTCCGCCGGATCCGGAGAACCTGCCACCCGGGTGCCCGTTCTGGCCGCGGTGCGAGGTGCGTGCCGATGACCGGTGTCGCGGTGAGGTGCCACCGCTGCGCGAGGTGGCCGCCGGTCACCTGGTGGCGACGTTCGAGAAGGAGCGGGTATGAGCGAACCACTGCTGCGAACCGAGGCGCTGCGCGTCGCGTTCCCCGTCCACGGCGGCGGAGTGGTGCGGCGGACGGTCGGGCATGTCCGCGCCGTCGACGGAGTGGACCTGGAGGTCCACCGCGGCGAGACGCTCGGTCTGGTCGGCGAGTCCGGCTCGGGCAAGTCGACGCTCGGGCTCGCCCTGCTTCGGCTCGTCGAACCGACCGGCGGACGGATCGAGTTCGACGGCACCGACGTCACCGCGCTGTCGCGGCGCAACCTGCGGGCGCTGCGACGGCGCATCGCGATGATCTTCCAGGACCCGTACGCCTCGCTGAATCCGCGCCAGTCGCTCGCCGACACGATCGCCGAGCCGCTCGCGATCCACGGCCTGCACCCCGGTCGCAGCGCTCGCGCGCGCCGGGTCGCCGAGCTGCTGGAGATGGTCGGTCTGGCGTCCGAGCTCGGCAACCGGCGCCCGCACGAGCTCTCCGGCGGTCAGCGCCAGCGCGTCGGCATCGCCCGCGCGCTGGCCGGCGAGCCGGACTTCATCGTCGCCGACGAGCCGATCGCCGCGCTCGACGTGTCGATCCAGGCCCGGGTGCTCAACCTGCTGAGGGAGCTACAGCGCGAGCTCGGGCTGACGCTGCTGTTCATCGCCCACGACCTCTCAGCGGTGGAGCACCTCTCCGATCGGATCGCGGTCATGTACCTCGGGCGGATCGTCGAGGTGGGGCCGCGTGAGTCGCTGGTCGCGTCTGCAGGGCACCCGTACACCCGCGCTCTGCTCTCGGCGGTCCCGGTCCCCGACCCGTCACGCGAGCGCGAGCGGCGCCGGATCCTGCTCAAGGGCGAGCTCCCGAGCGCGATGTCGCCGCCGAGCGGTTGCCGGTTCCGCACACGCTGCCAGGAGGTGTTCGAGCCGTGCGACCGGATCGACCCGGCGCTGCAGGATGTCGGCGACCGGCACTGCGCGGCATGCCTGCAACACGGCCTGATCGGGGACCCCGACGCGCGCGGCGAGGATGTCGGCGCCGCGGCGGGTGTGCCAGACCGAGGTCCGTAGACTCGGGAGTCGTGTCCAAAGACAAGATCCCCACCTCCCGGGTGGGGAGGACGGCGAGGATCGGGAGTCTGGCCGCCGGTCAGGCGATCCGCCAGGCGGGGACTCTCGCGGCGAACGTCGCCCGCGACGAGGAGGGCCGCAGCGCCGCGCTGGAGCGGCGCCACATCGAGGCTGCCGAGCAGATCGTCGAAGCGCTCGGGACGATGAAGGGCGCGGCGATGAAGGTCGGCCAGGTGCTCTCGTTCCTGGACACCGGCCTGGTGCCTGAGGAGTATCGGGAGGAGTTCCAGCGCAAGCTCGGAGCATTGCGCGACGCGGCCCCGACGGTGACCTTCGGGCAGATGCGCAAGGTGATCGAGTCGGAGCTGGACGACAAGCTCTCCAATGTGTTCGAGGACTTCGACACCGAGCCCATCGCCGCCGCCTCGATCGGCCAGGTCTACCGCGCGGTGCTGCTCGACGGGCGCGAGGTCGCCGTCAAGGTCCAGTACCCCGGGGTCGCAGCCGCGGTTCGCGCCGACATGTCGAACCTGGGACTGATCCTGCGGCTGGTCAAGCGGATCGCGCCCGGCCTGGACCCGCAGGCGATCGGCGAGGAGATCCGGGCCCGCATCGACGAGGAGCTCGACTACGAGCTTGAGGCGCAGAACCAGCGAGCGCTCGCGCGCATCTTCCGCGACCACCCGTTCATCGTCATCCCTCAGGTGGTCACCTCGCTCTCGCACGAGCGGGTGATGGTCTCCGACTACGTCCATGGAACCGGGTTCGAGGAGCTGAAGGCGCTGCCACAGGAGGACCGCGACCGGATCGGTGAGATCGTGTTCCGCTTCTACTTCGGCTGCCTGTATCGCCACGGCCAGTTCTCGGGCGATCCGCACCCCGGCAACTCGATGCTGCTGGATTCGGATCCCGCGCACCCGAAGATGGCGTTCTTCGACTTCGGGCTGTTCAAGCGGATGCCGCCCGGGACGGTCGAGCTCGAGATGGAGGTCGCACGGGCGATCATCGAGGGCGACGCCGACACGATCATGCGCCTGGGGACCGAGGTCGGGTTCTTCGGCAAGCCCGACAAGTTCAACCCCGACCGCGTGCTCGCCCAGTTCCGCGCCTCCACCTCCTGGTACACGTGCGACCGCGAGGTGCAGCTCACCCCCGAGTACGCCACCCAGGTGCTGATCGACATGAGCGATCCGCGGTCGGAGTACTTCGGCGACCTGCGCCACGAGACCGCGCCGCCCGACCACATCTTCGGCCGGCGCATGGAGGTGCTGACGCTCGCGGTGATCGCACAGCTCCGCGCGCGCGGCAACTTCCACCGGATCGCGCGTGAGTGGTTCTACGGCGACCCGCCCGCGACGGAGCTCGGCGTCGAAGAGGCCGAGTTCTACGCCGCCCAGGCCGCCTGAGCCAATCGGTTCAAGCGACACGCGCCGGGGCCGACTACGGAGGCCATGACCGGACAGAGCGCGTCTGTGAACGCGCGCTATACGAGCATGCTGGGCGCCGAGCAGCTCAAGGGGGACCGACTCCTCTCACGCCTGCTCATCTCCCAGTTCCCCATCGCGATCGGCCTGGCCGCGCTGCACGGCATGTGGGTCCCCGGCGTCTCGATCGGGCTCGCGCTGTGCGTGATCCCCTGGTTCGTGGTCGCCGCCCGGCCCGGAACGCTCGCCTCGCGCCTGACCATCGCCACCGCCTTCATGGGCTACGCCGCGCTGTTCATCGACGAGTCGCACGGCGACACGGTGCTCCACTTCTACATCTTCGTCGAGCTCGCCTTCCTGATCGTCTACCGCGACTGGCGCGTGCCGACATTCGGTGCCGCGCTCGCCGCCGTGCACCACCTCGGCTTCTTCCTGCTCCAGCACGCCGGCCTGCCGATCTACGTCTTCCCGCCCTCGATGACGATGCCCGGCTCGAGCGTCCTGTCCGGGATCGGCATGGTGGCGCTACACGCCGCGTTCGTCGTGTTCGAGACCGGGGTGCTCATCTACATCTGTCTCCAGCTCGACGCCGAGACGCTGCGGGTCGCCGAGTTGCTCGACGAGCAGGACCGGACCCAGCAGGTGATGGGCGCGCTGGCGACGCGGCTGCAGGCCGGAGACCTCACCACCGATCTCGCCGACGACGAGGACCTCGCGACCAGCGCCACGCTGCGCGGGGGCATCGGCAAGGTCGCCCAGCTCGTGCGCGGGATCGACGGCAGCGCGCTGTCGGTCGCCGCCGCCTCTCAGCAGGTCGCCGCCGCCACCGCCGAGTCCGAGCGAGCGGTCGCCGAGGTCGCGGCCACGCTCAGCGACATCGCCGAGAGCACCCACCGCCAGGCGCTCGCCACCGCCGAGGCCCGCCGCTCGGCCGCCGAGGTGAGCGCCGCGATCGAGGACGGCACCGACCATGTCCGGCTGGCCAGCGGCGCCGCCGAGGAGGCGCTGCACACCGCGGGCGAGGGACGCAAAGCTGCCAGCATCGCGACCGAGACCGCCCACGAGCTGAGCCGCTCCTCCGAGAACGCGTCGGCCGCGATCGCCGAGCTCGCGCTGAAGTCGGGCCGCATCGCGTCGTTCGTGGGCACGATCTCCGCCCTCGCCGAACAGACCAACCTGCTCTCGCTCAACGCCGCGATCGAGGCCGCGCGGGCCGGTGAGTCGGGCCGTGGGTTCGCCGTCGTCGCCGAGGAGGTCCGCAAGCTCGCCGACGGCTCACACGAGGCGGCCGAGTCGATCGCCCGGATCGTGAAGGAGATCGAGGGCGACACCGGCGTCGCGGTCGAGGCCGTCGACGCGGGCACCGCCCACAGCCTGCGCTCGGTGGAGACGATCCTCGAGGCCGCGGCCGCGTTCGACCGCATCGCGGCGGACGTCGAGAAGATGCGCGAGGCCGTCCTCGACGCCGAGAGCTCGTGCGCCGTGGCCCGAACCGGCGCCGAGGAGATGCGGATCTCGATGGACCAGGTCGCGAGCGAGGCGGAGCAGGCGTCGGCCGCCAGCCAGCAGGCATCGGCCGCGACCGTCCAGACCTCGGCATCGAGCCAGCAGGTCGCCGCCACGGCGCAGGAGCTCGCCCGCACCGCGGACGACCTGCGGGCGCTCCTCGGCGGGTTTCAGCTGACCGACGCCGCCGACTGAGCCGCGCTCACGCGGTCAGCGGGCGGTCACGCGGTCAGCGGGCGGTCACGCGCTCACGCGGTCAGCGGGCGCGAGCCAAGGGCGCGCTGAGCGGCGACGGCGATGTCCGCAGGCTGCTCGGGATCGAACTCGCCGATCCGCGCGGCCTGCTCACCGCGGCGGCGCGGACGCCAGACGCGCAGGTACTGCGCGCCCAGGTAGGAGCCGACGACCACCGCGATCGCGAGGAACTGGGCCAGGAAGGTCGGCCAGTTGTTGAAGATCGAGAACCAGGTCCCCATCCAGCCGGGGAGACCGAGCCACGAGACATGGCCCCAGCCGATCCAGCCGGCGAGCTGCATCTCGTTGACCTCCTCGCCGACCTGGATGAGCAGCACGAGCAGCAGCAGCACGCCGGTGATGATGAGCAGCTTCTTGTAGGGCAGCCGCGCATGCATGACGAACGTGAGCACGCCGAGCGCGGCGGTGAACAGCAGCCCGAGCACGACGCCCTCGAGCACGACGCCGGTGCCGTAGACCTCGCGCAGGCCCTGCAGGAAGATGACGATCTCGAACGCCTCGCGGTAGACCGAGGAGAAGCCGAGCAGCGCCAGGCCGAGCAGGACGCGGCGCTTGTTGAGCTCTCCGTCAGGGCCGTTGAACAGCGAGCGGCGGCGCTTGTTGTGCGAGGAGATCCAGCCGGTCCAGTAGACCTTGTGGAAGAACCAGTTCATGACCACGAGCAGCACGACGATCGCCGGGATGCCGGTGGCGGCCTGGATGGTGAGCTCGTTGGTGGAGCTGAACAGGCCGATGAACCAGACGACCGCGAACCAGGTGGCGATGCCCGCGCCGAAGCCGATCGCGCCGCCGGCGGCGATCGGGCGGCGGTACAGGGTGTTGGCGCCGCGCAGGCTGGCGGTGATTGCGGCGAGCACCAGGATGCACTCAAGGCCCTCGCGGAAGACGAGGATCGCGGAGTCGATCACGACGGTCGTGCGCCCGAGCTGATGCGGGTTGGCGACGGCGGTCGGATCGGCCGTCCCTCCCTGGGCGTGCCAGCCGAAGACCACCGCGAACACGGCCACCGCGAGCACGATGCCCGTCCACGCATACATGGAGACCGACTCGCTGCGGTTCCGGGTGGCGCGGGTGGTGGAGGTGGTTTCTGACACGGTGACCGTCCGACTCGGGGGCGTTTTCAGGGCGCTCTCGAGCGACCTCGCGGGCAGCGTATCAGAATTAGGCGGCCCTAATTAGGTCGACCTAACGGGGTCCGGACTCAGACCGTCTGCACCTGGAACAGCGAGGTGGTCCCGGGCGTGCCGCTGGGCAGCCCGGCGGTGATCCCGATGCGCTCGCCGCGCCGCACCCAGCCGAGCTCGACCGCACGCTCCGCGGCGGCGGCGATGATCTCCTCGGTCACCTCGTAGCGCGGGAGGAACGCCGACTCCACACCCCACATCAGGTTGCAGCGGCGGATCGTCTCGTGACCGGGCGACAGGCAGTAGATCGGCACGTTCGGCCGATGCTGGGAGATCAGCCTGACCGAGCGGCCCGAGAGAGTCGGGATGACGAGCGCGGCGAGCCCGAGGTCGCGCGCTGCGGCACAGGCGCTGTAGGCGATCGTGTACGCGGGGTCACGGGCGTCGCGCCGCACCCGCTCCTCGTTCCAGCGGTCGTAGGGCAGGGAGCGCTCGGTGTGCTCGGCGATCGAGGCCATCATCGCGACCGCCTCGACCGGGTAGCTGCCCACCGCGGTCTCCTGAGAGAGCATCACCGCATCGGTGCCGTCGAGGATGGCGTTGGCGACGTCGGTCGCCTCCGCGCGGGTGGGCCGCGGCGAGTTCACCATCGAGTCGAGCATCTGGGTCGCGGTGATCGACGGCCGCGCGAGGTTGCCGGCGGTCCGCAGCAGGCGCTTCTGGACGATCGGCACCTCCTCGATCGGCAGCTCGATCCCGAGGTCGCCGCGCGCCACCATCACCACGTCCGCCGCGCGGATGATCTCGACATGGTTCTCGACCGCCTGGGGCTTCTCGATCTTGGCGATCAGCGGCAGCCGTGTGTGGGTGCGGACCTCCAGCACGTCGGAGGGCTCACGCACGAACGACAGCGCGACCGCGTCGACGCCGATCGACTCCCCGAAGTGGAGCATGTCGATGTCCTCGGCGGGAACCGCCTGCAGGCCGCGGGTGGATCCCGGGATGTTCAGGCCCTGACGAGTGGCGACCGAGCCGCCGACCTCGACGGCGGTGTCGATCTCGCCGTCGCCACGCCGGATCGCCTCGACGCGGAGGCGGATCGCTCCATCGGCGAGGTAGATCACGTCATCGGGATCGACCGCCTCGGCCAGGCCCGACCACGACACCGACATGCGGGTGTGGTCGCCCTCATCAGTCGAGCCGCAGTTGAGCAGCAGCTTCTCGCCCGGCTTGAGCTCGGCGATGCCGTCCTTGAGCGCGCCGATGCGGAGCTTGGGCCCTGGGAGATCCTGGAGGATCGCGATCTGGCGGCCGACGGCCTCGGAGGCCTCACGGACCCGCTCGGCATTCTCGGCATGCAGCTCACGGCTGCCGTGGGAGAAGTTGAAGCGCGCGACGTCCAGCCCGGCCTCGATCAGTCGCCGGAGAACCTCCGGCTCACGGGAGGCCGGCCCAATGGTGGCGACGATCTTGGTTCGGCGTGCCATCTCCTCTAGCCCCGAAAGTAGCCGACCCGGCGGACCTGTCTCGCTAACGGGGTGTGAGCGCTCACACGCCGGGGACGGCGAGCGGTTCGCCGTCCATCGTGATCCGCCCGCCCTGGCGAAGGTCGCAGACCAGATCCCAGTGGACGGCCGACTCGTTGACGCCGCCCGACTCCGGATAGGAACGCCCGAGCGCGAGGTGCACGGTGCCGGCCATCTTCTCGTCGAGCAGGATCTTGCCGGTGGCGCGGTCGATGCCGGTGTTGGTGCCGATCCCGATCTCGCCGAGGAAGCGTGCGCCCGGATCGGTCGCGAGCGTCGCATCGAGATAGTCCTGGCCCTCATCCGCGCGCGCCTGCACCACCTTGCCGTCTTGGAACTGGAGACGCACACCCGAGACGCGCAACCCGGGAGGGCCGGTCGGCACCGTGAAATGGATCGTGCCGTTCGCCGAGCTCTCGTGCGGCCCGGTGAAGACCTCACCGCTCGGCATGTTGCGGCGGCCGTCGGAGTTGATCCACGTGCGGCCGCTGACATCAAGCGTCAGGTCGGTGCCCTCCGCCTCGATTCGGACGGTTCGCGCCTGCGTCAGCCGGGCGACGAGTTCGGCCTGACGGGCCGCCAGCGCACGCCACGCGGCGACCGGGTCCTCGTGATCGAGGAACAGAGCGCGCTCGACGAACGCCTCGTAGTGCGCCTCGGACATGCCGGCGAGCTGGGCCAGGGACGGCGTCGGCCACAGCGTGCCCGCCCAGCGCTTGGCCATCATCTGCTCGCGCAGCCCGACCTGCCCCCGGGCGAAGCGCACGATCTTCGACGGATCGACCTCGGCCAACGCCGCCGCATTGCTCGGCGCGTCGATCCGCACCCGCGCGTCGATCGCTTCGGCCACCGCGAGATCTCCGGGCGAGGGGCCATCGAGGTGGCGGTCACGAGCGTGCGCGTAGAACGCCGCGTTCCACGCCGGCGAGTCCATCTCCATCACCGGCCAGGCATCACGATCGAGGATCGCGGCGTAGAGCGCGTCGAGCAGCGGCTCGGCCAGGCGCGTGGAGCCGACCAGGACCACCTGGCCCGGGGCGACCTCCAGGCACCAGTCGCAGAGCAGCGCGGCGAAGCGGTTCGGATCGATCACGGGGTCTCCAGGTCGGGGAAGTTCTCGGCGAGATGGGTGCGCAGGCTGGTGCGCACGAAAGTCCGCTCGGGCGCCGAGGCCATCCGGTACCGCCCGAGCAACTCCCCCGGCTTATCGGTGCGCACCCCGGCGATCGTCCATGCGACGGTGAGGTGCTCGAACAGCAGCTCGGTGGCCCGCTGCCACGCATCCTCGCGCTCCAGCCCGCCCTGCAGGGTCTCGGTGTAGCGACGGCGCGTGGCGGGGCTGAGCGCTCCGCGCAGGGTGAGCGCGTTGCCGTCCGCGTCGGTGTAGTCGGTCGTCGGAGCGGATGGCTGCTCGCTGCGGCGGCGGCGGTTGCGCTTGCCCATCAGGCGTCGATCTCCGGAGCGCGGGTCACGGCAGGGGCGCGTCGGCGGCGGCGCGCAGCTGCGCGACCACGTCGCCGGTGACGGGATCGGCATGGCCCGGCCACACGATGCGCGGACCCAGATCGGCCAGGCGGTGGATCGCCGCCCGGGTCCGGTCCAGGTCCTGGTCGAAGGCCGGGTGGGGAATCCGCGGCGGTCCTTTGCGGCCAGTCTGGGGGTCGAGCGTGTAGACGGTGTCGGAGACGAGCGCCAGCCCGTCGCTCTCGCGGTAGAGGGCGATCAGCCCGGGGGCGTGACCGGGGAGCTCGACCACCCGGAAGCCGGCGACCTCGTCGCCCTCGGAGACGGTTCCGGCGATCGGCACCGCGCCGCCGTCCCAGACAGGGAGGATCCGCTCGTAGAACGGCCGGGCGTAGGGGCGGAGCTTGCGCAGGTCGAAGTAGTCACGCAGCGATGCCGGCGACTCGGCCGCCTCCCGCTCGGCCGGGTGGCAGAAGACCGGAGCGCCCAGCTCCGGGGCCGCGCCACGGTGGTCGGCATCCGCGTGGCCGAGCACGACCCGGGTGACACCCCCGCGCGAGGCGGCCGCCGCCAGGATCGCCGGAGCCATCCCGTCGATGCCGGCGTCGAACACGGTCACGCCATCCCCGTCCTTGATCAGGTACACGTTCATCGTCCGCGGCACGCCGCCGCGGATCACCCAGACGCCCTCGCCGACCGGCTCGGGCTCCCCCGCCTTGAGTGCACGCCGGGCGAGGATTCCGAGGCTGGCGAGCTGGGCGAGCCGCACTTGCGCCGGCGAGCCGTTGGCGGGCAGCAGCCCGAGCTGGCGGGCGATGTCGCCGGAGTCGACGAACGCGTCGCCCCGGACGATCAGCCCGTCCTGCACCGTGCACACGTCGCAGGCGTCGATCGCGATCCGGGCGTAGTTGGGAGCGAACCCATTCAGCTCTCCGGGCCCCGCAAACGTGCCGGTCGCATGCCAGCGCACCGCGACCCGGTCGCCCTCGGAGGTGAGGTCCCTGATGGTGAGCGTGAAGTCGGGGAAGGCGCCGAACAGGCCGGCGAAGTACTCGCGCAGGCCGTCCGGGGCGACGAGATCGCGGTCGCCGACGATGCGGTCGACCCCGCCCGGCCGCCACACCGCGACGGCGGCGTCGAGGTCGTGCGCAGCCAGGGCGTCGAAGTAGGCCCGGGCGATCTCGGCGGGGGTCGCGTCCACTGCGCGGGCGAGTCTACGCGGCGGCGCTCGGCGGGCGCTGACCTCTATCGTGCCGCCGATGGGGATTCGCGCCCGTGAGAGAGAGAACGGTCGCGGCGAGCGGGTGCTCGCGGGCCTGTGGCGGCTGCGCCTGCCGCTGCCCTGGCCCGGCGTGCCACACGGGAACGCCTGGGCGATCGCCGCCCCGGACGGGATCGTGCTCGTCGACACCGGCGTGCATTCGAGCGACTCGATGGAGCAACTCGAGCGCGCGATGGATCAGGTGGGCCTGCGCCTTGAGCAGGTGACGCGGCTGGTGATCACGCACGCTCACAACGACCATTGGGGTCAGGCCCTGCCGATCGTCGAGCGGACCGGCTGTGAGATGTGGGTGCACCCGGCCAGCGCGATGGCGCTCGCCCACCTCGCCGACCCCGAGGCCGAGCTGCGCCTGCGCCTGGAGGTCGGGCGACAGAGCGGCATCCCCCAGGAGGCACTCGAAGCGTATGCCGAGCGACAGGTCGGATCAGAGCCGCTGTTCGCCGGGGCGGTCACCGGCGCACGCGACCTCGTCGAGGGGGTGCAGATCGACAGCGATCTCGGCGCCTGGCACGTCTATGAGACGCCGGGGCACGCCGCCTCCCATGTCTGCCTCTATCAGCCAGAGCACCGGCTGCTCGTCTCCGGCGACCACCTGCTCGGACGGATCGTGCTGTGGTTCGATCGCGGCGACACACCCGATCCGATCGCCGAGTACCTGCGCTCACTCGAGGTCGTCGCCGGGCTGCGGGCGCGCCTGGCGCTGTCGGGGCACGGCAAGCCGTTCCTCGACGTCCCCGGGCACATCGAGGGCTCCCGGCGTGCCGTGCGCGCGCAGATCGACACAGCGCTCGCATCGCTCGCCGACGGCCCGCGGACGGCGCTGCAGGTGGCGAGCGAGGTCAACGACGGCCGCCCGGAAGGGTCGAGCAACGCCGTCTGGCGGCTGCCGCTCACGCTGTGCGTGCTTGAGCACCTGGAGCGGGCGGGCCGGGTCACGCGCGAGTTCGACGGCGAACTCGAGCACTGGCGCGGCGCGGTCGGCTGAGCCGGAGGACAACCTTGACACGACCGTGTCAAGGTAGCTACATTGGGGGTCCGTGAGGATCGACCGGATCATCGAGCAGGCCGACGGGCCCGTGTTCTCGTTCGAGTTCTTCCCGCCGAAGACGGACGCGGGCGAGCGCGTGCTCGGGCAGGCGCTCGAGTCTCTGCGCCAGCTCTCCCCCGACTTCGTGTCGGTCACCTACGGAGCAGGCGGCGCCACCCGGGCCCGCACCCCGGAGCTCACCAAGTGGATCAAGAACGAGCTCGGGATCGAGGCGATGGCTCACCTGACCTGCGTCGGCGCCTCGCGCGAGGAGCTGCGCGAGCTGCTCGACGAGATGACCGGCGCGGGTATCGACAACGTGCTCGCGCTGCGGGGAGACCCACCACGGGGACAGACCGACTGGACACCGCATCCCGAGGGCCTCGAGTACGCGAATGAGCTGGTCGAGCTGATCCAGGAGGGCTACGACGTATGCGTCGGAGCCGCCTGCTTCCCGGAGGTCCACCCCCAGGCCCCCGACCTGGCGCACGATCTGCGCTTCCTCAAGCAGAAGGTCGACCGCGGCGTGTCGTTCCTCATCACCCAGCTGTTCTTCGACACCGAGCTGTACGTGCGCTTCGTCGAGGAGGCGCGGGCGATCGGGATCGAGGTCCCGATCATTCCCGGGATCATGCCGGCCACGAACCTGCACCAGCTCACGACGATGAGCGAGATCACCGGGGCGGCGATCCCCCGGCCGCTGCGCGAGGCACTCGAGTGGCGCTCCCACGACCCCGAGGCGGTCCTCCAGCTGGGCGTCTCCTACGCGACGTTGCAATGCGCCGAGCTGCTCGCCGCCGGCGCGCCCGGCATCCACTTCTATACGCAGAACCGATCGCCCGCCACCCGCGCGATCCTGTCGGCGCTGCAGCTGCACCGGCCGTGGGAGCCGCGTCCCGACCTCCACGGCGCGGGCGGGCGCCCGTCGGTTCGCGCGCTGGCCTGAGCCGCGGCTCAGGCCTGAAGATCGGCCGCGACGAGCGCCAGCACCTCGGCGTCGGCGCGGAACCCCGCCTTGCCTGCCCCCGGGCGGTAGCCCCGGAGCACTCCCTCGGCCTTGAAGCCCGCCCGCAGCGCGGCGCCGCGGATCGCGGGGTTGGCGGGATCGGCGAGGATCTGCAGGCGGTGCAGGCCGACCTCGGCGATCAGCCAGCGGCCGGCGAGCGCGAGCGCTGCGGAGCCGAGCCCGCGGCGGCGCTGCCCGGGCGCGATCCAGATCGTCAGCGCGGCGCGCCCGTCGTCGGGCTCCACATCGTGAACGTCGATCTGACCGACGCACTCGTCTGTGCCGGTGGCGGTGACGACGGTGAGCCACAGCTCGCGGCCGGCGCCCCGTTCGGCCGCCGAGGCCTCCGCGCGGCGCCCGAGCTCGGCGCCGCTCGGTGGCCGGGTGAGCCCCAGCGCCCGAGCGAGCCCCGGATCGTCCTGGTGGGCGATGAGCGTCTCGGGGATGTCACGCTCGGCCGCGAGCCGCAGCGCGATCGTCCCGTCGGCGAGCGTTGGCGGCGGGTCCGGAAAGGCCAACATGTCAGCGCAGGACCGTATCTTGAATCGGGTGACGAACGACGGCGACATCGAATACACGGTGCGCCGCTCGCCACGGGCGCGCCGCGTACGGGTGACGGTCGATCTCCAGCGCGGCGTGCAGGTGGTGCTGCCCCGCCGCGCCGCCGAGCGCGAGGCTGCCGCCGCCGTGCGTGAGCTCGGCCCGTGGATCCGCCGCCGGGTGGGTGAGATGCAGCGAGCGCAGGAGGCCGTCGCGGCGCGCGGGGACACGCTGCCCTATCTCGACGAGACCCTCCGGGTGGTCGAGCAGGACGGCCGCAGCCGCGCGCACCGGCGCGGCGACGAGCTGCACGTCCCTGCCGGACCCGAGCGGGTGGCGGCGATCGAGCGCTGGTACCGGCGCGCGGCGCGCGAGGAGATCGCCGACCGGCTCGATCGCGCCTGCGCCCGCGCGGGCCTCGCGTACGACGGTCTGACCATCCGCGGCCAGCGGACGCGCTGGGCGAGCTGCTCGGCCGAGCGCTCGATGTCGTTCAACTGGCGGCTGCTGCTGGCCCCCGCCGCGGTACTCGACTATGTCGTCTGGCATGAGGTCTGCCACCTGCAGGTGATGGACCACTCGCCGCGGTTCTGGTCGCTGCTGGAGCGATTCTGCCCGGACTACCGCGTCCACAAGGACTGGCTGCGGCGCAACGGGCAGACGCTCGTGCTGTAGAGCCGGGCTCGGGATGTGGCGGCTCGGGCGGTTATGGCGACTCGGGCGGCGCAGACGGCTCAGGCGGCCGAGGGCGGCTCAGGCGGCGAGGGCAGCTCAGGCGGCGACGCCAGCTCAGGCGGCGAGGGCAGCTCAGGCGGCGAGGGCGGCCGAGACCGGGAGCGGGAACTCCATCTCGGTGATCTCGCCCTGCCGGCGGCGATCGACCGGGCCGGCCGACAGCGACTCGAACAGGCGCTGGACCGCGATGTTGTCGGCGAGCATCGTCGCGCGGAAGCGATGCACGCCGCGGGCCACGGCCTGCTCGGCCAGCCGCGCGAGCAGCTCGGTGCCGACGCCACGGCCCTGGAGCGCGTCATCGACGACGACCGCGACCTCGGCGACCTCTGGCTCGTCGGGGATGCGGATGAAGCGCGCCACGCCCACGATCGGCGCCCCGTCGGCCTCGGGAAGGGTGGCGACGAGCGCGACGTGGTTGCGGCCGTCGATGTCGACCAGGTACCGGATGTCGGCGCTGGTCAGATGCGGCTTGACGGCGAGGAACCGGCGGTAGCGCGTCTCGGGAGAGAGCCGCTCGTGCGAGTCACGCAGCCGATCGCGGTCGCCGCCGTCGATCGGCCGGATGATGATCGGGGTGTCGCGCTGCAGGCATTCACTCACAGCTTGTAGTGAAGGACGGCCGGAGTGCGATCTGTGTGGCCGACGTCACCGTCGGTCCGGGGCCGGACCGACGGTGCGTGAGTCAGCCGGTCAGCGGTCGCCGATGGGAACGTAGTCCAGGCCGCGGTCGCCGGTGTAGATCTGGCGCGGGCGGGAGATCTTCTGCTCGGGATCCTGGATCATCTCCAGCCACTGGGCGATCCAGCCGCTGGTGCGGCCGATCGCGAACAGCACCGGGAACATCTCCATCGGCATGCCCAGAGCCTCGTAGATCAGACCCGAGTAGAAGTCGACGTTCGGGTAGAGCTTGCGCGAGATGAAGTACTCGTCCTCGAGCGCGATCTTCTCGAGCTCGGTGGCGATGTCGAGCAACGGGTTCTTCCCCGTCACCTCGAACACCTCGTCGACGGCCTTCTTGATGATCTTCGCCCGCGGATCGAAGTTCTTGTACACGCGGTGGCCGAAGCCCATCAGGCGCTCGTCGCCCGCCTTCACACCCTTGATGAAGTCCGGGACGTTGTCGGTGCTCTCGATCCGGCGCAGCATCCGCAGGACGGCCTCGTTGGCCCCACCGTGCAGCGGCCCGTACAGCGCCGCGACGCCCGCGGCGACCGCCGAGTACGGGTCGACCTGCGAGGAGCCGACCGAGCGCACCGCGCTCGTGGAGCAGTTCTGCTCGTGGTCGGCATGCAGGATGAAGAGCACGTCGAGCGCGTGCTCCAGGCGGGGATCCGGCTCGTACTTCAGCTCGGCGATCTTGTAGATCATCGACAGGAAGTTGCCCGCGTAGCTCAGGTCGTTGTCGGGATATACGTACGGCATCCCGCGGTTGTGGCGGTAGGCGAACGCGGCGAGCGTCGGCATCTTGGCCAGCAGGCGGATGACCTGGATGTAGCGGGCATCGGGGTCCTTGATCGACGCGGCCTCGGGGTAGAACGTCGACAGCGCGCCGACGGAGGCCTCGAGCATCCCCATCGGGTGCGCGTCGTAGCGAAAGCCCTGCATGAACTCCTTGACGTTCTCGTGCACGAAGGTGTGGATCGTGATCAGGTGATCCCACTCCTCCAGCTGCTTGGCCGTCGGGAGCTCGCCGTGGATGAGCAGGTAGGCGACCTCGAGGTAGTTGGACTTCTCG
>DATJTS010000035.1:0-4067 GCA_035503035.1 Solirubrobacteraceae bacterium
CGGCGCCGCCGATCGGCAGCACGAGCGCGGCGCCGAGTCCGGCGGACGCCAGCAGCAGCGCCATCATCCACAGCTCCTGGTGGCTGCCGCTGACGATCGCCGCGCCACACGCGACCGCAGCGACCGCGAGCGCTGCGTTGAGTGGGAACTGGAGGCGCCCGAGGCTGACCGGTCGGCCGGTGATCAGCTCCTGCAACTTTCCGAACGCGATCCCGGAGCCCCAGAACGAGACGCTGCCGACGATCGCCGCACAGACGCTGAAGCTCGCGATATAGGTGGCGGTGTGGTCGTAGCCGTGGGTGCTGCGGAACTCAACCCACGCGATCAGCGCCACCGCGCCTCCGCCGACCCCGTTGAAGATCGCGACCATCTGCGGCATCTGGGTCATTCGCACCAGCCGTGCGGCCGGGATGCCGATCGCAGAGCCGACGGCGAGCCCGCCGACGATGAGCGCCCAGTTGTCGACGTGCGGTCGCAGCAGCGTGCCGGCGATCACCACCGCCATGCCGGCCGCGGCGATCCGGTTGCCGCGGACCGCCGTCCTCGGGCCGGTCAGTCCCGAGAGCCCGTAGATGAACATGCCGAAGCCGAGGATGTAGAGCGCGCTGCGGAAGCTGCCTGAGAGCAGGAAGATCGTGGCGATCGTCATGCCGGCCGATCCTGCTTCTGGCTGGGGGTGCCGTCGGAGGAGCGAGGCCCGCGAGGACGGGGCTTGAACATCTCGAGCATTCGGTCGGTGACCAGGAATCCGCCCACCACGTTGACCGTGCCGAACACGACCGCAATCGTCACCAGCGCCTTGCTGAATGCCCCGTCGGCGACTCCGGTGGCGAGGAGCACGATGCCGCCCAGGACGACGATCCCGTGGATCGCATTCGTCCCGGACATGAGAGGGGTGTGCAGGGTGTTGGGCACCTTGGAGATCACAAAGAAGCCGACGAAGCCGGCGAGCGCGACCGTCGCAAGGTTGGTGAGCAGCATCGCGCTGAGACGATCTCAGCGGATCGGGCGGCCGCCATCGGTGGCAGACCGCGCGGTCAGTCGGTACTTCAGCCCGATGGCGCGAGGACGCGCTCGCACTCCCGCGCGACCGCTCGTGCGACCGAGTCGAGCACACAGCGAACGGACGCGCTGACCGACGCACCGAGCGCGAAGTCCTCGCCCTCAATCGCGTAGAGAACGACCTGCGGCGGGAGGCGGTGCAGCGCCCGGGCGAGCTCAACGGCGTCCAGCGGCGACACCGAGTGGGTGGTGGCGTGGCGAGAGATCGCGGAATCGAGCGGCGCCCCGCCGAGGTCGAGGCGATGCACCGCCCCCGGTGCGGCGCCCGAGTGCACCGCGTCGATGAGGACGGCGGCGCGGCAGCCGTCCCACGCCTGCAGCAGGCTCAGCTGGTCGCCTCGCGCCTCGAACACGTCGATCCGCGGTCCGGCTCGGGCACGCACCCGTCGCGCCACCTCCAGGCCCGCGCAATCGTCGCCGCGCAGCTCGTTGCCGATGCCGATCACCACCACCGCGCGCTGTTCAGCCACGAGCGACGGTGAGGGTCAGGAAGTGGGTCGCGCAGGAGATGCACGGGTCGTGGTTGCGGATCGCCTGCTCGCAGCGAAGCGTCAGCTCGTCGTCGGGGAGGTCGAGATGGCGCTGCACGACCGCGCGCATGTCCTCCTCGATCGCTCGCTGGTTCTGGGAGGTGGGCGGCACGATGCGCGCGTCGAGGATGGTGCCGTCGTCGTCGAGCTCGTAGCGGTGGTAGAGCATGCCGCGTGGTGCCTCGGTCACGCCGTGCCCGGCGCCCCGGCGGGGTAGGACCTCGACCGCCGGACGGTCGGGTGGTTCATAGCGCTCGATCAGCGCCAGCGCCTCGTCGGTGGCCTGTACCAGCTCGACCGCGCGGACGACGATGCTCTGGAACGGGTTGTGGCAGCTCGGTGGGAGGCCGGCCTCGCGTGCGGCCTCGCGGGCGAGCGGGCGCAGCGCGGCGGCGCCGAGGCTGTAGCGCGCCAGCGGGCCCGTGAGGTAGCTGCCGCGCGCACGCAGTCGTGCCCGCAGCGCGGTTGAGTGCTCGACCTGCTCCTCGACGACGTGCTCGTCGAACTGCGCGGGACCGATGTCCAAGCCGCCGTCGGAGACGATCCGCCCGAGGTCGATTGGGTAGCCGGTTGGATCACGCAGCGCCACGTGCTCGGGTGCGAGTTCGACGTCGGGGAACGCCAGCTCCGAGGTCCAGCGGACGGTGTCGAGCGCGATCTCCCGGGCGCGCGCCAGCGGATCGCGCAATGCGCGCAGCTCTGCGCGCGCCGGCATGCGGTAGAACCCGCCGACGCGGACGTTGACCGGGTGGACCTCACGGCCGCCGATCGCGGTGATCAGCGCATTGCCGGCCTTCTTCAGCGCCAGGCCGTGCTCGAGGAGATCTGGATGGTCGCGTGCCATCTCGAGCGCTCCGGGGTAGCCGAGATAGTCGGGAGCATGGAGCATGTACACATGCAGGCTGTGGCTCTCGATCCACTCACCGCAATAGATGAGGCGACGCAGGTCGCGGATCGGCCCGTCGTCGATCGTCACCCCGCAGGCGTCCTCGATCGCCCGCGCTGCGCTCATCTGGTAGGCAATCGGGCAGATCCCGCAGATGCGCGCTACGAGGTCGGGGACCTCCGTGTACGCGCGTCCGCGCAGGAACGCCTCGAAGAATCGTGGCGGCTCGTAGATGCGGAGCCTGACGTCGCGGACCGCGCCGTCCTCGAGCTCGACGTACATCGCCCCCTCGCCCTCGACGCGCGCCAGATAGTCAGTGCGGA
This sequence comes from Solirubrobacteraceae bacterium, assembly GCA_035503035.1. Taxonomy (GTDB): domain Bacteria; phylum Actinomycetota; class Thermoleophilia; order Solirubrobacterales; family Solirubrobacteraceae; genus Palsa-465. The sequence goes on from DATJTS010000035.1 coordinate 2,802, forward strand.
TCGTGCGGGTGCGCCGGGGCGCGCTCACGGTTGACTCCCGCGTGGCGAGCGATCCTCGATGGTCCGCTCATGGGCTCCAGCGGCGCGGGCGAACGGCTCCGCGGCGGCGTTGAAGGTCCGGTAGACCCGGAGCAGCTCCTGCTCGGATAGCTCCAAGCGGGTGTCGAGTGCATCGGTGTTGGGCGTCTCCTGAGGGCCGTAGCAGCCGTAGCAGCCGCGGTCGAAGGCGGGGCACAGCGCACCGCACCCTGCATGCGTGACCGGCCCGAGGCAGGGTGTGCCATGCGCAACCATCACGCACACCGTCCCGCGGCGCTTGCACTCGACGCACACGCTGTGGGCCCGCACTCGCGGCCGGCGGCGAGCCAGGTGGGCGGAGATCACCTCGAGCAGTTGGTGCTTGTTGATCGGGCAGCCACGCAGCTCGAAGTCGACCGGGACATGAGCGCTGATCGGGGTCGAGGTGGCCAGCGTGGAGATGTAGTCGGGCGAGGCATAGACGATCCGGGTGAACTGCTCGACATCGGCGAAGTTCCTGAGCGCCTGGATGCCGCCCGCGGTGGCGCACGCGCCGATCGTGATCAGCGTCCGTGACTGCCGCCGGATCTCGATGATCCGCTCCGCGTCGTGCTGGGTGGTGATCGAGCCTTCGACAATTGAGAGGTCGTACGGCCCGGCGACCATCGCGCGGCTGGCCTCGACGAAATAGACGATCTCGACCGCCCCCGCGAGCGTCAGCAACTCGTCCTCACAGTCGAGCAGGCTCAGCTGGCAGCCGTCGCAGGAGGCGAACTTCCACACCGCCACCGTCGGCCGGTCGGTCCCGGTCACAGTTCCCTGATCGCCATCCATCGCTGCACCTCCCGCCACGGGTAGACGGGACCGTCACGGCAGACGAGCGTCGGGCCAAGCTGACAATGGCCACAGTGACCGATGCCGCATTGCATGTTGCGCTCCAGGGAGACATGGAGCTGGTCGTCCGCCACGCCCAGGGCGCGCAGGCCGGCGACGAGGAAGCGCATCATGATCTCCGGTCCGCACGTCATCGCGAGCGTCGCCGTGGGATCAAGTCCGGCCCGCGCGATCAGGCGGGTCACGACGCCGACGTGACCGAGCCACTCCGGGCCGGCGCTGTCGACGGTGACCAGCACCTCCAGGCCGCGCTCGCGCCAGAAGCCGTACTCGTCGGTGTACATCAGCTGGTCCGGCGAGCGCCCGCCGTAGAGCAGGACGAGCCGGCCGTAGCGCTCGCGGCGGGCGAGCATG
>DATJTS010000036.1:0-17045 GCA_035503035.1 Solirubrobacteraceae bacterium
ACTGGCCGACCGCCAACACCACGATGAGCGCCAGGCATTCGTCGAAGGGGTACCTGAGCGCATCCAGGGCATCGCCTACGACGTGACTGTCGCCCGCCACCGTGCAACCCTGCTCGCTCACGTCCGTCGCACGGGGCGCCCGCGAGGTGCGCACGATCTTCAGATCGCAGCCACCGCCCGCGCGAGCAACCGCACCGTCATCACCACCGACCAGAGCAGCTCTTTCGTCATAGGACGCGCCCGCCCGCGGCTTTCGAAGGGTGCAAATGCGCCGTCTCACCTCGAGCCAGCAGCGCGCGGTCAATTGCATTGACCCCGACAATGAAAATGACCACACAGCCCGCGCATCTCGTGGCGGAAGTCGCTCGGGCCGTTCGGTCCGCTGGCGAGGGTCCGCTTATTCGTGGAAGCGGCAGTTGTTTGCCGGCTCGTGGGACTGCGCGACTGGATCGCGCGGGTCGGCCTGGTCGCCGCCGGACTGGGTGTCGGGGCGATCCCGTCTCTCCTCTTACCCGCACTGCCCCCTGGAGTCCGCGCGATCAGGGTCGAGGATCCCAGCCCGTTCCGGCGTGACGTCCTCGCCGTCACCCTCCCCGCCCGCTCACCAAGCATCGACGCCGTGCTCGGCGCTCTTCACACCGAAGCAGCTCGACTGCACTAACCCGTCGTGGCCGAACGGCGAGCGCGTCTCAGCCCAAGGCGCCTCGAACCCACCATCGACAGGCAACGCACTCCACGTGCGACAGAGTCCTCCGAATCGCGCCGTCGTGGCGATTCGAGGACCACGCCCTCAGAGCCGACGCGGGGACTCGAACCCAACCCGCTGAACAATGAAAGTCCCGCGCGGGCCGGCCCACGGTTCATCTCCGCCGGCTCAGGCAAGATCCGTTGCTACTCAGCCCACGGGTCGACCAGCGCGATCCCGAGATCCAAGAAGTGCCGCGTATTCCGGGTCGCCAACTGGGCGCGCCGAGCGGTCGCGATCCCAGCGATCTGCACATCGCGAATCTCCAGGCTGCGACCGGCGGCCTGCCGCTGCGCCGCGATCTCGCCGGCGGCGAACGCCGCCGAGGTATCAAACGACTGCACTCGGCCGTCCAGCTCCTCAGCCAGCAAAGCATCAAACGCGCGCTCCAGATCGCGGCGGCGACGCCCCTCAGCCATCAGCCGCAGACCCGTGATCACTTCAAACACCGTGATCGTGCTCGTCCACACCGACTCCGCAGGCTGCTGGTCAAGCCACGACACCACCGCGACCTCGGGATCACGACGCATCAACGCCGAGACCACATTGGTGTCAAGCAGAATCACCGATCAAACTCGGCCGCACGCACCGCGCCGCGCAGCTCAGCGATGTCCTCACTCAACCCGACCTCCGCAAAGCGCGCCGAGATACGCGTCCCCAGCGCCACGGGTGCCTGGTCCTGATCGCGCACCGCATTGCGCAAGATCTCCCGGACCTCCTCCTCAGTGCTACGACCATGCGCCCGCGCTCGCTTCTGCAGGCGCGCTTTGAGATCGTCATCCAATTGGCGAATCAAAATCTGCGCCATGCTCAGAACGATATCACGCTATCACGAGGACGGAGCCGCCAGCGCTCGCTTTCGGAGCAGATCGGGAGACTCTCCTTCAAACGGGGGGTGATCCCCTGGCGCGACGTCTGGATATTGCCCATTCCTCGGAGCGTGACTCCGGCTTTCGGGACCGAACCGGACGCTCGAACCCAAGGGCGAGCGCGCCTCCGCCCAAGTCGCCTCGAACCCCTCCATCGACAGGCACCCACTCCACGAGCGACAGAGTCCTCCGAATCGAGCCATCGTGGCGATTCGAGGACCACGCCCTGAGAGCCGACGCGGGGACTCGAACCCCGGACCCCTTCATTACGAGTGAAGTGCTCTACCAGCTGAGCTACGTCGGCGTGTGCGGCAAGGCTAGCTCAGGACAAGCAGATCGGCAGGCAGAGGCCGCGACTTGAGGCCCCCCGGGACCGACGTGCCGGGAGGCCCCGGGGCCAGGCTCAGACTCCGCTGCTCGTCGGCTCGGGGGCGCTCACCGGCGTTGCCACCACCGGCGGCGCCGTCGGGAGCTCGGGCTCGGGCTCCAGGCGCGGCAGGACGCGGTCCAGCCAGTCCGGGATCCACCAGTTGCCGCGGTCGAAGAGGAACATCAGGGCCGGGACGATCATCATCCGGATGACGGTCGCGTCGATGATGACGCTGGCACCGAGGCCGAGCGCGAGCATCTTGACCACCACGCTGGTCGAGAGCAGGAAGGCGAAGAACACGCTCGCCAGGATCACCGCGGCGCAGGTGATGACGCGTGCGGTCTGGTCCAGGCCGAGGGCGACGCTGCGGACGTTGTCGCCGGTGGCCAGCCAGTGCTCGCGGATCCGGGAGACGAGGAACACCTCGTAGTCCATCGACAGCCCGAAGACGATCGCGAAGATGATCATCGGCACGTAGGACTCGATCGGCACCGTTCCGCTGACGCCGAGCAGGCTCGAGCCCCAGCCCCACTGGAAGACGGCGACCAGGATCCCGTAGGCGGCGCCGATCGACAGCAGGTTGAGCAGCGCCGCCTTGAGCGCGACCAGGGGACTGCGGAAGGACATCAGCAGCACCAGGAACGCCGCCACCAGCACGACGCCGATGATCACCGGCAGCCGGGAGGCCACGGTGTGACCGAAGTCATTCGTCGCCGCGGTGGTTCCGGTGACGTCGGCCGTCGCGTGATCGGACGCCAGCGCCTCGGGCAGCACGTCGTTCTGCAGGTGCTGCTGGAGATTCTCGGTGGCCGTCGCATTGGGGCCGGTGGTCGGGATCACCGAGCCGGTCAGGATCGCGTCGTCGGGGCTTGCGGTGAACGGAGTGACCGATGCCACCCCCGGCGTCTTGGCCAGCGTCGCCGGCAGCGACTGCTCCAGCGAGCTACGCTGCGACGCGGTCGCGCCCTTGGGCATCGAGACGACGATGGTCAGCGGACCGGTGGCGCCCGGTCCGAACCCCTTGGAGACCGCGTCGTAGGCCTGGCGCTCGGAGTAGCTGCGCGGCTCGTTGCCGGGGCCGACGTGACCGAGCGTCATCGACAGCATCGGGATAGCGAGCACGAGCAGGAATGCGATCCCGCCGAGCGCGAAGCGCCAGGGGTGGCGGGCGACGGAGTGCGTGTAGGCGTGCAGGCGGCCGGTCTCGTCGATCGGCTCGGCGACCGGCCGACGGACCGATCGGCGGTCGATCCCCTCGCGGGCGAACCCGAGCATCGCCGGCACGAGCGTCAGCCCGGCGAGCATCGCGACCGCGACGGTGATCGACGCGGCGAGCCCGAGCTTGCCGATGAACGAGATCCCCGATGCGTACAGACCGAGCATCGCGATGATCACGGTCGAGCCGGCGATCACCAGCGAGTGGCCACTGCCGGCCATCGTGCGGCGAATCGCCGTGTCCGGGTCCTCGCCGTCGATCAGCAGCTGGCGATTGCGGGTGATGAGGAACAGCGCATAGTCGATGCCAACCCCGAGGCCCATCATCGTGGCCAGGGTGGGCGAGGCCGTGCCAAAACTGATCGCGGCTGCCAGCGTGCCCAGCAGCCCGATCCCGGCAACGACGCCGAGGAGGGCGGTGAGCAGCGGCATGAGCGCGGCGTAGACGCTGCCAAACCCGATCAGCAGCACGATCAGCGCGACCGCGAAGCCGATCAGCTCGGACTTGATGTCATTGGCCTTCGGAACCGCCGCCTGGCCGAGCGCCCCGCCGTAGGAGACGTCGACGCCCTTGCTCGTCGCCGGAGCGACCGCCTGGTCGACCGTCTTGACGTAGTCCTCGCCCAGGTTCTGGGGGTTGGTGTCGAAGTGCACGGTCGCGTACGCCGTCTGCCCGTTCTTGGAGGTCGTGTGCGCGCTCAACGGGTCCGAGACCGACAGGACGTGCGGCAGCTTGGCCACGTTCTGACGAGACTGCTCGATCGCGGACTGGTCGGCGGAGAGCTTTCCCGAGCTGGTCGAGTACACGAGCTGGCCGCTGACGCCACCGCCCTTGGGATCGTGCGCGCGAAGCGTGTCAAGCCCGCGCTGGGCGGCGCTGCCCGGGATGGTGAGCGTGTCGCTGAACACGCTGCCGACAGCGTGGTGCGCGAGGGTGGCCCCGACGACGAGGCAGACCCAGGCGAGCAGAACCCAGCGCCGGTGGCGCGCCGACCACCCGCCGAGCTGTGAGAGAAAACCGGCCCCTGAAGTTGTCATGTCTGCCAGTTTGACATGAAGTGGCAGTCATGTCAAATTTCTGCGAAGATCCGCTTTATGGAGCAGATCGGTCGACGCGAGGCAAACCGGAGAGCGACACGCGAGGCGGTCCTCGAGGCGGCGCGCGCCCTGTTCGCGAGCAAGGGCTACGACGCGACCAGCATGCGCGAGATCGCCGAGGCGTCCGGCGTCCCGGAGCGCACGCTCTACCGCCACTTCGACGGCAAGGAGAGCCTGCTCGACGACGAGCTCCAGCGCTGGCTCGACGCCGTCGCGGGCGCAATCCGGGCACGCCCGGACGGCGAGCCACCGCTGACCGCGATCGAGCACACGGTCGTTGCGCTCGCCGAGGCGGTTGCGGCCGACCCCGCAGGCCGGCCTGCGTGGATGTTCACTGACGCGCCGCGGCCGTTCGAGATGGTCGCCAACCTCGCGAGACGTCCGATGCAGCGTTTCGAGGAGGCGATCACCGACGCCCTGGTCGATCGCGGCACCGGACCCGAGGCGCCGTTGGTCGCTCGCGTGGCGGTCGCGGTGATCCGCAGCGCGGCGATCAGCCGTCGCGCGGACGGGGTCGTCGAGGTCGGGAACTTCGCGCCCTACGCGCGGGAGGCGTTCGCGCAGCTTCGGACCGTCACCCGCGCGGAATGGCCTCCGTGAGGGTGTGCAGCAGGCTGTCGATGAGGATCCGCTCGGCCTGCTCCCGCGTGGCCAGTCCGAGCACCCACTGCCGGCAGATCGCGTCGCTGGAGCCGATGTAGCCGAGCAGACACAGGCGCGCCCATGGCGTGTCCTCGATGAGGTCTGAGTTGTTCTCGAGCATCCGCTCGAGCATCGCTCGGCGGAGGATCTCCGCCGGGTGGTCGGCCGAGCGAGGACGCTCGGACTCCATCGTGGACAGCCAGACCTCCCGGCTGGTTTCGATCCCGTCGAGGAACGCAGACACGTTGTGGCGCACCCGCTCCTGCACCGGGGTTCCCGGTCCGACGGTCAGCACCGCGCCCGCGCGGCCGGCCATGTCGGCGGCGACCGCCTGGCGCAGTTCGTCGATGCCATGGAAGTAGCGGTGCACGAGCGCGCGGGTGACGCCGGCCGCCTCGGCGACGTCGGCGGTGGAGATCGGCGCGCCGGCGCGCTTCTGGAGCAACGAGCGCGTGACGTCGATCAGCTGGCGTCGCCGTTCGTCGGGAGCGAGCCGTCGGCGAGATGAGAGAGAACTCTTATTTGACACGATTCAAATAGCTTGTTAGAACACGTTCTACTAAGGGTTCTAGCACGGCTCCTCCGAGCGTGGCCCTCAGATCGAACATCGAAAGGACATGACGTGACCTCCTCCACCCTTCCGCTTCCGGGCGCGCTGCGTCGCCTCTCGGGTGCCTCGGACGCGCCCCGCGGCGCGGACGCTGTGCGCACCGCTCGCCGGTGTGCGATCGCCGGTGCCACGTTCGCCGCACTGCTGTGCGCCGCTCTGCTGCTGCTCGACCACATTCCGTCGCTCGGCGCGCCCACGCTCGACTACCTGCGCTTCTACCTCGACGGCGCCGGGACGCTGGTGACGATCGGCGTCTATCTCGTGCCGCTCGCGGGAGTGGCGTTTCTGTGGTTCATGTTCACGCTCCGCGAGGCCCTCGGCCGCAGGGACGACGACGCGACCGTCAGCGGACTGCAGTGCGCGACCGGGGTGGCGTTCCTCTGCCTCCTGTTCGCCGGAGCCGCCGCGGTCGCCTCGGACGCGTTCCTGCGGCACCGCACGGGACTGCTCCCCCTCCACATGGAGGCGATCCGCGCCCACACGAGCCTCGGCTACACCCTCGTCTTCCTGTACGCCGTGCGCATGGCGGGCGCGTTCATGATCGCGACCACCACGATGGCGACCCGCCGCGGCCTGATCCCCATGTGGCTGTCGGTGGCCGGTTACGTCGCGGCTGTCGTGCTGCTGATCGCCGCCAGCAACAACCCGGCCATCCTGATCCTGATGCCGGCATGGACGGTCGCCATCAGCCTTGCCATCTGGGCGGACGCGCGCCGCACCGCCTCCCTCACTCCTTCGACCGCTGAAAGCGAGACCGACCGATGACCGCTCTGCTTGACAACCGAGGCACCGCAATACCCACCCCGCTCCCCATCCCCGGGCCCGCGCCCAGGCCGTTGATCGGCAACGCCCGGGACATCGACACCCGCCGGACGCTCGAGAGCATCATGGAACTGGCGCGTCAACACGGCCCGATCTTCCGGTTGAGGATCCCCGGTTCCGCCGACCGGATCATCGTGTCGGGCGCCGACATGGTCGGCGAGGTGTGCGATCCCGAGCGCTTCGACAAGCTGGTGACCGGCGGCCTCTCCGAGGTCCGCCGGGACCCGGAGTCGGCCGGGCTTTTCACCGCCGAGACGACGAACCCGCTCTGGCGCCGCGCGCACAACATCCTGATGCCGAGCTTCGGCCGCCAGGGGCTGAGCGACTACCACCCGATGATGGTCGACATCGCCCGGCAGATGATGGACAAGTGGTCGCGGCTGAATCCGGGCGAGACGATCGATGTGTCGGATGACATGACCCGTCTCACGCTGGACACGATCGCGCTGTGCGGGTTCAGCTACCGGTTCAACTCGTTCTATCGGGAGGCCGAGCACCCGTTCGTGGCCGCAATGGTGCGCACCCTGGGCGAGGCGCAGGCTCGGTCACGTCAGCTGCCGATCGCCAAGCGTCTGCGGTTGCGCGGTGCGCGGCAGATGGCCGCTGACAGCGCCTACATGGAGCGCGTCGTCGACGAGATCATCGCCACGCGCCGGCGTGACCAGGCCGGTGAGCATCACGACCTGCTCGACGCGATGCTCAACGGGGTGGATCGCCAGTCAGGCGAGCGGCTGCCCGACGTCAACATCCGCGCCCAGTGCATCACCTTCCTGATCGCGGGCCATGAGACGACCAGCGGCCTGCTCACGTTCGCTGTCCACTTCCTGCTGAAGCACCCGGAGATCGCGGCTCGGGCGCGGCGCGAAGTCGACGAGGTGCTCGGCACCGACCTCGGGGTCGAGCCGACCGCAGCCCAGGTGCGCAAGCTCACCTACGTCGCCCAGATCCTCGACGAGACACTGCGTCTGTGGCCGACCGCCCCCGGCTTCACCCGCACACCGTTGACCGACACCACGCTCGGCGGCCGGTACCACCTGCCGCAGGGTGCGTCGGTGATCGTGCTGACGCCGATGCTGCACCGCGACCGATCGATCTGGGGCGAGGACGCCGAGCAGTTCAACCCCGACCACTTCGCTCCCGAGCGACGCCAGGATCTCCCGCCGCACGCGTACTACCCGTTCGGCGCCGGGCAGCGCGCCTGCATCGGACGCCAGTTCGCCATGCAGGAGGCCACGCTCGTGCTCGGGATGATCCTGCAGCGCTTCGACCTCGTCGGCCCCACGGACTACCGGCTGAAGATCGCCGAGACGCTCACGATCAAGCCCATCGGGCTGGAGCTGCGGGTGCGCCCGCGCGAGGGTCGGACACACGGCGCGGCTCCGACTCGGTCGTCGAGCGTGGCCGCGCCCGGGCCGGCGCCCTGTCCCGCAGGGGTGCACGCGACGGCGGAACTGCCGGACGGAGCACACGCCACGCCGCTGCTGATCCTCTACGGGTCCAACCTCGGGGCCACCGAGCAGCTGGCCGCCGACCTCGCCCAGCAGGCGATCGGACGCGGTTTCCGCGCAACCACCGCGGCGCTCGATGCTCGGGTCGGCGATCTCCCGCGCGAGGGGGCGACGATCGTGCTCTCGAGCACCTACAACGGGACCGCACCCGACAACGCGGCTGCGTTCTGCCGCTGGCTGGGCGACGACGGTGTCGACCTCTCCGGCGTGCGCTACGCGATCTTCGGGTGCGGCAGCCGGGACTGGGCGGCGACCTACCAGGCGGTCCCCGCGCGCCTCGACGAACGCCTGACCGCCGCCGGAGCGCACCGCCTCGGCACGCGCGGCGAGGGGGACGCCGCCGGCGATCTGGAGACCCAGTGGGAGACGTGGACCGAAACGCTCTGGAGCGAGCTCGGCCGCGCGCTGTCGCTCGGCGAGAGCGTGGCCGCGGCGCGCACCGCGCCCCGCGCGCTGACCCTGCGGTTGCACAACCGCTTGACGGCGAACCCGGCCGTGCTCGCCCACCAGGCGCAGCCCGCACAGATCGTCTCAAACCACGCCCTGTACGAGCACGCGCTCGACGACGGCTCGCGAGGGGTGCGCCACATCGAAGTTAGGCTGCCCGAGCAGGTGTCCTACCAGACCGGCGATCACCTCGGCGTGATCCCGCGCAACCGGGTCGAGGTCGTCGGCCGGGTGATGCGCCATTTCGCGCTTGATCCCGGCCTGTGGGTCGAGATCGGCTCGGCTCGCGAGACCCACCCACACCTCCCCAGCGAGGCGACCCCGCTGCTCGGGGTGCTGGCCGGGAACGTCGATCTGCAGTCGGTCGCCTCTCGGTCGGACATCGCGCTCCTCGTCGAGCACACCGACGACGAGGCACAGCGGGAGGAACTGCGGGGGCTGGCGGGCGAGGGCTACGAGCCCGACGTCGTCATCCCACGCCGGTCGCTGATCGACCTACTGCAGACGCACCCGGCATGTCACCTGCCGTTCGACGTCTTCCTCGGGCGTCTGCCGGCACTCCGCCCGCGCTACTACTCGATCTCGTCCTCGCCGCTGGCCGGCGCCGATAGCTGCACGGTCACCGTCGGGGTCCGCGCGTTCAGCGAGACCGCCCGGGACGAGCGGGCGGTCGGCGTCTGCTCGGGGTACCTCGAGGGGCGAGGTGCGGACAGCACGATCTTCGCGTTCGTGCGCCGCCCGTCGATCCCGTTTCACCCGCCGGCGTGTCCCCACCAGCCGATGATCATGGTCGCCGCCGGCACCGGACTGGCTCCGTTTCGCGGGTTCCTGCAGGAGCGCGCCCGCCAGCAGGACGCCGGCATGCCCGTCGCGCCATCGATCCTGTTCTTCGGCCTGCGGGATCCGGCGAGTGACCTGCTCTACGCCGATGAGCTGCGCGAGTACGAGGCGCGCGGACTGGTGAGCGTCGTACTCGCACCCTCCCGGGCGCCGGGCGCCGAGCGCGCATACGTCCAGGACGCGATCGTGCGTGAGTCCGCCCGCGTCCACCGGGCGATCGGCGAGGGGGCCAGCATCTACGTGTGCGGCGACGCCTCCCGCATGGCCCCCGCGGTGCGCGCCGCTTTTGAGGAGGTCGTGCGCCGCCACGACGGCGAGGAGCAGGCGAGCGGCTGGATGGAGCGGATGCGCTCGCAGGAGCGCTACCTGGAGGACATCTGGGGCGGCGCCGGGCGGTGAGCCGGTAACGGCCTCGGGCCTACGCGGACGGCGAGAACGAGCACGCGCGCAGGCGGATTCTGATCGCGTCGACGTCGACGGCCGTGGGGTCGAAGACGTCTGCGTCGGCGAGCCCGAGCCACTCTCGCAGCGGCTGATGCCCCTCGTCGCCGGGATCGTTGAGGACGGCCTTGAGATCCGCGTAGCCCCACGCGCCCCCACAGTCCTCCGGCGGGCACGCGCCCTTGGCCGTCACCAGGGCCGGATAGTCCACATCCGGCTCCGCGGCGAGGATCTTCTCCGGCAGGATCAGGTGCTGCCAGTCGTCGCCAAAGTCGTACGTGTAGGTGATGCGCTCGCCATCCGCGACGACGAGATCGGCGAGCGTGAAGCGTCGCTCGTCGGCGAAGTCGGGCTCGAGCTCCGGGTCACGCGGCCCGAACCTCTCCTCGCCGGCCTCGAACACGTGCAGGTGGGAGTCCTCCCAGCCGAAGGCGGCCTGGATGATGACGTGCAGCTGATCGAGCCTTGTCTGCGCCGGCAGTTGCAGTCGCCGCCATACCGGTGGCTTGGTCACGCGGGCGAGCGTGACCTTGACCTGCAGGATCGTGTCCTCCGGCGACGGAGCGGCCGAGGCGCCATCGTCATCGAGGTCCTGGGCGATCGACGCGTTCCAACCGGCGATGAACGTCTTCAGCGCCCGTTCGTCCTCCAGGTCCACTCCCGCTTCCACGGCCGCCAGCAGGAGCTGTTTGGACGGGTCGCTGAGGTCGGGATCGGCGGAACGCTCGGACATCTCGGAGGTGAAGTCGCCGATCGCGGCACGGGTGAGCGCCAGCGCCTCCGCGGGCATTCCGCGCGTGCGCGCGGCGAATCGCACCCAGGCATCGAGCGCATCCGGCACCCTCGCAAGGAACTCGTCGGTCGTGAACACCTTGCGCGGGATCCAGTCGGCCATGAACAGCTCGACCACCACCGGGCTCCAGCGCAGCGGGTCGCCGCCCACATAGTCGGCGCCGAAGTTGATCGCCAGCGACGCCACCCACGCCTCGTCGCCGTCGGCGGCGAACCCCGACCCCTCCGGCGAGGCGAGAAATGCGTCCTGCAGAGCCTCGCGCTCAACCGCCGGCAGCTCCGGCGGGTCGTCGGGCTCCACGACCTCCGCGGTCTGGTCACAGCGAAGCAGCGCCAGGGCACGACCGTCCCAGTAATCCTCGTCGACCGGAGGGTCCCAAGTGATGTCGGTCGTCTCGATCGCCGCCTGGATCAGCCCGGCCGCGATGCCCGGCTCGATTCGATCGAGCACCAGCTCGACGGGCTGCTCATCGCGGTGGTCGTGCATCGTCTGCTCGACCTGGTCGATCGAATCGGCGATCAGCACGTCCTTGGCCATGCCGCCGAGATTCCGGTCGATGTAGACCCCGAGAGCGAGTGTCTCGCCGTCAGCGTGGCGGCTCTCGATGAAGACGGTCCGCCCGTCGTCGAACACCGGGTCGCGCATGATCGCGGCACCGACGATCCGCGACTCCCCGACGTCGGCCGCCCACCTCGGCAGCTTCGCCCACAGCCCGCCGGCATCGAGAGCCTCTTTGGCGAGGATCCCCAGCTCTCCGTCCTCCACCTCGGCGAGCCCCAGAATCGCGAGCGCGGCTCCGTCATTCGCGACAGCGGAGAGCTGACGCAGGAGCGGCTCCCCGTAGACCAGCCCAGGATCCAGGCCCGCTGCCTCGACCGGAGGCAGCTCGTAGCGCGCCTTCCAGAACATCCCGAGCAACTGCGAAGCCCAGAGCTCCACGTCAACCGCACGGTCGAGCTCCGCGGCCGTCCGCGCGATCGTGCGCGCCAGCCTCGCCTCCTCTGAGCGTCGGGGCTGCTCCTGCCGGCGCCTGTCGGCGACCCGCGCAGGATGACCACCGGAACCGCGTCGGCGCCGCTTGCCGTGGCTCATCGGCCAACCGTAGGCCATCCTCCGAGCGCCGCGCGCGGAAAAGCCGCACGCTGCGAGAACCTGGCGTCAGAAGGGCCCGTCGGGCTGGACAGGCGCTCCGGTGCGTGCCCGCCAGTCCTCCACCAGGACCGCCCAGCGCTCGTGGTCGCGCCACCGTCCCCCGATCTTCAGGTACCGGGGGGAGAACCCCTCGCGGCGGAAGCCGGCGCCTCGCGCGAGCGCGAGTGACTTCTCATTGCCGGGCTGGATGTTGGCCTCCACCCGGTGCAGCTCGAGGTGGGTGAAGGAGTGGTGGAGGACGAGCTCGAGGCCGTCGCGCATGTAGCCCTGGCCGGCGAACGGGGCGCCGACGGCGTAGCCGAGGTAGGCGCTCTGCAGGCGACGGCGGACGATCTGGGAGAGGTTGAAGAAGCCGATGATCGCGTCGTCCTCGGAGCGGCAGAGCAGCATCGCCTCGAAGTCCGCGCGCCGCGCGTCGGCCAGGTAGGCGGCGAAGCGATCGTCGTCGGTCGGCGCCGTCGCCCACGGGCTGTGGAAGTCCCGGCTGATGCGCATCAGCTCGGTGAACTCCGCGCGGTCGTCGCGGACCGGCGGGCGGATGAACACGCGCGTGATCTCCGAAGGGTTCGTCATCGCCGAAGGGTGTGTCATCGGGCCAGCGCCTGCTCCAGCCGGTAGGCGAGTGCCTCGCAGGCGAGCTCTTCGGAGACGTTGAGCTCGAACCTCCGGCGGGTCTCCTCGACGAGCTCGATCGCGGCCCGCAACCTCGCCGGGTCGCGGTCGGCGGGCCGGTCCTGCAGAAGCTGCTCCGAGCGGTCGACATTGCGCACCAGGTCCGAGGCGTCGAGCGCGAGCGCCGCCACATCCGCGAACCACAGCGACACGATCTGCAGCGCGAGGTCAAGCGCACCGGTCTGCACACGCCGTCGGGTGCGCTTGATGCGCTCATCCCATGCGGCCTGCACGCGCTTGCGTTCCTTGCGCGAGACGAGCTCCAGCTCAGCCGCCTGCTCGGACTCGAGCGTGGCGCCGGCCGACGCGCCGCGGGCGCGGGCCGCGGCAATCATCGGCGCCCATGGCCGCTCGACGGCCGACGTCCGCGCGAGCGTCGCACGGGCGTAGGCCTCCGCGGCAGCGCGCAGCGCCTGCCCCTCCGGCGACGCCAGCTCGGCGGCTCGGTCGGAGTCCTGCAGGGCGAGTCGGACACAGGCCCTCGCCTCCTCGGTGCCGACGCCGAGCCGCTGTACGGCAGCGATCGCCTGCTCCTCGCTCGGCGGCTCAAACCGCACGGTCTGGCACCGGGAGCGGATCGTCGGCAGCACCTCCCCGATCCGATCGGTCAGCAGCACGATGTGGACGAACGACGCGGGCTCCTCGAGCGTCTTGAGCATCCGGTTGGCCGCCTCCTCGCCCATCTCGTCGGCGCGCTCGATCACGAACACGCGGCGGCGCGACTCGAACGGCGTCTTCGCCGCGGCGGCGATCACCGGTTCGTCGATGTCGGAGACGAGCATCTCGTGCGCGCCACTCGGGGTGACCCAGGTGAGGTCCGGATGGGTGCCGTGGGCAACTCGGAGCCGGGCGTTGTCCGGGTCGCCGGCGCCGTCGGCGAGCAGCTCGGCCGCGAGCGCGCGGGCTGCGGCCTTCTTACCGGCGCCACCCGGGCCGTGGAACAGATAGGCGTGGGAGGGTCGCAGCGGCTCGCCGAGCGCCGGTCCGAGCACGGCGCGCGCATGCGGGTGGCGTTCGAGCTCGGCGAGCACGCGTCGATCCTAACCCGGCGCGTCCGCCGGCTTTCGTAGGCTCGGCCCACAGTCCATGGCCCCCGGCACGCTCATCACCCTCGAGGGCATCGACGGAGCCGGGAAGTCGACGCTCGCCCGGGCGATCCGGGCATCGTTGGTCGACCGTGGCGTCAATGTCGAGTTGCTGCGCGAGCCCGGCGGCGTGGGCACCGCCGAAGCGATCCGCGAGCTCGTCCACGATCCGGCTCGGACGATCGGGGCGCGCGCCGAGGCGCTGCTCTTCGCCGCGGCTCGGGCTCAGCTCATCGAGGAGCTGATCAAGCCCCGGCTCGCAGCCGGGGCCTTCCTGCTGGTCGACCGGTTCGTCGACTCCTCACTCGTCTACCAGGGGTCGGGGCGCGGGCTGGGCCTTTCGGCGGTCGCGGAGATCAACCGGTTTGCCACCGACGGGCTGGTCGCCGATCGCACGCTGCTGCTCGACCTTGACCCGGAACTCGCCCGCGCGCGCTCGGGAGCCCGAGGCGAGATGTCCGATCGCTTCGAACAGGAGTCGGTGACGTTCTTCGCCGGCATCGCCTCGGCCTACCGCAAGCTGGCCGAGACCGAGCCCACCCGCGTGCGGGTCCTCGACGCCTCCCAGCCGCCCGAACGGATGCTTGCCGACGCGCTCGCCGAGATCGCCGATCTACTGCCCTGAATAGCCCTGCGGGTGGGCCTGTGCGAACGCCCATGCGTCGGCCACCATCTGTGTCAGGTCCTTCTCCGGCTCCCATCCGAGCTCGGTGCGGATCTTCTCCGCGCCGGCGACCAGCCGCGGCGGGTCCCCCGGGCGCCGGTCGCGCTCGACGACCGGGATCTCGGCGCCGGTCACCTGACGGGTCGCCTCGATCACCTCGCGCACCGAGTAGCCGTTGCCGGTGCCGAGGTTGTAGATCCGGTGCTCGCCGGCGCTCGCCGCCTCGAGCGCGAGCACGTGTGCCATGGACAGGTCGGTGATGTGGATGTAGTCGCGGATCGCGGTGCCGTCCGGGGTCGGGTAATCGGTCCCGAAGATCTCGACCTGGGGGTTGCGGCCCTGCGCTGTCCTCAGCACGTTCGGGATCAGGTGGGTCTCGGGCTCGTGGTCCTCGCCCGCGTCGCCTGCGGCGCCGGCGACGTTGAAGTACCGCAGGCTTACCGCGCCGAGCCCGTGGGCGAGGCAGAAGTCGCCGATCATCCCGTCGACGGCGAGCTTCGAGGCGCCGTACGCGTTCGCCGGGCGCGGCGGGGCGTCCTCGCGGATCGGAACCTCGTCGGGCTGGCCGTAGACCGCACAGGTCGAGGAGAACACGAGCCGCGGCACGGAGGCGTCGCGCATCGCCTCCAGCAGGTTGAGCGTGCCGGTCACGTTCGTGCGGTAGTAGCGCTCGGGGTGGCTGACCGACTCCGAGACGAGAGCCAGCGCGGCGAAGTGCAGGACGCCGTCGAAGCCCTCGCCGACCGCCGCGGAGACGCCCGCCGGGTCGCGTAGATCGGCCTCCACGAAGCGCGCCTCGGGGGCGACCGCCTCGCGGTGGCCGCGCTCGAGATTGTCGAGCACGACGACCTCATGACCGCCCTGCAGCAGCTGCCGGGAGACGATCGATCCGACGTAGCCGGCGCCGCCGGTGACGAGCAGTTTCATGGTGTCGCAGTCTCGCTTTCGTGGGGGATCTGGGGCGGGGCTGGATGGTCGTTCTCGGTGCGGCCCGGACGCGAAAACCCGCTCCAAGCGGAGTAAAATAGGTGCTGCGGAAAGGACCCTCGCAAATAGCAGGGTGGACCGGCTTTTCCGTCCGGAGTGTGGTGCAGGATTCTCCGCCCCACTCGACGCGCCAGATCGCCGGGTGACCGATCTTCGAGGCAGCGGAAGGAGCAGTAAGGGATGGCCACGTCAGCAGGCACGCAACTTCGAGAGGGGCTCCGAAGGGGCGAGGGCCTCTCGATTCGCCGGTACTTCACGAAGGCAGGAACGCATCCGTTCGACGCCATCGAGTGGGAGATCCGGGATGCGCGGATCGGGCACGGGGACAAGGTCTCCTTCGAGCAGCCGGACGTCGAGTTCCCGAAGTCGTGGTCACAGAACGCGACGAATATCGTTGCCCAGAAGTACTTCCGCGGTCAGCTGGGGTCACCCGCGCGCGAGCGCTCG
This sequence comes from Solirubrobacteraceae bacterium, assembly GCA_035503035.1. GTDB lineage: Bacteria > Actinomycetota > Thermoleophilia > Solirubrobacterales > Solirubrobacteraceae > Palsa-465. The sequence goes on from DATJTS010000036.1 coordinate 15,408, forward strand.
GTCAAGCAGATGATCGGCCGCGTCGCCGGCACGATCACGGTCTGGGGCCGTGAGCGCGGCTACTTCGCCTCCGAGGAGGACTCGGTCATCTTCCAGGAGGAGCTGACCCACATCCTGTTGCATCAGATGGCGGCGTTCAACTCGCCGGTGTGGTTCAACGTCGGTTTTGAGGAGAGCCCGCAGTGCAGCGCGTGCTTCATCCTCTCCGTCGAGGATCAGATGGAGTCGATCCTCGACTGGAACACGAAGGAGGGCAAGATCTTCCGGGGCGGCTCGGGCTCGGGGATCAACCTCTCCAAGATCCGTGGGTCGATGGAGCCGCTTTCCAAGGGCGGCACCGCCTCCGGGCCGGTGAGCTTCATGCGCGGCGCCGATGCCTGGGCGGGAACGATCAAGTCCGGCGGCAAGACCCGTCGCGCGGCGAAGATGATCGTGCTCGACGTCGACCATCCCGACATCCGCGACTTCATCTGGTGCAAGGCCAAGGAGGAGGACAAGGCCGCGGCGCTGCGGGATGCCGGCTTCGACATGTCGATCGACGGCGACGGCTTCTACTCGATCCAGTACCAGAACGCGAACAACTCCGTCCGGGTTTCCGACGCCTTCATGGAGGCCGTGGAGAACGACGAGGACTGGCACCTGATCGCGCGCACCACGGGCGAGCCGGTCGGCGATCCCATCCCCGCGCGCCAGCTGATGAAGGAGATCGCGGAGGCGGCGTGGCGGTGCGCCGATCCGGGCGTGCAGTACGACACGATCATCAACGACTGGCACACCTCTCCGGAGTCGGGGCGGATCAACGCCTCCAACCCGTGCTCGGAGTACATGCACGTCGATGACTCGGCCTGCAACCTCGCCTCGCTCAACCTGCTGAAGTTCCGCCGCGCCGACGGGACCTTCGACGTCGAGTCGTTCACCCACGCCGTCGACATCATCTTCCTCGCGCAGGAGATCGTCGTCTCGCCGTCGAGCTACCCGACCGAGCAGATCGGCGACAACGCCCGCGCGTTCCGTCAGCTCGGCATGGGCTACGCGAACCTGGGCGCCTACCTGATGGCCGACGGCGTCCCCTACGACTCGGACGCCGGACGCGGCACCGCGGCGGCGATCACCGCGCTGATGACCGGCCGCGGTTACCTGGGGTCGGCGCGGATCGCCGGGGCGATGGGACCATACGAGCGCTACGAGCTCAACCGCGACGGGCACAACAGGGTGATGCGCAAGCACCGCGACGCGGCCTACAAGATCCCGGTCGAGGATTGCCTGGACAGCAATCTGCTGACGGCGGCGCGCACGACCTGGGACGAGGCGGTCTCGGTCGGCGAGCAGAACGGCTACCGCAACGCGCAGGCGACGGTGATGGCCCCGACGGGCACGATCAGCTTCCTGATGGACTGCGACACCACCGGCGTCGAGCCCGACTTCTCGCTGGTCAAGTTCAAGGAGCTCGTGGGCGGCGGGCAGATGACGATCGTCAACCGCACGGTGCCGCTCGCGCTGCAGACGCTCGGCTACGAGTCAGACCACATCGAGCAGATCGTCGCCTACATCAACGAGAGCGGCACGATCGTCGGCGCTCCCGGCCTGGCGGCGGAGGATCTGCCGGTGTTCGACGTGGCGGTCGGCGAACGGGCGATC
>DATJTS010000037.1:0-88895 GCA_035503035.1 Solirubrobacteraceae bacterium
CGCGCGGACGTCGGCGACCTCGTCGGGCGTGACCAGCCACGGTCCGCACGGGTTGAACGTCTCGGCCGACTTGCCCTTCGACCACGTCCCGCCGCGCTCGGCCTGGAACTCGCGCTCGCTCACGTCGTTGGTCACGCACCACCCCGCGATGTGCTCAGTCGCCTGCTCCACCGAGTCCAGGTAGCTCGTGCGACGGCCGATCACGATCCCGAGCTCCACCTCCCAGTCGGTCTTGCGCGAGCCGCGCGGAATGCGGACCTCGTCGTAGGGGCCGATCAGCGAGTTCGGCGACTTCGTGAACACGATCGGCTCATCGGGAACCGTGGCCCCGGTCTCCGCCGCGTGGTCGGAGTAGTTCAGGCCGATCGCGAGGATCTGGTGCGGTCGGGCGATCGGGGCGCCGATCCGCTTGCCGTCCAGCGCCGACGTCTGGCCCGCCGCGATCCGCTCCTCGACGACCGGGCGGATCCGCTCCACGCCGTCGGCGCCGAAGAAGCCCTCGTCGAAGTCCTGCACCACGTCGGAGAGATCGACGTAGCTCTCGTCGTCCGCCCGCGCCGCGGGCGTCTCCGCGCCGGCGGCGCCGATCCGCATCAGGTACATCTCACGTCTCCTGGTCGATGGTCGTTCCGAAAGAACAGTTATTCACGTCTGGCTCGTCAGCGCCGCCACCTCCCGCGCGAGCTGGCTGAACTCGTCGAGCAGCGGCTCCGCATCGCCGCGCCGCCGCGCGAGGGCGAGCATCGACGGCGCGGTGTCGACGAGCGGCACGAACGCCACATCGGGCCACGCGTAGTAGCGCGAGATGATCGCGGGGGCGGTATCGACGCCCTCGCCCTGGCTGATCAGGGTCAGCCAATCCTCCAGCTTGTCCGCGGTCCGCGGGCTGATCCGCGGGCGTTCTCCGAAATCGTCGACCAGCAGCCAGTGGTCGCGCCAGATCTGCGGGACATGCTCGGGTTGCATGATGAACGTCTCCTCGCGCAGGTCGCGCGGGCGGATCTGCTTGCGCCGCGCGAGACGGTGGTTCCGCGGCAGGACGACGACGCGCGGCTCGGTCATCAGCGGGATGAACTCCAGGTCGGGCTCGTCGAGCGGCATGTAGACGAACGCGAGATCGACCTGGCGCTCGCGGACCGAGTCGACCATGTCGGAGAAGTCCAGGTTCCGGATCTCGACCCGCATCCCCGGGTGGCGACTGGCGAACCGAGCGAGCAGCGGCGCGAGCAGGCCACCTGCCGCGGGACCCATCGACCCGAGCACGATCGCGCCCGCCTCGCCGCGCGCGAGCGCGCGCACGCGCTCGAGTGCTCCGTCGGCGGCCGCCAGCACCTCACGCCCGTCCTGTAGAAGTCGCTCTCCGGCGGGCGTGAGCTCGACCCGGCGCGTCGAGCGCACGAGCAGCGGCCCGCCGACCTCCCGCTCGAGCGCGCGCACCTGCGAGCTGAGCGCCGACTGCGCGAGATTGAGCCGCGAGGCGGCGCGGGAGAAGTGCAGCTCCTCGGCGACGGCGACGAAGTAGCGAAGCTGGCGGAGATCCATCGCAGAACCCAATCTATCTCTTCACGCGCACAATCGTGCGCAAAACCGTGTTGCGCCCGCGCCGATCACGGCGCACCATCCCCATCGATGACGGAACCGAGGAGAGTCCGCGTCGTCCTCGACGGCACCGTGCAGACGGGCCGCCGGGAGGGCGACCAGATCGTGCTTGACGACGGCCGCACGATCGCCGAATCCGACGCCGTGTACCTGGCGCCGGTCGAGCCGTCGAAGATCATCGCCGTCCACCTCACCTACCGCTCGCGGATCGATGAGTACAAGGCGCGGGTGCCACCCGAGCCGTCGTACTTCATGAAGCCCCCGACGGCGCTCAACGGGCACCGCCGGCCGGTCAACCGCCCGCACGGCGCGAAGTTCCTCAACTACGAAGGCGAGGTCGCGGTCGTCGTCGGGGAGCGAATGAAGGGCGTCGCCGTCGACCGGGCGCTCGATCATGTCGCCGGCTACCTGGCCGCCAACGACGTCGGCCTGCACGACTTCCGCCACGCCGACCGCGGCGCGATGTTTCGGGTCAAGGGTCAGGACGGTTTCCTGCCGCTGTCGCCCGAGATCATCCCGGCGTCCGAGTTCGATCCGACGGACTTCACGATCACCACGACGCTGGGCGGCGAGGTCGTGCAGCGCGCCACGGCCGACGATCTCATCTGGTCGATCGCCTACCAGCTCGCGGACATCTGCCGCCTGATCACCCTGGAGCCTGGCGACGTGGTGCTCACCGGGACCCCGGCCAACTCGCGCCCGATGGAGCCCGGCGATGTCGTCGCGGTCGAGATCCAGAGCAAGGGCGCATCCGCACGCGTCGAGAACACGATCGTCGACTGGGACGTCGATCTCTCCGCGGTCGGCGACCAGATGCAGACCTCCGCCAACACCCTGCATGTCGCGCTCGCGATCCCCGAGGAGGAGGCAGAGCGCATCGTCAACGAACAGGAGCCCCGCCCGTGAAGGTCCACGTCGACATGAACCTGTGCCAGAGCCACGGCGAGTGCGTGCTCGCCGCCCCCGACGTCTTCGAGCTCGGTGACGACGACGTCCTCACCTGGCAGGAGGACGTCGATGAGTCCAAGCGCGCCGAGGTCGAGGAGGCCGTCGACGTGTGCCCGATGATGGCCATCCGGATCGAGGACTGAGCACATGCCGGGGGTCGGGAGCGGGGATCACCCGGACCGCATCGTCATCGCCGGTGCCGGGCTGGCCGGCCTGCGCGCCGCCCAGGCGGCCCGAGCCGCCGGCTACGAGGGCGAGGTGGTACTGATCGGCGACGAGCCCCATCCGCCCTACACCCGTCCGCCTCTCTCCAAGGAGCTGCTCAAGGGTGAGCAGACCGCGGAGCAGACCGCGTTTCCGGGACTCGACAAGCTCGATGCCGAGCTGCGCCTGAACACCACGATCACCGGCGTCGACCCCGGCGCACACACGGTGGCGCTCGATGGCGGGACATCGCTCGAGTACGGCCGCCTGGTCATCGCCACCGGGGTGCGGGCGCGGATGCTGCCCGCCGCGATCGACGCCGGAGCGGGTCATACGCTGCGTGACCTCGCCGACGCCGCCAGGCTCAGCGACGCGCTCGCGGGCGCCGGCCGGCTGGCGATCATCGGCGCGGGCTTCATCGGCTGCGAAGTCGCGGCATCCGCGCGGCACCGGGGGATCGAGGTCGCGCTGATCGACCTCGCACCCCAGCCGCTGCTGCCTCTCGGCCCCGAGCTCGGCGCCCGCTGCGCGCAGCTGCACCGCGACCGGGGCGTCGATCTGCACCTCAGCGCCGCGATCGAGCGGATCGACGATCACGGAGTCCGCCTGGCCGACGGCACCGAGATTCCCGCGGATCTGGTTCTCATCGCCGTGGGAGCCCAGCCGAACACCGAGTTCCTGGCCGGCAGCGGGATCGAGCTTGCCCCCGACGGCGGCGTCGTCTGCGATGCGACGCTCACCTCGGTCTCGGACCCCGACGTCCTGGCCGCCGGCGACATCGCGTCCTGGCCGCATCCGGGCGCGGGTGGTGAGCGGGTGCGCGTCGAGCACTGGACCACGGCCGCCGAGCACGGGCGACTGGCCGGCGCCAACGCGACCAAGGACCCGGCCGAGCGCGTGCCGCACGTCGCGCCTCCCTACTTCTGGTCCGATCAGTACGAGCTGAAGATCCAGTCGGTCGGCTTTCCCGCCCGCGCCGCCCGGATCGAGATCGTCGAGGAGGACGACAGCGGCCGTCTCCTCGCCGAGGCGCTCAGCGAGGACGGCGAGCTGGTCGGCGCCGTCGCCTTCAACAACGCCCGTCGGCTCGCCGAGTACCGCCGCCGGCTGGCCGTCGAATACGCCTAGTCATCAGAGGAGAGCCGATGCAGACCGATACCCATCCCGCCGTCGCGGCCGCCGAGCTCGACTCGCGGCCTTCCATCGACGGGCCTGCGCCGCGCTCGGTGCGACTGCTCTACCCCGACCTCCACGGGGTCGCGCGCGGCAAGGACATCCCGGTCGCGGAGTTCGACCACGTGATCGAGCGCGGGCTGTGCTTCTGCGCGGCGGTGATGGGGACCGACCTGCGCCACACGCCGGTGTGGGGTGGGGAGGAGGGCTACCCCGACCTGGTCGCGCGACCCGACCTGGCGACGATGGCGACGCTTCCGTGGGACCCCGAGGTCGCGGTCTGCCTGGCCGATCTGTCGCCGGCCGAGGGTGCGGCGCCGATCGCCGACCCGCGGGGCGCCGTCCGCGTCGCGGTCGAGTCGCTGCGGGCGCTCGGCCTCGATCCGATCGTCGGCCCGGAGCTCGAGTTCTTCCTGGTGCGCCGGGATCCGGATGCGCCGAACGGGATCGCGCGCATCGTCGACAACCTGAGCATGGTCTACACGGTCGGCCGCCAGGCGGACCCCGACGCCCTCGCGCGGCGCATGAGCGAGCAACTGGCCGAGCTCGGAATCGGGGCGTTCGCGGTCAACCACGAGTTCATGAACTCGCAGTACGAGATCAACCTGCGTCACTGCGGCGCGCTCGCCGCCGCCGACCACGCGTTCCTGCTCAAGGCGTCGGTCAAGGACATCGCCGCGATGCACGGCCTGCTCGCGACCTTCATGGGCAAGCCGTTCAACGACCAGGGCGGTTCAGGGACGCATCTGCACGTCTCGTTCAACCGGGACGGCGCCAACGCGCTGGACTCGTTGGGCTCCGACGACGGGCTCGCCCCGGAGGCACATCACTTCATCGCCGGTGTGCTGGCGCACGCCCCGGCGCTGATGGCGTTCCTGAACCCGACGATCAACGCCTACCGGCGGATCCTTCCCGACTCGCTCGCCCCCACCCATGCCAACTGGGGATATGACAACCGCTCCACGCTGATCCGGATCCCGCCCGAGCGTGGCGCGGCCACCCGCATCGAGCTGCGCGTCGGCGACGGTGCCGCCAATCCGTACCTGGCGATCGCGGCCACGCTCGCCGCCGGTGCCGACGGGATCCGTCGCGAGCTCGCCCCGCCCCAGCCGGTGGCCGGCGACGCCTACCACGCCGATCCGGAGATAGCGGGCGGGCCGCTGCCCGCGACGCTCGAGGCCGCGCTGGACGCGCTGGAGCAGGACGCGGTCCTCACCCAGGCGCTCGGCGGACCGATCGTCGACACGTTCCTCACCGTCAAGCGCTTCGAGGTTCAGCGCCACCGTGAGTGGGTGTCGGATTGGGACATCGCCGAGTACATCCACCACCTCTGAGAGCGACATGGCACAGACGACTTACATCGATCTCTCCGACCACGACGCCTTCCTGCAGGAGGTGCCACACGCCGCGTTCGCACAGCTGCGCGCCGAGGACCCGGTGCACTGGAATCCGGAACCCGACGACGGACCTGGCTTCTGGGCGGTGACCCGCTACGAGGACATCCGCACGGTGCACCGCGACGTGGAGACGTACTCCTCGGAGATCGGCGGGACCTCGCTCGAGGACCTTGATCCCGAGCAGGTCAAGGCGCGCAAGTCGATGATCGACATGGACCCGCCGCGCCACGACGAGCTGCGCGGACTCATCGCCCGTCGCTTCACCCCGCGCGCGGTTCACATCTGGGAGGACCAGGTGCGGACCGTCACCCGCGAGGTGTTGGAGCTCGCGCTGCCCAAGGGCGAGTTCGACTTCGTCCGCGAGGTGTCATCCGAGATCCCGATGCAGGTGTTCGCGGAGATCCTCGGCGTCCCCCACGACGAGCGGCGCGTGATCATCGAGCTCGGCGACCGCCTGCTCGGCAACCAGGACCCCGAGTACAAGGTGCCCGACGCCGACGCCCACAAGAACCTCCCGTTCTCCAGCCCGGCGGCGCTTGAGATGTTCGAGTTCGGGCGCCGGCTGGCCAAGGAGCGCCGCGAGCATCCGCGCGACGACATCATCACGCAGCTCGCGTTCGAGCCGCTCAACCAGCAGGAATTCGACACCTACTTCGTGCTGCTCGCCGCCGCCGGCAACGAGACCACCCGCCACACCATCACCCACGGCCTGCTCGCGCTGCTCGAGCATCCCGAGGAGCTCGCCAAGCTGCGCGACGCCGGCGACGATGAGGCGCTGCGCAAGTCCGCGGCCGAGGAGATGTTGCGCTGGGCGACCCCCGTGCACCACTTCCGCCGTACCGCGGCGCATGACACCGAGCTCGCGGGCACCGAGATCAAGGCCGGGGACAAGGTCACCACCTGGCTGGTGTCGGGTAATCGCGACGAGTCGGTGTTCGAGAACCCCGAGGTGTTCGACATCGCCCGCACGCCGAACAAGCACATGGCGTTCGGTCCCGGCGGCATCCATCACTGCATGGGCGCGCACCTGGCCAAGATGGAGGTGCGCATCGCGTTCGAGGAGCTGCTGGCGCGGGTGGACGAGATCGAGCTCGCCGGCCCGCCCGAGCGGCTGCGCTCGAACTTCTTCAACGGCATCAAGCGGCTGCCGGTCTCGGTGACGCTTCCGTGATCAAGCTGGGCCGCCTCGATCACGTCGCGCTGCACGTCGCCGATGCCGCGGAGGCGGCGCGTCGCTGGTCGGCGCAGTTCGGGCTGCACCTGCGTCATGAGAGCAACGACCCCAAGACGCTCGCGCTCGCCTGCGATGACGAGCCGCAGGCGCTCCTCCTGATCGAGGACGGGGAGCGGCCGGGCTTCGCGCGGGTCGGCTGGGAGCTCGCCCACGACTGCTCGCTCGACGACGCCGCCGCGCACCTGGACGGGCTCGGCGTCGCCTTCGAGCGCGGGAGCGACCGCCTGCAACTCGCCGACCTGGAGGGCAATCGGCTGCAGGTGCTCGCCTACCGGGCTCCGGGCTCCCGCCTCGTCGCCCACGCCCGCCCGGCCCCTCCCGGTCTGCCGGTCGGTCACCCGCGCAAGCTCGGCCACGTCAACTTCCTCACCGGTGAGATCCAGGCGCAGAAGGACTTCTACGTCGCTGCACTGGAAATGCGACTAACCGACTGGCTGGGCGACGGTGGGGTGTGGCTGCACATCGGCTCCGAGCATCACGTGATGGCACTGGTCGACAAGGGGTACTCCCACTTTCATCACCTGGCGCTCGACGTCGTCGACATCGGCCAGATGCGCGTCGCGCTCGATCACCTCGGCCGCCACGGCCGGTGGCTCGGATGGGGCCCGACCCGGCACGGCGTCGGCGGCAACATCGCCTCCTACGTCCGGATCGTCGAGGAGGAGTGCTTTGTCGAGTTGTACTGCGACATGGAGCAGCTCGCGCCCGATCATCAGCCGCGCGAATGGCCGGATGACCGTTACTCCTCCAACACCTGGGGGCCGCTGCCGCCGCGCTCCTACTTCCGCTTCGACGCCGCCGCGGTCGAGTCCGAGCGCCAGTCGCTGGAGATGCAGGGCGTACCGCTCCCACCTGCTCCGGAGAACTGACACATGACACTGCACGGTTACTCGACGCCACGTACCCCGAAGGGTGGCGCCGGCCTGGTCCCGCCGCCGCCGTGGCACTACGTCGGAGACTTCCTGGTCGTCGACTTCCACGCCGATCCCGACGCCGCGGTGTCGCTGCTGCCCGAGGGGCTTGAGCCGTTCGCGGAGGATCCGGGCCGGTGCGCGGCGGTGTTCGCCGACTGGCAGTCGTTCTCCGAGGGCGGCGATGAGCTCACCGACCCGGTGCGCGGCCAGTACAAGGAGGCCTACCTCGTCGTCCCGGCGCTGCTGGACGGCGCGCCGGTGACGCTCTGTACGTTCATCTGGGTCGACCAGGACTTCGCCCTGGCCCGCGGCCACATCCAGGGCTTCCCCAAGAAGCTCGGGCAGGTGTCGATGACCCGCACCTTCAACCTCGACTGCGTGGCCTCCCCGCAGCTGGCACCCGGCAGCGCGTTCGGCGCCACCTGCTCGGCCCGCGGTCGCGAGCTCGTGCGCGCCCGCGTGAAGCTGGAGCACCGCAGCGAGTCCGGGTCGCTGCACACCGACCCGCCGATCGTCAACGTCCGGTACTTCGCCCGGCTCGCCGCCGGCCGCCACGACGACCCGCAGGTCAACGAGCTGGTGAAGTCGCGCTCGCGCGACCGCGGGGTCTCGGAGATCTGGGAGGGCGAGGCATCGCTTGAGCTGTTCGACGCCCCCGGCGAGGAGCACACGATGCTCGCCCCGGTCGACGTCGTGCGCGGCTACCGGTTCACGTTCGGCTACACCGTCGACGACCTCGAGACCGTCAAGGAGCTGTCGTAGTGGCCACCACCGCCATCACCACCACCCTCGTCGCCGGCGTCGAGGTCCCGACCGGGCACTACATCGGCGGCGCGCGCGTCGACAGCGACGCGACGTTCCAGACGCTCTCCCCGCTCGACGGCCGCGTGCTGGCCGAGGTTGCGCGCGGCGGTGAGCGCGAGGCCGATCTCGCGGTCCGCGCCGCGGACGACGCCTTCGCGGAGTGGGCGGCGCTCGGTGCCGTCGGCCGCGCGCAGTACCTGCACCGGCTCGCCGATCTGATCGACGCCAACATCGAACCGCTCGCGGTCGTCGAATCGGCCGACATGGCGATGCTGCTCCGCTCGCTGCGTGCGCGGGTGATCGCGCGAGGCGCGCTGAACTTCCGCAACTACGCCGACCTCGCCCAGGCCCACGAGGAGCGCGACTGGCACTCCAAGGGCACCTGGAACCGCGTGCAGCGAATGCCGGCCGGCCCCGCGGTCGTGATCACCCCGTGGAACGCGCCGTTCATGCTCTCCACGTGGAAGACCGCGCCCGCGCTCGCGGCCGGCTGCACGGTCGCGCTCAAGCCCGCCGAGTGGTCGCCCTTGTCGTGTTCGCTGCTGGCTTCGCTGGCCGACGAGGCCGGGTTCCCGCCCGGCGTCTTCAACGTCGTGCAGGGCATCGGCGAGGAGGTCGGGGCCGCGCTGGTCTCCCACCCGCTCGTGCGCCGCGTCTCGTTCACCGGCTCGACCGAGACCGCGCGCCACATCGGGCAGACGGCCGCCTCGCACATCGTGCCGTTCACCGCCGAGCTCGGCGGCAAGAACCCCCTGATCGTGTTCGCCGACGCCGACCTCGACGCGGCCGCGCAGAAGGCCGCGGGCCAGTACGACGACGCCGGGCAGGTGTGCCTGTCGGGCACGCGGCTGCTCGTCGAGGAGTCAGTGCTGGAGCCCTTCCTGGGGAAGTTCCACGCGGCGGTCGACGCACAGGTGCTCGGCGACCCCGCCGACGATGCGACCACCATCTCGCCGCTCATCCACCCCGACCATCTGGCACGCGTGGCCGGCTTCGTCGACCGCGCGCGCGCCGGCGGGCAGCGGATCGTCCGCGGCGGCCACGCGGCGACCGAGCTCGGGCCGATGTTCTACGAGCCGACGCTGATCGAGCCGACCTCCAACGACGCCGAGATCGTCCAGAACGAGGTGTTCGGCCCGGTGCTCGTCTACCAGACCTTCCGCACCGAGCAGGAGGCGGTCGCGCTGGCCAACTCCACCGCGTACGGCCTCTCGGCGATCGTCTACACCTCGTCGATGGGCCGGGCGGACCGGATCGGACGCGCGGTGCGCGCCGGCGTGGTGTGGGTCAACACGTTCCTGGTGCGTGACCTCACCGCACCGTTCGGCGGCGCCCGCAATTCCGGGATCGGACGCGAGGGAGGCGACTACGCCCTGGACTTCTACTCCGACCTGAAGACCTTGCAGATCCTCGATGGGAGCGTGTCGTGACCAGCTAAGCGACGGGGGCAGGCACCGACGGGACCGGGCGCTCGGGAGGGCGCGCACACATCACTTGACCGCAGGTAGAGGAGAGGACTCATGGAGCAGACACAGGCGGCGGGCGCCCAGCCCGCGACGGACGGACATCTCGGAGAACGCAAGCTCACCACGATCCACGCGATCGGCCAGTCGCTCGCCATCGGGCCGATGTTCTCCGCAGGGCTCCTCACCGGGCTGGTGGCGAGCGTGGCGGGCTTCAGCTCACCGCTCTCGGTCCTGCTCGGCTCGATCGGAGCGCTCTGCCTCGGCTATGTGATCTCGGTGTTCGCCCGCCGGTTCTCGGGCGCGGGTGCGATCTATGAGTACCTCGTCCACGGCGCACACCCGGGCGTCGGGGTGTTCGGCGCGGGGCTGTACGGGCTCGGCGTCCTGTTCCTCGGCGGCGGCGGCGTGTTCATCGCCAACGGCTTCCTCGCCCAGGCGTTCTTCCAGACCCATCTGCACCTCGATGTCACCTGGTGGATCTGGGGCATCGTCGCGCTCGGTCTCGCCGTCGGGCTCAACCATCTCGGCGCTCGGCTGGCGATCCGCGGCGTGCTGGCGATGGCGGGGCTGTCGCTGATCCCGTTCCTGATCCTCGCGATCACGATCATCGCCAAGGGCGGGCTGCATGGCAACACACTCGCCGTGTTCGGAACCTCTCACTCCTCGACCAGCGGCGTCTTCCACGGGATCCTGTTCGCGGTCACGCTGTTCATCGGCTTTGAGGCGGCCGCCTCGATCGGCGAGGAGACGGCCGAGCCACACCGCTCGATCCCGATCGCGCTGATCGGCTCGGTCGCGCTGGCGGGCCTGTTCTACCTCGTCGTCACCTACGCCGCCGCGATCGGCTTCGGCCCCCACGGCGCCGCCACCGCCTGGCCGGCCGACCCCTCGCCAATGGGCGCGCTCGCGCAGCAGTACGTCGGCAAGGGCCTGTCGACGCTGATCGATCTCGTCGTGCTCCTCGACTCGCTCTCGGTGGCGATCGCGTTCGTGGTCGCCGGCTCGCGCGTGTTCTTCGCGCTCGCCCGTGACGGCCTGCTGCCGCCGCTGATCGGCCGCACGAGTCGGTTCGAGACGCCGCTCGGCGGCAACCTGGTGATCCTCGCGGCCGGCATCGTCGCGTTGCTGTTCGGAGGCCTCACCCACTACGGCACCCCGATCAAGTACCCCAACAACGTCGAGGCGTTCTCCATCAGCGCCGCCGCCGGATCGTTCCTGATCGAGGCCGTCTACGGGATGCTGGCCGTCGCCGGCGTGTTCATCATCGCGCGGTCGTTCACCGGGATCGGCCGAGTGTGGCGGGTGATCGTGGCGATCATCGGCTTCGCCACCCCGGTGCTGGCCTACTACGGCTCGCTGCATCCGTTCCCGACGTTCCCCAACAACCGCGGCCTGATCTTCGCCGGGATCGCGGCGCTGATCGTCGTCGTCTGGTTCGTCTACCTGTCATTCGCTCATCCCGAGCGGATCAAGGCGGCTGCGCGCAACGCCGACCAGCACGTCGGCGTGCCGCCGCTGGACGAGGACCTCAGCTTCCACGCGCCGACGGGTGCGGCACCGCTGTCCTGAACCTCGCCCCGAACGTGGCCCGCGCCGGTACGATGGCGCGGGTCAACGTCGACACAGGCAGGGGACGAGATGAGACGCTGGGTGGGTGTGATCGCCACGCTGGTGGTGCTGATGGGACTGACCGTCGCCTCACAGGCAAGCGCCCAACGCCGCGCGAGCGCCCAACCCCGCGCGAGCGCCAGCTCGGCCCCGACGCTCGGCCTGCGGCAGAAGTTCACCGAGGGATTCGGTCACGTCCGGCCCAGGGTCGTCAGCTACGGCGGAGACCCCACCAGTCTCGTCGTGAAGGTCCACTGGACCTCGTGGGGCGGTGCCCGCGCGGTCGGCCAGGGCCAGGCGGACTGGGTGTGGCCGGGCTGGTGCGTGGCCTGCGGCAGCGTCAACCTGCCCGCGACCGTCGTCGCCTTCGGCCTGCGCTCCTGCGGCGGCCACCCGGCCTACTCGCACGTCGAGTGGTACTTCCCCTCCCGGGGGATGACGTTCTCGCCCCATCTGGGCAACGTGAACGTGTGCAACCCCCGGGCCGCCGCGCCTGTGGTCGAGCCGCCGCATGCCACCTGCGCCGAGGTGCGGGCCCCGGGCGCGCTCATCACCAAGATCGCGGTGTTCGGCTTCGGGGTGCGCTGTCCGGATGCCCGCGCGCTGCTCGCCAAGCTGGACCCGATCAGCCACTACCGGCACAACGCCCGCTTCCACGTCGGCGCCTGGTGGTGCGGCTCCGAGCTCATCATGCAGGTCACCAAGACAGGCCCCCAGAGCTTTGAGTGCGAATCAGGCGACGACAACGACGTGTCCTTCGACATCGCGCCGACCGGAAACGGCAACACGAAGGTGGTCCTCAGCCCCTGCTCGCGCAGCCCGATCTGGAAGCCGTCGGCGATGACGGTCACCGCGGAGGCGCACTCGATCAGCCTCCGGTCGGTGCCCGCCTCCTGCTCGTGACGGGTCGCGGGCCGCTCGGGCCGGCGATCCCGTCGACCGACAGGAGCACCATCCTCACCGGTCATCCTTAGCGCGGCCGGCCGACGCGGCCGGCCGCACCACCACCGATCAGCCGCGCTTTGCCGAGAAGGTGGTCTTCGGGATCGCGCAGTTCGAGGATCCGGGCTTGGTGGTCCCGGTGAACGTGCCGGACACCTTCTGTCCGCTGAACCGTCCGATGAGATGGAGCATCGGTCCACCCCGAAGCAGAATCTTGCCGTTGAACCGGTTCGCCGTGATCTTGATCTTCGCCGGCACTCCGCGGCTCTCGGCGAGGAACTCGCAGTTGGAGCCCGCGAGGAAGCTCGCGCGCGTGATCCGGCCGGCCTTGACCGTCAGGCTGAACGGATGGGCGGCGGTCGAGCCGTCGAGATGCAGGACGCTGGTCCCGTGGTAGGTCCCGGTGGAGGCCGCGATCGCGGCCGATGCGGCGATGAGCGCGGCCACGACGGCCACTGCCCCGATGATGCGCTTCATTCGAATCACCCCTATGTGTCGTGTCGATCGAGCATGCTGCTGACCGGACCGAGGCATCCGAGCCTCAGGCCGGCTCCAGACTGACGACACCAGAATCGTACATCCGCCGCAAAACGGGCCTTGGACCCTCCCCGGTCGGGCTGTCCATGCGGCCGTTGACGCGCGGGCGATGCTCACGTAGGGTCCGGCGCCAAATTCGTCCCCCGCCCCTGACCGACACGAGAGGACGTCATGGCTGCACCGGATACCTTGCAACACGACGACGAGAAACGTCTCGCCGAACTGGGGTACAAGCAGGATCTTGAACGCCGCATGAGCGGCTTCCAGAACTTCGCGATCTCGTTCACGATCATCTCGATCCTGTCCGGTGCGCTCACGCTCTACGGGACGGGCATCAACTACGGCGGCCCGCTGCAGCAGGCGATCGGGTGGCCGATCGTGTCAGTGTTCGTGATCATCGTCGGGCTCTCGATGGCCGAGCTCGCCTCGGCGTTCCCTACGGCCGGCGGTCTGTACTGGTGGGCGTCACGCCTGGGCGGCCCCGCGTGGGGCTGGTTCACCGGCTGGTTCAACCTGATCGGTCAGGTGGCGATCCTCGCCGGCATCGACTATGGCGCAGCGACGTTCACCACCGCCTTGGCGAACCTGTGGTTCAACTACAACAACGACAGCCACCACGTCATGTACATGTACGCGGCGATCCTGATTCTCCATGCGCTGCTGAACATCTTCGGCGTGCGCCTGGTCGCGATTCTCAACTGGATTTCTGCCTACTGGCACGTGCTCGGAGTCGCGGTGATCGTGATCGTGCTGATCGTCGTGCCGAACTCTCACCAGTCGGTCGGCTGGGTGTTCTCCAAGACGGTGAACAACGCCGGCTTCGGCCACTCGCCGTTCTTCTTCATCTTCCTGCTCGGGTTCCTCCAGGCCCAGTACACCTACACCGGCTACGACGCCTCGGCGCACATGTCCGAGGAGACCCAGTCGGCCTCGATGACCGCGGCCAAGGGCGTCGTCAACTCGATCGTGGTCTCGGCGATCGCCGGCTACCTGCTGATCATGGCGCTCACGTTCGCCATCAAGAACCTCAACGCGGTCGCGGCATCGGGCGGCTTCGCGGTGATCACGCTGCTCGAGCAGGCGCTCGGCAAGGGCGGCGCCGAGGTGCTGCTGTTCATCGCCGTGATGGGCCAGTTGTTCTGCGGCATGTCGGCGGTGACCGCCGCGTCGCGGATGCTCTACGCGTTCTCCCGCGACCGCGCGACCCCCGGCTGGCGGCTGTGGTCGCGGTTGAACGCCGCGCACGTGCCGTACCTGGGCGTGATTCTCATCGCGTTCCTCGCGTTCCTGCTCGCGCTGCCGGCGTGGAGCTCCCAGACGGCATTCGTGTACGTGGCCATCACCTCGGTGGCGACCATCGGTCTGTACATCGCCTACATCCTGCCGATCTATTTGCGACTGCGTGCGGGCGACGCGTTCGATCCCGGGCCGTGGTCGCTGGGGCGCTGGTACCGGGTGCTGAACATCATCTCGATCCTGTGGGTGATCTTCATCTGCGTCCTGTTCATCCTGCCCACGACCGAAGCGGCGGTCCCCTGGTCCAGCCAGTTCAGCCTGAAGGTGTTCAACTACGCGCCCGCCGCGGTCGGCATCGTGATCGTGCTCGTCGGCGGCTGGTGGTTCGTATCGGCGCGGAACTGGTTCAAGGGGCCGCTGCGCACGATCGAGGACGAGGACACCCCGCCGCCGCTCGAGGCGCTGCCTCTGTAGCCCGTGGGTCGCATCGAGGGCAAGGCGTGCGTCGTCACCGGGGCGGCGTCGGGGATCGGCCGTGGCATCGCGACGCGCTTCGCCCACGAGGGCGGGCGCGTCGTGTGCGTCGACGTTGACGAGGCCGGCCTGCAGGAGACCGTCGATCAGGCCGGGGGCGCCTGCGAGCCCTTCATCGCCGATGTGAGTGACCGTGCGCAGATCACGGCGGCGGTCCGGCGGTGCATCGACGGATATGGCCAGATCGACGTGCTCGTCAACAACGCCGGCGTCAACCTGCCCGGCGTCTTCCACGAGGTCGATGACGAGACGATCGACCGCACCCTCGCCATCAACCTCAAGGGCCAGATCTACGGCTGCCAGGCGGCGATCCCCGACATGCTCGCCCACGGTGGCGGCTCGATCATCAACGTCTCATCGGTCAACGGCGTCGTCGCCGAGCCATATCTGACGATCTACGCCGCCTCCAAGGGCGGAGTGGTGATGCTCTCCCGCGGCATCGCGCTCGACTACGCCAAGCAGGGCATCCGTTGCAACGTGATCTGCCCCGGCTGGGTCGACACGCCGATCAACTACGCGCACGCGGAGATGCTCGGAGGTCTCCAGCACGTCTACGACACGATCGACTCCTTCCAGCCGATCGGCCGCCCCGGCACCCCCGCCGAGATCGCGGCCCTCGCGCTGTTCCTCGCCTCCGACGAGGCGGGGTTCATCACCGGCTCGGTGATGCTCGCCGACGGCGGCATGACCGCCCAGTAACTCTGCGGCGGCCGGCCGCGGATCGGGCACATCTCTGTGCCTGCGCCTGCGGTGGCTTGCGAGGTCTGCGTCCCTGGTCGTTCAGCGTGTAGGCGAGGGGTGCCGTTGTGTCGCCTGTCCGAGCACGGAGGCGCTCCGCGGCGGCGAGATGCGATGAAAGTGCATCGTCAGTGCCCCGTTATCGCACGCGGCGCCCAACTGGCCGCGGCGCGCGGCGCCCTGACGCCCGCGCTCGCGTCAGCCGGCGACTGCGTCCGGCTCGCAGGCCCGCCGGTAGTCGCGCAGCACCGCGCTGACGTGGTCGAGGACGAGCGCGCGCGGCTCGGCGGCGAGCTTGCCCTCGCGCACCCGCGCGTACTCAAGCGGCAGCCAGTTGGCGAGCAGCGGCAGCGGGATCTCGACCCCGCCGAGGTTGGCAAGCAGTCGCTGGACGGCGCCGTCGACCTCCGGGTCGGGCCAGTAGTACCGGAGCCGATCGCTGAGGCTGTAGACGCGGGCGAGCCGGCGGGTCGCCTCCTCGCCTCCGTAGTAGCGGTCCCAGTATTCGGGGTGGGCGAGCATCCGCTCCTCAACCACCGCCCGCAGCCGCGAGCGACCCTCGGCCGGGCACAGCTCTGACTCGATCGCCTCCAGGGCGAACAGCGCCTCGCGGAGCGCGAACGTGAGGCCCGGCCCGACCTTGAGGATCGCCCAGTGGTCGCGGACGAGCGCGGCGAGCTTCTCGGGTGTCTGGTAATCGGTCGAGTGCGCCTCAAACGCGATCCCCGGCTCATCGCCGAGCACCCGTTGGAGCTGCACGGTCCGCTCGGGTTCGTAGTCGACGACGGACCACTCGTCGAACTCGACTCCAGGCTGAACGACGAGCCCGCGGACTCGTGGCCAGACGTCATCGAGGCCCGCCCGAGAGAAGGCGTCGCGGTGGGCGCGCAGGGTCGCCCGAGCAGCCTGTGCCGACGTCGGCTCCAGTCCCTCGATCGCCTCGGCAGCCCCGCCGGGCACCGGCACCTCGGTGCCGATCACGTAGCTGATCGGTCGCCCGTGCGAGGCCTCCTCGGCCACGCGCGCGAGGCGCGCCGCCCGCTCGGAGACGAGCGCGTCACCGGGCGGCGAGAGGTCGCCTCCGCAGGCCATCGAGCAGTCGAGGTGGATCTTGGTGAAGCCCGCGGCCGCGTATCCGCGCACCATCTCCTCGGCGAGCACCATCGCCTCCTCCGCCGGCCGCTCCCGCCACGGGTTGGGCCCGAGGTGATCGCCGCCGAGCAGCACCCGGTCCTCTCCGAGGCCGGCGGCTCGTGCTGCGCGGTGCACCAGGTCGCGGAAGTCGGGCGGGCGCATCCCGGTATAGCCGCCGTCCTGGTTGACCTGATTGGAGGTCGCCTCGACAAGCACGAGCCTTCCACCTCCGGCCGTCTGAGCGGCCTCGGCCGTCCCGCCTGCGCCGGCCGTCCCGCCTGCGCCGGCCGTCCTCGCCTCGCGCATCGTCGCCTCCAGCACCAGCGGGTTGGCGGAGCAGACCGACGTGATGCCGACGGGCTCGCCGCCGCGATGGCGGTCGATGAGCGATGCAAGCGGGTCGTTCATTGCGAAGATCATGACGCGCGATCTTGCGCGAATTGAGCCTATTTAGCACAATAACGCGCATGACCAAGATCACGCTCGTCGGAGCGGGAAGCGTCGAGTTCACGCGGGTCCTGCTCGCCGACCTCGCGGCCTACCCGGAGCTCGCCGACCTCACCATCGCCCTGCACGACATCGATCCAGGCCGGCTGGACACCGCGACGCGGATCGCGGAGGACGTCAACCGCGTCGCGGGCTCCCACTTCACCTTCGAGTCCCATCTGGAGCGCCGTCCGGCGCTCGCGGGCGCGGACTTCGTCGTCAACGAGATCCAGGTCGGCGGACTCGACGCGACCATGCGCGACTTCGAGATTCCCAAGCGCCATGGCCTGCGCCAGACGATCGGCGACACGCTCGGCGTCGGCGGGGTGTTCCGGGCGCTGCGCACGATCCCGGTGATGCTGGACATCACGCGTGACATCCACGACGTGTGCCCCGAGGCGTGGCTGCTCAACTACACCAACCCGATGGCGATGCTCATGTGGGCGCTCGATGCCGCCGGCGCCCACGACCGCATGGTCGGTCTCTGCCATTCGGTGCAGAACACCCACGAGCTGCTCGCCGAGATCGTCGGCGTGCCCGAGCCCGAGATCACCTACGAGACGGCGGGTGTCAACCACCAGGCGTTCGTGCTCCGGTTCGAGCGGGACGGCGAGAGTCTCTACCCGCTGCTCGACGACGCGATCGAGCGCGACCCCGACGGCCTCGGACGCCGCGTGCGAGTCGAGCTCTACCGGCGCTTCGGGCGCTTCCCCACCGAGTCCAGCGAGCACTCGGCCGAGTACCTGCCCTGGTTCATGCGCCACGACGAACAGATCGAGCACTTCCGGATCCCGATCGACGAGTACATCCGCCGCTCGCTGGAGAACATCGACGAGTACAAGCGCACCCGCGAGCGGCTCGAGGCCGGCGAGTCACTCGAGCTCACGCCCGAGGGCGAGCTCGCCCCGCGCTACATCCACGCGATGGTGACCGGCGAGCCCCGGATCGAATACGGCAACGTTCGCAACGACGGTCTGATCGACAACCTCCCCGACGGGGCCTGTGTCGAGGTCCCCTGCCGGGTCGACGCGGACGGCGTGCACCCGCAGGCGATCGGCGCCCTCCCCGCGCAGTGCGCCGCGCTCAACCGCACGTTCCTCAACGTCGTCGAGTTGACCGTCCGCGCCGCGCTCGAGGAGTCCCGGGAGCTCGTCCACCAGGCGGTGCTGCTCGACCCCAACGCCGCCGCGACGCTCACCACGGCGCAGTCGGCGGCCCTGGTCGACGAGTTGATCGAGGCGCACGGCGACCTGATGCCCGCGGGGATCCGGGCCGGCGGGCGGCGGGTGGCTGCCTGAGCCTGGGGCCGCTTCTGTCGCTCTCCTTGGACCGGTGGAGGGTGGTCCGTCGTCGATGGGGGCACTCTGGGAACTTCAAGCCGCGGAGCGCGGGTTGAAGTTCCCAGAGTGGGTCCGCTCGAGGCGGTCGTGCGAGAAATGCGCACCTCCAGGACCACAACATCGCAACCCTGCGCCCCGAGCGCGCTCGCGGCCCCGAAGAGTCCCAGTTGGCCCGTGCTCGGGCACACGGAGTGGGCCCGAGATCATTGCTCAACGCATGACCGGGGCGACGGCTGTCAAGCAGCGCCACAAACGCCCAAAGCCCTCCACGGCTGCGGGTGCTGCTTGACAGCAGGCGACACGGCATGCCACCCAGCCGAGCCCAGCAGCACCACCGGCGCCGGGCTCACACGAGCGTGACCGTCAACCCCGCCTCCTGCAGCGCCGCCACCTCCGCCGGGTCTGCTCCGTCGTCCGTGATCAGCTCGTCGACCTGATCCAGCGCACAGATCCGCGCGAAGGTCACCTTGCCGATCTTGGAGCTGTCGGCGACGACCGTGACCCGGTCGGCCCGCGCGATCAGCGCGTGGTTGGTGCCGGCCTCGACCTCGTGGTGGGTCGTGAGGTGCGCCCGGGCGGAGATTCCGTCGACGGACATGAACACCATGTCGAGATTCAGTCCCTCAAGCGAGGCTTCGGCGATCGGGCCGACGAGCTCGTAGGACTCCAGGCGGGCGACCCCGCCGGTGACCACGAGCTTGAGATTCGGCCGGACCGCGATCTCGGAGGCGATGTTCAGAGCGTTGGTGACGATGGTCAATTGCGGGCGGTCGACGAGCGCACGGGCGACCTCGGTCGTCGTGGTCCCGCCGCCCAGGCCGATTGCCCAGCCCTCGCCGACGCGGCTCGCCGCCTCGGCCGCTATCCGCTTCTTCTCGGTCGCCTGCCGGGCCGACTTGTAGCGCAGCGGCAGCTCGTAGAGAACCCCCTGCGGCACCGCGCCGCCGTGCGTGCGGTCGAGCAGCCGCTGGCTCTCGAGCAGCTGCAGGTCCCGTCGCACGGTCGCGGCCGAGACGTCGAGTGCGTCCGCCAGCTCGACCACGCCCACCGATCCGTCCGCGGTCAGCCGCTCGAGGATCGCGGACAGGCGCTGTGACTGCTGCACGGGCGGGAGTCTACGTCCAACCGGGCAAGTTCTGAACGTCTCGTGTTGTTATTTGAGCGAAACATGCATAGAGTGCGCAGAAATGAGCGTCACAGAGTCAGAGATCACCAGCCAGCCAGAGATGTGGGAGCGGACGGCCGCGCTGCTGCCCGCCGTCGCCGAGCGGTTGCCGGCCCCTGGGCGGCGGCTGGCCATCATCGGATGCGGCACGTCGTATTTCATTGCCCAGGCGATCGCGACCCTGCGTGAGTCCAAGGGCCAGGGTGAGACGGATGCGTTCGTCGCCTCCGAAATGCCGCTCACGCGCGACTACGACGAAGTGCTGGCGATCTCACGCTCGGGGACGACGACCGAGGTCGTACGCGCTCTCGACGCGCTGCCGGCGGCGATGCCGTCGCTCGTCATCTGCGCCGTCGCCGATACGCCTGTCGTTCAGGCCGCCGACGACAGCGTGCTGCTCGACTTCGCCGACGAGCACTCGATCGTCCAGACCCGCTTCGCGACCTCGGTGCTCGCGTTGATGCGCGCTCATCTCGGCGAAGACCTCGCGGCGGTGGTGGCGCAGGCGCGGACGGCGCTCACGCCCGCCACCGTCGATCAACCCCAGAGCCCGCACGACGCGACCGACTTCGAGCAGTTCGTGTTCCTGGGCCACGAGTGGAGCGTCGGCGTCGCCCACGAGGCCGCGCTGAAGTTCCGCGAGGCGTCGCTGTCGTGGGCGGAGTCCTACCCGGCGGGTGAGTATCGCCACGGCCCGATCAGCGTCGCCGGCCCGCGAACGCTCGTATGGCTGATCGGAACCCACGACGACTCGCTGATCTTCGACATCCAGGCGACCGGCGCCACCGTGCGCGTCGCCGCGGCGGACCCGATGGCGGAGCTCGTGACGATCCAACTGACGGCGGTCGCGCTGGCGCAGGCACGCGGCCTGGATCCAGACAATCCACAACACCTGACGCGGTCGGTCGTACTGCCCTGAGACGGCACACGAGGAGGAGAGAGATGAGACGAGCAGGCTTTCTGGTGGCGCTCGGGGCGGCGCTTGCCCTCGCCGGATGCGGTGGCGGCTCGGGGAAGAAGGGGTCAGCGGGGCTCTCCGCTTCCGCGCCCAAGCCGATCACGAGCGGCCACGTGAACATCACGGTGTGGGAGGGCTACACCGACTCCGAGGCGAACACGATGAAGCGGCTCGCGGCCGAGTTCAACAAGACCCACCCGCACATCACGGTCACCCCGCAGTTCTATGGCAACAGCGACTACGCGCTACAGAAGGTGCTGGCGGCGATCGCCGGCGGCAACCCGCCTGACGTCTCCTACCTGTACGGCTCCAACGCCGCCAACATCGCGAGTACGTCGAAGCTTGTGCCGCTCACCAATTGGCTGAACCAAGACAAGGCGTTCGGCTGGGATCACTTCTATCCATTCGAACGCCGCGTGGCGACAGTCAACGGCAAGGTCGTCGGCATTCCGGCACTCGTCGACAACCTCGCGCTCGTCTACAACAAGACTCTGTTCAAGCAGGCCGGGCTCTCCTACCCGACCAAGAACTGGACCTGGGCGGACATGAAGCGCGCGGCGCTCAAGCTCACCAACCCGGCGAAGAAACAGTTCGGCTGGGCGTACGTCAACGACGCGAGTGAGGACACCGTCTGGCGCTTCTGGGCGATGCTCTGGCAAGCCGGCGGCCACATCCTCACGCCCGACGGCAAGAAAGCGGCATTCGACTCGGCGGCGGGGATCCAGGCGCTCGACTACCTGCAGAGCTTGTCCAAGGCGCACGCGATCTATCTCGACAACGGCTCGGACAACTACCTGCCGCTGTTCGGCGCCGGCCACATCGGGATGCTGTGGACGGGTCCGTGGGACCTCGAGCAGATCCGCCAGTCGAAGGTCGACTACGGCGTGACGGACCTGCCCGCCGACAAGAACCACCAGACCATCTCCGGCCCGGACAACTGGGTGATGTTCAACAACGGGTCCAAGCGCGTCGCCGCCGCCTGGGAGTTCCTGCAGTGGTTCACCTCGCCCAAGGTCGACCTGCAGTGGTGCCTCGGAACCGGTGACCTGCCGATCCGAGACGACGTCCAGTCACTGCCCGGCTTCAAGACCTACCTAAAGCGCTATCCGGGCGTGGAGGAGTGGGTCCACAACCTCACCAACTCCAAGCAGACCCGCCCGGTCTCGGTCGTCTACCCGAAGATCTCGACCGCGGTCGGCCAAGCGGTGCAGGGCGTGCTGCTCGGCAAGTACCAGCCCAAGCAGGCGCTCGCCCAGGCGGCGCAGACGACCAACGGCCTGCTGAGCGCGCCACAGGGCTGATCCGCATGTCCGCCGTCGCAGAGCAGCCTCGACCCCCGGCGGCCCGGCATCAGCCCCCGCCCGCCCGCCCGTCGCTGCTCAAGCGGCTGATCGGCTCCGAGCACCTGGCCGGCTGGATGTTCGTGGCGCCTGCGGTGATCCTGATCGCGATCTTCTTCCTGATCCCGATCGGCTGGTCGCTGATTCTCTCGCTGCAGGCCAACAACCTGCTCGGCTCCCACCACTACGTCGGCTTCGCCAACTACAACGCCCTCTCCAAGGATCACGTGTTCCGCTCCGCGGTCGGCCACACGGTGCTCTACACGGTGATCTTCGTCCCGATCTCGGTGATCGGCGCCCTCGGTCTGGCGGTCGCGTTGAACCGAAGGATCCGCGGGATCCGCTTCTACCGGCTGGCGGTGTTCACACCGCTCGTCACCTCGACGGTCGCCACCGGGATCCTGTTCCTGTGGCTGCTGGATCCGACGTTCGGCCTGGTCAACTACGTCCTGCACGCGGTCGGGCTGCCCCAGCAGCAGTTCCTGCAGAGCCCGAGCGAGGCGCTCTACTGCATCGTCGCGATGACGGTCTGGGGGTGGCTCGGCTTTGACGTGATCGTGTACCTGGCCGCGCTGCAGGGGATTCCCGAGGAGCTGATGGAGGCCGCCGAGATGGACGGGGCAAGCCGCTTCAGTCGCTTCCGCACGATCGTGCTGCCGCTGCTCAGCCCCGCGACCCTGTTCCTCGTGGTCTGGTCGACGATCAACGCGCTGCAATTGTTCGACGAGATCTACGTGACCACCCGCGGAGGGCCGCTGGAGTCGACGACGGTGATCGTCTACTACCTCTACCAGCAGGCGTTCCAGTACTTCAACGCCGGCTACGGCTCGGCGATCGCCTACGTCCTGTTCATCGGGATCCTGATCATCACGCTGGTCCAGATGTGGGTCGGGCGCCGACGGGTCTACTACACCTCCTGATGGCCACGATCGCCTCACTCAAGGACGACACGTTCCTCGCGATCGACGATCCGCCGCCCGCGCGGCGGCGTCGGCTGCCGTTCAGCCCGTGGCACCTCGTGCTCGCCCCGGTTGCGGTGGTGATGTTGGTGCCGCTGGTGTGGATGGTGATCCTGTCACTGGAGACGAAGTCAGAGGCGGCGAACTTCCCACCGGTGCTGTTCCCCAGTGGACTGCATTTCGGCAACTACGTGACCACCTGGAACTCGGTGCCGTTCGGTGACTTCTTTCTGAACAGCCTCGCCTACTCGGCTGCGACGGTGGCGGGCAACCTGCTGTTCTGCAGCCTCGCCGCGTACGCGTTCGCGCGGCTGAAGTTCTTCGGGCGCGACGTGCTGTTCGTCGTGCTGCTGGCCACGCTGATGGTTCCCTACCAGGTGCTGCTGATCCCGACCTTCCTGATCGTCAAGGACATCGGGATGGTGAACAGTGTCGGCGGGCTGATCATGCCCAACCTGTGCAGCGCGTTCGGGATCTTCATGCTGCGCCAGTTCTTCCGCACGCTCCCGGTCGAGCTCGAGGAGGCGGCCCGGATCGATGGCACCTCGCGGCTGGGGATCCTGTTCAAGATCGTGCTCCCTCTGTCGCTGCCGGCGCTCGCCACGCTCGCGATCATCCAGTTCATGTGGTCCTGGAACGACTTCCTGTGGCCTCTGATCATCATCAACTCGGCCACGCGGGATCCCCTGCAGCTCGGCCTGGCCACGCTGCAGGGAGCGCATTACACGGAGTGGAACCTGCTCATGGCGGGCACGGTCATGAGCCAGATCCCGATGCTCGCGGTGTTCCTGATCGCGCAGCGCTGGTTCATCCGCTCGATCGCCTTCACCGGCATGAAATAGGGAGAACGCGGGATGCCCAGTGTCAGCTTCGAGTCGGTGACCAAGCGCTTCGAGAACGGCGCGACCGCGGTCGACGACCTCTCGCTCGAGATCCACGACGGCGAGTTCATGATCCTCGTTGGGTCCTCCGGGTGCGGCAAGACGACCGCGCTCCGGATGATCGCGGGCCTGGAGCGGCCGACCCGCGGCGCGATCCGGATCGGGGAGCAGGTCGTCAACGAGGTGTCGGCCAAGGACCGCGACATCGCGATGGTCTTCCAGAACTATGCGCTCTATCCGCACATGAGCGTCGCCCGCAACCTCGGCTATCCGCTGCGCCAGCGCCGGGTCGCTCGCGCGGAGGTCGACCGCCGGGTTTCCGAGGTGGCGAAGATGCTGGGGCTCGACGAGCTCCTGAAACGCCGTCCCGCGCAGCTCTCGGGGGGCCAGCGTCAGCGAGTGGCGATGGGTCGCGCGCTGGTGCGTGAGCCCGAGGTGTTCCTGCTCGACGAGCCGCTGTCCAACCTCGACGCCAAGCTGCGCGTCCAGATGCGCGCCGAGCTCAAGCGGCTGCACGCGCGGCTGGGCATCACCACGATCTACGTCACCCACGACCAGGTCGAGGCAATGACGCTCGGCCACCGGATCGCCGTCATGTCCGAGGGTCGCCTCCAGCAGATCGGCGCGCCCCAGGCGGTCTACGACACACCGCGCAACGTGTTCGTCGCGGGCTTCATCGGCAGCCCCCCGATGAACCTGCTGCGCGGCCGTGTCCACCAGGGGCACGTCCGCGCCGGCGACCTCGAGCTGGAGTGCGCCGCGCCCGACGGAGAGGTGATCGTCGGACTGCGGCCGGAGGCGCTGAAGCGCATCGGCGCGGAGGGCCCGGGACTGGAGCTCGAGGTTGCCGTCGTCGAGCCGATGGGCGACGAGGTGATCGTCCACGGCCGGATCGCCGCCGAGCTCGCCGCCCGCCCGGCGGAGGCTGCGGTGCGTTCAAGCGATGAGCCGCTGCTGCTCGCCGACGAGGAGGAGAGCACGGCGATGATCGCCCGCCTCGATCCGCAGGACCGTCCGCAGGAGGGCAGCAGTGTCCGGCTCGGAATCGACCCGGCTGCCGTCCATCTGTTCGACGCCGGGACGGGCGAGCGGATCGAGACCCGGCGCAGCGAGCCCGTGTACGCCGCGACCAAGGAGCAGTGATGAGCACAGTCGTGCGACGGTTGACCTGCGTGGCCGCGGCAGCGGCCACGACAACGGCGATGGCGGCGGGCGCCCTGCTGCTCGGCGCACCCCTGGCCGGCGCCGCCTCGTGGACGCGTCCGCCGAGCGGACTGCTCCAGTGGTACTGGCAGATCGGCACCGCCAAGCCCGGGTTGGCGGGGCTGCCTCCGATCACCGGCAGCTACCCGAGCCCGGGTGCCGCGGGAATCTGGGACACCGACCTCTTCTACGACTCCAACACTCCCCACGCGGGAATCCCGACCGGGCCCTCCCCGGTCGTGCGTGCGCTCCACGCGGCCGGCAAGTACTCCATCTGTTACGTGGAAGCCGGCGCGCAGCAGACGAGCTTCCCGGACAAGCGTGACTTCGCACCCGCGGACTACGGCAACTACGCCAAGCGCTACCAGATGCAGGGCTATCCGAACGAGTGGTGGTTCGACCTGCGCGGATTCAAGAGCTACGTCCCCGGGCGACCCCGCACGCTGCACGGCGCCGCGGTCAACATCGCGGCGGGTCTGGCCAAGCGGATCCACTGGTGCGCGCTCGAGGGCCAGGATGCGCTCGAGCCCGACGATCTCGACGGCTACACCAACCGCGGCGCGACCGGCGTCAAGGGCGGCGGCTGGCACCTGACGCGGGCAGATTCGCTCGGCTTCGAGCGATGGCTGGCCTTCACCGCGCACCACGACGGCCTGGCGATCTTCCAGAAGAACGACCCGGCCGATGCGCGCATCGACGCCCCGACGTTCGACGGGATGATCATCGAGGAGTGCAACCGCTACCACGATCCGTGCGCGGGGCCACACGGTGACGGCACTCCGTATCTGAAGCGCGGCAAGCCGGTGCTCAACGCCGAGTACGTCCAGGACGGGGAGACGACCAAGAAGTTCTGCTCCACCGACGTCGCCGCAGGGATCAGCGGAGCGTTGTTCAGCGTCGATCTGAACAACGCAAAGGATTACGAGCCGTGTGCGCCCGCGGCGGGTACGGCGGACCTGAGCGACCCGCTGGGATGACCGAGGTCCGCGCCGCGGGAAGCCTGTGACGTCGCCGGCGGCGTTCGATCTGCTCGTCCTGGGCGACGTCAACCCCGACCTGGTCCTGTCATCGCCCGCGCTGCAGCCGGCGTTCGGCCAGGCCGAGACGATCGTCGAGGATGCGGAGCTCGTGATCGGCGGCTCAGGCGCAATCATGGCCTGCGGCGCGGCCCGGCTCGGTCTGCGCACTGCGCTGGTGGGTGTCGTCGGCGACGACGTGTTCGGGCACTTCATGCGGGAGGCGGTCCAGGCTCGAGGCGTTGACGTCTCCGCGGTCCACGTGGACCCGGCGCTTCGCACCGGGCTCACCGTCGTCCTCGCCCGAGACGGTGACCGCGCGATCCTCACTCACCTGGGCGCGATCGGCGCCCTCCGCCCCGAGCAGGTCGACCTCGCGCCGTCGGCGGTGCGACACGTCCACGTCGCCTCCTGGTTTCTGCAGACGTCGCTCCGTCCGGGCGCGGCGGAGCTGCTCGCACGGGCGCGCCGCGCCGGGGCCACGACCTCGCTGGACCCCAACTGGGACCCGAGCGGCGACTGGGACCACGGGCTGTGCGCGGCGCTCGGCGAGGTCGACGTGCTACTGCCCAACGGCGAGGAGGTGCAGCGGATCGCCGGGTTGGCCGACACGGTTCAGGCGGCCCGGACGCTGGCGGAGCCCGGCCCCTCAGTGGTGGTAAAGCTCGGCGCCGAGGGCGCACTCGCCGTCGAGGCGGGCGGCGGCTCGCCGGTCAGGTGCCCGTCGCCCGCGGGGATCACGGTCCAGGACACCGTCGGTGCCGGCGACAGCTTCGACGCCGGATTTCTGTGCGCGATGCTCGCCGGGGAGTCGCTTGAGCGGTCGCTCGCGCTCGGCTGCGCCTGCGGTGCGCTCTCCACCCGCGCGGCTGGCGGGACGGCCGCCCAGCCGACGCTCTCCGAGGCCCGCGCCATGCTCGGCGTCTGAGCCGACGGCAGGCGCCCGCCCGCTTCGGCCACAATGGCGCCCATGACCGCACCCGCATCCGTCACCATCGACGTCGGCCCGCTCGCCCCGGATCAGGTGATCGCGGTCGCCCGCGATGGCGTCCCGGTCCAGCTGAGTGATGACGCGGTCGGCGCGATCGAGCGCTCTCGCGCCGTCATCGAGAGGCTCGGCTCCGACGTCGTCCCCCACTACGGGATCTCGACCGGGTTCGGAGCGCTCGCCACCCGCCACATCCCTGCCGAGCTGCGCGCCCAGCTGCAGCGGTCGCTCATCTCCAGCCATGCGGCGGGCAGCGGCCCGGAGATCGAGCCCGAGGTCGTCCGCGCGATGATGCTGTTGCGGCTCTCGACGCTCGCCACCGGCCGCACCGGTGTGCGGCCGAAGGTCGCGCGCGCCTACGCCGAGATGCTCAACGCCGGTCTCACCCCGGTCGTCCACGAGTACGGCTCACTCGGCTGCTCGGGCGACCTGGCGCCGCTCGCCCACTGCGCCCTGGCGATCACGGGCGAAGGGATCGTGCGCGACCGAGCGGGCGCGCGGCGTGACTCGGGGGACGCGCTCGCGGAAGCCGGCCTTGAGCCGGTCGCGCTCGCGGAGAAGGAGGGCCTCGCGCTCATCAACGGCACCGACGGGATGCTCGCGATGCTCGTGCTGGCGATCGCCGACATCACCGACCTGCTGACGGTGGCCGACATCACCGCTGCGATGTCGGTCGAGGGCCTGCTCGGCACCGATGCGGTGTTCGCCGCCGACCTGCAGGAGCTGCGTCCTCAGGCCGGCCAGGCGCGCGCGGCGGCCAACCTGCGCGCGTTGCTGGCCGGCTCGGAGATCGTCGCCAGCCACCGCGGGCCCGAGGACACCCGCGTGCAGGACGCCTACTCGCTGCGCTGTGCGCCGCAGGTCGCTGGCGCCGCACGTGACACCGTCGACCACGCCGCGACGGTCGCGCGCCGCGAGCTCGCCTCCGCGATCGACAACCCGGTGGTCACGCTCGACGGGCGCGTGGAGTCCAACGGCAACTTCCACGGTGCGCCCGTCGCCTACGTGCTCGACTTCCTCGCGATCGTCATCGCCGACGTCGCCTCGATGGCCGAGCGGCGCACCGACCGCTTCCTGGA
Organism: Solirubrobacteraceae bacterium; assembly: GCA_035503035.1. Lineage (GTDB taxonomy): Bacteria > Actinomycetota > Thermoleophilia > Solirubrobacterales > Solirubrobacteraceae > Palsa-465. The sequence goes on from DATJTS010000037.1 coordinate 27,884, forward strand.
CCCCGCCCGCAACGCCGGGCTGGCACCGTTCCTCGCCGACAATCCGGGCGTCGACTCGGGTCTGATGATCGCTCAGTACACGCAGGCGGCGATCGTCTCGGAGATGAAGCGACTCGCCGTGCCGGCGAGCGTCGACTCGATCCCCAGCTCGGCGATGCAGGAGGACCACGTCTCGATGGGCTGGTCGGCCGCCCGTAAGCTGCGCCGCGCGGTTGACGGACTGCGGCGGGTGCTCGCCGTCGAGCTGATCACCGCCTCGCGCGGGATCGAGCTGCGCGCCCCCCTGCAGCCTGCGCCCGCCACCGGTGCGGTGCTCGCCGCGCTGCGCGGCGCGGGCGTCGCCGGGCCCGGCTCCGACCGTTTCCTCGCGCCCGAGATCGACACCGCGGTGCACTTCATCGCGGGCGGCCACGCCCGGGCGGCAGCCGAGTCGGTCACCCCGCTCGGGTAGCCCGGACCTGCGACGCTTGACGGCATGGATGCCGCCTTGCTCGCAGTCGTGCGCCGCGACGCCCAGCCGCGGCGCTTTCGCCGTGGCCAGGCGCTGTTCGTCGAGGGCGACCGCGCCGAGCGACTGTTTCTGATCGAAGAGGGATGGGTGCTCATCTCGATCCTCTCGGCCACAGGCCGGGAGACCGTGCTGTCGCTGGCCGGTCCCGGAGACCTGCTCGGGGACGCCTCGGCGGTTGACGGCTCGCCCCGCTCCGCCAGTGCCACCGCGCTCGGTGATGTGCTCACCGTGGTCACGCCCTCCCGCGTGCTCTCCGACGCCGTATCGGACCCCGAGCTCGCCGTCGGCCTGCTGCGGATGCTCGCCGGCCGGTTGCGGGAGGCCGACCGCCGGCGGGTGGAGTTCGCCAGCCTCGACACGCTTGGACGGGTGAGCTCTCGTCTGGTGGAGCTGGTGGCTCGGTTCGGCGCCGAGGAGGAGAACGGCAGTGTCGCGATCGAGCTGCCGCTCTCCCAGGAGCAGCTCGCGAGCTGGTGCGCGGCCTCGCGTGAGGCGACCGTCAAGGCTCTGTCCTCGCTGCGGTCGCTCGGCTACGTGACCACCGGACGCCGCCGCGTGCTCGTACACGACCTTGATGCGCTCCGGGCACGCGCGGTGGCCTACCGCTGAATCGACGTTTTTTGTGAGTCCTTTGACTCACTCAGTCGGGTCAATGGACGCTGCCGCGGGGTGGGCGCGCTGGCAGGATTCCCACTGTCCAGATGTGTGGGGGCAAAGTTGGGGGCACTTCCGCCGAGGCCCATGAAGGGCACATCGGCGGACTCTCCGGGCGCCGCGGGGGCGGCGTCCGGAGAGTTGGGGCGCTTCCGCGGTGACCGCGGCGCGACCGCAACCGCGGGCCTGACCGGCGACAATCGTCCGCCGCCCATGCATCCCGTGCTCGCCGCCATGAGAGACCGACCGCCCGGCAGCCGGGTGGCCCTGGTCATCGAGGGTGGGGGCATGCGGGGCGCTGTCTCGGGCGGCATGGTGCTCGCGCTCGACGAGCACGGCCTGGCCGGCGCGTTCGACGCCGCGTACGGGTCATCGGCGGGAGCGCTCAACGCGCTGTGGCTGATCAGCGGCCGCGCCGACGCTGGGATCCGCACCTGGACCGACCGCGAGTGGCTCTCGTTCCTGATCCGGCGCCGCCGCCTGCTCGTGCGCCGGCCGGTGGTCGACGTCGACACGCTCATTCTGCGCCGCTACGAGCAGCTGTCTCCCGGGCTCTTTCAGGCGCTGCTGTCGTCCCCGACCGAGTTCCATCCGCTTGCGACCGACGTCGGGACCGGCTCGGCCGTCGACCTGCATTCCGACATCGTCGACGTCCCGACGCTCCGCACCGCGCTGCGGGCGAGCTCGATGCTGCCGCTGCTCGCCGGTCCGCCGGTTGCGCTCGGCGGCCGCCGCCTGCTCGACGCCGGGCTGTCGGCCGCGATCCCGATCCGCGCCGCGCTCGCCGACGGCGCCACCCACGTGCTCGTGCTGCGCTCGCGCCGCGCGGGCGAGACCACCCTGCCGCCGCGCGGCTCGGGGGCACGCCTCACCAGCCGGCTGCTGTCGCGCATCGATCCCCAGGTGGCGCGTGCCTTCCACGCGCGGGCGCCCGCGGAGCTCGAGGACGAGGCGCTGCTCGAGCGCCACACCGCCGATCCGGCCCTGCGACCGACCATCCTGCAGATCCGCCCGGCGCCCGGCTCGCCAGTGCCCGGGCGCCTGGAGCGCGACACCGCGGTCGTACGCGGCGGCTTCGACGCCGGGCACGCGGCCGTTCGCGCGACACTGAGCGCCGGCGAGCCCCCGAACGATTGACAGACCCCCACCACGGATAAAGAGCCACCATGACGAAGATCGCGGTCACCGGAGGAAGCGGCAAGGCAGGACGAGCCGTCGTCTCCGACCTCAAGGCACACGGGCACGACGTGCTCAACATCGACCTCGGCCCCTCGCCGGAGTCCTATCACTACCCCGACGGGGCGCCGATCCCGTTCCTGCGCGCCGACCTCACCGACTACGGTCAGACGATCGAGGCGCTGGCAGGCGCCGAGGCGCTACCGGGGATCGAGGCGGTGGTTCATCTGGCGGCGATCCCGGCGCCGCAGATGGCGCCGCCGGCGCACATCTTCCAGGTCAACGCGGTGAGCACCTACAACGTGTTCAGCGCCGCCTGGCGGCTCGGGCTGCAGCGGGTGGTCTGGGCCTCGAGTGAGACCACGCTCGGGCTGCCGTTCGACACCCCGCCCGACTATGCGCCGGTCGATGAGAAGCACATGCGCCCGGAGAGCAGCTACGCGCTGTCCAAGGACGTCGGCGAGGAGATGGCGCGGCAGTTCAGCCGGCGCAGTGGGATCCCGATCATCGGCCTGCGCTTCTCCAACGTGATGGTCCGCGAGGACTACCAGCGCTTTGAGAGCTGGCAGGACGACCCCCACGCACGCAAGTGGAACCTCTGGGGCTACGTCGACGAGTCGCACGTCACCGAGAGCGTCCGACGAGCGCTCGCCGCCGACATCCCGGGCTACGACTCGTTCGTGATCGCGGCCGCCGATACGGTGATGCGGCGTCCGAGCCGCGAGTTGATGGCCGAGGTGTTCCCGGACGTGATGCTCGCCGACAGCGTGAGCGGCAACGACACGCTGCTCGACATCGCCCACGCCCGGGAGATCCTCGGCTACGACCCGCAGTTCAGCTGGCGCGACCTCTGAGGCCGCGCCAGGCAGGGCACCGGCGGGGTCAGCCGCCGCAGCCGACCCATGCGCTTGCCCCCTGGTGCTCGTAGATCACCTGGGCGCACGCGTCCTGACCGGCTGCCGTGGTCAGGTTGCAGCCGTAGGCCGCTGCCGTCGAGGGCAGGATCTGGTACCGGCCGGTCGCACCGCTCGACGGGTTCGTGTTGTCCGCGCCGGTCGAGTAGTCGGTCCCCGACTCCGAGGCGCAGGCCGGCACCCCGCTCGCTCCGGCGGCGTCGCCGGCCGAACTCACGGTGCCCGCGGCCGGCGCGAGCATCCGCTGGAGCACGCCGAGCGAGGAGACGGTCTGTGCGTCGCTCGGGCGCTTGCCGCCCGGCAACCCGTCCCGAACGATGTTGCGGCCCGGGACGCGGGCGCCCAGATGGTGGGCGACCCGGCGGTATGCGTGCTCATAGGCCCGGGCGTGCGCCGGCGTCGTGGGCTTGGCGGCGGCCACCGCGGGGAGCCCGGCGGCGGTGGTCAGGACGGCGATCGACGCCGGGTAGAGAATGCGTTTCATGAGGGAACCTCCTTGCGCCCGTCCGCCGAACCATCGGGGCGTCGGAGGAAAGAGCGGCAGCGCGGACGCAGGGCCCGCGGTCGTTCGTGGGGTGACCCGCCGGATGGCGCAGGGGCGCCTGGCGGACCGCTGTCAGAGCGAGCGGCAGACCGTAGCGGCGGTCACGCGGCTGCGAGTGTGACCTCGATCACGCGAACCGAGCTGACCGGACCCCCGCCGGTCCGGGGCTCAGGCGGCGATCGCCCAGTAATCCTCGGTGATCACGGGCTCGAAGCCGAGCGAGGTGTAGAGGTTGAGCGCTCGGTCGTTCTCGACCGCCACCTCGAGACCGACGTCCTGCGCTCCGAGCTCGCGCAGAGCGCGGCAGGTACGGCGCAGGGCGTCCCGCCCGATCCCGCGACCCCGGCAGTGGGGATCGACCGCGAACCCATAGACGCCGGCTGGGTCGTCGTCGAGATGTACCCGCAACGTGCCGACCACCCGGCCCTCCCGTTCGAACACGAAGGAGCGCACCCCATCTGCCGACAGGCGCTCGGCGGTGTCCGGTGGCGCGAACCCGAACCCTGAGCTCATCAGCGCCATGATCGCCGGGACGTCGCGGCGCTCGGCCGCGCGCATCAAGAGCAGGGGATCGCTCGGGCCGTCCGCGGGCTCGCCATGGAGCACCAGCGCGTGCTCGGAGTGGTCGAAGCGTGCGCGGTGACGATCGGCGAGCGCGCGGCCGCCGGCGGACTCGCGCGGGACGATCAACAGCGGCTCCGGGTCGCCGGCGGCGGACGACAGTGCGAGCGCCCGCTCGAGCAGCCGGGTGCCGATTCCGTGGCGGCGATGCCCCGGGTCGACCATGCCCGCCAGCTCGATCTGGGTCGCCCCGGGCCCGTAGAGCCCGATGAAGCCGACGAGCTCGCCACCTTCCCACGCGAGCACGTCCTCGGCGCGCTCGCCCGCACGCCGGCGCAGGCGGCTCCACTCGAGCTTGAGGCGCCCGCCGTCGTGGGCGACGACGCGCTGCTCGAGCGCGCCGATCGCCTCCAGCTGGTCCGGGGAGAGGCCGCGTGCCGGCTCGACGACGGTCACGCGGCCACTCCCGTGATCAGTGCGCGGTGACGGGAACCGTGCGGCTGTAGATCGTCGTCCCCGCCACGCCGGCCGGGAGCGCGAGCTCGGTCGCCGGGTAGGTGTAGGCCAGCCGCAGGCTGCCGCTGTTGTTGAACCGCACGTGGGTCTCGAAGTACCCGGTGCTGGTGCTCGCGTTGACGGTCGCCAGCGTGTGCCAGACCCCGCCGAACAGCTGCTGGATCTGGACGGGCTGCGCGGTGTGCGTCGCCTGGTAGCCGGCGGGAGCCGGGCGCGCGCCGCCCCAGATCAGCGTGTTCTGCCCTTTCTTCACGGTCTGCTGGGGCATCCACACGGGCATCCGGTAGGCGTTGAACGCCGGCTTCGGGGCGCCGTTGGCGCTGATCAGGCCGCTCGCGAACAGCCCGACGCCCGTGAGCCTCTGCGGATCCTTGAGCAGATACTGGGCGTAGCTGGCGATCCGCGGGTTGCGGTAGCTGAGGTACTCGGCCTCGTTCAGGTAGATCGCCGCCTGCTGGGGTGAGGGGTACGGCTTGCTCTTCGTACTGGTCTGCGGCGGGCTCGTCACGTACCCGAACTCGGTGGACCAGATGTTGTAGGTGCGGTGGTGATGCCAGGCGTTGGTGACCTGTCCGAGCAACGTGCTCAGCCGCCCGATCACCGGGAACACGATGTCGTTCTTCGGGATCGTGCTCGCCTTTGCGGTCGGGGTCCAGTGCGAGGCGTAGGGATGCATCGAGAACGCGCTCGCGTCGAACAGTGCCGGGTTCTTGCGGACGAACGAGCCGCGCGCCTTGCCCGTCGGGCAGCCGACTGATTTCGCCACCGCGGCGCTGAGGCTGCTGACGCAGTAGAGCTGCTGGATGAACGGAGCCGGGAAGCTGATCGAGACCTGGCCGGGCAGCCCGTAGGGGAGGTTGTGTCGCTTGGGCAGAATGCCCTTGCCGGTGCCGGCGAGCTCGCCGATCAGGATTGTCGCGCCCTTGGCGTGCTGGCGCAGCGCCGTCCAGCCGGTGCGCAGCAGGTTGCGGTAGTACATCGGGGCGACCGGCAGCCCCGCCGTCTTATTGGTGGCCCCGACGTACTGCGGACCGAGGTTCTGGCCGAAGTTCGGCTCGTTCCACAGCGAATACAGCGACACCTTAGGCAGCGGCGCGGAGGCGCCGGGCGGGGTGTAGTGACCGGAGTACCGGGTCGCGACCGCGGTCACGAACTGTCCGTAGTCGGTCGCGTTGGGAATCCAGCCGAACCGGTCGTTCGTGAACTTCTTGGGCACGCCCTTGCCGTCGGCCCAGTCCGGCGGCGCGCCGGTGATGTCGAGGTCGACGCGGATCCCCTCGGCCTTGGCCGCCTCTACGATCGCGTCCCACTGCGCCCAGTTGCGGGCCGGGTAGGCCGCGGGGTTGGATGCCGTGAAGCCCTTCGGCGCGGTCCGTGAGCTCGAGTTCGGTGCGACTTGCCACCAGAACAACAGGACGCGCACGGTGTTGCCGCCGAGCTCCTTCATCTCCGCCAGATCCGCGGTCGGATTCTCGTTGAGGGCCACCCCGTCCTGGATGAGGGAGACCTGTTTCGTTGACGCGGCCGCGGGAGTGGCGTGCAGCGCGAATGCGGCGGCGACGGCGACGAGAGCGGCGATCGGTGAGAGAAGCCACGCTCGAGCGCGGCCGTGCAGATGGATCCGGGTCATGACTGAATCAACATCCCCTGGCGGTCGGGAGTTGCGCTGGGGCACGGGTCCAGGCCGTCCCCTGCGCACAGTGTGAGCGGCGCCGTAGGTTACGCTCCCGAGCCGATGCGGGCGCCGAGGTTCATGTTGTCGATCGTCCTCGCGGCCGTCCTTTCCGCCGCGCTGAGCGCCTGCGGCGGCTCGCCCCATGGGATCGCGGCGAAGGATCCGGAGGCGATCGTCGCCGCTGCGACCAAGGCGATCGACGGCGTTCGCTCGGTCGAGGTCTACGGCTCGGTCAACCAGGCGTCCTCACGCGATGAGATCCGCTTCGATCTCCATCTGGTCAACGGTCGCGGCGCCACCGGCTCGCTGTCCGAGCACGGTCTGGCCTTCCAGCTGGTGACGATCGGCAACGTCGCCTACGTGAAGGCCACCCCGGCGTTCTGGGATCAGTTTGGGGGCGCCTCGGTGGCCGCCCAGCTGCGCGGCCGCTGGCTGCGCGCGCCCGCTGACCACGGCGACTTCGCCTCCTTCGCGTCGCTGACCGACGTGCACAAGCTGATCGCCGGGCTCCTCGCCGGCCACGGAGCGCTCACCAAGGGCACCACGAGCACCGTCGACGGGCGCGGGGTGATCGCCGTCCACGACGCCAGCCGTCAGGGGATCCTGTACGTCGCCACTTCCGGCCCCGCCTATCCGATCCGCATCCAGAACGAGTCGAGCGATCGCGGCCAGATCGACTTCCGTCACTTCGGCGCGCCGGTGGCGCTGCGCCCGCCCGCACACTCGGTGAGCATCTTCGCCCTTCGGGGGTAGCCGGTTTCCGCTGGGTCGGCGGACACCGGTCCGGCGCCTGCGAGAGTGTGGGGTGCGATGAGTGCGCTGAGGACGTCCAGGTCGGTGGCCGCCGCGATCATGCGGGGGCTGCGCTGGGCCGGGCGCCGGATTCAGGGCCGCGTGGAGCATGTCGTCGGTGGGCCGGCCCGCACTCGCGTGGTGACGCTGTTCGCCGGCGTGCTCGCGCTCTCGAGCGCTCAGATCGCGACCGTCGGTTCGGTCGCGCCGCAGCTCCAGTCCTCGCTGCACCTCGACAACTACAAGATCGGCCTGCTCAATTCGGTGACGTTGATCGTCGCAGCGGTCGCGGTGATCCCGATCGGCCTGGTCGTCGATCGCCTGAAGCGGATCCCGATGCTGTCGATCTCGATCGTCCTGTGGTCGGTGGCCACGATTCTCGGCGCCGTCGCCAACTCCTACGGGACGCTGCTGCTCACCCGGGTGGCGCTCGGCATCGTCTCGGCGTCCGCGGGGCCGGCGATCGCCTCGCTCACCGGCGACTACTTCCCCTCCGACGAGCGCGGTCGGGTCTACGGCTACATCCTCACCGGTGAGATCCTCGGCACCGCCGTTGGGTTCGTCGTCTGCGGCAACGTCGCGGGGGCGTTCGGATGGCGGGCCGCCTTCTGGGTGCTCGCGATCCCCGGCTTCTTCCTGGCGCGCTCGCTGTGGCGTTCGGTTCCGGAGCCGCGCCGCGGCGGCCATGACCGGCTCGAGCGAGGGGTGGTGGACCTCCGTGACCACGCGCCGCGAACGCCGACCGAGGTCCGCGGGCCGCGCGAGAACCGCGAGCGCGACCTTGCGTACCGGATGGCGGAGGACCAGGGCTATCGGCCGGACCCGCGGCTCGTCCTGCAACGCGACCCCGACCGCATGTCCCTACAGGACGCGGTCCGCTACATCCTGAGCATCCCGACGAACGTGCTGCTGATCATCAGCTCTTCGCTCGGCTACTTCTTCTTCTCGGGCCTTGAGACCTACGCGACGCTGTTCGTGGTCAGCCACTTCCACACCAGCCAGAGCGAGGCGACGCTGGTGCTCGGTGTCCTCGTTCTAGGCGCGGTGTGTGGGACGCTCGCGGTCGGTCCGATCGTCGACGCGCTCACCCGGCGCGGCAGCCTCGCCGCGCGTGTCTGGGTTCCGGCGGTCTGCAACGCGGGCGCCGCGGTGTTGCTGATCCCGGGCTTCCTCACCTCGTCGCTGTCGACCTCGGTGTTCTTCTGCTTCTTCGGGACGGCCCTGATCTCCGCCGCCAACCCGCCGCTCGACGCCGCTCGCCTGGACATCATGCCGTCGGGCCTGTGGGGCCGCGCGGAGTCGACGCGCACCTTCCTGCGCTCGATCGCCCAGGCGCTGGCGCCACTGGCGTTCGGGGCGATGGCCGACCTGATCGCGGGATTCCGGCCCCACCAGGCTCCGGTCGGCACCCACACCGGGCCGATCGCCTCCGGCACCGGCACCGGCCTGGAGGTCAGCTTCCTGGTCATGCTGCTCTCGCTGTTCGCGGGAGCCTGGTTCCTGTGGCGGTCGCGGCCGAGCTATCCGCGTGACATCGCCACCGCGGCGGCCGGCTTCTCCCCGCTGCGTGGCAGCGCCGACCCGACCACCCCGCCGGCGTCTCCCACGCGGCGGCGCGAGTCCCGCGCCGCCGCCCGCGACCGGGCGAAGGGCGGCGGTGCCCACGTGAGCGTCACCGACATGCGCATCTCAGAGGATCCGACCGTCGTGCAGCGCCACGACGCGCCGACCGAGGCTCAGCACGACGCCGAGAACCCGACAGAGGTGCAACGCGGCGGCGAGGACCCGACCGAGGTCCAGCACGGCGGCGAGGACCCGACAGAGGTTCAGCACGGCGGCGAGGACCCAACCGAGGTCCAGCACGGCGCCGAGAACCCAACCGAGGTCCAGCATGGCGCAGATGACCCGACCGTCAGGCGGCCGCGGCGCGACGGCGGGGACGACCCCGAGTCGCTGATCTTCCCCCGCTGATGACGAAGGTGAACCTCGCCACCTGCGAGTTGACGGTTGACCAGGGGCAGGGCGGCTTCCACTTCCGTGGTGAGCAGCTCGGCGAGCGGCTGAACGGCAAGCTGCTCGGAGCGGCCATCTACGAGATGGGCGACGGCGAGACGAACTGGCCCTACCACTCCCATTACGGCGTCGAGGAGTGGATGTATGTCGTCTCCGGGGCACCGGTGCTGCGTGATCCGAGCGGGCGGCGGCCCCTCACGCCCGGAACGCTGGTTGCCTTCACGACCGGTCCGGCAGGCTCCCACACGGTGGCGGGACCGGGCCGGGTGGTGATCTTCTCCGCGGGGGACGACGGCTGGCCAAGCGCGCATGCCAGCGTCTACCCGGACTCCGACAAGATCGGAGTGGCCAGGATGCTGTTCCGCCGGGCGGACGCGCTCGAGGCCTGGACGCTCGATCCACCACAGCCCACGCCCGAGTCCGTCGCCGAGCCCGGGCCCGGGCAGCCGTGTCCGTCGGTCGAGCTGACGGCGACTCACGGGCGATCGCTGGCCGGTCTGCTCGGGCCACGCACCTGGGCACCGACCCTCTGGGAGCTCGCCCCCGGCGAGGAGACGGCGCCCTATCACTACACCCACCGCCGCGAGGAGTGGGCGCTCGTCGTCTCCGGTACCCCGACGCTTCGCCGCCCCGACGGTGACGAGCTGCTCGAGCGATGCGATCTCGTCTCGTTCCCCGAGGGCCCGCACGGCGCCCACCGCCTGTCCAACCACGCTCGCGAGCCGGCCCGGCTGCTCGTCATCTCGACGCCCGTTGGCAGCTCGATGAGCACGGTCTACCCCGAGGAGGGGACGATCGTCATCCGCCTCTCCGATCGGGAGGGATTCCGCTTCCGGCTCAGCGACCGGATCCAGGACTACTGGGACGGCGAGCCGGGCGCCTACCAGCCCGCCTAGCGTTGGCCGTAGACGTTCTGGTAGCGCTCGTAGAGCCTGTCGATCGCCTCCGCGGGAATCGGAAGCGGCTCGCCGAGCTGGCGGGAGATGTGGACGGTGCGGGCGACGTCCTCACACATCACCGCCGCCTTGACCGCATCGCGCGGGTTCTTGCCGACGCTGAACACCCCGTGGTTCTGCATCAGAACCGCCTGCGAACGTGAGTCGCGCAGCGTCTCCACGACGCCCTCCCCGATCGCCTGGCCGCCGATCAGCGCGAACGGGCCGACCGGGATCGGCCCGCCGAACTCGTCGCCCATCGCCGTGAGCACGCACGGGATCGGTTCGCCGCGCGCCGCCCAGGCGGAGGCGTAGGTGGAGTGGGTGTGTACGACCCCGTGGACCTCCTCCATCGAGCGGTAGACGAACGCATGGGACTCGGTGTCGCTCGAGGGCGCGTGGTCGCCTTCGAGCACCGAGCCGTCGAGTGAGCAGACGACCATCGACTCGGGCGTGAGATCGTCGTAGGACACCCCGCTCGGCTTGATCACCATCAGGTCCTCGCCGGGCATCCGTCCCGACACGTTGCCCGCCGTCCAGACCACGAGCTCGTAGCGCACCAGCTCGGCGTGCAGCGCACAGACGTCCTCGCGCATCCGCGCCACCGCGTCGCGCAGGGAACTCGGTACTCCGCTTGCCGTTCCACTCATGTCGCATCACCTCCGCGCACGCGGCTGCGGATCGCATGCAGCCGGTGCATCACCTCGTTGGTCCCCCTCCCGAAGTAGTCGTAGAGCCGTGTGTACTCGGCATAGAGCTCGTCGTACACGGCCGCCCGCGTCGGGTCGGGCGTGTAGGCCTCGCGTCGCAACCGGCCCATCGCGGTCGATGCCGCCGCGACGTCGCTGTGGACCCCGGCGGCGACCGCCGCGTGGATCGCCGAGCCGAGCGCGGGGCCCTGATCGGACTGAAGCACGCTCAGCGGGCGCCGGCACACGTCCGCGTAGATCTGCATCAGCACCGGGTTCTTGAGCAGGCCGCCGGCGACGACCAGATCGGTGACCGGCACGCCCGAGCGCTCGAAGTTCTCGATGATCTCCCGCGTGCCGTACGCGGTCGACTCAAGCAGCGCCCGGTAGATCTCCGGGGGACGCGTGGCCAGCGTGAGCCCGACGATCGTCCCGCTTAGGGTGTGGTCGACGAGCGTCGAGCGGTTGCCGCCCATCCAGTCGAGCGCCACCAGCCCGTGGGCGCCGACCGGCTGCTCAGCGGACTCCTCGGAGAGCAACTGGTGCACGGAGATCCCCTGCGCGGCCGCGCGGTCGTGATACCGGCGCGGCACACCCTGCTCGACGAACCAACCGAAGATGTCCCCGACCGCGCTCTGGCCGGCCTCGTAGCCCCAGTAGCCACTCGTGATCCCGTCTTTGACGACGCCGCACATTCCGGGGGCCTCGGCGAGCCGCCGGCCGTTCATCACGTGGCAGGTCGAGGTGCCCATCACCGCCACCAGCATCCCGGGCTCGATCGCCTGCGCCGCCGGTGGCGTCACGTGGGCGTCGACGTTTCCGACCGCGACCGCGATCCCCTCAGGCAACCCGGTCCACTCCGCGGCTTCGGCGGTCAGCCCGCCGGCGCGTTCGCCGAGCTGCGAGATGGGGTGGGCGAGCTTCGACTCGGCGAACGCGGTGAACTCCGGGTTGAGCGCTGCCAGGTACTCGCGCGAGGGGTATCGGCCGTCCTGCAGCAGCTCCTTGTAGCCCGCGGTGCAGGCGTTGCGGGTCTCGGCGCCGCACAGCTGCCAGATGATCCAGTCGGCGGCCTCGATGAAGCGCTCGGCCCGTCCATAGATCTCGGGATCCTCCTCCAGCATCTGCAACCCCTTGGCGAACGTCCACTCCGACGAGATCAGGCCTCCGTACCGCGCGATCCACGGCTCCTCACGCTCGTGGGCGAGCTCGGTGATGCGGTCGGCCTGCGGCTGGGCGGCATGGTGCTTCCACAGCTTCACGTATGCGTGCGGGCGGTCGGTGAACTCCTCCAGGCGGCATAGCGGCGTCCCGTCGCTGAGCGTCGGGAGCACCGTGCATGCGGTGAAGTCGGTGCCGACCCCGACGACGTCGGCGGCGTCGATCCCGGCCTCCCTGACCGCCGCCGGGACCGCCCGGCGCAGCACCTCCAGGTAGTCCTCGGGATCCTGGAGCGCCCAGTCGGTGCCGAGCTGGCGCCCGCTCGCCGGCAGCGTCTCCTCGATCACCGCGTGGCGGTACTCGTGGACCGCCGAGCCGATCTCCTCCCCATCGGCGGCGCGCACGACGAGCGCCCGCCCGGACAGCGTCCCGAAGTCGATGCCGATCACGTACTTCTCGCTCACGGCGCGTCCTCTCGGCGGGCTGCGTCGCCCTCCGGCGGGACGGAGTGCTCGCCGGGGCGCGCGGTGGAGGCCCGCACCACGAGCTCGGTCGCGAACACCGACGTCTCGGTGCTCGCGCCGATCGCCCGCTCGACCGCCGCCTCGGCCATCGCGTCGATCGGCATGCGGATGGTGGTGAGCGCCGGCACCGCGGTGGCCGCGAGCGGGATGTCATCGAAGCCCGTGACCGACAGGTCCTCAGGCACGCGCAGGCCACGTGCGGCGGCCCGGTGCAGCAGTCCGAAGGCGAGCACGTCGGTGGCGGCCGCGATCGCCGTCGGAGGGTTCGGCCGATCGAGGAGCACGTCGAGTGCAGCGGCTCCGTCCTGCGCGGTGTTGCGGACGGTGACGACGTCATCGCCCGATTCGCGGTAGGCCTCCAGGCGGACCGCGACATCGGCCTTCTCCGGATCCCCCACGAACGCTATCCGCTCGTGGCCGAGCTCGGAGAGGTGCCGGATCGCCTGGCGCATGCCGTCCGCGTTGTCGACCGAGATCGCCGGGAACCGGCCGTCGCCGGCGCCTCGCCACAGCTCGACGACGGGACCGTCGACGGCGCCGAGGTCCTCGAGCAGGCCGGGTTCCTCACGGACATCACCGAGCAGCACGATCGCGTCGCACTGGCGCGCCTCCAGCACGGCGGCGAGCGCGAGTGCCTCCTCGGCCTGCTCACGCGCGTGCCCCAGCACGACGCTGTAGTCGCGCCGGCGTGCGTGGCGCGACAGGGCGTCGATCGCCACCGCGAAGAACGGATCGGTCACGTCACGGACGATCGCGCCGATCAACATCGTCGGCGCGCCCCGCAGTCCGCGCGCGAGCGGGTTGGGGCGGTACTGCAGGCGCGCGGCGGTGTCGAGCACCCGCGCGCGCGTGCTCTCGGAGATCGGCACCGCCGGCGGCGCGCCTGAGAGCACCCGTGACACCGTGCTCTGGGAGACGCGCGCGACCTGCGCGACGTCCTTCATCGTGACGTGCCGCGGCCGCTCGGTCACGGTCACAGCCCGCGCTCGAGATGGTGGTAGGCCATGTTCCAGCGCAGCTCCTTGGTGAGCTGCGGAATCCGTGTGTCGGCGTCGATGGTGATCAGCTCCGTGCGAAGCATCTCAGCGAAATCGGTGAGCAGTTCGATCCCGAGCGCGGCGGTGTACACGGTGTGATGGGGACCGCCGCTCAGCAGCCACGCCTCGGCGGCGGTCGCCAGGTTCGGCTCCGGACGCCAGAGTGCGCGCGCGACGGGCAGCTTGGGCAGGTCGTGGACCGGTGTGACGACCTCGATCGTGTTGGCGACCAGGCGATAGCGCTCGCCCAGGTGCAGCATCCCGATCACCACCGCCGGACCGGGTGCGGCGTTGAACACGAGGCGGACCGGATCCTCACGAGCGCCGATCCCAAGCGGGTGGATCTCGCAGCGGATCGGTCCGTCCGCGATCGACGGGCAGATCTCGAGCATGTGCGAGCCGAGCAGCATCGGCTCTCCCGAGGGTGCGTGGGGGGTGGGTTGGGCGGGGGCGAAGTCGTAGGTGTAGTCCTCCATGAACGAGGTGCCACCCGGCAGCCCCTCGGCCATCACCTTGAGGATCCGAAGCAGCGCCGCCGTCTTCCAGTCTCCTTCGGCGCCGAACCCGTAGCCGTCGGCCATCAGCCGCTGGGAGGCGATCCCGGGCAGCTGCCTCAGCGGGCCGAGATCCTCAAACGTGTCGGTGTACGCCTTGGCGCCGAGCTCATCCAGGAACGTCCGGATCCCCAGCTCGATGCGCGCCGCGTCGCGCAGCGAGGCGTGCCGATCGCCGCCGGTGCGCAGGGTCTCGACCACGTCGTAGGCATCCTCGTACTCGCCGCAGAGCGCGTCGACGTCGGTGTCGGCGATCGCGGCGATCGTCTCGCCGAGCTCCGTCACCCCGTACGTGTTGACCGACATGCCGTACCGCAGCTCGGCCTCGACCTTGTCGCCCTCGGTGACCGCCACGTCGCGCATGTTGTCGCCGAACCGCGCCACCCGGAGCCGGTGGGCCTCGTCGAGGCCCGCGGCGGCGCGGCTCCAGCCCCCGATGCGCTCCTGCACGTCGCTCTGCGACCAGTGGCCGACGACGACCTTGCGAGGCATCCGGAGCCGGGTCTGAATGAACCCGAACTCGCGATCGCCGTGCGCCGACTGGTTGAGGTTCATGAAGTCCATGTCGATCTGCGCCCAGGGCAACGACCGGTTGAACTGGGTGTGCAGGTGCAGCAGTGGCTTGGTGAGCGACGCCAACCCGGTGATCCACATCTTCGCCGGCGAGAAGGTGTGCATCCAGGCGATCACGCCGATGCAACGCTCATCCGCGCTCGCCTCGATGCACGCGCGCCGGATGTCCGTGGCCGTTGTCAGCACCGGCCGGTGGACGATCGGGACCGGGATCGCCGCGGCCGCGTCGAGCCCGGCCGCGACATCGCGGGATTGCGCGTCGACCTGGGCCAGGGTCTCCTCGCCGTAGAGGTGCTGGCTGCCGGTCAGGAACCACAGCTGCTTGTTCGCGAGCGCGCTCATCGCCAGAACCCCGTCTCTACCCGAGTCACACCCACACTCCCATTCGCGAGAAATCGATTGTAGGCAATCGTATGCGCGCGGCGTGCCCGGGAGGGGCTCGGCGGGCCGCCGCCGGCTGCCGCTCAGCCGGCCGGGCCGATGACGCGCTCCCGCAGCCACGGATTGGCGAAGCGGCCAGACGGATCCAGCTCCTCGCGCAGCGCGAGGAAGTCCGCGAGCCGCTCCGGTATCCACGGGAGCGGGCCCGGGGAGAAGACCTTGCCCCAGTGGGGCCGCGGCGCCAGCGGCGCGAGCTGCCGTTCGATCTCCGCACAGATGCGTGCGACGGGCTCGGGCTCCAGGCGCCAGGTGAAGTGCAGGCCGGCCGAATCGCGCCCAAACTGCGGGCTCATCCACAGCTCGTCTGCGGCGATCACGCGCAGCTCCGCTATCTGCAGGACCTGTCGCATCCGCGCCGCGAGCGGACGCAGCGCGTCGATTGCCTGGAATGCGTCCTCTCGGGCCACGAACCACTCCGACTGGATCTCCTCGCCCGAGCTGGGCGTGAAGCCGGACCGGAAGTGCGGCAGCCGCTCGGACCATGGCCCGGCCGAACCGAGCTGCGCGGTGCAGTTCTCGGGCAGTCCGCCCGGAACGGGGTTGTGGGGCGCCTGCGCCGGCAGCGCGCCGAACAGGTCCGGCGGGGCACCCGGGCCGGGATCGCCCTTGACCCACACCTCTCGCGCGCGCTCGCCGAAGTCGTGGAACACGCTCACGCTGCGACCGGCGGACATCACCTCGTCGACATGGGCCGCGAGCGCGTCCCAGTCGAGTCCCAGGTAGACGTCCTGGCGCAACTCGTAGTACGGCTCGACGGCGAGGGTCACCGCGGTCACCACTCCGAGCGCGCCCAGGTGCACCGTCGCGCCCGGCAGGCGCGGGTCTGCGGAGTCGAACGTCACCCGGTCGCCGTCGCTCGTGATCAGCTCGAGTCCGCGCACCGAGGTGGCGAGGTTCCCGAGCCGGGTGCCGGAGCCGTGCGTCGCCGTCGCGATCGCTCCCACGACCGAGATGTGCGGCAGCGAGGCGAGGTTCGCGAGCGCCAGCCCCTCCGCGTTGAGCGCCCTGGCGAGCTCGGCGTAGGTGACCGTGGCGCCCAATCTCACCGTCTGCGCCGCAGCGTCGATCTCGATCGCATCGGCGCCCTGGAGCCGATCGAGTGAGATCAGCCCGTCCGCATCGCCGATCGCCGTGAAGGTGTGACGCGTGCCCAGGACCTGCAGCTCCCCGCGCCCGCGGGTCACGAGGCCTTGCAATTCCTCGAGGGTCTGCGGGCGGTGCAGCTCGGCCGCCCGGTAGCGGTGGCTGCCCGACCAGTTGACGAGGCCGGATGGGGACTCGGTGGCGATCACGCGGTGCTCGTACCCATATCAGCTCGCCTGGGAACCGCCGGGACCTCCAGGGGTGTCGTCCGTCGCTCATGGGAACATACGTTCGATCATGGGCCGGACGGAACCGACGATCCTCCACGCTGACCTCGACGCGTTCTACGCGTCGGTCGAGCAGCGCGACGATCCCGCCCTGCGCGGCCGCCCGGTGATCGTCGGCGGCGGCGTCGTTCTCGCGTCCAGCTACGAGGCGCGCGCCTGTGGCGTGCGCACTGCGATGGGCGGCGCGCAGGCCCGCCGGCTCTGCCCCGAGGCCGTGGTGGTCCCGCCGCGCTTCTCCGCCTACTCGGCGGCCAGCAAGGTCGTGTTCGAGATCTTCCGGCGCCACTCGCCGCTCGTGGAGGGGCTGTCGATCGATGAGGCGTTCATCGACGTGCGCGGTCTGCGGCACATCGAGGGGTCGCCGCTCCAGGTGGCCGGTCGGCTGCGCGAGGAGGTGCGGGAGATCGCCGGGCTCGCGCTGACGATCGGGATCGCCTCGACGAAGTTCCTCGCCAAGGTCGCAAGCGATGTGGCCAAGCCGGATGGCCTGCTGATGATCCCCGCCGGCAGCGAATTGTCGTTCCTGCACCCGCTGCCGGTGACCGCCCTGTGGGGGGTGGGGCGGGTGAGCGCGACCAAGCTGCACGCCGCCGGCATCACGACGGTGGCGCAGGTGGCCGCGCTGGGCGAGCCGGGAGCGGTCGAGCTGCTCGGCCGCGGCACCGGACGCCACGTGTACGCGCTGGCGGTCGGGCGGGACCCACGCGCGGTGCGCCCCCGCGTGCGGCGGCGCTCGATCGGTGCGCAACGCGCACTCGGCCGGCGAGGGCGGGACCCGATCGAGGTGCAGGTGTCGCTGACCGCGCTGATCGATCGGGCCGCCCGGCGCATGCGCGGCGCCGGCCGGGCGTGCCGCACGGTGGTGCTCCGGATGCGCTTCGCCGACTACGAACGGGCGACGCGCTCACGGACGCTGGCGGAGGCGACCACCCGCACGGCGGTGCTGCTGGCGGCCGCACGCCGGTTGCTGCGAGCGGCAGGCGAGTTGATCGCGCGTCGCGGGCTGACGCTGATCGGGGTGACGCTCACCAACCTGTGCGATGCCGGGGCGGTGCAGCTCGCGTTGCGGCTCGACCGTGCCCGCGGGCTGGATGCGACGCTCGACGCGCTCCACGATCGCTTCGGGTCCGGAGCGGTGCGTCGTGGGATCCACATCGGCCGCCCGCCCGACGAGGGGGTGCCGCTGCTGCCCGATTGACTCGACACGACGCCGCGCCGGTGGCGCGGACCGGCGATGGATGACGCCTGGGCGATGCGGACCGGCTATGACGCCTGGGCGATGCGGACCGGCCACACGGCGAGCACGTACTCGCGCAGCGGCCCGTCGGCGAGGGCGATCCGGAGACCCTTGAACTCCTCCGGGGTCACCCAGCGGACGGCGCGGATCTCCTCGCGTGCCTGGATGACGGGCGAGGCGAGCGTCGCGTGGACGGTGAGCTTCATGCGGTGATAGCGGCCGCTGGCGCCGGGGCCGACCCAGGCGCGCTGGGTGGAGAGGTCGACCGAGCCGAGACGGACATCGAGCTCCTCATGGAGCTCACGGGCCAGACACTGCTCGAGCGTCTCACCGTGCTCCCAGCCGCCTCCGGGCAGCTCCCAGTGCCCGGCCTGCTCCTGCACGACGAGCAGGCGGCTGCCCGCGTCGAACACGAGCGCCTTGACCGAGACCCGGTAGAAGGGGCTGATGACCTGTGGCTGGCGCGACACGTCGGCGGTCGATCCTAGGGGGGCGACCTCGGTGGTCGGATCGGTGAGCGCGGGCATGATGCTCTTGGATCGGCCGAAGGCCGCCCCGGCTTGAGCCGGCACACCGGTGGTGCACGCCTGCTCACCTCACGCCCGCCCCGGTGCGACAATGCCGCGCGTGTCCGGCCACGACTACGTGATCGTCGGCGCTGGCTCGGCCGGATGCGTGCTCGCCAACCGGCTGAGCGAGGATCCCACCACCCGAGTGCTGCTGATCGAGGCCGGTGGCCGCGACCGCTCGCCGAACATCAAGATCCCGGCGGCGTTCGGCAAGCAGTTCCACACCAAGCTCGACTGGGACTACTGGACCGAGCCCGAGCCCCATCTCGACGGCCGCTCGCTCTACATCCCGCGCGGCCGCAGCCTCGGCGGGTCGAGCTCGATGAACGCGATGCTCTACGTCCGCGGCCGGCCGATCGACTACGCCGGCTGGGAGGCGCAGGGCGCGCCCGGCTGGGGTTGGGACGACGTGCTGCCCGCGTTCATCCGCGCGGAGTCCAACTCGCGCGGTGCCTCGGAATGGCACGGAGCGACGGGACCCCTGCGGGTGACCGATCCGCGCTCGCCGCGGCCGATCGACCGCCGGATCATCGAGGCGAGCGTCGCCGCCGGCATCCCGTACACGCCCGATTACAACGGCCCGGAGCAGGACGGCGTCTCGCTGTTCCAGGTGCTGCAGTCGGGCGGGCGGCGGTTCAGCGCCGCCGATGCCTACCTGCGCCCGATCACGCACCGGCCCAACCTCGAGGTCCGCGCCGGCACCGGGGTGCTCGGCCTCGAACTCGCCGGCAATCGGGTCACCGGCGTGCGTGTTCGCCGAGGCCGAAACGGCGAGGAGGTGGTCGACGCCGACCGCGAGGTGCTGCTCTGCGCGGGCGCGATCGGGTCGCCGCAGATCCTGCAACTGTCGGGCATCGGTGCGCCCGAGGAGCTTCGCGCCGTCGGCATCGACCCCCGTCACGAGCTGCCCGGTGTCGGAGGCAACCTGCAGGACCACCCGGTCGCCGCCGCGTTGTTCGCGGTGAGCGACACCGACACGCTCTACACCGCCGAGCAACCGCGCTTCCTGGCGGAATGGCTGTTGCGCGGCAGCGGGCCGCTCACCTCGACGGTCGCCGAGGTGTGCGCGTTCGTCCGCACTCAGCCAGGGCTGCCCGCGGCCGACATCCAGTTCCACATCGCGCCGGCCTACTTCGAGGCCCACGGCGCCGAGACCTACGACGGCCACGCCATCGCGTTCGGCCCGACGCTGCTCGGACCGCGGCGCGGGGGCGAGTGTGGCTGCGCTCTGCCGACCCACGTGACAAGCCGCGGATCCTCACCAACTCCCTGTCCGAGCCCGAGGACGTCGCCTCGCTCCTCGCCGGAATGCGGCTCGCCCGCCGGATCGCCGAGACCGAGCCACTCGCGGCCGTCATCACGCGGGAGCTGAAGCCCGGACCGGCGATCGCCGACGACGAGGAGCTGATCACGGACCTGCGCGCGCGGACCGAACTGCTCTACCACCCGTGCGGCACCTGCCGGATGAGCGACACCGCGCCCGAGGCGGTCGTCGACAGCCGCCTGCGCGTCCACGGCCTCGGAGCGATCCGGGTCGTCGATGCCTCGGTGATGCCCACCGTCCCGGGGGGCAACACTCACGCCCCGACGGTGATGATCGCCGAGCGCGCCTCCGACCTCATCCGCGATCGCGCGCCGCAACCGCAGGCCCTGTGATGCGTCGGAGGCTGCGCAGCTTCGCCGCCACGCGCGCCGGGTCCTGGCTGTTCGCCCGGATCCTGCAGCGCCTGGACGAACCGGTGCTCCGCGCAACTCGCGGCCGGGCGAACCTCACAAGCTTCCTCGCCGGGCTTCCGGTGATCGTGCTGACGACCACCGGCGCGCGGAGCGGCGAGCCGCGCTCGGTTCCACTGGTCGGGTTGCGCGCCGGCTCGGGCACCTACGCGGTCATCGCCTCCAACTTCGGCCAGCGCCACCACCCGGCGTGGTCCTACAACCTTCGCGCTCATCCCGACGCGACGATCACCGTGGCGGGACGACTCACGCGCGTCCGTGCGAGCATCGCCGAGGGGGACCAGCGCGAGGTGATCTGGCGCCAGGCGCTCGAGGTCTATCCCGGCTACGCGGCCTACGAACGCCGCGCCGCACACCGCGGCATCGCCGTCTGGGTGCTGCACCCGGCGACAGCCGCCTGATCGCCCAGTCTCAACCTCAAGTTGAGATTGAGTCCATCCTGAACCCTGCGACGGCCGCCTCGCCCGGATCAGGCGGCCGACCGGCGTGCCGACGGCACGTGCCGCACCGCGTCGGGCAGCAGCGGCAGCACTCCCCGCCGGATGTACACGGCTCCTCCGCGGACGAGTGCCTTCCGCGCCAAAGACGGAATCAGCGGTGAGAAACCGTACTGACGGCGGATTTCGTCGGGCAGTAGCGCGATCGTCACGAAGTTGACCGTCTCGAGCACCGGACGGAGTCGTGGTGTCACCGGCGGCTCGAGCACGATCTCCCGAGCCCGGCGCCGTGCCCAGTCGCCGACGCATAGCCGGTCGCCCTCAACCATCGCCCGACCGTACGCTCTCAGGTCGTCGAGCGTGTCGGGCATCTCCTCCGGGGCCAGGCCGAACAGCTCGCCGACGACCTTGTAGTCCTCCCAGAGCGCCCGGCGTTGCAGCGTGCTCAGCTCGCCGACGTAGACCGTGTAGAACAGCGTCGCCGAATCGACGAGCGTGTAGAGGATCCACATCAGCAGTTCGGGGTCGTCGGCGCGGTACGGGGTTCCGGCGGGATAGATCCCGACCGTCTCGGACAGCGACCCGCGCACCCGGCGGTGCATCGCGCGCACGCGCGCGGTGAGCCGGTCCGCCTCCGTGCGCGAACCGAAGGTGATGGCGTCCAGCACCTGGGCGGTGCGCGCCAGCCGCTCGTAGGGATCCTCCAGCGAGTCCGAGTGCGCGAGCAGTCCGGCCACCGCCAGCGGGTGCGCGGCCTGCATCAGCAGCGATCGCGCGCCGGAGAACGCGACCGCCCGCTCGCCCATCACGCGGCGGATCATCGAGCGCTCGCCGAAGTAGCTGTCGCGGGTCGCCGAGGAGGCCGCGCGGATCATCCCGCCGCCACCGCCTCCAGCTCGGCGGTTCGGCCGCGCCAGTCGGCCGTGTCGTAGCGCACCAGCGACGGGCACGCGAGTGCGATCAGCGCCACGCCGGCCAGGCACGCCAGTCCGCCGGAGACGACCGAGAAGCGAGCGCTGCTCACGCCCGCGACGCTTCCTGACTCGATGTCGCCGAGGCGAGGCCCGCCCGTCACCACCAGGCCGAACACCGCCGACATCCGCCCGCGCATCGCGTCCGGGGTCACCGTCTGGTTGATCGTCGAGCGACAGACCGCGCTCACCGAGTCCGCACCCCCCGCGACCGCCAGGAGCAGCGCCGCCAGCCAGATCGAGCCCATCAGGCCGGCGACTGTGATCGCCGCGCCCCACGCGGTGACCGCCCAGATGCAGATCACCCCCAGGCGCCGGGCGTGCTTGATCCAGCCGCTCAGCACCGCGGTCACGGTCGCGCCGACGGCGACCGCCGAATAGAGCAGGCCGGTGCCGCCCGCGCCCGCGTGGTAGACGCTCACCGCCAGCACCGCGAACAGCGCGCGCGGCATGCCGAAGGTCATCGCCACCAGGTCGATCGCGAACGAGCCGAGCAGCGCGCGATTGCCGCGCACGTAGCGCAGGCCCTGTGCGATCGAGCGCGGGATCGACTCGCCGGCCGCGGTCGCTTCGGCGTGCGGAGGCTGGGCGGCGATCATCCAGGTGAACGCCGCCATGAACCCGCAGGCGGCGACATCGACGAGATAGGCGCCCTTGGGTCCGGTGGCGCCGATCAGGATGCCGCCGAGGCCGGGGCCGAGCACCATCGTCAGCGACCCCAGCCCGTAACTGATCGCGAGTGCGGGACCAAGCAGCGTCCGGTCGTCGACCAGGTTGGGGATCAACGCCGAGAACGCGGTGTTCTGCAGGGCGTTGAAGCCGGCGAGCAGCCCGCCGAGCGCGTAGAGCGTCCACAGCGCCGGGTGGCCGGCGAACGAGACCGCCGCCAGGCCGCCGACACAGCCGGCGACGCCGATCTGGACGAGCAGCAGCAGCCGGCGGCGATCCATGCGATCGGCGAGCGCGCCGCCGAACAGCGACATCCCGATCAGTGGCCCGAGCTCGACCGCCCCGAGCAGCCCGACGAGCAGCGCACGGTGCGTGACCAGGTAGAGCTGAAAGGGAAGCGCGACAAGCGCTGCCTGCGTGCCGAGGTTCGAGATCAGCTCGCCGGTGGCGATCAGCCGCAGATCCCGACTGCGCCGAAACGCCGTCAGATCGGGCAACAGATGCGTGCCGGGCACGGTCCGAGGCTATTGCGCACAGGTGCACAACCCGTTGATTGAGGTTCATCGGCCGGGGTACAACCCGCGCAATGACTCCTTCAACGCTCACCTCCACCCTGCAACGGGCTGCGGGGGCCGACGCCCCGGTCCGCACTTCGAACGAAGAGCTGTTCGTACGGTGGCAGCAGCACGGCGAGCATGCTGCGCGTGATGAGCTGGTCCGGCGCTTCGTACCGCTCGCGCGGAAGCTCGCGCGGCGCTACAACGGAGCGCGGGAGCCGTTCGACGACCTGCTCCAGGTCGCCTGTCTGGGCCTGGTCAAGGCGGTCGATCGCTACGACCTCGAGCGCGGCACCGCGTTCTCGTCCTTCGCGGTACCGACGATCCTCGGTGAGCTCAAGCGCTACTTCCGCGATCTCGGCTGGGCGGTGCATGTCCCCCGCGGCGCCCAGGAGCTCGCGGTCAAGGTCGAGGAGGCCCAGCAGCGACTGGCGACGCGCACCGGGCGTGCCCCGACCGTGCCCGAGCTCGCCCAGTACCTCGAGATCGACGTCGCCGATGTCCTCGACGCCCTGGAGACCGCGCGTGCCCACCACGCCTCCTCTCTCGACGCTCCGCACGACGACGGCGAGGGAGAGGGCGGCAGCGTCGTGGACAGCTTCGGGTCCGAGGATCCGGAGCTGTTGCTCGCCGACGAACGCGTCACCGTCGATGAGGCCGCCCGCCAGCTGACCGACCGCGAGCGCGAGGTGCTCCGACTGCGGTTCGTCGATGATCTCACCCAGACCCAGATCGCCGAGCGCGTCGGGGTCTCACAGATGCAGATCTCTCGGATCCTTCGGCGCGCAGTGGCGCGGCTGGGGGAGTTGACGGAAAGCTGAAAATGGAGGGGTACCGCCCTCGTCGTTTTGCGGGCGGTACGGTCGGGCAGATGGATGACGGCCGGTGAACGCTGCAGACGGACCCATCATCGCGCTGCTGCTGCGCAGCAGACCTCAAACTCTCACGATCGTGCGAGGGATGCTGAGCGGCCTTGCCGAGCTGCTCGAGATGGATCCCGAGCTGCTCGACGACCTCAAGACATCCGTCTCGGAGGCTTGCAACAACGTCGTCCTGCACGCCTACGACGACGCGCCCGGGCCGATGGAGGTCCGCGTCTACGCCGACCGCGATGCGTTGCGGGTGACCGTCCGTGACGAGGGGGTCGGCCTGACCGGCCTGGCGTCCGGCGGGGAGACGGCCCATGGGATCGGAGTCTCGGTGATCGAGGCGCTCACCCGCGAGGCGCGGTTCGCGCCGCGGGAGGGCGGCGGCACCGAGGTGACGATGGTGTTCGACATCGAGCGCGAGGGCGTTCCGCTGTTGACGATGCCGGAGCCCGCCGAGGCCGAGCAGCCGCTCACGCTCCTGCCCGACGGGGAGATCGAGCTCTCGCTCTCGCCGGTCTCGCTGCTCTCCGCGGTGCTCGGCCGGCTTGCGCGGACGCTCGCCGCCGGCGCGCACTTCTCGCTCGATCGCTTCTCCGATGTCTACCTCGTCACCGACACGCTGTCGGCTCACGCCGCCCGCGCGGCCGCCACCAACCGCGTGCTGGCTCGGATCTCCGCCGCCGAGCGGCGCCTGGAGATCGAGCTCGGGCCGTTCCGGCGCGGCGCCGGCGCCGCGCTGACGAGCTCGGAGGGAGACCGGATGCGCTCACCGCTCGCGCTGCTCGCCGACGAGATCGAGGTGCGTGAGACCGCCGCCGGCGAGCTCGTCGACGTGCTCGTCGTCGACCATCGACAGTAGCCAGCGGCGGTGGTCAGGCCCGCGCGGGCCGCAGAGCGAGCGCCGCAACATCATCTGTGGCCTCCCCGCCGCGGAACCGATCGAGCTCCGCGGCGAGACCGTCGAGCAGCGCCTGGGGCGGGGAGTCCGCATGAACGGTCAGGAAGCGCCGCAGCCGGTCGACTCCGAATCGCTCACCGTCACAGACGGTGTCGGTCACGCCGTCGGTGTAGAGCAGCACGGTGGTGCCGTCGGCGATCGGTACCCGCTGCTGGTGCCACGCGCTGTCGGCGAACGCCCCGAGCAGCGGCCCGGAGCTCGGCGCCTCGGTCGTCCTGCCAGCCTGGTCGACGATCAGCGCCGGAGGATGGCCGGCGGAGCAGAGAAGCACGCTGTGGTCATGAAGCGCCGCACAGAGCGCGGTGGCCAGCGTGGCGTCGCCGCGCCGGCGAAGCTCCTCGTCCAGGCGCCGGATGATCGCGACCGGGTCGGGCTCCAGATGGCTGGCGAAGCGCGCACCATGGCGCAGCAACGAGGTGACAGCAGCCGCGCGGACGCCGTGGCCGGTGACGTCCCCGATCGTGGCAAACGCGTTGCCGGCGGTGTCGAAGACCTCGTAGAAATCGCCGCCGACGTCGATCCGGGTCGCGCCCGGCGCCGGACGGTAGAGCGCGCCGATCTCCCACCCGGCGACCTCGGGCACGGGGGAGGGTCGCAGGCTGTCCTGGAGCGTGTCGGCGACGCCCGCGAGCATCGTGTAGAGGCGTGCGTTCTCCACGGCGACCGCCGCCCGGCGCGCGAGCTGCTCGGCGACACCGAGATCGTCCTCGGTGAGCCGCCGCCCCGAGGTCGAGGTGAAGAACGACATCGCGCCGATGACGCGTGCCGGCACTCGCATGGGCACGACGATCGCCGAGCGGATCCGTAGCCGTCGGTAGATCTCAAGCTGCTCGGCTGAGACGGCGACCCGGCGCAGATGCTCGTCCGAGATCTGCCCGAACAGCACCGGCTCGCCGGTGGCCAGCACTCGTCGCAGCGCCGATTCCGCCGTCGGCGCCGGTGGCTCGAGCTGCCGCAGGCGAGCGGCCAGGCGGCGCATCTCGGGGTCGACGTGCGCGACGACGACGTGCTGGCGCACCGAATCCTCGACGAGCTCGACCATGCTCCAGTCCGCCAGACCGGGCAGCGCCGCGCGGGCGACGTTCTGCAGCGTCTGCTCGTAGTCCAGCGACGCCGACAGCTGACGCCCTGACTCCGCGAGGATCCGAGTGTGGACCTCGGCGGCCTTCACCGCGGTGACATCCTCAATCACGGTCACCGCCGCGATCACGGCTCCGTCGGCGTCATGCAGCGGGCTCGAGGAGAGCCGCCGCCAGCTCACCGCTCCGGTTTGGCGGTCGATCGCCTGCAGCAGCAACGGCTCGCTGTGCGCCCCGGTCTCCAGCAGGCGCGCCGACGGGAGCGCGTCCGGGTCGATCGGCCCGCCGTGCTCGTCGCGCACCGTGTAGCGGTCGAAGACCGACTCCAGCGGCGCGCCGAGCAGATCCGCCGGACGCTCGTCGGCGAGGTTGGCCAGCGCGGCGCGGTTGGCGTAGATGAAGCGCCCGTCACGGTCGCGGACCACCACCGCCTCCCGCAGGGTCTCCAGCAACTCGGCGAACTCAGGACCCTGTCCGGAGAGGATCCGCGCGCCCAGACCGGACGAGCGGCCGCCGATGTCCATCACCTCGGTCGGCTCCCGCGTCTGGACCTGTCCATCAGCGGTCGCTCGATAGCCGGGTCAATCGTGGCCGTTGAGCAGCTCTTCGGGCGCCTGGACCAGGCGGACCCGTTCGGCGACGCCCGTGAGGTCGAGCAGCCGCTGGACCTGGGGCGAGCCGCGGACGAGGCTGAGCTCGCAGTCGTGCTCGGCCAGGCGCTGGTGGGCCCGGACGATGATCGAGAGCCCGGTGGAGTCCATGAACTCGAGGTTGCGCAGGTCCACGACGACCATCCGGACGTCGGGATTGAGCGCGGCCAGCTCCTCCTCGAGGCGCGGGCCGGACGCGAGATCCAGCTCACCACTGATCGCGATCACCGCAGCCAACCCGTCGCGGCGGACGTCCACTTGAAAATCTGCGTTCACGCTGGGTGCGAGCGTACCGCGTGAAGCGCTGGAATGGTGGCAAGATGCGGCCCGCCAGATGGGTCGCAGGTTGGGCAACCTTGCGGTGCGTCGTTTGGAACGCGCTGAGGTTGGTAACGAACCACGTATACCCCGAACTGCCATGACCTCGACCGTGACGACATCGACGCGCGACGGTGGGAGCCTCGTCCACGCGGCGCTCCTGTACCGGCGACCGGACCAGCTGCGGGTCGCGCTGGATGAGTTCCTGCGCGATGGGGCCGCGGCCGGGGAGTCGTGCCTGGTGGCGCTCCCGCCCGATCATCTCGAGCAGTTGGGCGAGATGCTCCATCAGACCGGCGCCACCGTCCGGCTGGAGAACATGGCCGATCTGGGGCGCAACCCGGCGCGGCTGATTCCCAGCCTCCTCGACTGGCTCGATGAGCAGCCCGCGCCTGCACGCGTGGTCTCGGAGGCGCTCTGGCCTGGGCGCAGCTACGCGGAGGTGGCGGAGTGCATGCGCCACGAGGCGCTGCTCAACGTCGCTCTCGCCGGGCGGGAGGTGAGCGTCCTGTGCCCCTACGACGCCGAGCACCTCGACGGCGAGGTCCTCGCCGGGGCCGAGCTCACCCACCCACAACTGATTGATGACGTGGGCACACGTCCCTCGATGCGCTACGGCGACCCGGTCCAGGTGGCGGCCGGCAGCGGCTGGCCCCAGGCGGCCCCCGCGCCCCCGGTCACCGACCTCGCCTTCGACGGCGACCTGGGACAGCTGCGGCATGCTCTTGCCGCCGACCCGCTGCTCGCCGAGCTGGATCCGGCGCGGCGCGACGATCTCGTGTTCGCGGTCAACGAGGCGGCGAGCAACGCGCTGCGGCACGGAGACGGGCTCGCCCGCGCGCGCCTGTGGCGCGACGACAACGACGTGGTCGGCGAGATCTCGACCACGACTCCGATCGACGACCCCCTCGCCGGTCGCCGCACACCCGATCCCGCCGCCGCCGGGGGCCGTGGCCTGTGGCTGATCAACCAGGTCTGCGATCTGGTGGAGGTGCGCTCGGACCGGGACGGCGCCAGCGTCCGCATGCACGTCGCTCTGACAGGATGACCGAGGTCGCGTTTCTCGGCACCGGCGTCATGGGACTCCCGATGGCCGCCCACCTGGGCGACGCCGGGTTCTCGGTCCACGCCTGGAACCGGACGCCGGAGAAGGCCCGGCCGCTGCAGCGGGACGGGATCGCCGTCTTCGAGGATCCGGCCGAGGCGACCGCGGGCTGCTCGCTCGTCGTGACCATGCTCGCCGACGCGGATGCCGTGCTCGACGTCGCGGGGCGCGCGCTCGGCCCGGGCGAGGACGACGGTGCCCCCGACGAAGGCGAGCGCGTCTGGATCCAGATGTCGACGATCGGGTCGCCCGGCACCGCCCGCTGCCAGGCGCTCGCCGACGAGCGCGGCGTGGCGTTCGTCGATGCCCCGGTGCTCGGGACGCGGGCGCCTGCCGAGCAGGGTGAGCTGGTGATCCTCGCCTCCGGTGCGGAGTCCACGAGGCCGGCTGCCGATCCGGTATTCGACGCCGTCGGCTCGCGCACGATCTGGCTCGGGGAGGCCGGCGCCGCCTCGGCGGCAAAGGTCATGCTCAACAGCTGGGTGCTCGGTGTGGTCGGCGCGCTCTCGGATACGATCGCGCTCGCGCGCGCCTCCGCGGTCGACCCGCAGGTGTTCTTCGACGCGATCGACGGCGGCGCGCTCGACCTGCCGTACGCACGCATCAAGGGCGGCGCGATGGCGCGGGAGTCGTTCGACGACGTGTCGTTCACGCTCTCGCTCGCCCGTAAGGACGCGGACCTCGTGCTGTCCGCCGCACGCGAGGCCGGGATCCGGCTTCCGGCGATGGAGGGCACCCATGAGCGCCTGGAGCGGGCCGAGACCGCCGGTCACGGCGCTGCTGACATGGCCGCAATGTTCCTGGCCACCCCCGAGCACCAAGGAGATGGACGATGAGCGACAACGAGTTCGAAGCCGAGCAGGAGAAGGAGGCGGCCGCCGAGGCGGCCGCGATCGGAGGCCGGGCCTCGTCCGAGCCGCCGAGCGAGTTTGAGCAGGGGCTCAGCGAGGCCGACCGTCCGGTGATCGAGGGCGGCGAGGGTGAGTCGGAGGGATTCGAGCTCTCGGAGATGGAGCTCGAGGAGCACGCCTCGCACGGCGACGAGCACGCCGCGCGCCGGATCCTTGAGGACGCCGCCCTCTACGACGAGGATGGAGAGTCCGCCCGGGGCAGCTACGGCGAGGCCGACGAGGAACGCGACCCGGACGCCTGACGTCGGCTCACACGGGGGCCGCGGCCGTCGCCGGGTCGGCGGTCAGCTCCTGCAGGCGCCGGACTGACTTACGCAGCAGCCGTGAGACCTGCATCTGCGAGACGCCGACCACCGCCGCGATCTCGGCCTGCGTGAGGTCCTCGCCGAAGCGGAGGTAGAGGATCGTGCGGTCGCGCTCGCAGAGGTGCTGCGCCGCTGCGTAGACGGTCGTCTGGTCGTCGACGAGCTCGAGCCGGCCGTCCTCGTCGCCGAGCGTGTCCAGCCGCCGCTCGGTCTCCCCGCCCGCATTCCCGCGAGGCGCGTCGAGTGAGACGGTGTCGAACGCCTCCGCGATCTGCAGGCCGTCGAGCACCTCCTCCTCGCTGCACTCCAGGTAGACGGCGAGCTCTGGGACGGTCGGGGAGCGGCGATGATGCAGACCGACCTCGCGCCGCGCATCGGTGATCCGTCGAGCCCGCTCCTGAGCCGAGCGGTCGACGTGCAGCGCCCATGCGGTGTCGCGGAAGTAGCGCTTGAGCTCTCCCACGATCGTCGGGACCGCGAACGACGTGAACGCGAACCCGCGAGTCGGGTCGAACCGCTCCACCGCCTTCACGAGTCCGAGCGAGGCGACCTGCACGAGGTCGTCGTATGGCTCCGCGGAGCCTGAGTATCGGCGTGCGAGCTTGCGAGCGAGCGGCAGGAACCGCTCGATCAGCGCATCGCGCGCGCGAACGTCGCGCTGTGTGTGCCAGCGTGTGAACAGCTCGTCAGAGCTGACGGTCGCAATGGGCGCAGGGGCCTCCTCCATTGCCGACCCTCCCTTTGGTCGTCGCAGACGCTCACGTTTCTACACCGTGCGCAGCCCGCGCGCAAGGGCTGGGAGCGCGGCGCGGCGATCGTCTACCGCCCCGCCGCGACGTCATGCGCCACCGCCGCGCTGCCGCGGTCGTCGTGCAGGAGGTCGAGAACCGCGGCCTCCAGCTGCGCTCGGCGGCGATCGTCCGGGCCCTTGAGCCGCCCGATGCGGTCGACCGCGCCGCCGATCGTCCAGCCCGAGAGGTAGCGGTCGAACACGCGCGGGTCGATGTAGGAGCGCCGCGCGACCGCGGGGGTGTTGCCTAGCACCTGCGCGACGCCACGCACCGCGCCGTCCATCGCCCGCTTGCGGGCGCGTCGACTTGTGGCCTCGCGCCCGTCGACCGCCAGCGAGACCGCCGCGAGCACCGTCGCGTTCCACGTGCGGAAGTCCTTGGCGCTGAACTGCTCGCCGATCTGCGCCTTCAGGTACTCATTGATCTGCTCGGAGCGCACGTCGTGCCATCGCCGCCGCTCCCGGTAGGCGAGCAGCTCCTCGCCTCCGCCACGCCGGCGCGTCAACCCGCGGACGACGTCCCCGCTCAGCTCGTCCTGGACGGCCTGCTGCTGGTGCTGACCGCTCTTGCCCACGTAGTCGAACACGATCTCGTCCTCGTGCACGCGAACGTCCGCCTTGGTCACGGTCGCTAGCCCGACGCCGCCCTCCTCGTCGGCGTACTGCTCGGAGCCGATACGGAACAGTCCCACGTCGAGCAGCCTCACCGCACACGCGAGTACCCGCTCGCGGTCGAGCTCCTCCGACGCCCTCAGCGCGCGCATCACGCGACGGCGCAGCGTGGGCAGCTGTTCTGCGAACTCAAGCATGTGGTCGAACTTCTTGCGGTCCTGCTGCTCACGCCAGCGGGGGTGATAGAGGTACTGCTTGCGGCCGGCCGCGTCGATCCCCGTCGCCTGCAGGTGTCCCCGTGGGTCGGGACAGATCCATACGTCCTTCCAGGCCGGCGGGATCGCGAGTTCCTTCACGCGCAGGATCTCCTCGGGATCACGCACCGTGCGCCCGTCGGCGTCGACATAGCCGAAGCCACGGCCGCGGCGTACCCGTGTCAATCCGGGCCTGGAGCAATCGGAGCGTCGCAGTCGCCCCCGACGCGCAGGCGCCGAGGACGCGGCGGCGCTCGCCATCAGACGAGGTGCTTGATGCGCTCGATGACGCTGTCAGAACGCGAGCGGCGCGCGCGCCGCCGGCTCGACGGACGCATGCGCTCGATCTCGGTCGCGGCACGCCCCGCCAACCCGTGAAGCCGCCCCTGCGCCGTTGTCGCGCGGCGGCCTCCGGGAGCCGCCCTACGAGTTGCGGTCCCTCGTGCACGTGAAAGATCCATGCCCAGACGGCTACCCGTGTGGCCGCGCCTGAACCAGGCTGCGGTCCGAGCCGTGTCACACTGCGAGCATGGATGGATCGTTCACCTCTGAGCTCGCCAGGGAGCTCTCCGAGCCGCTGCTCGACCGCTTCACGCGCTACGTCCGCGTCGATACACAATCGGATCGGGCGCACGCGCTCGACCGGATCCCCTCCTCCGACAACCAGCTGGAGCTCGCCCGGATGCTGGTCGAGGAGCTCCGCCAAGCGGGTCTCCAGGACGCCGAGCTCGACGGGCAGGGAGTGGTCATGGCGACGCTGCCCGGTGACGTCGACGGCCCGGTGATCGGGCTGATCGCGCACATGGACACGAGCCCCGATGCGCCCGGGAAGGGCGTCGAGCCGATCGTCCATCGCGAGTACGACGGCGCGGTGATCGAGCTGCCCCGGGGCGCAACCCGGCTCGACCCCGACACGATGCAGGCGCTGCGCGGCGCGGTCGGCCACGACGTGATCACCTCCAGCGGCGACACGCTGCTCGGCGCCGATGACAAGGCGGGCGTCGCCGAGATCGTCACCGCGGTCGCGTATCTCGCCGCACACCCCGAGTTGCCGCGCCCGACGATCCGCGTCGCCTTCACCCCCGACGAGGAGGTCGGGCAGGGCGGGCATCGCGTCTCGCTCGAGCAGTTCGGTGCCGACTGCGCCTACACGCTCGACGGCTCCGACCTCGGGGGGCTCCAGGACGAGACCTTCTCCGCCGACGAGGCGACGATCACCGTCACCGGGGTCGACATCCATCCGGGGACCGCGACCGGCAAGATGGTCAACGCGCTGCGGATCGTGGCCGAGATCGTCGCCGCGCTGCCCTCGGATCGCCTCACCCCCGAGACCACGTCGGGTCGCGAAGGGTTCCTGCACCCGTTCGAGATCACCGGCTCGGCCGGTCGCGCGACGGTCACCTTCATCCTGCGGGACTTCGACGCGGAGGCGTTGAGCTCCCACGCGGAGTTGCTGCGACGCACCGCTGAGGAAGTCGCCGCGCGAGAGCCGCGGGCGCGGGTCGAGCTGGAGATCCGCGAGCAGTACCGGAACATGCGCGAGGCGCTGGACCGCGTGCCGGAGGTGGTCGCCGCCGGCGAGGCCGCGATCCGCGCCGAGGGGTTGGAGCCGGTCAAGGAGGCGATACGGGGCGGCACCGACGGTTCGATCCTGACCGAGCGCGGCCTGCCGACGCCGAACCTGTTCACCGGCGGCCACGAGTTCCATTCCACGCGCGAATGGGCCTCGCTGCAGGAGATGTCCGCGGCCGCGGCGATGCTGGTGCGGCTGGCCGGCATCTGGGCGGCCGGGGACCTGGCCGTGGGCGGCGGTGCGCCGCTCGCGGGAGCCTCTCGATGAGCCCCAGCGGGCCGCACTCGCTCGCGTCGCTCGATGGC
This sequence comes from Solirubrobacteraceae bacterium, assembly GCA_035503035.1. GTDB lineage: Bacteria > Actinomycetota > Thermoleophilia > Solirubrobacterales > Solirubrobacteraceae > Palsa-465. The sequence continues at coordinate 60,427 of DATJTS010000037.1, forward strand.
GAGATCATGCCCGCCTCCGAGGCGATGATCCCGGCCACCGACGAGGGCTTCATCCGCGGGGACGGCGCGTTCGAGGTGGTGCGGGTCTACGACGGGGTCGCGTTCGCGTTCGACGAGCATCTCGCTCGGATGGAGCGCTCCGGCGCCAACCTGCGGCTGCCGATCGATCTGGAGGCGCTGCGGGCCGATGCTCACCGGCTCCTGGCGCAGGCGTCAGCCGACGATGCCCACGCCGAGGATCACAAGCTGCTGCGTCTGATCGTCACCCGCGGCGGGCGACGGGTGCTCATCACCGAGCGGCTGCTCGAGTCCCCGGAGCGGATCCGGCTGCTCTCGACGACATACGCCCCCACGCGGATCCTCGACGGTGTCAAGTCGCTCTCCTACGCGGCCAACATGCTCGCGACCCGGCTGGCCAAGGAGGCCGGGTTCGACGATGCGATCCTCGTCACGCCCCACGGCCGCGTGCTCGAGGCGCCGACCCGAGCGATCTTCTGGGTCACCGACGGCGAGCTGGCCACGACGCCGCTCAGCGAGCACATCCTCGCCTCGATCACGCGTGCGATGGTGATCGACCTCTGTGAGGTGACCGAGCGCTCGATCACGCTCGAGGAGCTGTACGCGGCCGACGAGGTGTTCGTCGCCTCCACCACCCGTGAGGTCCACCCGGTGGCGGCGGTCGACGACCACGAGTACCCGGGGCCGTCACCCGTCACCGAGCGCACCACCGAGCTCGTGATGGCACGGGTGCGCGAGCGCCTGGCCCGCGGGTGAAGCTCCTCACGGTTATCGGGAACCGGCCGCAGTTCATCAAGGCGGCGGCGGTGACACCGCTGGTGCGCCGGGCCCACGAGGAGATCCTCGTCCACACCGGCCAGCACTTCGACGACCGGCTGTCGGCGATCTTCTTCTCAGAGCTCGGCATCCCCGCGCCCGACCGGGAGCTCGGGGTCGCGCTCGGCTCCGCCGCGTCGCAGACCGCACGGATGCTCGAAGCGCTCGAGCCGGTGCTGCGCGACGTGGCACCGGACCTGGTCCTCGTCTACGGCGACACCAACTCGACGCTTGCCGGGGCGCTCTGCGGTGCCCAGTGCGGCGTCCCGGTCGCCCACGTGGAGGCGGGGATGCGCTCCTACGACATGACGATGCCCGAGGAGCTCAACCGCGTGCTCTGCGACCACGCCTCCGCGCTGTTGCTCTGCTCCTCGGCGTCGGCCGCGGCGAACCTGCAGCGAGAGTCGGTCACCGGCCGGGTCGAGGTCGTCGGCGACGTGATGGTCGACGTCGCGCTCGCTGTCCAGCCGCGCGCCCGGGACCGCTTGGATCTCGTGCGCGCCCGCGGGATGGAGCCGGGGGAGTACCTGCTCGCCACCGCCCACCGCGCGGGCAACGTCGATACCGCCGAGCGGCTCGGCGAGCTGGTGGAGCTGCTCTGCACGATCGGTGGGCCGGTGCTCCTCGCCCTGCACCCGCGGACCGCGGCACGGCTGGAGGAGTTCGCGCTGCGCGTTCGGCTTGAGCAGTGCGAGTCGGTGACGATCTCAGAGCCGCTCGGCTACGTCGAGCTCACCGCCCTGCTCTGCAATGCCCGCGCCGCGCTCACAGACTCCGGAGGCCTGCAGAAGGAGGCCTACCTGGCCCGGGTGCCGTGCATCACGATGCGCGAGCGCACCGAGTGGACCGAGACGGTCCAGACCGGCTGGAACACGCTGGTCGGCCTGGATGCGGGCGCCGCCCGTCAGGCGCTCGCGGCGCCCGTCCCCGTCACCCACCCCTCCCTGTACGGCGACGGCGACGCGGGCGCGCGAGTGCTCGCCGCGCTGGAGGCCTTCGCGGGGTGACGCACGCACTGGGGCGCTGCGCGCCGGGCTCGGAGGCGGGGCATCACGACGCGCGTGTTCGGTTCGGTGCCCAGCCTCGGCGGGTCTTCTGTCGCCCGGCGCGGGCGCGGGAAAACGTCGGTTCCGTCCCCGCTTCCGCGACCGGCCCGACGTTTGCCCCGGTATGCGAGGAGTCGCTCGGTCGCATCGTGCTCAGTGAGATCGAACCGATGAAATCCACACCTGCAGCCTGCGCGGCACAGTCCGGCCGGGGCCGCCCCGCATAGACTCGGGCGGCGATGAGCGTGCCCACGATCCGCCTCGGCGTGGCCGGCCTCGGCTACTGGGGCCCCAACCTCGCCCGCAACTTCGCCGCGATCGCCGGCTGCGAGCTCGCGTGGCTCTGCGACGCCGACGACGCGGTCCGTGAGAAGCTCTCCCGCGCCCACCCGTCCGCGCAGGCGACCGCTGACCTCGATGACCTGCTCGACGATCCCGGACTCGATGCGGTCGTGCTCGCCACCCCGGTCCCGACCCACGCCGACCTCGCCGTGCGCGTGCTGGAGGCCGGAAAGCACTGCTTCGTCGAGAAGCCGCTGGCCACCACCGTCGCCGACGCCGAACGCGCCGTCGACGCCGCGGCGCGCACCGGGCGCACGCTGATGGTCGGCCACCTGCTCGAGTACCACCCCGGCCTGCGCGCGCTCAAGGAGCTCTCGGACTCCGGCGAGCTGGGCGACGAGATCTTCTACATCTACGGCAACCGCCTGAACCTCGGCAAGCTCCGCGCCGACGAGAACGCGCTGTGGTCGCTGGGCGCCCACGACGTCTCGGTCGTGCTCACGCTCGCCGAGGGCGATCCGGTCGAGATCTCCGCCCACGGCGCCTCCTACGTGCGTGAGGGGGTGGAGGACGTCGTGTTCTGTTTCTTGCGCTTCGCCTCCGGCCTGGTCGCCCACCTGCACCTGTCCTGGCTGGACCCGCACAAGGAGCGTCGCTTCACCGTGGTCGGCTCAAAGCGGATGGCGACGTTCGACGACATGGCGGTCGAGCGCAAGCTCACCGTCTATGACAAGGGCTTCGACGAGGACTCCCGGACCTACGGCGAGTACATCACCCGCAGCGGGGGCTCGTTCTCGCCGCAGATCGCCAACGTCGAGCCGCTGCGCGTCGAATGCGAGCATTTCGTGCAGTCCGTGCGTGAGGGCACAACCCCGCGCTCGGACGGCGCCAGCGGCCTGCGCGTGGTGCGCGTTCTCGAGGCGCTGCAGCGGTCGCTCGACGAGTCCCGCGTCGCCCGTGCCTGACCCCCGGCAGTCGCCTCGCCCGCCTGAGCCGGTGGCCGGCGGTGGGTTCGTCTCACCGGACGCCCGGCTCGCCGGCGACGTCGTGGTGGAGCCCGGAGCGGTGATCCACGGAGGGGTCGAGCTCGCCGAGGGCTGCCTGGTGGAGGCCGGCGCGGTGCTCGGCAAGCGCCCGCGGCTGCGGCCCGGCTCAAGCGCCGCGGCGGCAGGCGGGGTGGGCGGGGGCGATGTCCTGACCGTCGGCGCGGGCGCGACGATCTGTTGTGGCGCCGTCGTCTACGCGGGCGCGTCACTGGGCGCGCGCGTGATCGTCGGCGACCAGGCGCAGGTCCGTGAGCGCACCGTGATCGGCGAGCGCACCGTGGTCGGACGCGGCTCGACCGTCGACTTCGACACCCGCGTCGGCGACCGGGTCTCGATCCAGACGCTCGTCTACCTCACCGCCGAGGGCCTCGTCGAGGACGACGTGTTCATCGGCCCCGGCGTGACGACCACCAACGACGACACGATGAGCCGCCACGCCCCGGGGGAGCGGCTGCGCGGTCCGGTGCTGCGCCGCGCCTGCCGGATCGGTGGCGGGGTCGTGCTCACGCCCGGTGTCGAGGTGGGGGAGGAGGCGTTCGTCGCCGCCGGCGCGGTCGTCACCCGCGACGTCGCGCCGCGCGTGGTCGTGATGGGCGTCCCCGCCCGTGTCGTCCGCGAGGTCCCGGACGACGACCTGCTCGAACGCTGGCGCTGAGGCCGCCCTCAGACGGTGACGGAGCGGACCACGGAACCCTCCGCGGCCCCGGTCCAGATGACCTGCTCGCGGCCGGGGCCGACGCCGATGAGCACGATCGGGACGCCCACGTACTCAGCGATGTAGCGCAGGTACTCGCGCGCGTGCTCGGGGAGATCCTCCTCCGAGCGCGCGGCAGAGATGTTCTCCGACCAGCCGGGAAGATCGTGGTACTCCGGCGAGGCGTGATGCAACACCGTCTGGTGGAACGGGAAGCGGGTGAGCTCCGCGCCCTCCTCGCTGCGGTAGCTGGTGCAGACACGCAGCGTCTCCAGGCCGGAGAGCACGTCGAGCTTGGTGATCGCCAGGGCGGTGAGCGAGTTCAGCCGGGCGGCGTACCGCAGCGCGACCAGATCGATCCAGCCGACGCGCCGCGGGCGCCCGGTGGTCGTACCGAACTCGCCGCCGGCCTCGCGGATGCGGTCGCCGAGCTCGTCCTCCAGCTCGGTGGGGAAGGGACCGGAGCCGACGCGAGTGGCGTACGCCTTGGCCACTCCCCACACCTCGTCGATGTCCTTGGGGCCGACGCCGGCGCCGGTGCAGGCCGCGCCAGCGACCGGGTTGGAAGAGGTGACGAACGGATACGTCCCGTGGTCGATGTCGAGCAGCGCCCCCTGGGCGCCCTCGAACACGACGAGCTGATCGTCGTCGAGACAGTCGAGCACCAGGTGCGAGGTGTCGGCGATGAACGGCTCGAGCACGTGACCGTAGGTGAGGTACTCCTCGGTCATCGACTGCAGGTCGAGCGCCGGGTCCTTGGCGTAGGGGCGCAGCGAGAGCCGCTTGGGCTCCATCGCGGCCACGATCTTCTTCTTGAGGATCTTCTCGTCGAGCAGGTCCTGGACGCGAATTCCCAGCCGCGCGGCCTTGTCGGCGTAGCAGGGACCGATGCCGCGGCGCGTGGTGCCGATCTGCAGGTTCCCGAGCTTCGTCTCGCCCGCCGTGTCGAGCAGCATGTGGTAGGGCATGATCAGGTGCGCGTTGGCCGAGATGCGCAGCGAGCGTGTATCGATCCTGCGATGGCGCAGCCCGTCGAGCTCGTCGGTCAGCACCTTCGGGTCGATCACCGTCCCGTTGCCGATCACGCACAGCTTGTCGGGATAGAGGATCCCGCTCGGCATCAAGTGCAGCTTGAACACCTCATCACCGCGCACGATGGTGTGCCCGGCGTTGTTCCCGCCCTGGAAGCGCACGACCGCGTCGGCACGCTCCGCGAGCATGTCGGTGATCTTGCCCTTTCCTTCATCGCCCCACTGGGCGCCGACGACCACGATTCCCGGCATATGGTCTCAGTGTACGGAGGGGCCAGGCTGTCACTGCCGAGAGCAGGCGGCGACCCGAAGGCGCGCACTCCCGACCGCGTAGGGTTGAAGGTGTGCGCTGGGATCCGATCCAGTACGGGCGCTATGCCGGCGAGCGCAGCCGCCCATTCTTCGAGCTCGTTGCCCGAGTCGACTGCGCCGCGCCGGAGACGGTCGTCGATCTCGGCTGCGGCTCCGGCGAGCTGACTACCTCGCTCGCCGATCGCTGGCCCGAGGCGTTCGTGCGCGGGATCGACTCCTCGGCGGAGATGATCGAGCGCGCACCGGCCGGCGGAGCCGTCCAGTTCTCGGTCGGCTCGGCCGAGGGGTTCTCCGCGCAGGGGGTCGATGTACTCGTCTCCAACGCCGCGCTGCAGTGGGTGCCGACCCACCGGCAGCTGATCGTCCAGTGGGCGGGCGAGCTGAATCCCGGGGGATGGCTGGCCTTCCAGGTCCCGTCGAACTTCGATGCTCCGTCCCACGTCCTGATGCGCGAGCTCGCGGAGTCCCCGCCGTGGCGTGACCGCCTGCACGGCGTGCTGCGCGGCGCGGTCTCCACCGCACCGCCGCTGGAATATCTCGAGCTGCTGAGCGACGTCGGCCTCGACGTCGACGCCTGGCAGACCGAATACGTCCACATCCTGCAGGGCGAGGACCCGGTGCTCGATTGGGTCAGCGGCACCGGCCTGCGGCCCGCGCTCGCCGCACTCTCGGAACCAGATGGCGAGCGGTTCAGTACCGAGTACGCGGCGCTCCTGCGCGATGCCTATCCGCAGCGTGCCTACGGCACCGCGTTCCCGTTCCGGCGGACGTTCGTGGTCGCCCACCGCCCCGACTGAGCCGCCACGGCGCGCTCAGCGCGCGGGGTGAACCACGAACGCCGAGCCCCCGAACAGCCGGTAGGGCTCGGCGATCGACTGCACGCGCCCGCCGCCGAGGATCTGGACCGCGGTCGCGTCGCCGGGATAGTTGTCGAGCGGGAGGATGGAGCCGGTCGCGAGGCTGAACTTCTCGCCGTAGCGCCGCTGGAGCGTGTGACGGATCGCGCTGCGATAGAAGCGCGGCTCGGCGAGCGTCGTCGGGGAGTTGGTCTGGGCGATCCGGGGTGCGGCGAGCGCCTGTTGCAGGCTCATCCCGAAGTCGACGTGCCCGATGAACGTCTGCAGGATCGTCTCGGGGATCGTCGAGCCGCCGGCGGCGCCGATCGAGAGCAGCGGCTTGCCGTGCGAGAAGGCGATCAGCGGGCCCATGCTCGAGCGCGGCTGCTTGCCGGGGCCCGGGAGGTTGGGGTCGGGTGTGCCGTGTGTGATGGGCGCGAAGTCGAAGTCGGTGAGCTCGTCGTTGAGGAAGAAGCCGTAGCCCGGCACGACCTCGCCGCTGCCTCCGAAGAAGTTGATCGTGTTCGTGTAGGCGACGATGTCGCCCCAGCGGTCGGTCGCGACGATGTTGTTGGTGTGGTGAGCCTCGGGCGACGCGCTGGTCGCCTGCACGGAGGCGTGAGGCGCCGCCTTGCAGTTCGTGAAGCGCTGGAACGGGTTGCCGGGCGCCAGCGGTGAGGTGAGCGCCTTCCCGGCGATCAGGCATCGGCGCGCATCGGCGAACGAGGGGCTCAGCAGCTTGGCGACCGGCACCTTGCTGAACCGGGGATCGCCGAGGAAGCGGTCGCGGTCGGCGTAGGCCAGGCGCGAGGCCTCGATGTACTGGTAGAGCGCCTCGGCGCGCGGCTCGGTCGACAGCGGGAAGCCGCTGAGGATGTTCAGGGCCTCACCGACGGTGGTCCCGCTGCTCGACGGCGGAGCCATCCCGTAGACGGACAGCCCGCGGTAGTCGACGTGGGTCGGCGGCTGCACGCGCGCCCGGTACGCGCCCAGATCGGCCATCGTCATGTGGCCCGGGGTCGTGATCACCTTCTGACCCGGGGTGAGTGTCGGGCTGTCGACGGCGTTGACGATCGCCTGCCCCAGCGGCCCGTGATAGAGGTACCGGGCGCCGTGCGCGCCGAGCTCGGCGTACGTGTGGGCGAGGCCCGGGTTGCGCAGCACGTGGCCGAGCGGCAGCGGGTTGCCCTTGGGCGTGAGGAACAGGCGGCGGCTCGCCGGGTAGGCGCGGATCAGCGGCAATCCCGACCGGGTCAGCTGCCGGAAGTCCCGGTTGACGGCGAAGCCATGGCGGGCGAGCGAGATCGCCGGGCGCAGATCGGCCTTCAGGCTCTCCCGGCCGAAGCGCTTGATCGCCAGCGCCCAGGTGGCGACCATCGACGGCACACCCGTCGACAGCGGCTGATCGGACGCGGTGACGTAGTCCATCGGCTTGTGCGTCTTCGGGTTCAGGAACAGCGACTTCGTGCAGGACTGCGGGCAGGTCTCGCGACCGTCGATCGTGGTCACGGTGTGCGTGCGGGCGTTGTAGATGACCATGAAGCCGCCGCCGCCAGGGCCTGCGACGAACGGGACCGTCACGCCGAGCGCGCTCGCCGTCGCGACCGCGGCATCGACGGCATTGCCGCCGCGCTTCAGCACATCGATCCCCGCTCGGCTTGCGCTCGCATCCATCGAGGCGACCGATCCGCCGGTGCCCGTGGCGGTCGGGTGCGCGGCCGGGACGTGGGCCGCATCGGCGGAGGCTGCCCCGGCGGCGAGCAGCGCAGTTGCGGCGGTCAGAGATGCGAGAAGGCGGCGCGAGGCTGACATGACCCCGTGGTTAGCCGCCACGGCGCTCGCTCAAACGTTCGCTGGCGTCAGGCGGTGCGCAGGTCCATGCGGTGATCGTGCCCCAGCAGCGGCAGCTCGTCGCACATCTCGGTGAGGCGCGAGACCGTCCGTGGTGTGATCTGCTCGCACAGCTCGTCGCGATCCATGATGTTCGTGGTGATCAGCACCGCGCGCTGCTCCTCGTAGCGCGCGTTGACGATCGAGTAGAGCTCTTCCAGCACCCAGTCGGTCGAGCGCTCGGCACCGACGTCGTCGACGTGCAGCAGGTCGACCGCGGTAAGCCGATCCAGGAGATCGACGTGCGAGCGCTCGGCGCGATGGGTGTCGCGGATCTCGTTGAGCAGCCGTGGCAGCGAGTAGATCGCGACCGAGTGACCGCGCTCGAGCGCCGCCTTGGAGACGAGCATCGCCAGTGTCGTCTTGCCGGTCCCGGGCGGCCCCATCAGCCACAGCCCACGGCCGGCGGCGAGGTGGTCCTCGACGCGGCTCGCGTAGTCACGCACCGCCCGCACGATCCCCGGGTCGATGTCGCTGACCGGTGGGCGGTCGAAGGCGACGTCGCGGTAGCGCCGCGGGATCACCGCCGACAGGCTGCGCGCCTGCGCCCGAGAGATGCGCTGCGCCCGGCAGCGGCAGTCGCTCGCGGTGTTCGTCTCCATGTCGTAGACGAACCCCGAGCCATCGCAGATCCCGAACTGGCACGCGCTCACTGGAATCGGTCTCCGGCGTAATTCATGAACTTGGGGAAGTCGTGCCGGAAGGTGAGCACCACATCGCCGATCGGGCCGTTTCGGTGCTTGGCGATGATGATGTCCGCCTCGCCCGGACGCTCGGAGTCCCTGTTGTAGTACTCGTCGCGGTAGATGAACATCACGAGGTCGGCATCCTGCTCGATCGCGCCCGATTCGCGCAGGTCGGAGAGCACCGGCTTCTTGTCGTTCTGGGCGCGTTGCTCGACCGCGCGCGAGAGCTGCGACAGCGCGATCACCGGCACACCCAGCTCGCGCGCGAGCCCCTTCAGCCCGCGGCTCATCTGGCCGACCGCCTCCACCCGGTTCTCGATCCGCCCCTCCGAGCGCATCAGCTGCAGGTAGTCGATGATCACCAGTCCGAGCCCACCGTCCAGCTGCGCGTGCAACCTTCGGCACTTGGCGCGGATCTCCAGCACCCCGGTGTCCGAGGAGTCGTCGACGTACAGCGGCGCCTGGGACATGCGCTCGGCGGCCTCGACGATCTTCGGCCACTGCGAGTCGGCGACCTTGCCCCGGCGCAGCGACTCGCCCGGGATCCCGGCCTGGGAGGCGATGAAGCGCTGGGCAAGCTCGGACTCGGACATCTCGAGGCTGAACAGCGCGACGCCGCTGCCCGCGAGCGCCGCGTTCTCGGCGATGTTGGCGACAAGCGCGGACTTGCCCATCGACGGGCGGGCGGCGAGCACGATCAGGTTGCCCGGCTGGAACCCACCCGTCTTCTCGTCGATGTCCTTGAACCCCGAGGGAGTGCCGGTGAGCGCCGTTCGGGAGATCGACAGCTTGTGCAGCTTGTCGGTCTCCTCGTCGAGGATCTCCCGGATCGAGCGGATCTTCTTCTGGCGCTCGTCGGTCGTGATCTCGAGCACGAGCCGCTCGGCCTGCTCAATCAGGTCGCGCGCGTCGGCATGGCGCTCGTGGACGGAGGCCTGCACGGTGTAGGTGGCGGTGAGCAGCTGACGCAGCTGCGCCTGCTCGTGGACGATCTTCCCGTACTCCCGGGCGTGCCCGGCGGCCGGCACCCAGCCCGCGAGCTCGTCGACCGCGCCGCGGCCCCCGATCTCATCGAGCTTGTTGTTCTGCCGCAGACGCTCGGAGACGGTGAGGTGGTCGATCTTGCGGTCGTCGCGGTAGAGCTCGAGCATCGCGCCGTAGATCGCGCCGTGCTGCTCGCGATAGAAGTGCTCAGGGCGCAGCTGCTCCTCGACGATCAGCCCGTGCAGATGTCGCTCGTCGAGCAGCACCGCGCCGAGCACGGAGCGCTCGGCATCGAGGTTGTGCGGCGGCAGCGCCATCTGCGCAGCCGACGAGCCGGAAGGCCGGCCGTCGGTGGCCTGGGAGGAGTACTCGACGGCGCTCACGGGGCTGGGGAGTCTAGGTTCGCATTCACGGGAGAGCAGACGATCATCCCGCTCTCAGCGGACGTTTCCCGAGCGGCGGCCCGGCCGGACTGCACGGCCCGGCCGGACCGCGAGCGGCCCGGCCGGGATGGTGCGGGGAGGCTTACTTGAAGTGCACCGTGGCGCCGTAGTTGGCGCCCTTGACGCCGAACCTGTACGCCGTGGTCGACGTGAACGTCTGCCCGGCGGGCAGCACGACGGTCGGCCACGCCGAGTTGCCCTGATGGTTGGGCGAGTCCGGGTAGTGCTGGGTCTCGAGCGTGAACGCCTGGCCCTGGCGGTAGGTCGTGCCGGTCGTGCCGGTCAGATCGCCCTCCAGGTAGTTGCTCGTGTAGAGCTGGATTCCCGGCTGGTCTGTATACGTCCACATCGTGATCCCATTGCCCGGATCCTCGGCGACGGCGGCAAGGCGATACTTGCCCTGCTGGTTGAGGACCCAGTTGAAGTCATAGCCGTGGGCGTACTGCAGCTGGGTGATCGAGGCGCCAGTGCCGTCCGGCTTGTTGGCCGCCTCGATGTTCTGGCCGATCGGCTTGCCGCTCAGGAAGTTGAACGGTGTCCCCTTCACGCCCAGGAAGTACGGCGCCTCGGGGATCTGGGACGGGTCGGTCGGCTGGTAGTCGTTGGCGTTGAGCGCCAGATCCTGGTTGTAGATCGTGCCGCTCGCCTGACCGCCCAGGTTGAAGTACGAATGGTTGGTCAGGTTGATCACCGTCGCCAGCGAGGAGGACTCGTTCGTCGCGGAGTAGTGGATCCGCAGCGAGTTGTTCGGCATCACCGTGAACGTCACCGCCGCATCGACCGCGGTCGGATAGCCGGTGCAGGTCGGCGTCAGCGTCTTGTCACAGCCGGTGCCGGCCGGGAAGTTCGAGCTGAGCGTGACCGATGCCCTGTTATTGGAGGCCGACGGCGACGCCGACCAGTTGTAGGTGTTCCAGCCGAGGTAGCCGCCGTGCAGCGAGTTCGGCCCGTTGTTGACATCGAGCTGGTAGTTCTGCCCGTTGAGGGTGAACTTGCCTCCGGCGATGCGGTTGGCGTACTCGCCGATCGTCGCGCCGAAGTAGGTGTCGCCCGATCCCGACGCGCCCGGAATCGGCCAGTCGATCTGCTGTGCGCCCTGGGTGAAATCCTGGACGTAGTCGTTCAGATTCGGGAAGCCCAGAACGACATCGACCATCTTCCCATTGTTGTTGGGCACCCTGATCGACTGCACATCAGCGCCGAAGGTCGAGATGTTCACCTTCATGCCACCGGAGCCCTTGAGCGTGTAGAGATCCGCGGTCTGACCGCTGCTCGGGCCCGCGGCGATGGTGCCCCAGGACGCCGACGAGACCTTCGCCTGGCCGGACGTCATCGTCTTGTGCGTCTTCTGCGAGTGCTTCTGGCCGTGGTGGCCGTGGTGCTTGTGATGCGGGGTCGCCGCAAAAGCGGTCCCCGAACCGATCGTGGCGAGCGCCGCGCACGTCGCCACCGCCGCACCGGTCGACGCGAGCGCGCGCCGAGAGCGCTGTCCGTAGGTAGGCAACCTCTCTCTCCTTCTGATCATGTCCGGCGCAGCCGCGCAGGACGGATGGTCCGACCGCAGGGGCCTTCATACCCGCCAGCGCGCGTTGTTAACGCTCACATGGTTGAAATCCCCAAACCGAAGACCCCGAGCGACCGGCTCGTCCGCCCATCTCCGCCGTGCCCTTCCGGGCGTCCTCGCCCGGCGAGCATGCAAGATCGATTGCACCGGCCCGCGTCGGCTGGCGCGGGAGCGTGGGAGGGTCGCCCGCGACGTGCCCACGCGCGCGCCGTCCGCGCCAGTGGCGTGAGGGCGGGCCCGCAACGCAACCACCCGCGTGCCCTCCCACTCGCGCGGCGTGGTCCGCGCGGAGTGGTCTATGAGGGTGGGACCGTCCGGGGCTACTAGGAGCCGGTGACCATCGTCTTGACCGTGGCGGTGACCCCGTCCACGACCTCGACGACGACCATGTAGGTCCCGATGTTCTTGATCGGTTCCTCGAGGTGGATGCGCCGACGGTCGACCGTCAGGCCCCGGGCCTCACGGATCGCGTCGGCGATGTCCTGCGTCGTCACCGAGCCGAACAGGCGACCGTCGTCGCCTGCCTGCTGGGTGATGGTCAGCACCGTGCGGCCGAGCACCGACGCGCTCTCACGCGCCTTCTCCTCGGCCTCCCGCGCTGCCTTCTCGGCATTCTCGCGCCGCCGCTCCGCCTGCTTGATGGAGCCGGAGGTCGCCGCCTCTGCCAGCTTGCGGGGCACCAGGAAGTTGCGCAGGTACCCGGCCGAGACCTCGACCACCGCTCCGCGCTCACCCAGCGACTCGACGTCCTCGAGCAGGATTGCCTGGGGCATCGCTAACGCTCCTCCGACACTCAGCGGTCGCGGTCGCGGTCACGATCGCCGCGGCCACCGCGGTGATCGCTCCCGCCCTCCGCCACGTAGGGCAGCAGGGCGAGCTCGCGAGCGCGCTTGACGGCGCGAGCGACCTGGCTCTGGTGGCGGCGGCACGCGCCGGTGATCCGTCGCGAGCGGATCTTGCCGCGATCGGAGATCATCCGGCGCAGCATCGAGAGGTCCTTGTAGTCGACCTGCTCGATCTTGTCCCGGCAATACGGACAGGACTTGCGACGGCCCGCGGAGGGGCCACCCTTACGATCGCGCCGGCGCACCGGACGTCTGCGTTGCTTTGCCACGTTGACCAGCCTAGCTCAGTATCGGAAGTTGAGTGTTCGCTCTAGAACGGAATGTCGTCGTCAGATCCGGCGGCCACGGGGGTGCGATCGAAGTCGCCGGTGTCGATCGGGACGTCACTCTCCGCGGCGCGTGCGCTGCTCGAGAAGCCGTTCCCGTTGCCAGCGCCAGCGTCGTCGCGACCGCCGAGGAACTGCACGGACTCAGCGACGATATCAACTGATTGGCGCTTGTTGCCCTGCTGGTCCTGCCATTCGCGCCACTGCAGCCGCCCGTCGACGGCCACCCCGCGGCCCTTGGACAGGTAGCGAGCGCAGTTCTCGCCCTGCTGACCCCACACCGTGACGTCGAAGTAGTTGGGGACGTCCTCCCACTGCTGGGTGTCGCGGTTCTGGCGCCGGCCGTTGCAGGCGATGCGCAGCGAGCACAGCGACGTGCCGCTCGGCAGCGACCGCATCTCCGGATCGCGGGTCAGATTGCCGGTGATGATCACCCGGTTGATGTTGCCTCCAGCCATCTCCATGGCTCCTTTCGTGACGTTTCGAGAGCTCGTGATCGAGTCTATGGGCGGGCCAGACGGCACCGCCGATGCTCCCCGGAAAATCCGCAAAGTCGTGATGGGATTGGCACGGGGCTGTTGCGCGGCGTGTCGAAGCTGTGACGTTTTGCACGGGGCTGGTGGTTGCCTCGGGGTGGTTGCTGGGGTACGTGGGGTTCGCGGGGTAGCGCGCCCGGCGCCGGCCGTCAAGCAGCGAGGGTCGTTTGCGGGTCGTCCGTTGGAGGTTCGTGGCGCTGCCGTGACTGCCGTCGCCGGGCGCGCTACTGGGCAATGAGCTCGGGGCGGGCGGGACCGTATCTGTGCACGACCTCGTGCCAATGGGGACTCTGGATGGTCCCTGGGTCGGCCGAGGGCCGCGCGGTGGGCCGGGGGGCAGAACGCGGGGTTGCGCCGGGGGGCCAGAACTGCCCACGCGTCCACGGCGGAACCGGCCCGCGGGCGCTTTCGGCCTCCCAGACGCCACTTCTGCCCACGGCAGTCCGAGGCCGACAGAGGCGCGGGACGTTCCGGCGTCCCGCATGCCACTTCTGCCCGACGCGGCCCCGCCACCCCGGCGCGTGGGCGAAAACGGCGGCCTCAGAAGTGCTCGCCTGTCGGCGGGCACGCGGACCGGCACCCCTTCACCCCGCTACGCCGGGAACCGGAAGGGAGAAAGAGGAGAGGCCTAGGCCTCGACCGGCGCCGCAGCTGCCTCGCGAGAGGCCACCGGCGGCGGGTCCGGAACCGGCGGAGTGCCGGGCACGTTGCGGATGATGCGGCTGCGGAGCACCGCGTCGTCGATCCGCAGGTTGTACGAGAGCGACTCGAGCAGCGACGGGGTCGAGCAGGTGAACTGCAGCAGGTGGTAGTGGCCCTCGCCCTGGTGGCGGATCTCGTAGGCGAGCGGGCGGGCGTGCCAGTCGTCGTTGCGCTCCATCGCGCCGCCACCGTTCTCGATCTGCGCCTGCACGTCGGTGAGCACCTTGGCGGCGCGCTCGTCATCCACGGTCGTGGAGATGACGATCATCAGGTCGTAGAGGCGGGTTTCGGAAGCCATGAGAATCGGGTTCGCCGGCACGGGTGCCGGGCGGGCGGCGACTATAGCGGGTGAGTCTGGAGCCTCAGCTGCCGGCGTTCTTGGAGCGCGGGCGGCGGCTGGCCTTGGAGCGCGTCTGGCCGACGGCCTTCGGCCGAGTCGGGCCGACCGGCGTCGTACGCGCCGAGGTGGCGGCGGTCGAGCGGCTGGACGCCGAACCCGACCCCGAACCCGAACCCGAACCCGACGGCGAACCCGAACCCGACGGCGACCCAGAGCCCGAGGGCGAACCAGAGCCCGACGGCGAACTCGACCCAGAGCCCGACCCCGACGTCGGGGGAGGCGCGACCTTCACGAAGGGCTGTCCGGTCCGGGCCACCCCGCGCCGCTCAGGGCCCTTGTAGCCGTTGGCCGACCGCCGGCGGCGGCGATCCTCGCGCAGCACCGGGCCGACGCGATCGCCGATCCCGCGCAGGACGTAGGCCTCACGCGCGTAGTCGAACGCCAGCACCGGGCGGCACAGCGTGAGCGCGCCGGGGGAGACGTAGTGGCGGGTTCGAGGAACGGTACGCACGACTCGTAAGTAGAGCAGGCCGGAGGGCCCATTGTCTCGGTAGAAAATACGGTTGTTCGGATTCTCTTCTCGTGCTCTCACATTCTGCCTTCGTCGACCTCACGGGGCCGTGTGGCGATGCGCGTCGAAGGCGGCGTAGGCTCCGGCCGATGAGCCCCGCTCCGATCCCGGAATCCGCGATCCTGCAGCCCGCGGGCGAGAGCGAGTGGGAGGACTGGCTCGAGGGCCACGCCGAGGCGACGGAGGTGTGGCTGAAGCTCGGCAAGAAGGGCTGTCCCCACCCGTCGATCACGTACGTGCAGGCGCTCGAGATCGCTCTCTGCTTCGGCTGGATCGACGGCCAGATCCGGGGGTTCGACGAGCACTTCACGCTGCGCCGCTTCACCCCGCGCCGCCCCCGCTCGAAGTGGTCACAGATCAACCGCGAGCACATCGAGGAGCTCACCGCCGCCGGCCGAATGCGGCCGCGCGGCCTCGCCGAGGTGGAGGCCGCCAAGGCGGACGGCCGCTGGGATGCCGCCTACGCGCCCGCGTCCACGATCACCGTTCCCGACGACCTGCAGGCCGCGCTCGACGCGCACCCGAAGGCCAAGGCGTTCTTCGAGACGGTCACCGGCAGCGACCGCTACGCCTTCCTCTACCGCCTGCATCACGTCACCGATCCCGCCAAGCGCCAGGCGCGGATCGAGGACTACATCGAGCGGCTGTCCAGCCGCCGTACGCTGAGCTGAGCCCGCGGCCTCAGGCCGGGACCCGCCCCTTCGCGTTGATGTCCGACAGCTGGTCGTCGATCCAGTCGCCCGGGTCCCGGGCGGTGACGATCTGGATCAGGCCCTCGTGCCGGCGCTGGCGCTCCTCGTAGGACATCGTCAGCGCGGCGTGAATCGAGTCCGAGAGCTCCTGGATGTCGAACGGGTTGAACGACATAGCGAACTCGGCGAGCTCCTCGTGGGCGCCGGTGTTCTCCGACAGCAGCGAGACGCCGGCGCGCTCGTTCACCATCGGCCCCTCCTTGGCGACCAGGTTCATCCCATCGAACATCGCGTTGACCATCAGCACGTCGTAGTGCTTGTAGGCGGCGACCGCCTCCTCGAGGTCATCGCGGAGCTTGAGCTGGATCGGCATCCAGTCCGGTGTGCCGTGGCGATGGTTGACGACCGCGACGACCGCCTCGATCCGCTCCAGGTACTCCGCGTACTCGGGCACGTCGGTCCTCGATGGCATCAGCTGCGCGATGAACGTGACCCGCTCGCGGAACTCGGGATGCTGTTCGAGGAACGTGTCGAACGCGCTGAACCCGCGCAGCACGTTCTTGGAGAGGTCGGCGCGGTCGACGCGCAGGATCAGGTGATCCCGGCGGCGGCGCAGCAGCTCTCCCTCGAACTGACGCACCCGCGGCCGGCGCGCGACCTTCTGGATCGCGGTGGAGTCGATCGGCAGCGGATATGCGCGGACCCACACCTCGCGATCGCCGACCCGCACGACGCCGCCCTCGTGATCGACCTCCAGCCCCATCAGGTCCTCGCAGCACTGCAGGAAGTTGCGCCGGTAGGAGCGTGTGTGGAAGCCGATGATGTCGTTGGCGAGGATCCCCTCGTACACCTGCTGGCGGATCTGGGAGGGCAGCACTCGCCACGAATCCGACTGACTCCACGGGATGTGGACGAAGTGATGCAGGAACGCGTCCGGACGCTGGCGGCGGATCATCCCCGGCAGCGTGTAGAGGTGGTAGTCATGGACCATCACCACCGGCTTGTCGATCTCGGAGATCTCCTCCAGCGTCGCCGACGCGAGGTCCTCGTTGACCGCGTTGTAGCCGAACTCGAACGCCTCAGTCTCGTTGCGGCGGATGTCCGGCGCGTTGGAGAGGTCCCACAGGTAGTGCTGGATGAACCACAGCATCGGGTTGGCGACGACGTTGTAGAAGCCGTCGTAGGCGGCCGGGTCGGAGGCGACGAGCTTGACCATGTACTCGCTGTCGCCCTCCGGGGTCTTGACCGGGAACGGACGGCCGCCGGCCTTCTCGGCGGCGGTGACGTCCTCATCGGTCATCGCCGAGGCCACCCAGGTCACGGACCGGTGCGACGCGAGGCCCATCAACGCCGTCACCAGACCGCCCGTGCCGCGCTTGACCTCCCCGCCTTCCTGGAAGGTCACCGGCCCCCGGTTGGAGACCAGGACGAGGGGCGTGTCGTCTGCCATCCGCGGGCAACGATATCCGCTCCGACAAATTCAACTAGATCACTTGACTTTGGTAGGTTCCCCTCACCTCGAGCCCCCAAGGAGCACCAACGATGAGCAACACCGACGATCTGCTCGCCAACAACGCCGCGTACGCGAGTTCCTTCGACAAGGCCGACCTGCCGCTGCCCCCTGCCCGCAAGGCCGCCGTCGTCGCCTGCATGGACGCTCGCCTCAACGTCTACGGCGCGCTCGGCATCGGCGAGGGCGACTGCCACGTGATCCGCAACGCCGGTGGCGTCGTCACCGACGACGCGATCCGCTCGCTGGCGATCTCCCAGCGCCTGCTCGGAACCGAGGAGATCATCCTCATCCATCACACCGACTGTGGGATGCTCACCTTCCACGACGACGACTTCAAGGCGTCGATCGAGCAGGACACGGGTATCAGACCGCCGTGGGCAGCAGAGGCATTTCCCGATCTCGACCAGGACGTGCGCCAATCGATAGCGCGCGTGAAGGCATCCCCGTTCGTGCCGAACAAGGGCTCGGTGCGCGGCTTCGTCTACGAGGTCGAGACCGGCAAGCTGCGCGAGGTCTCCTGACCGGGTCCCACCGCCCGTGAGCGAGCACGACGTCATCGTGCTCGGCGCGGGTCCGGCCGGCGAGGTCGCCTCCGGGCTGCTGGCCGGCGAGGGTCTCGATGTCGCGGTCGTCGAGCGCGAGCTGGTCGGCGGCGAGTGCGCCTTCTGGGCGTGCATGCCCTCCAAGGCGCTGCTGCGGCCGGGCGAGCTGCTCGCCGAGGACCGTCGCGTGCCCGGGGTTCCGACCGGCGAGCTCGACGCCAGACGGGTCCTCACCCGCCGCGACCAGGTGATCCACGACCTCGACGACGCCTCGCAGCTGCCCTGGCTGGAGGATCGCGGCATCACGCTCTACCGCGGCCAGGCCCGGTTCGACGGGCCGAGAGCGGTCAGCGTCCAGAACGGCGACGGTGCCATCGAGACGCTCCGCGCTCGCCGCGCGGTCATCATCGCGGTCGGCTCCGGCGCGGCGATCCCGCCGGTCCCGGGGTTGCGCGAGATCGCTCCCTGGACCAACCGCGAGGCGACGACCGCCAGGCAGGTGCCGGGCTCGATGATCGTGCTCGGCGGCGGAGCGGTCGGCTGCGAGATGGCGCAGGCGTGGTCCTCGCTCGGCTCGCAGATCACGCTCGTGGAGTCGATGGACGGGCTGCTGCCACACGCCGAGCCCTTCGCGGGAGAACTCGTCGCCGAAGCGCTCAAGGAGCAGGGCGTCGCGGTCCACACCGGCGCGACCGCCACCGAGGCCGGCCGCGGCAACGAGGGCGAGTTTCGCCTGTCACTCGAGAGCGGCGAGGAGCTTGTCGCCGACGAACTGCTCGTGTGCGTCGGTCGCCGGCCGCACACCGACGATCTCGGGCTGGAGACGATCGACCTCAACCCCGGTGACACGATCCGCGTCGACGCGCAGATGCGCGTGCCGCTCCACGCCGACTGGCTGTACGCGGTCGGGGACGTCAACGGCCGCTCGCTGGTCACGCACGCCGGCAAGTACCAGGCGGCGATCGCGGCCGCGACGATCATGAACCGGGCGGCGAGCGCCGACTGGGACGGCCCGCTCAGCCCGCAGGTCGTGTTCACCGAGCCGCAGGTCGCCTCGGTGGGATACACGCTGCAGCGGGCGCTGGACGCCGGCATCCAGGCGCGCGCGGTGGAGGGCGACCCGGCCGCGACCCCGGGCGGAAGCTTCGTCGGCAAGGGCGGCCGCAGCGGCGCGCGGATCGTCATCGACGAGCAGCGCGAGGTGATCGTCGGAGCGACCTTCGTCGGCCCTGAGATCGCCGAGTCGTTGCAGGCGGCCACGATCGCGGTCGTCGGCGAGGTACCGCTGCGCCGCCTCGCTCACGCGATGCCGGCCTTCCCCACCCGGAGCGAGATGTGGCTACGGCTGCTCGCCGACTGGCGGCCCTGACGCTGACGGCGGCGGCGGCCGGGCTCGCCGGCGCCGGGACCGCCAGCAGGGCCGATGGGCAACGACCACATCGGCACGACGGTCGACGCCCCGGTTCCCGACTCCACCAACCTGTGGTTGTCGGTTTTCTGCCCTGGGGGCGATTGCACGTTCCCCTCCCAGAACGTCCTCACGCTGAAGACGATGACCGTGACCATCCACGACACCTTGTTGCCCGCCGTCCAGGCGACGGGTGGCGACCTGCTCGACGCGCACATTCCGGCGGGCACCAAGACGCTCGACTACGCCGCCTCCGATGGCGGGTCCGGCGTCGCCAGCGTCACCCTCTCGCTCGGCTCGGAGGTCGTCGGCGCCGACCGAGCTGCGCCGAGTGCGGGTGCGTCGCATGGCTCACGGCGAGACGCTCACGCTGAGCTGTCGCGGCCACCGCTGCCCGTTCGCTCGTGTCTCGGGCTCGCGACACACGCTCGCGCGACTGGACCATCGCGTGGCGCGACGGGCCTTCGCCACCGGCGATCGGCTCACGGTGACGCTCCACGCGCCCGATCGGCGCGCGGTCACCGGCACCTTCCGCGTCCGGCACGACCGCCGCCCCGCGCTGGTGCGCGGCCGCTGAGGCCGGCGCGGCGCCGCGCGGCAGGCTCAGCCGGTCGCCGGCAGCTCGAGCGTGAACGTCGTGCCTCGCGGCGATCCGGTGCGGACCGTCAGGCTGCCGCGCATCCGTCCCGCGAGCTCAGAGGCGATCGCCAGGCCGAGGCCCGAGCCCGCCGCACCGTCACCGCCGGTGAAGAACGGCTCGAAGATGCGCTCCGCGGTCGCCGGGTCGATCCCGTCGCCGTCGTCGGTGACCGAGATCCGGACCGCGGGGCCGGCTCGAGCGCCGCGTACCGCCACGACTGTCCCGGACGGGGTGTGGGTGAGCGCGTTGTCGAGCAGGATGCGCACGATCTGGGCCACCCGGATCGGGTCGCAGGTCGCGTCCAGGCCGCTGGGCAACGACAGCTCCAACCGCGCCTCCTTGAGTGCGATCGTCGGCTCGAACTCGCCCGCCACCGAGCGCGCGAGCTCGCCGAGGTCGACGTCCTCGGGCCGCAGTTCCAGGGAGCCCGACTCCAGCCGTGAGAGGTCGAGCAGGTCGACCGAGAGCTTGCCCAGGCGGCGGACCTGATCACGGATCTGATCGAGAAACCGGCGCCGCGTCTCGGGGTCGAGATCCTCGTCCTCCAGCAGCTCCAGGAAGCCGCCCACCGAGAAGATCGGCGTGCGCAGCTCGTGAGAGGCGGTCGCGATGAACCGCTTGCGCGCGCTCTCGAACGCGAGCAGCTGTGACTGCATCTCGTTGAACGCCGCCGCGAGCTGGCCGAGCTCGTCGGCGGAGTCGACCGGGATCGGCTCGCCGAAATGGCCGGCCGCCATCTGCTGGGCGGCGCGCTCCAGCCGCCGCACCCGGCGGGCCAGCGCCCGTGCGACCGCCATCCCGGCGAGCAGCGCGAGCAGCAGCGCGAGCCCACCTGCGATCAGGATCTCCCGCCGTACCGTCGTCACCGTCCGCAACACGTCGGCAACGGGGGTGGTGAGCACGATCACCGCGACCACGCGGTGACGGATCGCCACCGGCTCGACCGCCTCGGCGATCACGGCTCCGTTCTGGCGCACCGTCCCCGTGGTGACCCGTCGCGTGTGCACGCCGCGCAGTGCGAGCCGGGTGGCGGTGGGGCTGAGCCCCACGCCGCCGCCCATCCCGGCCGCGGAGTCCATCTGAATGACGAGCTGGGGCCGGCCGCCCACCTCGTTGACGGCGAGCAGCATCACCCGGTTGCTCGTCGACTCCGAGATCGCCATCCCCAGCCGGCGCACCTCGCGCAGCGGCGTCGAGCTGCCGATCGACGCGCGCAGTTGCGTGGTCCGGGAGGTCGCGGTGCTCCGCAGCTCCTGGAGCTTTGAGTTGATCAGGCGGGTCTGCAGCCCCGGCGCGACGTACAGGTAGATCGCGGCGATCGCCAGCGCGGGGATAGAGAAGAAGACGAGCGACAGCTTGCCCGCCAGGGACAGCGACGGCCGGCGCGGCGCGCGGGGCGTCACCCGCTCACGCCGTCCCGGCGAGCGGGTCAGGGTTCTGAGTCGCGGAACCGGTAGCCCACCCCGCGCACGGTGAACAGGTACTCCGGCTCCTTGGGATCGGACTCGAGCTTCTCTCGGAGGTGTCGGATGTGGACATCGATCGTGCGCGGGTCACGATAAGCGGCATCTCCCCAGATCCGCGCCAGCAGCATGTCGCGGGTGAACACCCGGCCCGGCGAGCGCGCGAGCGCGGACAGGATCTCGAACTCGACGTAGGTGAGCGGCGCCTCCCGGTCGGCGACTCTCACGATCCGCTTGGGGAAGTCGATGCGCAGCTCGTGGACGCACAGCGGCGCCTCATCCGGATCGGTCTGCTCCGGCCGGGAGAGCTCCGCGCGGCGCAGCGCCGCCTTGATCCGGCTGGAGAACTCCCGCAAAGAGAACGGCTTGGTGATGTAGTCGTCGGCGCCGATCTCCAAGCCGACCACCTTGTCGATCTCCTCCGATTTGGCGGTGAGCATGATGATCGGCACCGCGCTCTTGCCGCGCAGCCGCCGGCACACCTCCAGGCCATCGATCCTGGGGAGCATGAGGTCGAGGACGACGAGGTCGAACGGCTGCTCGTCGAAGCGCTCCAGCGCCTGGCGGCCGTCGCACGCCTGCACGACCTCGTAGCCCTCCTTGCGCAGTGGATAGGAGAGGAGCGTCTGGATCGACTGCTCGTCGTCGACGAGCAGGATGCGGGCGGCGCGGTCGTCCATCGGGGCTCTGAATTCCAGGCTAGTTGCGGAGATGAAGATCTCCATACGACCGCAGTGGGAGCCTGGCGGGCAATAGCATGGCGACGATGCTGGACGGCCGTATCTACCGGATGAGCCTGATCATCCCGGCGCTCGCTCTGCTGGTGCTCGCGTTCTCCATTTCCGCCCAGCCCGGCGGGCTGCACTCGGCGCTGTCGCCGATCGCGTTCGACGGCGCCGCGGTCAACTCGACGATGCGCGATCTCGCGGTCTCCTACCCCGATCGCACGGCCGGCTCGCCCAGCGATCGTCGGGTGGCCGGCTCGGTCTCGCGCGCGCTCGCGAAGGACGGCTTCACGGTGAGAACCGATCGGTTCGCCGCCCGGACCGAACGTGGCCAGACGGTGCTGGAGAACGTGGTGGCGACCCGCGCCGGCGCGGCCACCGGCGAGGGTTCGGTCGTCGTCGTCGCTCCCCGCGACGAGCCGGGGGTGGCCGGGATGTCAGGGACCGCGATGCTGATGGAGCTCGGCCGGGTGCTCGGCGGCGAGGCGCTCGACCGGCCGGTCGTGCTGGCGTCGGTCAGCGGAGCGCAGGGCGCTCTCGGCGCACAGCGGCTGGCCGCCCGTCTCTCACGTCCCGTCGACGCGGTGATCGTGCTCGGCGACGTCGCATCGACTCGGCGCGCGCAACCGCTGCTTGTCCCCTGGGGGACGAACAACCTGATCGCGCCCGCGCGTCTGCGCAACACGCTCTCGGCGGCGCTCGCGAGCCAGAGCGGCGTCCATCCCGCCGCGCCGCACCTGCTCAGCCAGCTCGCCCATCTCGCGTTCCCGCTCACCGTCTCGTCGCAGGGACCGTTCGTCACCCAGCGAATCGCAGCGATCGACTTCTCACTCTCGGGCGAGCGCGGACCGAGCGCGTCGGGCTCGGCGCTCGGCGCCGGTGCGCTGGGCGGGATCGGACAGGGGGTGCTGGCGGCGATCACCGCGCTTGACTCCGGCCGTTCCGTCGGCGTGCCCACCGACGACGTGCTGTTCGATGGGCAGATCGTGCCCGGGTGGGCGATCGCGGGGTTCGTGCTGGCGCTGATCGTGCCGGTGCTGCTGGTGCTGGTCGACGGACTCGCGCGGGCGCGGCGGCGCCGCTACCCGGTCGGTCCTGCGCTGGTGGCGGTGCTCGGGGCGACCGCGCCGTTCCTGTGTGCCGGCCTCGTGCTGGTGATCGGCAACGCGCTTGGTGCCTTCCGCGGGCCTCCGGGCGCCACCGACCCCGGGGCGGTTCCGCTGTCGGGCGGCGGTATCGCGGTCATGGCGGTGGCGCTGCTGGCGGGCGTCGGCGGCGGCGTGGTGACCTACGCGGTGTTCGTCTGGATGTCGGCATTGCACGATGCCCGCCCGTCGCGCGAGGAGCCGCGGGTCCCCTCCGCCCGCGCTCCGCGCCGTGGCCCCGACCGGCCCGACGACGGCACCGCGATCGCGATGGGGCTCGTGCTGGTCGTGGTCGCGCTGCTGCTGTGGTACGCCAACCCACTCGCCGCGGCGCTGCTGGTGCCCGCGCTGCACCTGTGGATCTGGGGGGTCGATTCCGACCTGGCAATCCCCGGCGGTGCCTGGACGCGGTCGCTGATGGTTGCCCTCGGCGCCATCCCGACTGCTGCCGTCGTCGTCTTCTATGGGCAAGCGCTCGGCTTCGACGGCGGTCAGCTCGCCTACGAGGCGGTGCTGTTGCTCGCCGGACACGTCGTCTCCTGGGTGGCCGCGGTCGAGTGGGCGCTCGTGCTCGGCTGCATGGTCACGGCGGTGGTGCTGATCGTCGCCGACACGCGCCGGCCCGAGCCGGCGGCCGTCCCGGTCACCGTCCGCGGTCCGCTCAGCTACGCGGGCCCCGGATCGCTCGGCGGCACGAAGTCGGCGCTCCGGCGCTGAGCACATGCCAACATCGTGAGCTGCCATGCGGCGCGTCCTGCGTGACATCTCCTCCGTCCTGATCCTCTCCGGTCTGCTGCTGCTGGTCGACGGCGGGATCACGCTGCTCTGGCAGGAGCCGGTCACCGCGGCGATCGCACTGCTGCAGCGTGCGGACGTCAACCGGCGCTACCTGAGCTACACGACGGCGCCGCTCACGCCGAAGCAGACCCGGACGCTGCACGCGATCAAGGTCAAGGGGCAGCGCATCGCCTATCTCGCGCGCGAGGACCTTGCCCGCGTGCACAATGGCGACGCGATCGGTCAGATCCACATCCCGCGGATCGGCAACACCTACAACGTGATCCAGGGGACCGATACCAACGATCTGGAGTCGGGCCCCGGTCACTACCCGTCGACCGCGCTGCCCGGCATGGGGCAGACCGTCGGCATCGCCGGGCACCGCACCACCTACCTCGCCCCGTTCCGCTTCATCAACAACCTGCGCCGCGGCGACAAGATCATCGTGACCATGCCCTACGGCGTCTTCACCTACGTCGTGACGCACCATCAGATCGTGCTGCCGACCGACGTCTCGGTGGTCAGGGACGTCGGCTACGAGCAACTCGTGCTCTCGGCGTGCAACCCGATCTACAGCGCCACGCAGCGCTACATCGTGTTCGCCCGCCTGCGCCATACCGTGCCCCGGGGGCCGGCGCTCGCACGATGAGCGGAACGCTCCCAGGCGGTGACCCCGCGCTCAGCCGAGCCATTCGTCAAGTGGTCAGGGCGCTGGAGATGGACGTTCGTCCACTGGTGACGGGCTCCGTCCAGCCAGCTATGCCGGGTGCCGACAGATTCGGTGTGATCGGTCCGATCTCGACACCGCAAGGACGCAACGAGATGCGCATGAACGAACTCCAACAACTCATCGACCGCGGGGAATACCGAGTCGACACGAACGCCGTGGCCGACGCGATCCTGCGCCGGATCCTGGCAGCTCCCGATCGGCCCGAGACTCCGCGGACCGGCGATCAGAGCTGACCGCCGTGCTCCCAGCCTGAGAGCTCGCCGGCGACGTCGGCGAACTCCAGGCCGGGACCAGACGTCGACGCCTCGTGGACCTCGCCGACCCAGGTGAGCGGCGTGAGGCCCCTGTCGCTCCACTCCCGCTCCAGCGCGGGGCGCGACGCCGCCGGCACGCACACGCAGAGCTCGTAGTCCTCGCCGGCGGTCGCCGCGAACACCTCGGGGCGGACGCCGAGCGCGGAGGCGACCGCATCGACACCACCGTCGCGCGGGAGCCGTGCAGCCTCGAGCTCGATCCGGACGCGGCTACGCCGCGCGAGGTGGCGGGCATCGGTGGCGATCCCGTCGGAGATGTCGATCAACGCACTCGCCCCGAGCTCGCCGAGCGCAGCGCCCTCACGCAGCCGTGGCTCGGGTCGCGCGTAGCGCCGATGCAGCTCCGCGGCCTCCCCGGGGACGAGCGTCGCTGGGTCCGCGCGACCCTCGAGCAGCGCCAACCCGGCGCCGGCGCCGCCCAGCGGGCCGGTGACGGCGACCAGGTCGCCCGGGCGCGCGCCGTCGCGGCCGACCAGCAACCCTGGCTCATCCGCCCAGCCGACGACCGTGACCGCCAACGTCAGCGTCGGCGACCCGGACACATCTCCGCCGCACAACGCGACTCCGTGTCGCTCGGCGACCGCGCCCGCGCCCGCTACCAGGTCGAGCCCGTCCGCCAGCGCGAACCCGGCCGGCAACGTCACCGCGAGGTACGCCTCGCCCGGACGCGCCCCCATCGCGGCAAGATCCGACAGCGCGGAGGCGAGCGCCCGGTGGCCTATCTCGTGGGGGGTGAGCTCTCCGAGCCGGAAGTGCACGCCGTCGACGAGGCTGTCAACCGACGTGACCGACCATGGCCCGCCGGCGCGGACGACCGACGCGTCGTCCCCCGGGCCGCGGGCGACGCGTGTGTGGGCGGGACCGAGGCTTCGGAGCGCTCGCTCGATCCCCTCGATCAGCTCGAGCTCGCGCACCTAAGCGGCCGCCGCGGACGACCGGCTCGAGCGGGAGCTCAGCGGTGGCGGTAGACGATCCGCGCGCGGTCCAGGTCGTAGGGCGAGAGCTCCACGCGCACGCGGTCGCCCGGCAGGATGCGGATCCGGAAGCGGCGCATCTTGCCGGCCACGTGGCCGAGCACGACACGATCCATGTTGTCGAGCTTGACGCGGAACATCGCGTTGGGCAGGGCCTCGACAACCTCGCCCTCGAGCTCGACCTTGTCTTCCTTCGGCATTCAGTCAGCAATCCTTGTTCGGCGGGCATGCGTGAGTGCGGTGCCCGGGACGACGAGGCTACCAGTCCACGGGCGCCGCGCCGTTGCAATCGTGTGCGTCGGCGGGCCTCGGAGCGCCGTGGCGCGTGCGGTCAGCCGGTCGGCGAGACGCCGCCGGTGGTGCTGGTCCCGCCGGTCCCCGCGCCGGTGTTCCCCGCGCCGGTGCCCGTGTTGCCCGCGCCGGTGCCGGTGTTGCCCGCTCCCTTGCCCGTGTTGCCGGCGCCGGTGCCCTTGCCCGACTTCTTCTTGGTCGGGTTCCCATAGCTGGGGGGCGGAGGCGGGGCCGAGGCATGCGGGCCGGTGAATGCGGTCCCGGCGAACGGCTCGGTCGGGGCGGTCCAGCCGCCGCAGTAGCCGTCGTCGGTGTCCTCCATGTACTGCTTCCATACCGGGGCCGCGAGTGTCCCGCCGAACGCGTCCGGCCCCATCGCCACGTCACCGGTCGGGTTGCCGACCCAGACCGCGGTCGAGATGTGCGGCGTGTAGCCGACGAACCATGCGTTCTCCAGGTTCTCCGCCGTCCCGGTCTTTCCGGCGGCGGGACAGCCGTAGGAGTTGCCGTAGGCAGTCGCGCCCGGATGGGTGAGCACCTCCTCGAGCACCTGGTCGGCCGCATAGGTCTGGTCGTATGGGAAGACGCGATGGCCCTTCGGGTTGCCGAAGTTCCGCACCGACCCATCCGGGAAGATGATCTTGTTGATGATCGTCGGCGTGTGATGGACGCCCCCGTCGGCGATCGTCGCGTAGGCGTCGGCCATCTGGAGCGGGGTGGTCCCGTACTTCAGGCCCCCCAGCACCTCCGAGGGGTTGCCCGTCAGCGTCGAGGTGATGCCCATGGCGTGGGCGATCGCGTCGAGCTTGTCTCCCGGTTTCACGTTGCCCATGTCGGCCGACAGCTGTGCGAACACCGTGTTGTCCGACATCCAGGTCGCGGTGGTGATGTTGATCGAACCGGCGTAGGAGTAGTCATCGGTGTGCACCGACCACGTCGGCGCCTCGGGCAGCCAGCCGGCCTCCAGCGGCCGGGAGTCGTAGTAGGTCGTGTTCGGGTCGCCGTTGAAGTCGTGGATCAGCTCCATCAGCGCGAACACCTTGAACGCCGATCCGGTCTGCCGCATCGCCGACGTCGCATAGTTCACCTTGGTCTGGGCGTAGTCGCCCGAGGTGGCAATCGCCTGGATGTGCCCGTTGGACGCGTTGACCGAGGCGAGGCCCCCGCCGACACCGGGGCCGCCGACCTCGGCGAACAGCGATGCGTGATCGCGCAGTGACTGCGTGGCGACGGCCTGGTCGTGGAGGTTGATCGTCGTCTGGATCTTCAGCCCGCCGTTGGTGAGCGTCGGGCAGTTGTCAGGGTGCTTCGGGCAGAGGTCGTTGGCTGCCTGCTGCTCGATGTAGTTGAAGACGTAGGGGTCGAGGTGGCTGTTGTCCGGCGCGTCGTGCTTGATCTCCAGCCGGGCGCGGTCGGCGCGGTCGGCCTGTACCTGGGTGATGTACCCGGCGCGGACCATCGACCCCAGCACGTGCGCCCGCCGCGTGCGGGCCTGGCCGGGGAACTGGAACGGGTTGTACTCCGACGGGGCCTGGGGAAGGCCGGCGAGCAGCGCCGCCTGGACCAGGTTGAGCTTGGAGACCGGCTTGTCGAAGAACATCCACGACGCGGCTCCCGCGCCGTACGCGGTCTGGTTGCCGACCGTGCCGTACGGGACGTTGTTCAGGTAGCCGTCGAGGATCCACTTCTTGGAGTGCTTGGCCTCGAGCTGCTCGGCGAGTTTCGCCTGCACGATCTTGTACTTGAGGTCGTGGTTGGCGCGGGCGTTGCGGTACTTGCGCGGCAGGTACTCGTTGTCGACGAGCTGCATCGTGAGCGTCGAGGCTCCCTGCAACGCGGTCGAGCCGTGGACCGCGTCCTTGATCGCCGCGCGCACGATGCCCTCGTAGTCGAGCGCGCCGTGCTGGTAGAAGCGACGGTCCTCGATCGCGACAGTCGCCTCGCGAAGGATCTTCGGGATCTGCTTGGCCGTGACCGCGGTGCGCACGGTATCGGATGCGATATAGCCGAGCGACTGCCCGTTGGACGCGAACACCTGCGAGACGTCGCCCTTCACCTGCGCGTGCAGCTGGCAGATGTTCGGCGCCGAGTCGGCGACGCCCACGACCCAGCCGACCATCGCCATCGCGGCCAACGCGATCCCGCACACGCTGAGCAGCACCGACATGACCACGATCCGCCCGACTGGGGATCCGCGGTGCCGCCGGCGTCGGCGGTTTCGTTCACGTCGGCTCATTGGCGCGAGGGACTCCGTTGGCGTGCGAGCGTTACCGCAAGCGGCACACCT
>DATJTS010000038.1:0-33108 GCA_035503035.1 Solirubrobacteraceae bacterium
AACGAGATCCGTCCTGTCGGTCGCGTGGTGCTCGACATCACGTCCAAGCCGCCGGGCACCATCGAGTTGGAGTGATTCGGGGCGAGGGGTAGCGCCTCGTCCCGACAACGCTTCTTTGAGGGCCGGGGCGCCCCGATCCGCCGGTGCGTCCGCGATCGGGACGAGTCACCACCCCTCGCCCCCAACCCCCACGGTGCCCACCGTCGGGACGTTCTCGATGAGCCGACGCAACGCTCCTGGTCTCCGCGACCGGCCTGTGACGGAGCGTGCCGGCCGACGGGCCGGTCGCAGAAGCACCGAGCGGGCCAGCAGCAGCGGGGAAGAACCGCGAGGCTCGGAGGGCTGGCGCGGGTGGCGCCCATCCCCCAATCGCGAACGCTCCGTCATCCCAACGGCACCGAAGTTCAAAGGAGCGTTGTTGGGGGAGGGACGCCACCCGCGCCAGCCCCCCGCGGCCCCACAGGAAACCCTCCCGCGAGCACAGGCCCGACAAACGGGCTGACCCACAACGGAAACCTGTCGCGGTCAAACCACGCTGCCGCTTCGATCTCGACGGGGTCGACGCAGAGGGCGGGCGAGGAGAGCTCGGCGCGGATGACGTGGATCTCGTCGCGGCGACCGTAGATCGTTCCGTGTAGCTGACCGTAGGGTTGCCAGTCGGCGTCTCCGAGCCCGAGTTCCTCCTGCATCTCGCGGCGAGCCGTGACCAGCGGATCCTCGCCGCGCTTGCTGGAGCCGCCCGGCAGATCCCAGGCGCGCGCGCCGTAGGTGTGACGCACGAGCAGAACGCGGTCGTCGTGCGTAATCAGGCACTTGACCCCCACGGACACCGGTCGCTGCACCGCCCAACGCAGCTGCAGCCCCCGGAACGCAACCCGGTAGCCCAGCCGCTTGAGGGCGATGGTCGATCGCATCGAACGAAAGCCTACGAACGGGGGCATAAGGCGCGCGTGAGGCCGACCCGGAGCGGATTCCGGTCGGGATCGGGCATCGATGCGCTCCAAGTCCCGTCCTCCCGGCCCCCGAGGGCGCGCCGGGGTGGCTATAGTCAGCGGCCGCCGCGCGGACAGCTGCGCGGCCCGAACACGTGCCATGAAGACCTACGTAGCCAAACCCACCGATCGCGAGCGCAACTGGCTGGTCGTGGATGCCACCGGGCAGACGCTCGGACGGCTCGCGACCCAGATCGCCGACGCGCTGCGCGGCAAGCGCAAGCCGACCTACACGCCGCACATCGACACCGGCGACTTCGTCATCGTCGTCAACGCCGACAAGATCGCGGTCACCGGCAAGAAGCTCACCGACAAGCTGTACTACCGCCACTCCGGTTATCCGGGCGGGCTGAAGTCACGCACGCTTCAGGAGATGCTCGATCGCCGGCCCGAGGAGGTCATCCGCATCGCCGTCAAGGGGATGCTTCCCAAGAACCGCCTCGCGCGCAAGCAGCTCACCAAGCTGAAGGTCTACGCGGGCCCTGACCATCCGCACGCCGCCCAGCAGCCGCAACCGATGGAGATTTCGCAGTGAGCGAGACGGACAACCCCGAGCCGCAGGAGGGCGTCGAAGCATCCAGCGCCGACTCTGCGGGCTCGTCCGCGGACGACACCACGCAGACGCCTGAAACGCCGCGAGCAGAGTCGTCGCAGGATGACTCGACGCCGCCCGCTGCCGCCGACGAGGCACCCGCCGCTCAGCCTGCTGCATCAGCTGAGGAGCCTGCGGCCGCTGAGGAGCCCGCCGCTGCCGAGACGCCCGCCGAGGCGCCCGCTCCGGCCGCGGAGTCCGCGGAGCAGCCCGAGGCTGCCGGTGAGGACGAGGAGGAACTCGCTCCGCGCGTCCGTCCTGAGATTCCCGGTGCCGATCTGATCCCGGACATCGTCACCGAGGGCGACGAGTACCTCGACGCCGAGGCCCGCGCCGCCGCCGAGGCGGACGCCGAAGCCGCAGCGCTCGGCGAGGGGGACGATGAAGAGACCGATTCCCAGCCGATTGCCGACGCCGCCATCGACCTCGCCTCCGGCGCCCGTTACACCGCCACCGGCAAGCGCAAGACCGCCGTCGCCCGGGTGATCCTGAAGCCGGGTACCGGCGCGTACACGATCAACGGCAAGACGCTCGACGAGTTCTTCCCGCGCGCCACGCTGCAGCGGATCATCCGCCAGCCGCTGGAGACGGTCGGCTACGAGTCGCGGATGGACGTCATCGCCCGCATGCACGGCGGCGGTGTCGCGGCGCAGGCGGGCGCTCTACGCCACGGGGTCTCGCGTGCGCTGCTGGAGGCCGATCCGAACCTGCGCGGCGAGCTCAAGCGCCGCGGCTTCCTCACGCGCGACCCGCGGGTGAAGGAGCGCAAGAAGGCCGGCCTCAAGAAGGCCCGCAAGCGCCCGCAGTTCTCCAAGCGCTAGCCCGACCACGCGGGCCGAGTCGATGGCGCGCCAGATGTTCGGGACCGACGGCGTCCGCGGGCGAGCCGGAGATTTTCTGACCGCCGAGTTGGCGCTGGCGATCGCCCGCACGGCGACCGCACGACTGCCGCGCAGCACTCCCGACCAGCGTCCTGGGGTGCTCGTCGTCCGGGACACGCGCGAGTCCGGTGAGATGCTCGAAGCCGCGATCGCGGCCGGGATCACTGCCGCCGGCGGTGACGCGCTGCTGGCCGGAATCCTGCCGACGCCCGCCGCCCCGATGCTCGTGCGCCGCCACGGGCTGTCGATGGCCGTCGTCATCTCGGCGTCGCACAACCCGTACGAGGACAACGGCATCAAGCTGTTCGGGGCTGACGGGTTCAAGCTCGACGACGAGACCGAGCACGCGATCGAGGCCGAGCTCGCGGCCGGCGTCGCGCCGGCGGAGGGCCCCGCCGAGATCGGTCGCGTCCACCAGCTCCACGGGGCCCTGGAGGATTACCTGCGCGAGCTGCACAGCCGCTTCCAGGATCTCGACCTCACCGGTCGGCGGATCCTGCTCGACACCGCCCACGGTGCGACGTTCGAGGCGGCGCCGGAGATCTTCCGGCGTCTGGGCGCCGACGTCGAGGTGCTGGCCAACCAGCCTGACGGCCGCAACATCAACGACGGCTGCGGCTCGACCCATCTGGAGAGCCTGCAGGCGGCGTTGCAGGCGGGTGGGCATGAGCTCGGCTTCGCGTTCGACGGCGACGGCGACCGTGTGCTGGCGGTCGACGGCGACGGGCGCGTGGTCGACGGGGACGAACTCGTGGCGCTGGCGGCGCTGCACCTGCACGAAAGCGAGCGGCTGGCGGGCGGTGGCGTGGCCGTCACGGTCATGACCAACTACGGGTTTCACACGGCGATGGACGAGGCCGGGATCGAGGTCGCGGTCACCGCAGTCGGGGATCGCTACGTCCTGGACGAGCTGCGCCGCCGCGGCTGGGTGCTCGGCGGCGAGCAGTCCGGTCACATCCTGGAACTCGGATTCAGCCCGTCCGGCGACGGGATCGCGAGCGCGCTGCTCACTCTCGAGGCGCTCGGCGGGCGCGATCTGCGAGCGCGAGGGGCGATGGAGAAGCTGCCCCAGCGTCTGGTCAACGTGCGCGCCGACAACCGCGAGGCGCTCGCGGCCGCGATCGACGCTCCCTCGCTCACCGAGGCGGTCGGGCGGGCATCGGACGGGCTGGAGGGACGGGGGCGTGTGCTCGTCCGCACCTCTGGCACCGAACCGCTCATCCGCGTGATGGTCGAGGCGCCGACCGAAGCAGAGGCCGATGAGACGTGCGATCGCCTGTGCGACGCCGTCCGGACGGCCCTCGGCGCACGGTAACCTCAGACTGCCCTCTGCTCGCCCGGGGCGAGCCACAGCACCCCCAGGAGGACACCTATGTGCGGCATCGTCGGTTACGTCGGACCTCGGAAGGCACGCCCCCTTCTGATGGAGGGGCTGGAGAAGCTCGAATACCGGGGATATGACAGCGCCGGGATCTCCGTGCTCGAAGGAGACCGGATCGATGCCGTCCGGGCGGTCGGGAACCTCAGCGCGCTGCGCACCGCGATCGCCGATCGCGACGGCCGCCGCGGAGATGGCGGGGGCATGGCGGTGGCGGTCGCCGAGCAGGCCGTCGAGACCGGGATCGGCCACACCCGCTGGGCGACCCACGGTCGCGTCACCCAGGAGAACGCCCATCCTCACTTCGACACCACCGACAGCGTCCACATCGTCGTCAACGGGATCGTCGAGAACTACATCGCGCTCAAGGCGCGACTGAGGGACACGGCCCCCACCCCCCCGCGCTTCACGTCGGAGACCGACGCCGAGGTGATCGCCCATCTTGTCGCGCATCACTACGAGGGCGATCTGGTGGCTGCGGTCCGCGCCGCCTACGCCGAGATGCGCGGCCATTACGCGTTCGTGGCGATGAGCGCGCACGACCCCGGTCTGCTCGTCGGGGTCCGTCGCGAGTGTCCGCTGATCGTCGGCGTCGGCGATGGAGAGCAGTTCATCGGGTCGGCGATCCCCGCGTTCCTGCGCGAGACCCGCCGTGTGCAGTACATCCTCGATGACGAGATCGTGGCCCTCCGTCCCGACGGCGCCGAGTTCTCCACGGCCGAGGGCGAGCCGGTCGAGCGGGAGATCTCGGAGATCGAGTGGGACGCGGACACCGCGGAGAAGCAGGGATATGAGACGTTCATGCTCAAGGAGATCCACGAGCAGGCCGACGCTGTCGCCGAGACGATCGGCGAGCGCGCAGCTCGCGGCTGGGGGATCGACCTCGGCATCGTCGCCCAGCCGGGCGGCGCCTCGACCACCCCGATCGACGACGAGTTCCTCGCCGGCCTGCGCCGGGTCGTGGTCGTCGCCTGCGGCACCGCCTATCACGCCGGGCTGATCGGCCGCTACGCGATCGAGCACTGGGCCCGCGTCCCAGTCGAGGTCGAGGTCGCCTCCGAGTACCGCTATCGCGACCCGGTCGTGGGCCCCGCGGATCTGGTGATCGGCATCTCGCAGTCGGGGGAGACGCTCGACACGCTCGTGGCGATGCAGACCGCGCGGGCCCGGGGTGCGCGCGTGCTCGCGCTCACCAACGTCATGGGCGCGCAGATCACGCGGGAGGCGGACGGCACCCTCTACACCCGGGCGGGCCTGGAGATCGGCGTCGCCGCCACCAAGACGTTCGTCAGCCAGATCACCGCGATGTACCTGATCGCGTTCCGGCTTGCGGAGGTCCGAGGCGTGATGGACCGGGCGGCGCTCAAGCCGCCGATCTCCGACCTGAAGCGCCTGCCGCACATGATCAGTGAGTTCATGGCGCGCGACGCGTCGCCGATCGAGACGATCGCCGCCTCCGTCCACCAGGCCGACTTCTTCATGTACCTCGGGCGCCACATCGGCCTGCCGGTTGCGCTCGAGGGCGCGCTCAAGCTCAAGGAGATCTCCTACATCGCCACCGACGCGTATGCCGCCGGCGAGATGAAGCACGGCCCGATCGCGCTGCTGGACCAGGACACCCCCGTGGTGGTTGTCGCCACCGATTCGCCGGTCCGGGAAAAGCTCGTCTCGAACATCCAGGAGGTCCGGGTGCGCGGTGCGCGTGTGATCGCGATCGCCACCGAGGGCGACGCCGAGATCGCCGAGCACGCCGATGAGGTCATCTGGGTGCCGCCGACGCATTGGATGCTGGCACCGCTGCTCGCGGTGATCCCGCTTCAGCTGCTCGCCTACCACATCGCCCGATCGCGCGGCCTCAACGTCGACCAGCCGCGCAATCTGGCCAAGACCGTCACCGTCGAGTGACGCCCCCGGGCGAGCATCCGGCCGGCGCGGCCCCGGCCGCGGCGCCGGGAGGCGTCGGCCTCGACCTGCTCGAGATCGAGCGACTCGAGCAGGCGCTCGCCCGGCGACCGCGCCTGGCGCAGCGGATCTTCACCGACGGAGAACGCGCGTACGCCGCCGCCCGCGCCCGTCCAGGCCAGCATCTGGCGGCGCGATTCTGCGCCAAGGAGGCCGTCGCCAAGGCGCTCGGGCTGCAGAGCTGGGAATGGCGCGAGGTCGAGGTCGTCTCGCCGCCGCGCGGCGGGGTGCCGGAGGTCGTGCTCCACGGCGGGATCGCCGCGCGGGCGCGTGAGCTCGGCGTCGCGACGGTGCGGCTATCGCTGACCCACACGCGCGTCCAGGCCGGTGCGGTGGCGATGATCGAGCGGACATGATGGAGTTTCGTCGGTGACCCCGCTGCCCGCCTGGCTGACGCCGCTGCCAGACGCCGCGCAGCAGCGCGCGATCGATGCGTGGGCGATCGAGGAGCGCGGGATCCCCTCGCTTGAGCTGATGGAGAACGCCGGTGGCGCGCTCGCCGAGCTGGTCGGGGCGCGGGCGCCCGACGGTCGCATCGCCATCGTCTGCGGCAAGGGCAACAACGGCGGTGATGGGCTGGTGGCCGCGCGCTGGCTCCGCGGCCGCGGCCGCGAGGTCGACGTCCTGCTGCTCGCGCCGGGCGAGACGCTCACCGGTGACGCGCGCGCCAACCTGGAGCGTCTCGGCGGCGAGCCGCCGCGGCCATTCACGAGCGAAGCGCTCAATGGCGCGGGGGCAATCGTCGACGCGATCTTCGGCACCGGGTTCGCCGGCGAGCCGCACGGTCAGGCGGCGGACGCGATCGCCGCCATCAACCGCGCCGGACAGAGCGCCCGCCCGCCGGTCGTGATCGCCTGCGATGTGCCCAGCGGCGTCAATGCCTCGACGGGTGAGGCGTCTGAGAACGCGGTGCGCGCCCGACTGACGATCACGTTCTCGGCCGGCAAGCCTGGTCTGTGGATCGCTCCCGGCAAGGGTCACGCGGGAACGGTGACCGTCGCCGACATCGCGATCCCGAGTGGTGCGCCGCCCGAGCCGCAGATCGGCCTGATCGAGCCACGGGTGGTCGATCTGATCCCGCGCCGCGGCCGCGAGTCGACGAAGTTCGCCGCGGGGGCGGTGCTCATCTGCGGCGGCTCGACCGGGCTGACCGGCGCGCCGAGCCTCGCCTGCGAGGCTGCGCAGCGCGCCGGCGCGGGGTACGTGACCGCTCTGGTTCCCGCCTCGCTGAACCTCGTCTTCGAGCAACGTCTGCTGGAGGCGATGTCGGTCCCGCTCCCCGACGAAGACGGCGCGCTCACCGTCAAGGCGCTGGAGAGCGTCCTGGAGCGAACCGGGCGAGCGGACGCGCTCGTGCTCGGTCCCGGTATCGGTCGCGAGGCCGGGACCCAGAAGCTCGTCCGCCGGATCGCGCGCCGCGCCGAGCTGCCGCTGCTGTTGGACGCCGACGGCCTGAACGCGGTCTCCGGCCGCCTGGAGTCGCTCGCCGACCGGACCGCGACGACCGTGCTCACCCCGCACGCCGGAGAGCTCGGGCGCCTGCTCGAGCGCCCAAGCGAGGAGATCGAGGCCCACCGGCTGGGCGCGGCGCGGGAGGCGGCCCACATTGCACAGGCGGTCGTCGTGCTCAAGGGCGACGACACGCTCGTCGCCGAGCCCGATGGGCGTGTCGCGGTGAGTCGCGGCGGCGCGAGCGCGCTCGCCACGGCGGGGACCGGGGACGTGCTCTCCGGTGTCATCGGGGCCTACCTGTCCAAACGGATGGATCCGTTCGAGGCGGCCTGTGCGGGCGTGCTCGTCCACGCGCGTGCGGGGGTGCTGGCGGCCGAGACACTCGCGACCGAAGGCGTCGTCGCGCACGATGTGATCGAGCTCCTGCCCCATGCGCGCGCCGGCGCGCTGCGCTCCTGATCGCGTCCGCGAGTGCTGCGCGCCCTGGCCCGGATCAACCTCGCGGCGAGCGAGCGCAACGCGGCGCGGCTTCGCGCGCGGCTGAGCGGCGGGACGGCACTGTGCGCCGTGGTCAAGGCGCGCGCGTCCGGGCACGGCGCCGCGCAGGTGGCGGGCGCGGCGCTCGCGGGCGGGGCGAGCTCGCTGGCGGTCGCGACCGCGCAGGAAGCCGCGGAGCTCCGCGAGCAGGGGATCGCCCCCGAGGTTCCGGTCCTGGTGCTGGGCGCGGTGTCCGAGGAGGAGCTGCCCACGGCACTGCGCGCCGGCGGCGAGCTGGTCGCCTGGGATCCGGCGTTCGTCGACGCGATCGCCCACGCGGCTCGGGGGGTCGGGTCGCCGGTCCGCGTCCACGTCAAGTACGACACCGGGCTGGGGCGCCTGGGAACGCGCGATCTGCGCCAGGCGGTTGCCGTCGCCGAGCGGATCGCGTCCACGGATGGGCTGGTGCTTCGTGGCGCGATGACCCACACCGCGACCGCCGACGGCGACCGCGAGTTCCTCGCCGCGCAGCTCGCCGCGTTTGCACCGTTCGTGGAGCGGATCCGGCGCGTCCAGCCCGTCGTGGCCCACGCCGCGAACAGCGCGGCGACGGTCGCGGAGCCCGCCAGTCACTTCGACATGGTCCGCTGCGGGATCGCTCTGCACGGCTGCGACCCGATGAACGAGAGCCCTGAGGTCTGGGGCCTCGAGCCCGTGCTCGAGCTGACCTCCTACGTCGCCGCGGTCAAGCGGCTGGGGCCGGGCGAGTCGGTCGGATACGGTCGGCGGTTCATCGCCGAGCGGGAGACCTGGATCGCGACGCTCCCCATCGGCTACGCCGACGGCGTCGCGCGGGCCCACACCAACAATGGCGAGGTGCTGATCTCCGAGCGGCGCTGCCCGATCGTCGGCACGGTCTCCATGGACAACATCACCGTCGATCTCGGCCCGCGGTCCGGCGCCAGAGTGGGGGAGGAGGTGGTGCTGATCGGGCGCTCCGGTGAGGAGCGCATCACCGCCGAGGACGTGTCCCGGCGGATCGACACGATCAACCACGAGGTGCTCTGCCGGCTGTCGGAACGGGTCATGCGCCGCTGGCACCGCGATGGCGAGGCGGTGGAGTGACCGCCGGCGGACGCAGCGGCGGCGGGACGGTTCAGGAGCCGCTCGCCGCGTTGGCGGCGGCGGCCGGCGAGGCACGAGCGGAGGTGTGGCTCGTGGGGGGCGTCGTCCGCGATCGGCTGCTGGGTCGCGCGACGCTCGACATCGACGCCGTGGTCACGGGCGATCCGGCCATGCTCGCCCGTGCGGTGGGCCGCCGGGCCGCGGGGCATGCGTTCGAGCTCTCCGAGGCGTTCGGCGGTTGGCGAGTGGCGGCGCGCGACCGCAGCTGGCAGCTCGACCTGCTCGCCCTGGTCGGGGCCGGCGTCGAGGAGGATCTCGCCCGTCGTGACCTGACCCTCAACGCGATCGCCGAGCCGCTGCTGGCCGGCGGCGAGCTCGGGTCCGCGATCGACCCATTCGGTGGGGTGGCGGACCTGCGTGCCGGGCGGCTGCGGATGGTCTCCGAGCGATCCTTCCGCGAGGATCCGCTGCGGGTGCTGCGGCTCGCGCGGTTCGCCGCACAGCTCGGGTTCACCGCCGAGCCCGTCACACTGGCGCGTGCTCGTGAGAGCGCCGCCGAGCTGACGGCGGTCGCGGGCGAGCGGATCTTCGCCGAGCTGCGCGGCGTGGTCTGTGCACCCGGCGCGCTCACCGGCCTTCAACTGATGGACGAGCTCGGCGCGATGCGCGCGGTGCTGCCCGAGCTCGACGCGCTGCACGGTGTCGAGCAGAGCCGTTACCACCACCTCGACGTCAGCGGTCACACGCGCGCGACGCTCGCCGAGACGATCGCGCTCGTCGAGGAGCCCGCACGCCTGGTCGCCGACGAGCACACGGCGCACGCGCTCGGTGACGCGCTCGCGCAGCCGCTCGCAAACGAGCTCACCCGCGGCCAGGCGCTGCGCTTCGGCGCGCTGCTGCACGACGTCGCCAAGGCGCGGACGCGGGCGGTCAGCGAAGAGGGGAGGGTGAGCTTCTGGGGCCACGACGAGCTGGGTGCGGAGATGTCACGCGAGATCCTCGGCCGGCTGCGGGCCTCCGACCGGCTCCAGTCATACGTGGCCGCGCTGACGCGCTCGCATCTGCGCCTCGGCTTCCTGGTGCACAGCGCCCCGCTCTCGCGCCGGGGGCTCTACGACTATCTGATGGCGTGCGCGCCGGTGGCGGTCGACGTCACGCTGCTCAGCGTCGCCGACCGCCTGGCGACGCGGGGGGCGAACGCGGGGCCGGCGATCGACGCCCATCTCCGGCTCGCCGCCGAGGTGATGCCCGCAGCGCTTGCCTTCGAAGCCGAGCCGCCGCGGCCCCCGCTGCGCGGGGACGAGCTCGCCGAGGCGCTCGGCATCACCCCTGGGCCGCGCCTCGGCGAGCTCCTGGCCGAGCTGCAGGCCGCCGCTTACGCGGGGGAGATCTCCGGGCGCGAGCAGGCGCTCCAGCTCGCTCGGGACTTGCTGGAGGAGAGCGACCGGCCATGACGCGGGGCGGTTGTGGTGGATTTCATTGGACCCTTCAATGAAACCGACCACAACCCGGCTGACTCGATCAGCCCGACCCTCGCCGGCCGACCCTCGCCGGCCGACCCTCGCCGCCGGCCGACCCTCGCCGTCGGCCGACCCTCGCTGGCCCGCGCGCGCCGGTAAGCTCGGGCGCGGAATGGCCGACACCGACCCGGACTGCATCTTCTGCAAGATCGTCGCCGGCGAGCTGCCCTCGCAGCGGGTCGACGAGGACGAGCTCACGGTCGCCTTCATGGACCTCAACCCGGCGACACGCGGCCACGCGCTCGTGGTACCCCGCCGCCACGCTCGGAACCTGCTCGAGATCGACCCGGGCGATCTCGCCGCGACGGTCCAGGCCGCGCAGAGGCTCGCGCGGCGCGCGGTACCCGCGCTCGGCGCCGATGGCGTCAACCTCATCAACTCCTGCGGGGCCGAGGCCTGGCAGACCGTCTTCCATCTCCACGTCCACGTGATCCCGCGCTACCACGGCGATCCGCTGAAACTGCCGTGGATCCCGCAGCCGGGCGACGCGGACGAGATCGCGGCGACCGCCGAACTGCTGCGCAGCTGAGCTTCGATTCGGCGCCGGGGCGGCCCGCCCGTTCGGGCAG
Source organism: Solirubrobacteraceae bacterium (assembly GCA_035503035.1). Classification (GTDB taxonomy): domain Bacteria; phylum Actinomycetota; class Thermoleophilia; order Solirubrobacterales; family Solirubrobacteraceae; genus Palsa-465. The sequence goes on from DATJTS010000038.1 coordinate 10,949, forward strand.
GTTTTCCCCGCAACCCCCGGCGGACTGGTACGTTTGGCGCCTCTGGACGGGGTGGAGCGGCCCGTCCGCTGATCGATAGGTGAGGGATGTGCGATGGCAACCGGAACGGTGAAGTGGTTCAGCGACGACAAAGGCTTCGGGTTCATCACGCCCGATGACGGCGGCCGCGATCTGTTCGTCCACTTCACGGGCATCGACGGCGACGGCTACCGGTCGTTGGCCGAGGGCGCAAAGGTCTCCTACGAGGAGGAGGAGGGCCCCAAGGGGCCTAAGGCGGTGCGCGTCTCCAAGCTCTGAGCGGCCTCGCGCGGCGACGCGCGCGTTTCTGCAATCTCCGTGGCGCCGCAACCAGGGGCGTTCTGGTCGTGTTGAATGGGAGACATGACGACACGCCTCACGCCCCTTTTCGCCCTGATCGCCGCCGCGCTCGCAGGCTTGGCGGTGCTCATGCCCGCCGCTGCGTCCGCACAGACCGTCCAACTCGGGCAGACGACGACGCCGCTGAGCGCGCCGGCGTGCCCCAAGCAGAGCTCTCTGGCCAACTGCCATATCGTCCTCACGCGGACGACCGCGCTGCAGATGATGAGCGATGCGGTGATCAACCCGATGCGGGTCAACCAGCAGGGGTGGATCGTCAGCTTCACGGTGGGCCTGTCGCGGCTGGTCGCCAAGCCGAGCGAGCGCGCCGGGATCATCAAGGGCCTGAACAGCCGCTATGGCGGCGCTCCTGAGCTCGCGGTCAGCGTGTTGCAGCCGGAGCCCGGCAACACGTACAAGCTCGTCGCGCAGAGCGGCGTCTACGACCTCACGCCGTTCCTCGGCCAGCTTCTGCAGCAGCCGATGTCGGTTCCTCCGCGCTTCTCCAGCTTCACCGCGCTGCCGGTGCTGCGAGGCGACGTGGTCGCGCTCACGGTCCCCACCTGGGCGCCCGTGCTCGCCCTCGACCTGCCGGGCAGCCAGTTCTCCTACCGCCAGAGTCGGCGCGCCAACTGCAACAACCCCGCCTCGGCACAGACCGCCCAAACGCACATCGGCGCCTCCGCCACCTTCGGCTGCTACTACGCCGGGACCCGGCTGGAGTACGGTGCGACCGAGGTCCTCGACACGAAGGTGCCGAAGACCTACGTCGGCCAGAGCGTCCGCCGCTGATCACCTGCCCGCACGCTCTGGCGCCGCCAGTCAGCAGGCGCCGGGGTTCTGCTTGCAGAACGAGCCCAGCCCGGCCCCGCCCGTGGTGCTCGACCCGCCACCGCCCGACCCGGATCCCGTCCCCGCGCTGCCGCCGCCGCTCGTCCCGGTGCCGGCCGGAGTCGTCTGACCGGTCGTCTGCGGGGTCGTCGCCGGGGTGGTGGCCGGCGTCGTCGCCGGGGTCGTTGCCGGCGTGGTCGCGCCCGACGTCACGCCGGAGCCCGTGGAGGCATCGGTGGTGTTCGTCGTGCTCGTGCTGCTCTTGGTCGTCTTGCTGCTGTGGCCCGAGGTGTCCGGAGACGCCGCGGTGCCGGTCGGAACCGTGAACGGCGGCGCACCCGTGGTGTTGCCCGTCGAGGAGCCCCCACCGCAGGCAGACAGCCCGGCGGTCAGGCAGACGGTGGCGAGCGGTATGAGGAACGCACGACCGACACGGCGCGTACGCATCCTGTCGGGCAGTCCGTCACCCACGGCGATGCCGATCAGGCTTCCGGAGCCAGCGGCTCCATGCGCCGACCGCAGTAGGGGCAGTCGTTGAGGTCCTTCTGGGACATCTGGTCGCACCAGTTGCAGAACCGCAGGTTCTCGATCGACCACGGCAGCTCCGATGGCGTCGGAGCCAGCGGCAGCAGCTGCGCGATGATCTCGAGCTCCTCGCCGGTCGTCCGGTCCAGGTAGGTCCGGCCCGGGTCGGCCTCGACGATGACCTCGCGCCCCGTCGAGGGGGTTCGCATCCGGTACTTCTGACGAATCCTCATGGAAAAGGCTGATCCTCACAGTGGGCCGCGGCGGTCCGCAGCCCTCGCGGTCTAGTGGGTGTGGTGCTCCTCGGGGAGCTCGTCGATGTCACGTCGAGTGTCGCGGATCCAGGTACCGGCCGAGATGACGAACAGGACGACGCCGAAGATCGAGAACCACCACGAGAGCGTGAGCCCGATGACCATGCAGGTGATCGCGATCGCGACCAGCAACGGCAGGACCGAGGGCCCAGGAAGGTGGATGTCCTCGCCGGCGGGCGGGACGTTCTCGTCGTACTCGGTCATGCGCTCAGGTAGATGGCGGCGGCGACGAACGAGATGCCGAACATGAAGAAGCAGATCGCGCCCGCGATGTAGGCGGCGCGCAGGTTCTTGCGGGCGAGCTTTCTATCCATTTGTGGTCAATCCTAATGCGTTTCCGGGAACGTGTCCGAGTTGATCAGAGCTTGGCGTCGAGCACCATCACGGCGAAGAGCATCGCCAGATAGAGCATGGAGAACAGGTACAGGCGCAGGGCAGAGCGCCGGTCCGCCTTGCGATACAGCTGCCATGCGCCCGCCAAGAACGCCAGGCCGAGCGTAATCGAGCCGACCAGGTAGATGATGCCGAAGCCGCCGGCGCAGAACGGCAGCTGCGTGACCGCATACAGGAGGCCGGAATAGAGCAGGATCTGGCGGCGCGTCTCCCGCTCGCCTCGAACCACCGGCAGCATCGGAACGCCGACCTCGGCGTACTCGTCCTTCATCAGCAGGCTGAGCGCCCAGAAATGCGGCGGTGTCCAGTAGAACACGATCGCGAACAGATAGACCGCGGTCCAGGACAGCGATCCGCGGGTCGCGGCCCAGGCGACGAGCGGCGGCATTGCGCCCGCCGCGCCACCGATCACGATGTTCTGGGCCGTGCGCCGCTTGAGCCAGATCGTGTAGACCCCGACATAGCCGACGAATCCGGCCAGCGCGAGCGACGCCGCGAGCAGATTGATCGTCAGTGACATGAGCACGAACGACAGGGCCGCGAGCGTGATCCCGAACGCGAGCGCGGCACCGGGCCGCACGCGCCCCGACGGGATCGGCCGGTCGGCGGTGCGCTTCATGCGCGCGTCGATGTCGCGGTCCCAGTAGTGGTTGACTGCGCCGGCGCCTCCGGCGGACAGATACCCGCCCACGCAGGTGAGCGCAATCCGTCCCACGGACGGGGATCCGGCGATCTCCATCGTCGTCACCGTGGTGAAGAGCAGCAGCGACTGCACCTTCGGTTTGGTGAGGTCGACGTAGTCTGCGACGAGCTGACGCGAGCGTGAACGGGTGCGTGCTGGGGCAGAGCCCGCCGTGACGGTCGAGGAGCTCACCGCGACCCTCTAGGAATGGGTGAGCTGTTCGTGCTCGTGCAGGAACTGCTCGGCCCCGGCGCGCTTCTGTGTGACGCCGGTGTGGCGCTCGACCTCGCGGCGGATGTCCAGCATCGGCGTCACCGAGCGCACGCGCGGGATCACGTCGAAGTTGTTGGTCGGCGGCGGCGAGGAGGTGAACCACTCGAGCGTGTTCGCCTTCCACGGGTCCGGTCCGGCGACCTTGCCGCGCTTGTAGCTGATTGCCCAGTTGAGGATGCTGGTGATGATGCCGACCGCGAGGATGTAGGACCCGATCGAGGAGATCAGGTTGTACGTCGACCAGCCGACCCCCGGGGGATAGGTGTAGATCCGTCGCGGCATGCCGGAGAGCCCGAGCGCGTGCTGGACGAAGAACGTGGCGTTGAAGCCGACGAACATGATCCAGAAGGAGATCTTGCCCCACCGCTCGTTGCAGAGCCGGCCGGTCATCTTGGGGAACCAGTAGTAGACGCCCGCGAACACCGTGAACACCGCCCCGCCCATCAGGACATAGTGGAAGTGGGCGACGACGAAGTAGGTGTCGTTGAGCTGCCAGTCGACCGGGAACACCGCGAGGAAGATCCCGGTGATCCCGCCGATCAGGAAGATCGCGATGAAGCCGACGCAGTACCACATGGCGGTTGTCATCACCAGAGAGCCCTGCCACATCGTCGCGATCCAGCCGAAGATCTTCACCCCGGTGGGGATCCCGATCAGGAACGAGCTGAGCATGAAGAAGCCGAGCACGACGATCGGGATCGGCGAGGCGAACATGTGGTGCGCCCACACGAGCGTCGCCAGGAACGCGATCACCGCGGTCGCGGCTGCGAACGCCTTATAGCCGAAGATCGGCTTGCGGCTGAACACGGGCACGACCTCGGAGACGACCGCGAACCCGGGCATGATCATGATGTAGACCTCGGGGTGCCCGAAGAACCAGAACAGGTGCTGCCACAGCACCGGCGAGCCGTGCGTCGTCGGGTCGAAGAAGTGGGTGCCGAAGTGCCGGTCGGTCAGCAGCATCGTCACCGCGGCGGCGACGACGGGCAGCGCGATGATCAGCAGGATCGCGTAGATCAGGATCCCCCAGATGAACAGCGGCAGGCGGTTCCAGCTCATCCCGGGAGCGCGCATGTTGACGATCGTCACGTAGAAGTTGATCGCGCCGAGCAGCGACGAGATGCCGGTGAGGTGGATGAGGAAGATCCACGCGTCCTGGCCGCCGCTGGGTGAGAACAGCGCCTCTGAGAGCGGCGGGTAGCTCCACCAGCCGGCGTCCGGCGGCTTCCAGAACAGCGTTGCGTAGAAGACGATCCCGCCGCAGGCCAGCAGCCAGAACGAAAGCGCGTTCAGCCGCGGGAACGCCATATCCCGGGCGCCGATCATCAGCGGCACCATGTAGTTGCCAAACCCAGCCCACACGGGAACGACGAACAGGAAGATCATTGTCGTGCCGTGCAGCGTGAGCAGCTGGTTGTAGTGCTCGGGGTTGAGCAGCGTGTTGTTCGGCACCGCCAGCTGGCTGCGCATCAGCAGCGCCTCGACGCCGCCCATGCAGAAGAAGACGAACGTGAGGACCAGGTACATGATCCCGATCTTCTTGTGATCGGTCGTCAGGACCCAGTCCATCCACTTCTTGGACTCACGCGGGGCGTGGACCTCGTGAGCCAGCACCTGGGGAACCGGCTGGACTGCGTACTCCTCGGGGGCGACGGTCGCCATCGGTACTAGCTCAACTTCCCAATTGGTTTTCGGAGGTCAGGATGGAGCGCAGCTGCGAGACCTGACGGTTCTGGTCCCTGATGACGCGGGTCTGGCCCGAGAGGAACGCCTTGTATTGCGCCGGCGTCACCACGTCGACGTAGGCGTCCATCGCGTCGTGGTTCCAGCCGCACAGCTGGGCGCACTGGCCGCGGTACTTGCCGACGTGGGTGGCCTGGAACCAGGTGTAGGTGGTATCGCCGGGGACGGCATCGACCTTGCCGCCGAGCGACGGGATCCACCATGAGTGGATGACGTCCAGCGACTGGATCGCCAGCACGACCGTGGTGTGCACGGGCACGACCATCGTCGTGTACGAGTACGGGTCGTGGGCCGCGTAGCCGGTCTTCAGACAGTTCTGGCCGTACGTGTAGCGCCAGATGTACTGGCGGCCCTGCACGCAGACCCGGAGCTTCTGGCCGTTGGGCGGATTGGGCTCGGTCACCGACGCCGACAGCGCGTAGCCGTCCTTCTGCGAGTTGGGTGGGTTGACGATCGAGGGCAGCTTGACGAACGTCACGACCGCGAGGATGAGCAGGATCAGCGCGGCGGCGCTCGTCCACCCGATCTCCAGGCGAGTGTTGCCGTGGATCTGTCGTGCGACTGGGTGCTTCTTCGCGCGGAACGTGAAGACCGCGTAGACGAGCGCCGACTCGACGGCGACGAACACCACGGCGGCGACGATCAGCACGACCAGGTAGAGCGTGTGGATCGAGTCGGCGTTCGGCGAGCCGCCGCCCTTGGGCGTGATGAAGTTGGCGAACGCGGAGGGGGCGAGCGCGAGCGACCCCGCCACGACCGCGGTGACGGCCGCAGTCGCGCGGAGGAACCCGCTGCGGCGGCGCGAACCCCGCGGCTGGTGACGGTCGGAGGCGTGCGGACTCAAGGCGGGGCGGGATTCTATAGGTCCCTTCCGGCAGATGGCCCCACCGGCTCTTCGCCCGGTCTTCGGTCGGACACATGCGGGGTTGAGCCCGCGGACGGGCGCCACCGTACCCGCGCGAGCCCACGCACGCGCACGAGGCGGATCGGGTGGGTTCTTATACTGGCGGCCCGTTGCGACTCTCGAGGGCCATCCGCGGGGGAGCCTGGGCCCTCGTGATCGGGGGCGTGGCCGCGCCCGCTCTCCGCCGCCGTCTGAGCCTTCCCAGGCCACTCGTGATGGCCGCCGCAGCGAGCGCGCCGCCCGCACTGATGGTCGCGGCCCGGCGGACGCGCACCCGTGACTTCTGCCTGGCCGGCCTGAACATGTGGGCCTACGTGGCCGCCTACGAGCTGCCCCACGACGACGCCGCCGCTCAGGAGGCACGCGTCCACATCGACTATCCGCTCGACGTCGACCGCGTGCTCGGCCTCGGGGTTCCGCCGACCGTCCGGCTGCAGAACCGCTGGGCCAATCAGCGGACGTCATTCAGCCGTTTCGAGCGGACGCTCGTGTTCTCCCATTGGGTCTGGTTCGCGGTACCCCACTGCGCGGTCGCATATGTGTGGTGGCGGCGCCCCGAGCGCTTCCCCTCCGCCGCGGCCCGGATGTACACGGTGTTCGATCTCGGCGCTGCGTTCTACTGGGCGATCCCGACGGCGCCGCCCTGGTACGCCGCACAGACCGGCCGGCTGCGTGAGTCCGACCATGAGCGGGTACGGAGGATGATGATCGAGTACGGGGAACAGTTCTGGGGTGATCGCTGGCCGGCTCTGTACGACCTGCTGGGAGGCAATCCCCTGGCCGCGATGCCCTCCCTGCACTTCGCGACGTCGCTGATGGCCGCTCACCTGCTCTCCGAGGTCGGACCCGTCTCCGGGGCGGTCGGCGCCGCGTACGTGGTCACGCTCGGGATCGCGCTGGTCTATCTCGGCGAGCACTATGCCGCCGACCTCCTGGGCGGCGCGCTGCTGACCGAGGCCGTGCAGCGGTCCGCGCCACGACTCGGCCCCGTGGCGCGCGCGGTGACCGCGCACCTCGAGACGCTCGCTGGGGACGGCTGAACCCATGTCGGGCGAGGCACCCCAGGGGGACCGCCCGGACCTGGACGTCACCCGGCCCGTCTCCGGGACCCCGGCAGGTCCGTCCACTCCCGCTCAGGGCCAAGCCGGGGAGCCTCGCGATGAGATGCCGCGCCTGCGGCTCAGCCGGCGCGGTCTCACCTTCGCCGCGCTGTTCGTCGGATCGTGCCTGGCCTTCCTCTACTTCGTGCTGCCGAAGGTCCTGGGTCTCAAGGACACCTGGAGCCGGATCGAACATGGAAACGGCTGGTGGCTCGCTCTCGGTGCGGCGCTGGAGGTCTGCTCGTTCCTGAGCTACGTCGTCCTGTTCCGCGGCGTGTTCATCCGCGGCCAGACTCAGCGGATCGGGTTCTCGGTCAGCTACCAGATCACGATGGCGAGCCTGGCGGCCACGCGCCTGTTCGCCACTGCGGGCGCGGGCGGGGTCGCACTCACCGCGTGGGCGCTGCGCCGTTCCGGGATGCACCGGCGAGCCGTCGCCCAGCGCATGATCACCTTCATGACGCTCATCTACGTCGTCTTTCTCGCCAGCCTGATCATCGGCGGCTTCGGTCTCTACCTGGGGCTGCTCCCGGGGCGCGCGCCGTTCGAGATCACACTCATCCCGGCTCTGTTCGCAACCGTGCTCGTGGGCCTCGCCCTGGCGGTCTCGTTCGTGCCCGGCGATCTGGACCGGCTGGTCGGCCGGTGGACCGGGACCGGGCCGCTCGCCCGGTTCGCGGAGCGCCTGGCGGCGGCGCCGGCCACGGTCGGGGGTGGGATTCGGGCCGGCCTGCGGCTGGTGCGCACTCGCGACCCGGAGCTGCTCGGCGCGCCCGGTTGGTGGGGATTCGACATCGCGGTGCTGTGGGCGTCGTTCCACGCGTTCGGAGGCTCTCCAGCAGTGGCGCCGCTCGTCGTCGCCTATTTCATCGGTCAGCTGGGCAACCTGCTGCCGTTGCCGGGCGGCATCGGCGGGGTCGACGGAGCGATGATCGGAGCTCTGTCGGCGTTCGGCGTGCCCGGATCGCTGGCCGTGGTATCCGTGCTCGCCTACCGCGCGTTCGCGTTCTGGCTGCCGACCCTGCCCGGGGCGGTCGCCTACTTCCAGCTGCGCCGCACCGTGCGGGGCTGGGAGGCGAGCGAGGCGGCCTCCAACGCACCAGCCTATACTTTGTGAAGTGACTGATCAGACCATCGAGAAGGCCATCATCGTCGGCAGCGGGCCTGCCGGCTACACGGCCGCGCTCTACATGGCGCGGGCCAACCTCGAGCCGTTCGTGGTCGAGGGATTTGCCTGGGGCGGCTTGCTGCAGCAGACCACCGACGTGGAGAACTACCCCGGCTTCCCCGCCGGGATCATGGGACCCGCGCTGATGGAGCAGATGCGTGAGCAGGCCGAGCGCTTCGGTGCGCGCCTGGAAACCGACGACGTCACCGCGCTCGAGCTCTCGCCCGACGGCTCTGAACCGCACAAGGTCTGGCTCGGGGACGAGCTGCACCTGACGCGGACCGTGGTGCTCGCCATGGGCGCGCAGCACCGCAGGCTCGGCGTCACCGGGGAGCAGGAGCTGTCCGGTCGGGGCGTGAGCTATTGCGCCACCTGCGACGCGGCGTTCTTCAAGCAGGCGCCGACGATCGTCGTCGGCGGCGGCGACTCGGCGATGGAGGAGGCGATCTTCCTCGCGAAGTTCGCCTCCAAGGTCGGGGTCGTCCATCGCCGCAACGAGTTCCGCGCCTCGCAGATCATGGTCGACCGTGCGCGGGCGGTCCCCAACCTCGAATTTCTGACCCCCTACACCATCGACGAGTTCATCCCCGAGGGCAACTCGCTGCAGATCGCGCGGCTGCGCAACACCGAGGACGGCTCGACCAAGGAGATCGAGATCACCGGCGCGTTCATCGCGATCGGACACGATCCCCAGTCACAGCTCGTCGCCGGCCAGGTCGACCTCGACGACGAGGGCTACGTCATCACTCAGGGGCGCTCGACGCTCACCAACGTGCCGGGTGTGTTCGCGGCCGGCGATCTGGTCGATCACACCTATCGCCAGGCGATCACCGCCGCCGGCTCCGGGTGCCAGGCGGCGCTCGATGCCGAGTGGTATCTGCGCGACACCCCTTTCCCGTTCGATAGCGCCGAGCGGGCCGCGGCGGCGTAGCGCGCCGACGCAGGCGCGCCGGGTGGGCCGGGACAACAGGCCTCGGGCGGGCCAGGGCCTAGTGCTGGTAGGGACAGCCCTCCGCCGGCTTCCAGTCCTCCGACGGAGCTCGCTGGCTCATACCGAGCGCAAAGTCGGTCGTCCACGTCCCCGAGACGCCGCCGGTCATCGCCGTGCCGCGGTCAAAGCCGGCGCCGACCTCAGTGAAGACGGGGGTGAGGATGTTCTGGCAGTGGCCGAGCGATCGCATCCAGGCGGTGACGGCGCCGGAGGCGGTGCGGTAGCCGTCGGCGATGTTCTCGCCGGCGCGCGACCAGTTGAAGCCGACGGCGGTGATCCGAGCCGAGAAGTCGGAGCCGTGGCTGAACGCGCGATCCCGGACCATCGTGTTCGTCCACTGCTGCGCGGAGCGGATCAGCAGACCGCTGCGGCGCAGGCGCGGGAGCCCGCGCTCGGTGCGTTCGCGATTGAGCAGGCAGATCGTGGCGCGCTCGATCGCGGCGCTGGGGCCGCGGCCGATCCTGTCGTGGGCGCCGACGCAGCGCGCACGGTGGCGGCGACGCATGGTGACGCGGCGGACCTGAGCCTGGGCGCGGCGGGAGGGGTGAGAGGTGCGCCGGCGGCCGGAGGCGGCGAGCGCGGGTGCCGTGAAGAGCACGGTTGACGCGGAGAGAAGCGCGGCCACGATGCACATCGTGCGCAGGGGGGCAGCGCCGGCGCGCGGCAAAGCGATTGGGGGCATCATCCTTGCAGGGGTCGGGGGCTTGGTCCGTTCGCGGCGATGTCCAGTACGCAGCGAACAGACGTCCAGGGGGCACGACGACCCTACCCAATCGTCCAGTCGGACGAGCGCGAGCGCATGAAATTTGCGCAACTTGCGGACAAAGATCCGCGTTCAGATCAGCCGGAATCCTCTATTTGCGCAAAAAAGCCGTGTGCGGTGGCGTTTCCAAGGCGGCCCGAGAGCGTCAGCCTCCGCAGCTCAGGCGCGACTCGGTAGCGATCGTCGCCGGTCTCGAACTGAAGCGCGTCGAGCACGGCGACGACCTGATCAAGTCCGATCTCGTCCGCCCAGGCCAGGATGCCGCGTGGATAGTTGAGCCCATAGGTCATGCCGGCGTCGATGTCGGCGGCCGAGCCGACCCCCTCGCCGAGTGCGAACGCCGCCTCGTTGATGACCTGACAGACGATCCGGCCGAGCACCAGTCCCGGGGCGTCGCCGACCCATTCGACATGGCGGCCGAGCGAGCCGAAGAACCGCTCGGCGGCCGCCGCCGCGGCGCCGGAGGAGTCCGGCCCGCGGGTGAGCTCGACCAGCCCGCAGTCCGCAAAGGGCGCCAGCGCGTGGAACCCGACCGCGGATCCTCCCGGGTCCTGGGCCGCGAGCGAGCCCGCCACGCAGCAGATCGCCTGGGGGCCGCCCTGCAGAGGCGCCTCCGGCTCCTCATCGCCGGTGAGGTCGAGGATCAGGAACGGGCTGGGGCCGCCCTCGGCCTCCGCGGGCGACAGCACCTCCCAGCCGTTCTGGAGAGCAGCGTCCGCGATCTGCAGCGCGAGCGTCGTCTCGCCCGCGATCACCACCGGCCCCTCGCCGGTGGCGGGCGGCGCGGGCTCGGGTGGCGCCGGGTCGGCGGACCGGTACTCGCCGGTCTCCGGGTACTCGTAGTAACCACGCCCGGTCTTGCGTCCGTGGCGGCCGGCGGCGACGGTGCGGACGGTGATCGGCGACGGTCGCCAGCGCGGCTCGGCGAAGCTCTGCTCGAAGAACGATCGGGAGATGTCCAGTCCGGTGTCGACGCCGACGAGATCCATGAGCTCGAACGGGCCCATGCGAAAGCCGCCGCCCATACGGCAGATCCGGTCGATCGTCTCAAGCGGCGCCATCCGCTCGGCCAGCAGCTTGAGTCCTTCCAGACCGAACGGACGGTTGCAGCGGTTGACCAGGAATCCGATCCCGTCTGCGGCCTCGATCACGTGCTTGCCCTGGGCCTCGCCGGCGGCGCGAGCGAGCGCCAGCGCGCGCGGAGATGACTCGATCCCCGCCACCACCTCCAGCAGGCGCATCACCGGCGGTGGGTTGAAGTAGTGCATGCCGACCACGCGCTCGGGCCGGGGCACCGCGGCGGCGATCTCGGTGACGAGCAGCGAGGAGGTGTTCGTCGCCAGGACGCACTCCTCGCCGACCACCTGGGCGACGCGATTGAAGAGGTCGGTCTTGAGCGCGAGCAACTCGGGCGCGGCCTCGATCACGAGCTCGGCATCGCGCAGGCCGCCGATGTCCTCGACCGTCCGCAGGCAGCCGGCAGCGCGCTCGGCCTGCTCGGGGCTGAGACGCCCGCGCTCCGCGGAGCGCGCGAGCTGCGCGCGGATGCGGTCGGCTCCACGGGCGAGCGCCGCCCGATCGGGGTCGTGCAGCAGCGTCGTCGCGCCGCTCTGGCACGCCAGCTGCGCGATGCCCGCGCCCATCGTGCCGGCGCCGCACACGCCGACCGTCCTGGGAGCGCTCGCGGAGGGGGAGGGCGGGGTATCCATCGGGGCCGCCACGCTAGCGCAGCCGCCCTGAACGACAGCGGCCCCCGCCGCGCGACGCGCGACGAGGGCCGAAGCGGTGCTCGGTGCCGGCGGCTCAGCTGCTGGGCAGCGAGCTGAGCGTCGGCGCGGCAACGGTGATCGTCACCGGCGCCGAGGTGCCACCGACGTTGTCCGGCCCACCGGCCACGCGCACCCGGAACTGGTGGGCGCCCGGGTTTCCGAAGGTCCACGGGATGCTGTACGTGGAGTTCGGCAGGACCGTGGAGGTCGCCGCGACCTGCCACTGGCCGTCATGCCCGATGTACTCGAGCAGCACCGGATGTCCGGCGTTGTCCGGCGCGACGCTGCCCGAGAACGTCACCTGGCCGCCAACCGTCGAGCTGGTGGCGCTGGGAGCGATCGTCACCGCGTCCTGCACGCCCTGGAACAGGATGGCGGAGTGGCGCTTCTTGCCGATCACTCGGGCCTGGTACAGCTCGTTGGTCGTGCCGCCGACCGTGAAGCCGTACGAGCCGTCGGCCGCGGTGGTGGTGGTCGCCAGCTGCGTGAACTTCGCGTCCGACTGCGGAGCGCGCGCGAACAGGCCGATGGTCACTCCGCCCTGGCCCACCGAGGTGTGGGGCTTGTCGAGGACGCCGGAGATCGTCGCGGCGGCGCCGTCGGTGAGCAGAAGGTCCGAGCTCTGGATCGTGAAGTACGGCGCCTGGCGCTGATTGACGACGACCGCCGTGGGGTTCGACGAAGCCGGCGTGTTGAGCGCATCGCCCGGGAAGCGGATCCGGACGGTGTGCGGGCCGGGCCGCCGCCAGGCGTAGTTGATGCTGAAGCGCCCACCGGCGCCGACCTGTGTGCTGCCGATCGTGCGCCACGAGTTCCCGGCAGCAGTCTGCTCCTGCAGGGCGACCTTGACGCCGTGGGCCGGGGTGATCTGGCCCTTGAACGTGATCGCATGGCGCGTCGTACCGCTCGCGGTGTCCGAGGACAGCGTGACCTCGGCGGCGACCTTCTCATGGACTGTCGTCGAGTGGCTGTGATTCGGACCGCGCACGAACCAGCTGCGGTTGTCGTTCACGACGTACTGCGCGCGCGGGAAGAAGTACTTGCCGCTGGCGTTGGTCCGGGTATGGCTGACGACCGTGAACCGCTTCTGCAGGCCGACGCGGTGGTACAGGACGATCTTCCGGTTCGCGTTCTTCGGTCCGGCGAGGTGTCCGAAGATCAGCACCGGATCGCCCGCGATGATGTGCGACGGCGTCGCGTGGATCGTGAGCCCGCGGGTGGCATGGGGGTGAGATGCCGCCGCGGCGATCGATGGGGTGGCCGCGCACACGGCCGCCACACCGGCGGACGCGAGCACGCGAAGACTGACTCTCATTGAAAAGCCTCCTAATCCTCTTGAATCCTGAGGTCGCGGTCGCGGACACCCGGCTTGTCGTCTCGGCCGCGATTGACACCCGTTCAGACACACGCCGATGCACGAAGTTGCGGCAGCGCGGAGAGTCGGCGCTGGGTGAGCCCGATCGATCGCGCCGTGACATCTCTTTAGACTCGACGCCACGTGGTCGCCCTGCTGATTCTGCTCGTGGGTGCAGCCGTCGCGATCGGGCTGTGGTCGTGGCTTTCCCCCCGTGCGGGCGCCCGAGGCGGCCCAGGGCCAGGCGGGCGCCGCACGGGGCGCGCGCGGCCCGGCGGCTCTCTCGGGCTGCGCTCCGCGCGCACGATCATGGAGGAGCGCGAGGCTCTCGAGGCGGAGGATCTCGCGCAGATGCTCGAGGCGCACAACGCGTGGCGCCGTCGGCGCGGGCGCCCGGAGCGCACGATGCTGGACGTCGAGTTGCTCGTCGCCGGCGAGGCTCAGGACCTGAGGCGAGGGCGTGACGCGGCGCTGGCCGAACGTGAGCTCGAGCAGTTGCTGGAGGCGACGAACGCCCGCCGGCGGGCACGCGGCCTGCCAGAGCGCGACCGTGACGACCTCCACCGCGGTGGGCGCGAGGACGCGCCCGGCTGACGGTGGCGCGCTGCTTGATCATCGGCTGTGGTTGCCGGGGCATCGCGCTCTCGGCAGTCCTGCACGAGCGCGGCCACGCGGTCCGCGGGACCACGCGCAAGCCCGCCCGGGCGTCCGCTCTGCAGGCGTCCGGGGTCGAGCCGTTCGTCGCCGATCCTGACCGGGTGGCGACGCTCGTTCCGGCATTTGCCCAGGCCGGGGTCGCGTGTGTGCTGCTCGGGTCGGCGACCGGGAGCCCGGAGGCGATCTCCGCGCTGCACACCACCAGGCTGGAGATGTTGCTCGAGAAGATGGTCGACACCACCCTGCGGGGGCTGGTGTACGAGTGCGCCGGGAGCGTCGATCGTGAGGTCCTCGCCGAGGGGGCGGAGCGCGTCGAGCGCTCGTGCGCGCGCTGGGGCCTGCCGTACGCGCTGCTGGACGCCGATCCGGGCGACCCGCAGGCATGGACGGTGGCCGCCGCCGACGCCGTCGATCAGGTTCTGCTGGGCGGGGCGGGCTGAGCGCTGGCGAGGTCGCCGAGCCGCTCGAACAGGTCGGCCAGCATGCGGGCGGTGGCACCCCAGATGAGATCGTCGCCCACCACGTAGGTCTCCGTCCGCACCGGCAGCCCCTGGCGCAGCAGCCGCCGCCGGGCGTATCCGGCACGCAGGGCGTCGAACGGCAGCTCCAGGACGCTTGCCACCTCTCGTGGCGAGAGCGACCAGGGGCGGCCGGGCTCGATCAGACCGACGAACGGATAGACCGCGTAGCCGGTGGCGATCGTCGGCGTCGGCTGCAGCGCGCCGAGCACCTCGACGTCGGCGGCGACCAGCCCGATCTCCTCCTCGGCCTCGCGCAGCGCCGTGGCCAGCAGATCCGGGTCCTCGGGATCGCGCCGGCCCCCGGGAAACGAGATCTCACCCGGATGCCTGCGCATGTCCTCGCGGCGCTTGGTGAACACGGCGTGCAGGGCGCCGTCTCCCAGGTGCAGCGGTACGAGCACCGCAGCGTCGGTGCGGCCGCGCACGTCGAGTGTCATCGCCTCTGCGGGGGACAGCAGCCGCTCGCGCAACCGCGCGGAGATCGTCGCCCGCGTCGCGCGCGCGGGCTGGGCGGAACGACGCGCCGGATCCGGGCTGGCGCCGTCCCGCTCGCTCACGTGAGCGGGTTGAACACCAGGCCCGTCGGGACCTTGGGGACGAAGTAGGTGGACTTGGGGGGCATCGACTCGCCCGCGGCCGCCACCTCGTGGACGCGCTCGATCGGGGTCGGCGCCATGAAGAACGCGGCGTCGTAGGCGTCCTCGCGGATCAGCTCGACCGCCTGGTCGAAGTCCCGGGCGTAGCCGAGGCCGTTGAGGTGGTCGATGTCATCGTCGCTCATCTGCAGCGCGCCCTTGAGCACCAGCGCCTCCAGCACCGCGGTGTCGAGTCGCCGGTAGGGCTCGGCGTGGTCGGCCAGCGCCTCGTCCGCCAGCGCGGGATCTCGCAGCGTGAGCATCACCGCCGGCCCACCGGTGGTCAGGTAGCCGATCTCGCACGCGTCGTTGGCCGGTGGCGCCAGCTCCGACATCTGCGCCAGCGGCGCGATCGAGAAGTCGAAGTTGACCGTGCGCTGGAGCGCCGCGCGCCGCTCGTCGTCAAGACCGCGGACCAGTCGATGGGTCGGGAACACGGTCAGCCCGGGGTCCTGGAGGGCGACCAGGCACATCAGCACGAACCGGTGTGGCCCCTCGCCGCCGACCTCCTCGGCGTAGACCCGCGCCGTCTCGTACCGGTGGTGGCCGTCGGCGATCAGGAGCTCGCTGGAGGCGAGTACGCGCTGCGCGGTGGCGATCGCGTCCGGGTCGGTCACCCGGTGCAGCGTGTTCACGGTGCCGTCGGGATCGGTCGTCTGCCCCCACGGCTCCTTGCCGGCGCGCTCGCCGAGCGCCGCCATCGCCTCGCCCGTGGGGTCGGAGTAGAGGCTGAAGATCGGCGACAGGTTCGCCCGGGTGGCGCGCGTGAGTCGCAGCCGGTCCTCCTTGGGACCCGGGTGCGTGCGCTCGTGGGGCCGGATCCGGCCTGGACCGTATTCCTCCACGCGCACGCGTGCGAAGAACCCCCGCCGGGTGCGCCGCTGGCCGTCGGGGCCGGTGTACTCCTGGGACAGCGTCCACAGCGCGGGTTCGTCGTCGGCGACGATCGCGCCCTTCTCGCGCCAGTGCGACAGTGTCAGCGCAGCGGTCTCATACCGTTCGTCCCCGCCCTCGGGCAGGTCGATCGTCACGACGTTGTACGGCGAGCGGGCCACGAGTTCGGCCCGCATCTGCTCGTCGATCACGTCGTAGGGCGGGGCGACCACGTCCTGGAGCCCTCCGGTCACCGAGAGGTCGTAGTGCAGCGCGCGCAGCGGTTCGATCTCGGCCATCGCGGTCGGAGGGTAGCGGCCACCGTCGGGGCGGTTCAGTCCGCCCCGTATGGGAACATATGTTCGTGACCCACCCCGACTATCTGAGGCTCAAGGCGCGGGAGCTCCGCGTCGCGCGCAAGCTCTCGCTCGACGAGATCGCTGAGCGGCTCGCGTTGCCGAAGACCACGATCTTCTCCTGGATCCGTGACCTTCCCCTCCAGCGGCCGGCCTACGTCACCGAGGCCCGAGAACGGGCGTGGGCCGCCAACTCGGAGCGCTACCGCCTCAAGCGAGAGGCCGCCTACGCGCAGGGCGTCGAGGAATATCCGGCGCTGGCGGCCAGGTCGACGTTCACGGACTTCGTGGTCCTCTACATCGCCGAGGGCACCAAGCGGCGGCGGAACTCGGTCGAGATCTGCAACTCCGATCCGGCCGTGATGCGCCTCGCCGCTCGGTGGCTCCGTGAGCTCACTGACCGCACCCTTCACTTCCAGGTCCAGCACCATGCCGACCAGGAACTGGAGGAGCTCTGCGAGTTCTGGGGAGGTGAGGTCGGTGTCTCGCCCGGCGAGATATCGGTGCTTCGAAAGTCGAACAGCAATCAGCTCGCCCGCAGAACGTGGCGATCTGAGCACGGTGTTCTGACGATTCGCATCCACGACACGATGCTCCGCTCGCGGCTCGAGGCATGGATCGACTTGACGAAGGCGAGGTGGAAGTAGACTCCGCCGCCGAGACGGGGCGTGGCGCAACCTGGTAGCGCGCGGCCTTTGGGTGGCCGAGGTTCTCGGTTCGAATCCGGGCGCCCCGATCGCTGGCGGTAGTCGTTACGAGTTCGAAAGTTCCCTGCGCGCGGGTCAGCCGTCCGGGCCGACGTACCGGGCGCGTGGCCGGAAGCGCAGCCGGTGCGGATACTCCTCGATCGCGTGGGCGAGCACGCCGGCGAGCCGGGCGACGGTGAAGATCGCGGTTCCGGCGTCGGCGCGGAGCGCCAGCGCGTCGCAGAGCGCCGCGAGGCCGAAATCGACGTTGGGCGCCGGTAGTCGTAGCGCCTCCGCTGCGTCCAGAACGGCGTCGATGACGAGCCCGCGGTCACCGGTGCCCGCAACGCTCTCCACTCGCCCGAGCAGATGATCGGCCCGCGGGTCGCGGTCGCGGTACACCGCGTGGCCGAACCCGGGAGGCGCCCCGCCCGCCGCGATGCGGCGCTCGAGCACCGCGAACGCCTCGTCCGGCGAGCGCACCTCCGCCAGCATCGCCCCCGCTGCGGCGGTCGCGCCGCCATGCAGCGCGCCTGACAGCGTGCTCAGCGCAGCCGTCGCGACCCGGTAGGGGTCGGCCCACACCGACGCGGCGACGCGCGCGCTCAGTGTGGACGCGGTGAGCTCGTGATCGGCGAGCAGAACCAGCGCGGCGTCGATCGCGGCCCGCTGTCGCGGCGACGGCGCGCGGCCGTCCTCGCGCAGGACGGCCCACAGCCTGGCGGCGGTCGAGTCGTCAGCCGGGGCTCGCTCCGGCGCGACCGCCGCTAGCGCCGCGAGTGCGCCGGCCAGGATACGGCTGCCGGCCGCGCGCACGTCCTCGGGCCGGCGGCCCGCTCGACGCGGATCGGTGCAGGCGAGCGCGGTGAGCGCGACCACGATCCGCTCGCTGGGCGCGGCACCCACCGGCAGCACGGACGTCAATGCGCGCACCAGCGCGTCGTCGGCGGGCGACAGCCGCCATGGGGCGCCAGGATCGCCCTGCCATAGCAACCCCGCGACCTGCTCGAACGTGTCGTGCCGGGCCAGGGAGATCGCGTCGCGGCCGCGCAGCGACAGGTGACCCGCCGAGTCCAGACGAGTGATCTGTGTGTCGACGACCACCTCGAGTGCTCCTGACCGTCCGGGCCGCCGGGCGTGCGAGGTCAGGCGCGCGACCTCATCCGCAGCAAACAGCGAACGGTGGTGCCCGCTTGCGGGATGGCGTTCCAGCAGGCCGCGGCTGACGTATGCGTAGACCGTCTCGCGCCGCACGCCGAGCCGGCGGGCGACCTCGGCGACGGGGAGGAGGTCGTCGTCCAAGCAGATCAGTATTGACGTGATCAATGTTGAAAGCAACCCGCCGCCCTGTTGAGATTCAAGACGACACCGATGCCGACGAGGAGTCACCGACATGCCGACGATCGACGACGTGGAGGACGGGCTTGAGGGGGTGCTGGCGTTCGCTTCAGAGATCGCCGAGCCCGACCGCGAGGGTGGGGCGCTGCGCTATCGGGGCGTCGACATCGACGAGCTTGTCGGGACGCTTCCGTTTGAGGGCGTGTGGGGCCTGTTGGTCGACGGGCGTCCGGATCGGCCGCTCGGTCCCGCCGATCCGCACCCGTTGAGCATCCGCACGGGCGACACGCGGGTCGATGTCCAGTCCGCGATCGCCGCGCTCGCGCCCGAGTGGGGCCTTGACCCCCTCGTCGATGTCAGCCCCGAGGTGGTTCGCGAGCAGCTGGCGCGGATCTCCGCGACCACGTTGTCGTTCGTGGCGCAGTCCGCGCGTGGGCAGGGCGTCCCGCCGGTGCCCCAGGCGCGGATCGACGAGGGACGCACGCTCGCCGAGCGCTTCCTGATCCGCTGGCGGGGCGAGGCCGATCCCGACCAGGCGGCGGCGATCGACGCCTACTGGATCACCGCCGCCGAGCACGGCATGAACGCCTCCACCTTCACCGCGCGCGTTGTCGCCTCGACCGGCGCCGACGGCGCCGCCGCGCTGAGCGCGGCGGTGGGCGCGCTGTCAGGTCCGCTGCACGGCGGTGCGCCGGCACGGGTCCAACAGATGCTCGCGGAGATCGAATGCGGCGGCGATCCGGATCGCTATATGGAGCGGGCGCTTGCGCGCGGCGAGCGGATCATGGGCTTCGGCCATCGCATCTACCGCGCCGAGGACCCGCGCGCCCGCGTGCTGCGCGAACTCGCGCAGCGGCTGGACTCGCCGCGCCTGCAGGTTGCCCGAGAAGTCGAGCGGGCTGCGCTCGCGGCGTTGGCCGCGCACAAACCCGATCGCGTGCTCGCAACGAACGTCGAGTTCTGGTCCGCGGTGATCCTTGACCACGCCCGGGTCCCGCAGCAGCTGTTCACGCCGTTGTTCGTGTGTGCGCGCACCGCCGGCTGGTCGGCGCACATCCTCGAACAGCGCCGGACCGGCCGGTTGATCCGCCCGTCGTCGCTCTACGTCGGCCGGGGGCCGCGGCCGCTGTCGGCCCTGTCAGGCTGATCGCGTCGCCGCGGGCGTCAACCGCTCGCCAGCGCGTCGGCGGCGAACTCCGAGATCGCCGCGGTGAACTCGCGGCGGCTCTGCTCCCACGCGTAGAACATATGCCCACCATCGAAATGGCGCACCGTCAGACGGTCCGCCGCGGTGGGGTCAAGCCGCATCAGATTCCGCAGCCGATCGCTTGCGTAGTACGGCGTGACCAGGTCGTAGCGGCCATGCGTGATCAACGCCTTCATGTGCGGGTTGAGCGACATGCCGTAGCGGAAATCGTCGGTCGCGCCGACCGGCGGCACGAAGAAGTGCTCGGGAGCGTCGTTGTTCCACTGGCGGAACACCTCGTAGCTGAGCACCACGTACTCGCGGTCGGTCTCGACGCCGATCTCACGACGCAGCTGTCGGTTGATCGCGGTCGCGAATGCCGGGGCGAACCCCGCGAGGGTCGGATCCGCGCCCTCGAACGGCTCGCGGTCCGGGAACGGGTCGAGGGTGGTGAGGGTCGCGTCGTACATCCCCAGCACCTTGCGCTCGTCACGCAGCAGCTCGCGGGCAAACCGTTGGATCGTGATCCGGCCCTCGGCCCGGGTCACGAGCTCGACCGGCAGACCGGTCACGTCGGCCAGCCGCTCGAGGATTCGGGCACGCTCGGCCTCCTCCATCGACGCGCCCCGCGCGAGCAGACTCGCGTACTCCCCGGTGGCGAACGACTCCACGTCGCGCTGGACGTCCGCGATCGGCGTCCGCGCGCCAAACGCGCGGGATCGCCCGTGGTGGAGCGCGGCCAGCGCCATCGTGGGGAGCGCGTCGATCCAGCCGAGCGCGGTGTAGTCGCTGGGCGAGAGCGCGCCGAGTTCGAGTGCCGGGGAGATCAGGATCGCGCCGTTCAGCCCGACGCCGGTCGTCTCCTGGAGCATCCGCACCAGCCGCCCGACGCGATAGCCGCCGTAGCTCTCGCCGGCGACGAACACGGGCGAGCCCCACCGCCGGGCGCGAGACAGCCAGCGCCCCACGAACTCACACAATGACTCGAGGTCGCGCTTGTAGCCGAAGAACTCGCGGGCGCGATCCTTCTCCCCGCGCTTGTCCTTGGCCTCCTTGTCCTCGTCCTGGTCAATCACGCGGCTGAAGCCGGTCCCGACCGGGTCGACGAAGACGAGGTCGGTGAAGGCCAGCCACGAGTCCTCGTTCTCGACCAGTTGCGGCGGCATCGCCGGAAGCGTGCCGTCGGCGGGCAGGGCGACCCGGGTCGGACCGACCACGCCCATCTGCAGGTAGGCCGACGACGCACCCGGGCCTCCGTTGAAGACGAAGGTCACCGGTCGACGGTCGTCGTCCCCGGCGGCGACGTAGGAGACCGAGAAGATCTCCGCGGCCGGCTTCTCGTCCTTGCGCAGAACTGTCCAGTTGGCGCTCACCGTGTAGTCGAGCGCCGGTCCCCCAGCTGTCCAGCTCGCGCTCCGCTCGGCGCCGGCGGGCGGCTCGTGATCGGGCTTGCGCGCGCCGGTCTCGTCCTTGGTCTCTTCGTCGTTCATGTGGTTCAGCCTCCGCTGAGCACGGGCGTGTAGCCCTCCGCCCTCAAGATCGCGACCACCACGTCGCGATGGTCGCCCTGGATCTCGATCACGCCGTCCTTGACGAACCCTCCGACGCCGCAGCGCTTCTTGAGGCGACCGGCAAGCGCCTTCAGCCCGGCATCGTCGATCGGCACGCCCGAGATCGTCGTCACCGGCTTGCCGCGCCGGCCGGCGACCTCGCGCCGGACCTTGACCCGGTTCCCGTCGGCTCTCCGCTCCGCCAGACCAGGGTCTCGCGCCTTGCGCAGATCGCCGTCGGTCGTGGAGTAGACGATGCGCGCGTCCCGCTTCATCGCGGGGACGCTATCGCCTCACGGTCGCTCGGTCTCGACGGGTCTGGTCGGGGTTCGACTGCCTCGCGCTGCCGCCGCCTCAGGGGCGTCGCGTGGGTGGGCGCCCGCGCCGGGCGATCGGGCCGGCCTGCGTGGGCAGGCGCCCGGCCTGGTCCAGCGCGCGACGCAGCAGCACCTCGATCTGGGCGTTCAGGCTGCGCAGATCATCTGCCGCCCAGCGAGCGAGTGCATCGTGGACGGCCGGGTCAAGGCGCAGCGGGACCTGCTTGCGCTCGCGGCTCACGTATAGAGCGTGCCCGTGTTGACGATCGGCGAGGGCGGCTGGTCGCCGCAGAGCACCACCATCAGGTTGCTCACCATCGCGGCCTTGCGCTCCTCGTCGAGGTCGACGATGCCGCGCTCGTCCAGTCGGGCGAGCGCCAGGTCGACCATTCCGACCGCGCCCTCGACGATCCGCGAGCGGGCCGCGACGACCGCGTTCGCCTGCTGGCGGCGCAGCATCGCCTGCGCGATCTCCGCCGCGTATGCCAGGTGACTGATGCGCACCTCAACGATCTCGACCCCGGCGATCGCCACGCGCTCGGCCATTTCCTGCGCGAGCTCGGCAGCGACCAGATCGGTCGAACCGCGCAGCGAGGACCCATCGCCTGTTGCGTCGTCATAGGGACGAGTGGTCGCGACGTGGCGCAACGCCGCCTCGGCCTGCACCGCCACGAAGTCGATGAAGTCCTCCACCGCATAGACCGCCTGCGCGGTGTCCGCCACCTGCCAGACGACGATCGCGGCGATCTCCACCGGATTGCCGTCGGCGTCATTGACCTTGAGCCGGTTGGTCTCGAAGTTCCGCACCCGGATGCTGACGCCGCGGCGATCGGACAGCGGCACGACGCACCACAGCCCGGTCCGGCGGATCGTG
>DATJTS010000039.1:0-36726 GCA_035503035.1 Solirubrobacteraceae bacterium
ACACCTCGTCGTCGACGAGGGTGAACCGCGCGCCCTCCTATTACAAAGCGCGTCGATCATCACCACCACAGCCGAGGATCTCCAGGTCGGCGAGACCGACGTCGCCGCCTGGGCCCGTGCGCTGCTGCGCGACTGGCCGGGCGCGCGCTACGCGGTCGCCGCCCGCGACGCCACGGCGATCGTCTTTGACCGCGATGGCGTGCGCACGATCGCTTCCTGGTCAGCACTACCGGGTTTGGACAGGGCGCCGACGGCGGTGCTCGGCTCTGTTGTCTATCTCCTTCACCTCTCACGCGAGCACACGGCCGGTGAGGAACTGACAGTGAGCGTCGTGTTCGCGCATACGCGGCTGAGCGCGCTCGTCCGTTTCGGCTAACCGGCGTCCAGCGTGCGCAGCACCAGCTCGGCTCGCGGGTGACCGAGCTCGTGGTAGATCCGGTACGCGCGCTGACGGCGTTCTCGGGCCAGCTCCGCGGCGTCGAGATCCTGGGCGGCGGTCGCCAGCCCCTCGTACGCCTCGGCCTGCTCGAACTTCAGCCCGGCGCGCTCCAATACGTCGATCGCCTCCAGCAGCGTTGCGGTGGCGGGCTCGGGCTCACCGAGCGCGAGGCGGGCCTCCCCGAGGCGAACCAGGCTGCGCCCGACGTTGATCGGGTCATCCAGGCGTTGCAGCGCGGCGCGCGCTCGCTGTAGCTCAGCGACGGCCGCACGTGGTTCGTCGAGCCTGATCAGACACCAGCCGATGTGGTAGTCCTGCAGCGCGACGCCCCGCGCCAGGCCGCATTCGGCGAACCTGGCTCGCGCATCGCGAAACGCCTCCAGCGCAGCGTTGGCGCGATCGGCGCGCAGCAGGCACACGCCGTTGAACTCGGTGACCGATGCCGACAGTGCGTCATCTCCCGCGCTGCGGGCGGCCCGGAGCGCCAACGCCATCTGATCTTCGGCACCGGCATGATCGCCGAGTTCTGAGAGGCCCCGGGCGAGCTGCGAGCGCATCCGGGCGACGACGCGATCGTCCTGGAGTCGCTCGCCGGCCCGGACCGCGGCCCGGTGTGACTCGATCCACTCGTCAAACCGCTTCTGGGTGGCGCACAGCGGCCACAACGCCTCGGCGATCTGCCATACCCGCTCGTCCCACTCGCGCTCGAGCGCTGCCCGCTGCGCGGCGAGGACGTTGTGGCGTTCGCAGTCAAACCACGCGAACGCCTGTGCCGGCGTCTGCAGCGTTGGCAGTGCGGGAGCGGTGACGGCGTCGCGCTCGCCCAGCCGCAGCCGGTCGCGACGGCGTGGTCGGCGCGACGCACGCTCGCCGTGTACCAGTCGACGCACCGGGCGACGGCGTGATCACGCTCTGCCGATGTCTGCTCCGCGCGGGCACGTCTGCGCATGTGATCGCGCACGAGATCGTGGGGGCGCAGACGGTCCTGATCATCGCGCGACAACAGCCACGCCTCCACCAGTCGCTGCACGAGCCGCTCCGCCTCGGGTTCGGCGATGCCAGCGAGCGCCCCGGCTGCCGCCACGCCGAAGTCGCGGCCCGGGTGCAGACCCAACAGCCGGTACAGGCGTGCGGTGGCGGCGTCAAGGTCGCGGTAGACGGTCGAGAACACGTTCGCGATGTCGAACTCACCATCGGGTGAGAGCACCTCGAGCCGGTCCTCCTCGGCCAGCCGATCGGCCAGCCATCTCAATCCGCGGCGCTCATCGACGGCCAGCTTCGCGCCGCAGACGCAGATCGCGATCGGCAGCCCGCCACAGGCCGCGATGATCGCCGCCGCCGACTCCGGGTCATCCTCTAACCGGTCCCTGCCCACCATCTCTGCCAGCAGCTCCCACGCGTCGGGCTGGGTCAGCGGGCGCAACGGCAGCGCCGTCGCTCCGTGCCGGATGAGCTCTTCCAGCTGCCACGCGCTCGTGACCACGACGACGCTGCCCGGGCCCGACGGCATCGCCGCCAATGCCTGCGCCGGCTCGTCGACGTCATCGAGCAGCATCAGCAGGCGCCGCTCGGCGCTGAGCTGCGCGAATAGGCGCTGGCGATCGCCCAACGACGCCGGGATCGCGACATCCGCCAGACCGAACTCGCGCAGGAAGTCACGCAACACATCGCCGACGTTCACGCCCCCGGGATGCCGCCGGCGCGAGAAGTCCGCCCACAGCACCCCGCCGGAGAAGCTGCGGTGGTTGCGGTGCGCCCACAGTCCGCTGAACGTCGACTTGCCCACCCCGCGCAGCCCGCTCACCACGGCGACCACGGGCGCGCCCGCGGTCTCGCTGCGCAGGCGAAGCTCATCGAGAACGGCGAGCTCGCGCGTGCGGTTGACGAAACGCTGAGGCGCGCCGGGGAGCACGCGCGGCACCACCGGGCCATCGGCCACGGCCACCGCCACCGCCACCGCGCTGTGCTCGCCGCGGTGGCGAGCCGCGCGCGTCCACAGCCACCCGCCGAACGCCAGAACCACCCCCGACAGCACCCCGTAGCCGAGCTCTGATGGAAGATCGCTCAGCCAATGCCCCACGACGGGTAAGTATCCCTCTCAATTTGCTTCCGAGCTGGCCCTCCGTTCAGCGATGCTTCAGGTCTCGTCCATTTTCTCTCCCGGATCGATTCTTGACCTCGTCCTAGGTGCGTATGGCCAAGAGATCGTCCCCTGTGCGTTCGGTGCCTGTCGGGGTAGCCGGCGCCCGGACCGATCCGGTCGAGCTGGAGACCACGGACCTTGGGATTCCACCCGGGCAGATCTATGTCAGCGCTGCACAGCTGGCCCATCGCTTCGGAGTTGGTGTCAAATGGGTGAGCGCGCACAAGTTGCAGCTCGGAGCGACCGCGATCTCGGACTCAGCCAACAGCAAGCTTCGCTACTACTTGCCCACGGCAGACGCATATATGCGCGGTAGGACGCTTACGCCGAGCGAGAAGCGCCGACGGCCGCGCGCAAAGCGTGGCTCGGGCGGTGGCGGTGAGGGGTTGATCCAGTTCGTTTGAGCACGGCTAGCGGCGGAGTCCCGCTCACAGTTCGACACCCGCCATCCACCCCGCGAGCATCTGCTTCTGCTTCGGATCCCGGGGGCGGGGCTGGGCGTAGACCTCGAGGGTGAGCCGGCTGCTGCGGTGCCCGATCTCGTGCATGGTGGTGCGCTCGTCGCGGCCGAGCCAGTACCACGCGGTCGCCGCGGTTCGCCTAAACGTGTGCGGCGTGACCCTGTCCGGGAGCGGCTCGCCAGCCTGTGGCTCATGTGCCGCACGAGCGGTATTGATCACTGGGGCGAGCAGGCGACTACGGACGTTGTTGCGGTCGCGGCGCCGGCCGGTGGAGGTCGGCCAGATCGGGGTGTCCGCATTCGGGTCGCCCAGGCGTGCGCGGTGCGCCGAAAGCGCCGCTCTGGCCACGGCGGGCACCTGAATGGTGCGTCTGCCCGCGGCGGTTTTTGACGTGCGGACCGTGAGGCCGGCGTCGGAGAGGTCGCGCCAGGTGAAAGCACAGAACTCGTGGACCCGTGGACCGCACAGCGCGAGCACCCAGACGGCGGCCTCGCGCCCATTGTGCGCATATCGACCTTCGCGCTCGTCCAACGCGCGCGCGGCGGTGATCAGCGCCTCGAGGTGCTCGGGCCACAACCAATTGCGATTCGGTGCCTCGCCCCGCAGCCGCATGTCGAGGGTCGGATCGGGGACCTGCAACCCATGCCGACGGTTGGCGCGTCCGACGACGCTGCGCAGGGTGGAGAGGCAGCGGTTGATCTCCGAGTCCCTCAGCCCGCGGCTTGAAAGACTGATCCGCCCGCGCGCGTGAGGATCGGACAGCTTATAGCGGCCGCCCTGCTGTCCAAAGCGGCGCAGCAGCACGATCTCGTCCTCATCGAGGTCGGCGCTGGCGGATTGCGTGAGCCGCTTCAGATCCTGAAGCTCCTCGGGGCTCGCTTCGGTGAGCTTCTCGGCCAGGTCGGTGAGGATCGCGCGTTCCTGGCGCTTGCGCTCGATGAATTGCGCGACGAGTCCTTCGTCGACGTCGGACAGCGGGCGCTGGATGGTCTGTCCGGCATCCGCGAACGCGAAGAACGGGAGCAGGTGCTTGACGACCGGCGAGGTCGCTGCGCTGCGTGTGTTGTGGTTCTCGCTGCGGCTCTCGCGCCACTGGACGTATTCGGTGCATGCCTGCCAGACGGTCAGCGACTGGGTCGGCGCCGGGTCGGCATCGGGTGAGGGGATCAGATCCCACCATGGCTGGCGGAGCTTGGCGGCCGGCAGCAGCGTTGATTTGAGGAAGCGCTCGGCGCGGTCCTTGGACCATTCGGGCTCGCGGCCGAGGAGGTGGCGGTCGGTTCGGATCTTGGCGTAGAGGGCGCGGTGTCCATCGGCGAGCACGCGGGTCTCGAGGTGTCCGGAGAGGGGGGTTGGCATCGGCGTCGGGGTCCTTTAGTCCATGGGAACAGTCCACGGAACCCCTACAGCCGTATCGGCAGCGGCTGGCGCCGACTCAAAACCTCGTGATTTACAGGAAGAAAGGCCGTATGGCTTCAGGCCGAACTCGCCGTGGCCCTTCGCGTGTGAAGCGAGCGCTCTCCCACTGAGCTACGCGCCCTTGTTCCTGGGCGAGGACTTTACCGTCTTCATCGCGCCCGTCTTCACTCGAGCCGGGAGGCGGCGCCGTCGTCGTGAGGGTCAGCGGTCGTGCAGCGGTCGAACCTCGATGGTGCCGCCGAGGCGCGCTACGGGGATGCGGGCGGCGAGTGCGATCGCGGTCTCGATGTCGAAGGCTTCGCAAAGGTAATAGCCGTCGAGGGCCGCGTCCGGGTCGACGGCGGGCCCGTCGGTGACCCGCGTCTCGCCGTTCTCGACGCGGACGGTGGCCGCGGCGCCGGCGGGCTGCAGCTGGTTGCCGTCCAGGACGCCCGGCGACCGGAGGATCGCTTGGAACTCGGCAGCCACTGTGCGCTGGTCCTCCGCCGAGAGGGTCGCGATCGCGGCGGCAGCGCCGCGGAACCGGACCTGCAGCATGAATCGCATCTGGATCTCCTGTCGCGAGGCGGTGTTACGGGGTGGTCGGGTCGGGAGCGAGCTCAGGCGGTTCGGCGGCCGGCTGCGCGGCCGCGCGGGTGTTCGGGGTGCGGCTGGCGATGACTGAGGCGACGAGGACGAAGATGCTGCAGACCAGCAACGCCCGCTGATAGCCGGCGGTTTGCGCGGCGAGCGGTGTGGCGTGGGCGAGGATGCGATCGTGGGTGCGGGCGGTGGCGATCGCGGACAGCACCGCGAGCCCGAGCGCCATCCCGACCTGCTGAGAGGTACTGAGCAGACCTGCGGCCAGTCCGGCCCTGCCGGCGGGGATCCCGGCGTTGGCAGCGGTGGTGACGCCGACGAACACCGCTCCGAACCCCAGCGCCATGATGACCAGTCCAGGGAGTACGTCGGGCACGTAGGAGCCGTGCAGAGGGATTCTCGAGAGGTCGTAGATTCCGCCTGCGCTGAGCAGCGCTCCGGCGACGATCACCGGGCGGGTCCCGATGCGCGAGAACAGTTGGGACGCGACGCCGGACGCGATCGCCAACGATGCGGTGACCGGTAGGAACGCGGCGCCGGCCTGGATCGGTGAGAAGTGCAGGACCTCCTGCATGTACAGCGTCAGGAAGAAGAACATCGAGAAGAATCCCGCCATCGCGATCAGCCAGGTCGCATCGGCAGCGGCGATCCCCTTCACGCGAAAGACCGAGAGGGGCAGCAACGGGTCGGGGCGCCGGTGCTCGTTGGCCAGGAACGCGAGCAGGACGAGGATTGCGCCGCCGAGCATCGCGATCGTTCGCGTCGAGCCCCAGCCGATCTCGGGAGCCTTGATCAAGGCGTAGACCAGCAGGAGCATGCCGCCAGTCGCCGACAGCGCACCCCGGACATCAAAGTCGTCCAGTGAGGACCGCTTGCGATCGCCAGACAGCAGCCAGAATGCTCCCCCGAGCGCGAGCGCGCAGGTCGGGACGTTGACATAGAACACCCACCGCCATCCCGGGCCCTCCGAGAGCACCCCGCCGAGGAACACGCCGGCAGCGGCCGCGAGCCCGCTGATCGCGCCCCACACCCCCAGGGCGGTGTGTCGATCGCGACCCTCGTGAAACGTCGTGGTGAGGATCGACAACGCGGCCGGCGTCATCAGCGCGGCACCAACGCCCTGCACCAGCCGGGCCCCGATCAGGACACCTTCGCTATGCGCCAGTCCTGCGGCAAGTGAACAGCAAGCAAAGGCTCCCAGCCCGGTGACCAAAATACGCCGGCGTCCCAGCAGATCAGCCAGGCGACCGCCCAGCAGCAGGAAGCCGCCGTAGGTCAGCAGATAGCCGCTTGCCACCCACTGGAGGTTCTGCTGGGAGAAATGCAGCGCCCGTTCAATGGAAGGGAACGCGACGTTCGTGATCGAGGAATCGACCACGTCCAGGAACTGCACCGAGCACAGCAGCAGCAACACCAGCCGTCCGCGACGCGTACGCAGCAGTCCGAGATCAGCAGCGGCGCCCGATCGGGTCGGTTCATGGTTGGAGCCTGCGTGGGATGACGACATCGACGAAGCCTCAGTTAGTTGGCTGACTCAGAACGACGGAAACAGTACCACAGGCAGAAGCTATGCTCAGTGAGATGACTGACTCAGAGGCGATGCGGCATGGGATGAGCAAACGTGAACGGCTGGTGGCGGGCGCGCGCCAGGTCATCCACCAGCAGGGGGTCGAGAAGACGACGATCGCCGACATCGCTCGAGCGGCGGGCGTGCCAGTGGGCAACGTCTACTACTACTTCAAGACCAAGGACGACCTGGTCGACGCGACGATCGACAGCCTGGAGGCCGACGAGCGCGCGCTGTTGCAATCGCTCGAGCGCCACCGCACCCCGCAGGGCCGGCTCAAGGCGCTGATCCGCGAGCTCACTGCGCAGCGCGACGTGGTGGCACAGTACGGCTGCCCGATGGGCAGCCTGTGCTCGGAGCTCGACAAGCGCGAGGACCACGCCGAGCGCCAGTGCGGCCGGCTTCTCAACCTCCCGGTCGACTGGGCGGAGGAGCAGTTCCGGGAGCTCGGACGGCGCGACGCACGGGACCTGGCCGTCGCACTACTCGCCTCCTACCACGGCATCGCCCTCCTCACCAACACGCTGCGCGACCCTCAGCTGATGGCCCGCGAAGCCCGGCGGCTCGAGCGCTGGATCGACTCGCTCGCCTGACAGACTGGAGAGCCCGGTCGTGGCTCGGCGCGGGAGGCCCAGGGAGGCACGCCCACAGCAGGCTCGGTAGTCAGGCTGCCTTCGCCCGCCGGGCGGTGGGCAGGCGGAGGGCGGGGATGACTGCCGCCAGGGCGATCCCGACGGCCCACCAGAACGCTGCGTGGAACGCTCCGGTGGCGCCGTGGGAGAGCTGTGATTGGAGCGCGACCGCGACGATCGCGGTGCCGAAGGATGCGCCGACCTGTTGGGCGATACGCGTGTTCATGGTCGCGTGGGGGATGCCCGTCGCGGGAACATCCTGGTAGGCGACGGACATCGACGGGATGAGCACCGCGCCCACGCCGAGACCGCGGATGATCAGCACTCCGCCCAGCCACCACAGGCTCGTGTTGGGGCCGGCGAACGCGAACGGGAGCGTCGTCACCGCTGCCAGAAGGAAGGAGGCGATCGTGACGAGCCGGGCACCGAACCGTTCCACGAGCCCGCCGACGACCAGGCGGGCCGCCAGGGCGCCAACCCCCTGGGGGATCATCAGCAGACCTGCGTCGAGCACGGTTTCGCCGCGGAGCTGCTGGTAGAAGAGCGGCAGCAGGAACATGGCGGCGTACAACGTCGCGCCGGAGGTGAACAGGACGGCCGAGGCGCTGCCGAGGGAGCGGAGTCGCAGCAGCCGGATGTCGACGATCGGCGGCCGGCGTCGGCGGCGTGATGCCCATCCGATGAACGCTGCCAGCAGCGTGATCCCGATCAGTAGCCAGCCGAAGACGCCAGCGTGAGTGACCGACCCGTCCTGCGAGAGGTTGGAGAGGCCGAGCAGGATCGTGGCCAGCGCGGGCGCGAGGAGTGCCAGTCCGATCAGGTCCAGCGGCGGCCGCGCCGCAGTGGCGGCGGGGCGGTCGTCGGGCAGAAGCCGCCAGGCGAGCACCAATCCGGTGGCGATCACCGGCACGTTGACCAGGAACAACCAGCGCCAGCTCAACCAGTTGAGGATGATCCCGCCGATCACGGGGCCGAGGATCGGTCCGAGCGCGATCGGCAGGCTGACCGTCGCCATCAGCCGGCTGCTCGCGTGCCCACCCGCGGCCCTGACCGCGAGGGTCTGCATCAGCGGAAAGATCATGCCGCCGCCGAATCCCTGAAGGATCCGAAAGCCGATGAGGCTGAGGTCGTTCCATGCGAGGGCGCACAGGATCGACCCGAGCACGAACAGCAGCAGCGCGAACATCCACGCGCGCTTGCCGCCCCAACGGGCCTCCGCCCATCCCGTGACCGGGATCGCCACGGCCAGCGCCAACAGATAACCGGTCGTGACCCACTGGATCGTTCCGTCGCTGGAGTGCAGCGTGACCGCCAGCGTGTGCAGCGCCAGCGTCACCATCGTCGAGTCCAGGATCGCCGCGATGCCTCCGATGACCAGCGCCAGCACGGCATTGCGGGTCTGCGGCGTCAGCCCGGCCTCAGTCCCAGTCGCTGCCCGCTCGGTCACGGTGCTCACCGGGTCACCTCCTGATTAAGGGTTGAATTCATCTCTTATGAGAGTAGACCAGCTTGCTAGGGAATGCAAGCCTCTCTAACCTGGGATCTGTGTCCACACCGGAAGCAGGCGAGATCCGCCGCCGCAGGCGCGGTCAGGAGCTCGAAGCGGCGCTGCTGGACGCCGCGTGGGATGAGCTGGTGGAGGTCGGGTTCGCCGGGCTGACGATGGAGTCCGTCGCAGGCCGCGCCCGCACCGGAGTTGCCGTCCTCTACCGACGCTGGGCCAACAAGGAGCAGCTGGTGTTCGCGGCGATCGAGCACTACCGCACGGCGCGACCGCTGGAGGTTCCTGATACCGGCTCGCTGCGCGAGGACCTGCTCACCCTGCTGACGGGCTTCGGCACCGAGCGTGCCACGTTCGTCGCCGTCGCCGCGGCGGCTGCGTTCTCCGGCCTGCTGGCCGGCACGGGCCTCACCCCGGCTCAGGCGCGCGAGAAATTCGTCGGGGACCAGCCGCTCTGGCGCGCCCACGCCATCTACCAGCGCGCCCACGACCGCGGTGAGATCGATCTGGATCGCCTCCCGCCGGCCGTGCTCACCATGCCCTTCGATCTGGTGCGCCACGACCTGCTCATGAACCTCGAGCCGGTTGGCGCGGAGCGCATCCGCGCGGTCGTCGACAAGCTGTTCCTGCCGCTGGTGCACCGCCATCTGGACGAGCCGCAGGACGGGACGGGGCCAGCTCAGCCGGCCTGAGCGGGACCCGCCTCGACGGCGCTACTGGCGGACTTCTTCAGGTAGCTCGTACCAGCGCTTGCGCTCGCCGACCTTGGCGCGCATCTTCCAGCCCCGGCCCTTGGGCTCGGCGTCGATGCGATCAAGCAGCGCGCGGAAGCGATCGGAGATCCTGGCTCGGTCCTGATCGGGCAGGTCGTAGCCGGCCACCATCTCCCGGCAGCGCTCGAGGTTGCCAGTGATGGTCCGCCACAGCCCCCAGTCGCCCGCGCACAGCTCGGCGACCCGGGCGCCGCTGACCGCGTCGTCATCGCGATCGGCGACCTCGTGGCCGTGGAAGAGCAACACGGTGTCACGGACGTCCTTCTCGTTGAGCTCGACGATCTGCAGCTTGGTGAGCAGCAGCTCGGCCAGCGGCACGGTGCGCTGGCCGGGGGAGAGGCGCTCGGTGAGCGGGATCACGTGGCACATGCGAAACGAGCCGACGAAAACGTCCACCTGCCGGGCGTGCTCGACGTCGTGAAAGAGCAGCCGCTCGTTGCCGTTCATGGCGTTGAAGGAGGTCTCGGGCTCATAGCCGCTCTCGCGCAACAGCCGGTCGGCATCGGCGCTGCGGCCCTTGGGGACCGCGAAGTCGAGGTCCTTGTACTCGCGATCGAGCGCGGGCGGGACCTCGTCGGCGCGCAGCCGGATCGCGACCCCGCCCAGCAGCACCACGATGGCGCCCTGATCCTGCGCAACATCGAGCAGGCGCCGACCCTCGTCGACGATGCTGGGGAGGATCGGCGTCATCGTTGGCACGGAGCCTAACCGGTGGTGCGGGTACGGAAGGGCAACCGTCGCTACGTCTCAGGAGCGGACACGCGGGCGCTCCAGACCGTCGAGGTAGGGCAGACCCGCGGCCATGAAACCGCCGTCGACGTAGATGACCTGGCCGGTGAGCCAGCGGGCGTCGCGGAGCAGCCACGTCACGGCCTCGGCGATGTCCTCCGGCTCACCGAAGCGGCCGAGCGGGGTGCGGCTGAGCTCGTGCTGGGCGATCGGACCGCCGGCCAGGTAGTCGGCGCCCATCTCGGTCTGGATCGTGCCCGGCCCGACGCCGTTGACGACGATGCCGTCGGCGGCGAGCTCGATGGCCAGGGTCCGCGTGAGGAGCAGCGCCGCGCCCTTCGAGGCACAGTAGGCGCTCTCCAGCGCGAACCCCTGACCCGCCGCGGTCGAGAGGATGTTGACGATCCGCCCACCGCCGGCCTCGCGCATCCGCCGGGCGGCTGACTGGCAGCAGAAGAACATCCCCTTGGCGTTGACGTCCAGGTGCCGGTCCCAGATCGCCTCGGTGGTATCGAGGAACGGCACGTCGTCGAACACGCCGGCGACGTTGGCCAGCGCGCGGGGCGCACCCCACTCGGACTCCAGCGCGGCAAAGGACTCCTCGATCGAACGCGGATCAGAGATGTCGGTCTCCCGGTACCAGGACTCACCGCCGCGCTGTGCGATCAGCCCGCGGGTCTCGGCGGCGTCGCTGATGTCAAGGATGGCCACTCGCGCGCCGTCCTGCGCCAGGCGCAGGCACACGCCGCGGCCGATCCCCTGACTGCCGCCGGTGACGACGGCGATCTGACCCTCCAGCGCCGTCATCGGTGAGGGCGGGTCGAGTTCGCCGAGCCGGGGGTCATTCGGCGGGGATCTCGTGCATAGCCTCGTCGAGGCCCATGCCCTGGCGCGACCTGACCACCTTGGCCACCACGTAGATGATCAGCGCGATGGCGTACAGGATGCCCATGTAGATCAGCGAATCGACGTTGTTGACGCCGAACACGCCGTCGCTGAGCCAGATGACGAGCAGGTAGGCCATGAACGCCGCGGAGCCGACCCCGACCACCGTGAGCCCGGGCAGGCCGAGGATCTTGTAGTTGGCCACCGCCGAGTTCTGATACACGCGCTTCAGTCTCCAGGGCATGACCGCGGCGGCGATCGAGGTGCCCAGGTAGGTGACCACGATGACCAGGCCGGCGTCCAGTGTGTAGGTGGCGAAGCTGCCCCAATACGCATACAGCGCGGCAACGACGATCGACGGCACCACCATCAACATCAGCGCCGCCACCGGGACGCGCCGCTTGGGCGAGACGTAGGCCGCCCACTCGGGGAGGATGCGGTCGAACGCCGCGGCGAAGATGACACGCGTGGAGGACAGGAACACCGTGCCGTACCAGCCGAAGATCCACATCGAGAACAGTGCGACCAGGATGAACTGGAACACGGGGCTCGAGACCAGCCAGCCGCCCATCATGATCGGGAACGGATACGCGGTGAACGGACCGCCGCCCCAGTAGCTGGCGTTGACCGCGTTGTAGAACTGCCAGCCGAAGGTCTTTGAGAACAGAGCCAGGAAGATCAGGGAGAACACGGTGACCAGCAGAAGCGCCGCGCTCATCGCCCGCACGTTCTTCTTCATGTCGTTGGCGCCGCGCACCTCGCCGGCCAGGGTTGCGCCCCAGTTCGGATAGATGAGGTAGAAGGCGATGAAGCCGACGATCAGAAAGGTCTGTCCGGGGTTGAAGTGCAACAGCGAGTGCGCGTTGTACCCCGATTTGTGCAGCGTCTGGGCATAGACGTTGCCGTGCAGGCCGTAGATGCGGTGGGACTCGCGGTTGAACGAGGAGACGAAGCTGGCGTGGCTTGAGACCAGCATGAGGATCACGAAGATCGCGAAGGCCAGGCCGCCGGCCCAGAACGAGAAGCGCTGCAGCCGCGCGTAGCTGCGCATACCGAGGCTGATGTAGGCCCACGTGATGCCGATCACGATCAGCGAGGCGACGAACACCCCGGTCTTGGTGGTCAGATCGTTGGCCAGACCGTGTGCGCCGACGATCTCCAACAGCGGGTCGAACACCGAAATCACGGTGATGTTGGCGTAGATCGGGACCCAGTGCCAGAGGATGAACCACCACCCCGTCATCGCCAGGACGAAGCCGATGCCGCCGCTGAGGATGCGGCTCTGCCAGACGTAGTCACCTCCCGCGCGAGGCATCGCCGAGATCAACCCCGCGTAGGTGAGGACCATGAACATCGTCAGTGCGGCGGCGATGATGATGGCCCAGAAGAGGCTGCCGTTCGGAATGAAGGAGCCGAACGAGAGGCACCACAGCCCGAGGACGATGTTGCAGGCGTAGAAGGCGTAGATCGAGCCGTCGACCATCGCCCACCCGCGCACCAGGCCCGTGGCCTTGCGCACGAAGATCGGCCCCGTAGTGCTCCTCTCCGCGCCGCCTGCGGTTACGTCAGCCATTGATCCACTCCTCTATCCGATGGTGAGTCGGTAGCGCTTGACCGCCCCCTGGGTGTCCAGCTCGACCACCGCCCCCTGGAGGTCTCCGGTCTCGTACGCGCTGCCCGGGTTGATCGACAGCGTCCTGCCGAGTCGTGCTGTCCCGCGTGCCTCATGGATGTGCCCGTGGAGGCTGAGGATCGGCTGGTTTGCCTCAATCGCCTCCCTGACCGCGGTCGAGCCGACGTGCGCGAGCACGCGGCCTCCTCCCACGACGCCGAGGTCCTCGGTGAGCTCGGGCGCCTCGTCAAGCGCGGTGCCGTGGGGCGGGCAATGGAAGTTGAAGATGAGCTTCTCCGGCGGCGCCGTCGCCTGCTCGACCATCGCCGCGATCCGACGGGCCATGTCCTCCTCGTCCTCCTCGCGGTCGGTGTTCCAGGGCGTCCGGTTGGCCCATCCGGTGGACAGGATCTGAAAGCCGTCATCGAGGTCGATGGCGCGGCCTTCGCCGACTTCGAGGCGCTTGGAGCTCTGCAGGATCTGGTCGATCTCGACCATGTCGTCGTTGCCCGGGCACACGAAGGCCCGGATCTTGGTTCCGTCGAGTCGCTCGTCGGCCAGTGACACCCACTGCTGCACGACGTCGAGGATCGACTGGCGGTCCAGGGCCTCCAATCGCCCCGGCGTCGACTGCAGCTCGGCGAGTTCCGCCTCGGTCGTTCGGAAGGGGTAGAGACCGCGGTCACGGACGATCCGCTCATAGCGCTCGATCTCGTCCGGGCCGAATTCGTGGCGCTGGTCCTGCAGGTAGCAGTAGGAGGTTCCGTCACCGTTGCCCACGATCGGCACGAGCGCCTTGCCGGTCATGTCGCCGCCGAGCACGATGATGTCGGCGTCATAGAACTTCGCCGAGTTGAGGAACTTGCGAAAGCAGGTTTCGGAGCCGTGGATGTCCGTCGCGAAGAAGATCCGCGGCCCGCTCCCCCTCCGGGAAAAGATCGGCATCTCGCGCCAAACCGTAGCGCCGGGTGGCGCAGCATGTCAAGATGCATTACGCAATGCGTAACGACGAGCAGTTCCTCGATGACGTCGACCAGGAGATCGTCCGCCAGCTCCAGCAGGATGGCCGCCGGTCCTACCGGGAGATGGCCCGCGCGATGGACGTGTCCGAGGGGACGATCCGCTGGCGGGTCAAGCGCCTGCAGGACACGGGCGCGCTGCGCATCGCGGCGATCGCCGACCCGTTCCGGCTTGGGTACACGGTGCTGGCGTCAATGTTTCTCAGAGTTTCCCCGGGGGAGTTGCAGCGCGTCATCGACACCCTGGTCGACTGGCAGGAGGTTGTCTACGTCAGCTCATGCACCGGTCGGGTGGACGTCTACATCCAGGTGGTGTGCCGAAGCCACGAGGATCTCTGGGAGCTTGTGGCCGAGCGGATTCCAGCGATCGGCGGGGTGACCGAGACCGAGACCCTGATGGAGCTCAAGGTCCACAAGCTCCAGTACGTGTACCCGGGTCTTGACCGCGGGTTATGATTTGCGCAGAAAAGCGCCCATGGATTTGATGATTGCGTGACCGTCGCCTCATGGGCCCCGCACACGGGAGGACGCGATGCCGACCAAGACGATGACCGATTTGGGGATCGACCGCGAGGCCGTCGAGGAGGCTCTGGCCAACAATTGGACGTTCCCGGCGCGCTGGTACTCGGACTCCGACATCCACGCGCTCGAACTGGAAGGCATCTTCTCGCGCTCGTGGCAGTACGCGGGACCTCTGTCGAAGCTGGCGCAGCCGGGTGACCACATCGTCTGCCAGGTCGGGCGAGTGCCGATCCTGATCACGCGCGGCCGTGACGGTGAGCTGCACGGGTTCATCAACGTGTGTCGGCACCGCGCGTTTCCCGTCGCTGTGGAGGACGGCAACCGCACGACGCTGCAGTGCCAGTACCACGCGTGGACCTACGACCTCGACGGCAGCCTCCGCAAGGCGCCGCGCAGCGAGCACGAGCCGGACTTCGACAAGTCCGAGCTGTGCCTGCTGCCGGTGGCCGTCGACACCTGGAACGAGTTCGTGTTCGCCAACCCCGACCCCGAGGCGCCGCCGCTCCGGGAGGCGTTCGCCGGCTTCCCCGAGCTGGCCTCCGAGCGCGGGCTCGACTACACGGGATATCGCTACTACGGCCGCTACACATACGAGGTTCCGGCCAACTGGAAGGTCTGGGTGGAGAACGGCAGCGAGTGCTACCACTGCCCGTCGATCCACACGGGGAGCTTCAGCGACGCGTTCGTCACCAAGCTCGACGTCTACGAGTACGTCAACCGCGACCGCTACCTCGGCCAGTTCACCCGCTACAACCCTCGGGCCAAGAGGTACAAGGGCGTCCCACCGGAGGGGGAGCGGCAGTTCCGCTACGTGTTCCTGTGGCCGACCACGTTCCTGGTCCAGGATGACTACGTCGGCTTCCCGGGAATGATCATTCCCACCGGGCCCGAGAGCTGCCGGTTCATCTCCGACATGTTCGTCCACCCCGACGCCGACGAGGAGATCGTCAGCCAGTGGACCGAGATGTGGAACCAGACCCTGGAGGAGGACACCGAGGCGGTCGGCCTCCAGCAGCCGGGGCTGCGCTCGCAGATGGTTCCCCACGGCCGGCTCATGCCCGCCAGCGAGAGCGCGATCTCGCGCTTTCACCGCATGGTCTGGGAAGAGGTGGCGCAGGCCCTGGACCGAGAGTAGGCGCGGCCCGGGCGGAGCGTGCCGGAACTGACGGTTGATCGGCTGGACCGCGGAGTCCTCGTACTCCGCAGCGAGTTGTGGGCGACCAACTCGGCGATCGTGCCCGCCGGGGACGCCTGCCTGGTCTGCGACCCCTCGATCTTCCCCGACGAGATCGCTCAGATCGTCGCCGCGACAGAGGGTTACGAGCGCGTCTTCCTGCTCATCACCCACAGCGACTTCGACCACGTCTGCGGGATCCCGGCGTTCACGGGCGCCACGGTGTTGACCGGGGCGACGACCGCGGCAGCGATCGCGGATGGCACCGCCCGGCGCAAGCTCGACGAAGGCGGGCGGGAGTGGGGGGCCGGATGGGACGGCGAGCTGCGCGTGGATCTCACCGCGGGCGGCGACCCGGTCCGCTGCGGGGATCTGGAGGTGGCTGCCATCGACGCCGAGGGCCACATCGACGACGGTTCTGCGTTTGTCGTGTTGCCCGCCGGACTCCTGTTCGCCGGCGACTACCTGTCGGCGGTCTGCCAGCCGATCTTGCTGGGGTCGATCAACGCCACGATCAGGACCATCGACCGCCTGTGCGCTGCCATCGCCGAGCACGAAGTCGCCACCGTCGTCCCGGGCCACGGACCGGTGCTGGATCGCCCGCACGCGGAGCGGATCGCCGCAGAGGACGCTGCCTATCTGCGTGCGCTGCAGCTGGCTGCCGGGATGGCGGTCCGTGACGGTGCCGAACCGGATGCCGCCCTGCGGATGGTCCGCGCCGTCCCTGCCCCGCGACCTGCCCGCCCTGACTTCGAGGCCTTCGACTGGCTCTCGGCCAACGCCCGCCAGGCGCTCACCGAGGCCGGTCACGACGCGTTCGTCGGGGCGCCGCCGCCGGTCACCCCCGCAGGGCCCCGGTGAGCTCGGGGTCCGAGATGCCGCCCCGGATGCGCATGAGCAGAGCGCGGAGATCGTCCTCGGGGAGGTTGGGGTTGTAGAGCGGACTCTCCACCGGGCGGGTGATGAGCCGGCGGCAGGCCACCACCGTCGCAGGCTCGATACAGGCTGAGGGCGACGCGAGCTCGCGCGCGAGCGCGTCGAGATGCTGGGCGCAGCTCGAGGCGCGGATGACAAGATGCAGCTCGAGCGGATGATCGCGTTCGTGGACCATCGCGTCCAGGCACTGCGCCAGGCGTCGGCGTTCAGGTAACGCCGATGCCCGAGCGCCGAACCGGGCGACCTCGGGGATGGTGTACGCGGCGGGCTCGAGCGCGAGTCGCTGCACCCGCTCCCGGCACCTCAGCCACCGCACGCCCGCCAGCAGCAGCTCAATTGCGGCGCCGGCGCCGAGTGTCACCGCGAACCAACGGGAGAACGTCCCCGTCCCGGCCGCGATCGCCGCCAGCGTGCCTGCGACGATCACAGACCACCGGGCGCCGGAGCGCAGACGTTCGACGCCGGCGGCTGCGATCTCCACCTCGCGCGCGTTCACGTCTCGAGTATGTGCCGCGACGGCGGTCCGCGCAACCGCCGTAGCTGCTCTATTCGTTGAGAACCGCCGAGGCGGTTCTGGGCGGCTATCGAGCCCTGATGGGACACGCAGCGGGCCCGAGGCGGCCCGGTGGGTGCGAGTGGCCCCGGACGCACGACGGGGGACCCTCGGTGACCGAGGATCCCCCGCGTGACTGGTCACCTCGTGCCGGGGCACGGGGTGGATCAGGTTCGATCTAGCTGCAGATCGCGCCCGGGTTGGCGTCGTGAGACGGCGCGCACTTGTCGTTCGTCCACGTGTTGGCAGTACCGGCCGTCTTCGTGCCGGTGGAGAGGTCCTCGGCGTCGAAGTGGGCGTCCGTCTGCAGCACGTTGTGTGCGAACGTGTTGCCGGTCGCCTGCTGGTCGCCGCTGGAGTCCTCGCCGGCAGCCAGGATGCCGTCGTCGCCGTTGGAGTTCGACCGGTTGTAGTCGATGGCGTTGCCGGTGCTCGGCTGGCCGGGGGCGTACTCGCCGAGGTAGATCCCGTCGTCCACGTTGCCGGTCACGGTGTTGGTCTTGCCGTCCGCGCCGATCTTGGAGTTGACCTCGCCGAACAGCGCGATGCCCCAGTCCTGGTTGTTGGTGACCTTGTTGCTGTAGACGGTGGCGCCGGTGGCGCCCTCGAGGTCGATGCCGTCGCCCACGCCGTCGCCGAGCGGGACCGGGGTCGACCCCATATCGGTTCCGGTGTCGTTGGTGGCGTCGGTCACGGTGTTGCCGGTGATCGACCACGCGCCCTGCGCCGGACCGGCCGTGAAGTCGGTCTGGTCCTCGATCGCGGCGATGTTCTCGTCGTTGCTCTCAAGCGTGTTGCCGCTCAGCGTCAGCTTGCCGACGTTGATCGCGAGCACGCCCGACGCGTTGCTATAGGAGCTCGGGTAGTTGGGCGAGGTGTAGGTGTTGTCCTGCACCGTGCTGCCCTTGACCGTCGCCGCGGTGATCCCGTACAGCTCGATTCCGTTCTGAGCGTTGTCGTCGATCGCCCCTGAACCGGTGACGTTCGCGCTCGTGATGTTGCAGGTCGTTCCGATCGAGCGGCAGGTGATGCCGTTCTTGTCATAGCCGCTGACGGTCAGGTCGGTCATCGTGACCGTCCGGGCCGCCTGGTCGTTGTTGGCGACCAGGACGCCGCCGTTGGCGCCAGCCTGATCACCGAACGTGGTGGAGTCGTGCTGGACGTTCTGGATGGCGACCGAGCTCAGCTTGCCCGCCGAGTCGAGCATGAAGACGCCGACGTAGTTGGTGGAGCCGTCGGTCTCGGTGGCCTGGGATCCGTCGACCGTCAGCTTCGACAGGCCGCCGCTCTTGGCCCCGCTGAACGTGACGATGTCCGCCTGGTCGGTCCCGGGGTGCGTCGGGTCATTGGTCGTGGTGGCCAGCGGCGATGCGGGCTCGATGATCGTCGATCCCTCGCCGGCGCCCGTGATCGTCAGGTTCTTGTTGGCGATCGTCAGCTGCTCGGGGTAAGTCCCTTTAGCGACGCTGATCTTGGCGGTGGTCGGTGCGTCGGCGATCGCGTGTCCGATCGTGGCGCACGGGTTGGACGACAGCCGGCAGGTGTTGTCACTGCCGCTTGGGTTCGTGTTGTTACCCATCGCGCCGTTGACGTACAACGTCGGTGCTGACGACGACGCGAGTGCGGGCCCGGCGAAGGCAAGCGAAGCCCCCACCGCGCCGGCCGCGCTCAGCGCGCGGAACATGCGTGAATGCACTGTCTCTCCTATGAGATGAATTGTGGTCCGGCGCGCTCACGCAATGCCCCTGCGAGCGGCCGAGCCCCCTAACGATCGCGTAACCTACCAAATACTCAGGCCGGGTCTCAGCAATCGGTCAGAATTCATGCATCGCCCGCGCTCTCAGGGTCCGGAAACCGGGGCAACAAATGAAAGAGGGGACCCCCGGCTCCCGAGTGCCCCCTCTTCGATACTGCTCGGTCCCGCCGCGGCCGCGGCGGGACCGGGTGGCATTGCTCAGCTGCAGAGGCCGAGCGGGCTGCTGTCCTGGGCGGGCGTGCACTTATTG
Source organism: Solirubrobacteraceae bacterium (assembly GCA_035503035.1). Lineage (GTDB taxonomy): Bacteria > Actinomycetota > Thermoleophilia > Solirubrobacterales > Solirubrobacteraceae > Palsa-465. The sequence goes on from DATJTS010000039.1 coordinate 18,951, forward strand.
CCGCTCCAGGTGTTGCCGGTGCCGGAGGTGCCGGCGCCGCTCGAGCGATCCTCCGCGTCGTAGCGGACGTCGCTCTTCATCGTGTTGCCGGAGAACGTGTTGCCGATCGCCTGCTGGTCGCCGCTCGAATCGGCTCCGTCGGCAAGGATGCCGTCGTCGCTGTTTCTGCTGGCGGTGTTCTTCTCGACGGTGTTGTCCGAGCTCGGGATGCCCGGCGAGAACTCGCCGAGGTAGATGCCGTCGTCGGCGTTGCTGGAGGCCGTGTTCGCCGCTGACGTCGACGTACCTCCGATGGTGGCTCCCGTGGCGCCGAACAGGGCGATGCCCCAGTCGGCGTTGCCGGTCACCGTGTTGCCGGCGACGTCGGCGGTCACGACCCCGGCCTGCCCGCTACCGGTCTGCCCGACGCCGTCGAGATCGATGCCGTCGCCGACGCCGAAGCCGAGCGGGACCGCGCCACCGGTGTTGTTGACGCCGGCGGTCACCTTGTTGGTCTTGATCGTCCAGGTCCCGTCACCGCCGGCGTAGTTCCCGTCCTCGTAGCCGACGATGTTCTCGTCGTTGTGGTTGACCGTGTTGCCGGTGATCGTGGCGTTCGTCGAGTCGTAGACCAGGATCCCGCTGGCGGTGTAGTACCCGCCGCCCGACGAATAGTTCGGCGAGGTGTAGGAGTTGCCGGTCACCGTGTTCTTGGTGATCGTCGCGGTGACTCCGCCGTCGGTCTCGATTCCGTTCTGGGCGGTGAGACCGGTCGCTCCGATGCCGGTCACCGTCGAGCCGGTGATCGTGCAGGTGGTGTCGGCGCCGTCGCAGTCGATCCCGTCCTTCTGGTACTGGGTGACGGCGAGGGAGCTCATTTTCACTGTCTCGGCGCCGCCGGAGTTGTTGCTCACGTAGACCGAGAGGCCCTGCTGGCAGCCGAAGTAGCTCTGCTGCTCCTGGACGCCTGTGACGGCGTCCGAGCTGAGCGTGCCGCTTGAGTTGGCGAACTCGACGCCGACGAAGTCCTGATCGCAGGAGCCGTCGCTCGGCTCGCTCACGCCGGATCCGGCGCCGTCGACCTCGAGGTTGGTCAGGCCGCCGCCCGTCGTGTTCAGGAACTCGACGATGACCGCCTGCGGCCCGCTGTAGTTCGGGTCGTTGGTGTCGGTCGCCAGCGAGGTCGGGTCGATGATCGTCCGCGTCGATCCCGCGCCGTTGATCGTCAGGTTCTTGCCGACGATCGCAAGCTGCTCCTTGTAGGTGCCGCCCGCGACCTCGATCGTCGCCGTCGACGGCGCGATGTTGATCGCCTGAGTGATCGTGGCGCAGGGGTTGGACGCCAGCCGGCAGGTGTTGGCGCCGCCTTCATCGTTGCCGCTACCGCCGTTGACGTACAGCTTGGGGCCGCCGCTGGTGGCGGGCTTGACCGCCTGGCGGATGGTCTGGCGATGTGCCGCGGGCCGCCCGGAGTGGTGGACCGGCGAGGGTGCCGCCAGCGCGGGTCCGGCGAACGCCAGCGAAATGCCGAGCGTCCCCGCCGCAATGGTCATGCGTTTGAGCACCTTGCTCTTCTCCTTGAGTTTTCGGCGGTGCCGGAACAGCCCCGGCGAGCACCGCGCCCAGTGAACGGCGGGAACGGTAACCCGCTCCGAGTTGACGGTCAACGATTCAACAGAATGGCCACACTTGGGTAACCATTGGCCCGGCCCTCACGCCTCGGTCAGAGCGTGACGACGCCCTGCTCGACCCGGCCCCGGGTCACGCCGCGCAGGTCGACGAACAGCGGACCATCCCGGACAACGGCCGCATAATCGATCCCGGGGTGAGCGGTGACAAGCACGATCACATCGCCGTCGAGCAACTCCTCGAGCGGGCTGCTGCGCCGGCCCAGGCGCGTGAGCTCCGGCACGTGAGGGTCGTGATAGGCGATCAGTGCCCCGCGTGCCGCGAGCACCTCGATGATCCGCAGAGCGGGTGACTCACGGATGTCACCGACGCCCCCCTTGTAGCTGACGCCGAGGATGCCGATGCGCGAGCCGCGGACGGGCTTGGCGATGTCGTTCAGTGCACGCTCGATCCGCTCGACGCAGTAATAGGGCATCTGCTGGTTCACTTTGCCTGCAAGCTCGATGAACTCAGTTGACATGTGGAACTCCCGTGCGCGCCAGGTGAGGTAGAAGGGGTCGACCGGCAGGCAGTGACCGCCCATCCCGGGGCCGGGCTCGAAGCGCATGAACCCGTACGGCTTGGTGGCGGCTGCGTCGACGACCTCCCAGATGTTCAGGCCCATGCGGTCGGCGAGGATCGCCAGCTCGTTGACGAGGGCGATGTTGACCGAGCGGAAGATGTTCTCCAGCAGCTTGGCCATCTCGGCCGCCTCGGGCGTGGAGACGCGCACGATCTGCTCGCAGACGAGGCCGTAGACCGCGGCGGCCCGCTCGGTGCAGGCGTCGGTGACGCCGCCCACGATCTTCGGGGTGTTGGCGAGGGTGAAGTCGGTGCGCCCCGGGTCCACGCGCTCGGGCGAGAACGCGACGTGGATGTCGGAGCCGACCGAGAGCTCGCTCTCTTCGAGCAGCGGAACGAGCTGCTCCCGGGTCGTGCCCGGATACGTGGTGGACTCGAGCACGATCAGCTGGCCGCGCTGGACGACCTTGGCCAGCGCGCGCGCCGCTCCGAGCAGCGGTTGGAGATCCGGCTCGCGATTGGCGGTGAGCGGGGTCGGCACGCAGATGAGGACCGCCTCGCAGCGGGCCAGCGGCGCGTAGTGCGTCGTCGCCTCGATCCGCGAGGCGACCGCGGCGAGTCGCTCCGAGGGGACGTCCTCGATATACGAGCGGCCGGCCGCGACCGCCGCGACCTTGCCGCTGTCGAGGTCGACCGCGACGACCTCCTCGCTGGCCTCGGCAAAGGCGACCACCAGCGGGAGCCCGACATAACCGAGCCCGATGACACCGATCGACATGGCAGCCCACGATACTCGCGCAGTAGGATCCCTCCCGGACCGTGCTAGGTGGGGCGTTAGCGGCGCCCTGTACCCGCAATCCGCTCCAGCGGGGCTGAATTCCCTCTCGAGGGTGCCGGTTCGGGGTCAGCGTCCCACGTGAGGCGGTGATGATCTGGTCCCGCCGCGATGGAGAGCCGTGAACCAGGTCAGGTCCGGAAGGAAGCAGCCTTAAGCGGTCACCTCCAGGCGCGTCGGGAGCGCTGGGTCGGAGCCTCAACGCAGGAAATGCGAGCCTCGGTGCCCCATTCGACGGAGGGTGCACGGTCCGCTCTTCGACCGCCCGTCGGCGAGAGGGGCGACAACTAGACTCGATCTGGCCATGTCGACCGGTCCCTCGCTCTATCGACGCCATCGCCCGCGCACGTTTGCGGACGTCGTCGGACAGGAACAGGTGGTGCGGACGCTGTCCAACGCGGTCTCCCGCGGGCAGGTCCACCACGCCTACCTGTTCGTCGGCTCGCGCGGCACCGGCAAGACCTCGATGGCGAAGATCCTGGCGGCGTGCCTGAACTGCGTCGACGGCCCGACGGTCTCCCCGTGCGGCGTCTGCGAGTCCTGCGTGTCGATCCAGAACGCCACCTCGCTGGACGTGATCGAGATGGACGCGGCGTCGAACAACTCGGTCGACGACATCCGTGAGCTGCGGGAGTCGGTCGCGTATGCGCCGGTCTCGGGTCGCCACAAGGTCTACATCCTGGATGAGGCGCACATGCTCTCCCAGCAGGCGTGGAATGCATTCCTCAAGACGCTCGAGGAGCCGCCGCCCCGGACGATCTTCGTGCTCGCCACCACCGAGGCGCAGAAGGTGCTGCCGACGGTCGTCGATCGCTGCCACCGCTTCGACTTCGGACGCCCGACCGTCGGCCAGCTCACCGAGGTGGTCAGCCGCGTCTCCGCGACCGAGCAGATCGACATCGAGCCCTCCGCCGTGGCGCTGATCGCGCGCCATGCCACCGGCTCCTTCCGCGATGCGCTGGGCACGCTCGAGCAGTTGCTCACGTACGCCGGCGACGAGCGGATCGTCGCGGCCGACGTGCTGTCGGTGCTCGGTGTCGCCGACGCGGAGCAGCTGTTCGAGGCGATGGATGCCGTGGCCGCGGGCGACGGCGCCGCCGCGCTTCGGGCCGCCGGGCGGTTGACCGCCTCCGGCCGTGACCCCGGCCAGATCCTGCGCGACCTCGAGGTGCACGGGCGCGAGTTGCTCGCCGTGCAGATGCTCGGCGAGGTGCCCGAGGAGATCCGGGTGACCACCGAGCGCGACAAGCGGCTGCTCGCCCAATCCAAAGCGCTGGCGGCGACCGACGCGGTGCGGCTGCTCGACCTTGTCTCCGAGGCGCTTGAGGCGACCGCCAACGGCGCGCAGGCGCGGATCCAGCTGGAGCTCGTGCTCGTCAAGGCCGCGGCTCCGGAGGTCGACCCGTCGGCGGCGGCGCTGCTGGCGCGAATCGAGCGGTTGGAGGGAGCGGTTGCGGGGACGCGGACCGCGCCGACGCCGATCGCCGCGCCCGCCGTCCGTGAACTTGTCCGAAATCCCCCCCCTGCGGGGGAAAATCCTGCAACTCCGATCGAGGTCGTCCCGACGCCCGTGCTGAAGGTCGCCGAGGACCCGCGGCCGCAGGGGGAGCGTCCCGCCGCTATCCACGCGGCGCCCGCGGCCGAGGAGCGGCAGCCGACGGTCTCGGTCGAGCCGCCCGCGGCCGTCGAGGAGCCGCCCACAGACGAGCCGCAGCGGCCCGCGGCCGTCGAGGAGCCGCCCGCGGCAGACGAGCCGCAGCGGCCCGCCGCCGCGGTCGAAGGGCCTCCCGCGGTCGAAGGGCCTCCCGCGGTCGAAGGCGCTCCCGCGGCCGAGGGGTCGCAGCCGCCCGCCGCCGAGGCGCCGGCCACCACGCATCAGCCGCCCGCGGCCGTGCCCGACGGCCCGCCGGAGCTCGCCACGGTCACCGCCTGCTGGCCGGCCGTGATCGACATCGTCCGCCAGGCCAACCAGTTGCTGGGTGCGCTGCTCGTCGACGCGCGGCCGGTCGCGCTGGAGGGCAGCGAGGTGACGCTCGCGTTCCCCAAGAGCAAGGCGTTCGCCCAGCGCAAGGCCCAGCAGGACGACTATCGCCGGGCGACCGCCGAGGCGCTGCGGTCGGTCGTCGGCGCGCCGCTCAACCTGCGCTACGAGCTCCGCGACGTCGCGGTGCCGGAGGACGAGCCGGGCGAGCAGCCCGCGGCCGAGGCGGGGCTCTCCCAGGAGGAGCTCGTGCGACGATTGGTGGAGGAGTTCGACGCGAAGGAAGTCCTCGACGATCCCGATCAGGAGACCTGATGCCCCCTCAGCCCAACATGCAGCAGCTGCTCAAGCAGGCCCAGAAGATGCAGGAGGACATGATGGCGGCGCAGGAGTCGCTCAAGGACGAGACGGTCGACGCCTCGGCCGGCGGCGGCGTGGTCAAGGTGACGGTCACCGGCGACCTGGTGGTCAAGTCGATCACGGTCGATCCTGAGGCGGTCGACCCCGAGGACGTCGAGCTGCTCCAGGACATGGTGCTCGCCGCCGTCAACGAGGGGCTGCGCGCCGCCCAGGAGCTCGCGGCGAGCAAGATGGGCGCGCTCACCAGCGGTCTCGGTGGGCTCGGCGGTCTCGGGCTGCCGGGCTTCTAGACCAGGCTTCGTGACCAGGGTTCGTGACCAGGGTTCGTGACCAGGGTTCCTGACCGGAGTTCCTGACCGGAGTGTCCGCGTTCGCGCCGCCCGTCCAGCGGCTCATCACCGAGCTCTCCAAGCTCCCCGGGATCGGCGGCCGCACCGCGCAGCGGCTCGCCTTCCACGTGCTGCGCTCCTCCGACGAGGAGGCGGCGGCGCTCGCCGAGGCGATCCTCGAGGTGAAGTCGCGGATCGGGCTGTGCGAGATCTGCTTCAACCTCGCCGACGGGCCGCGCTGCCGGATCTGCGAGGACGAGCGCCGGGAGACCGAGGTGATCTGCGTCGTCGAGGAGCCCTCGGACGTGATCTCGATCGAGCGGACGCATGAGTTCCGCGGCCGCTACCACGTGCTCGGCGGCGCCCTGTCGCCGATCGACGGGATCGACCCCGAGGACTTGAAGATCGCGGAGCTCTACGCACGCACGGGCGACGGCTCACCGGTCCTTGAGGTCGTGATCGCCACCAATCCGACGACCACCGGCGAGGCGACCGCGCTGCACATCGCGGGGGAGCTCCGCGCCCGCCGGCCCGGGCTGACCGTCACCCGGCTGGCCAGCGGTCTGCCGGTCGGTGCCGACCTGGAGTACGCCGACGAGCTGACCCTGGGCCGCGCATTCGCCGGGCGCCGCGCCGTCTGATCCTCGACCGCCTACATTCTCAGCGTGGTCGAGACGGTCGTCATGAAATTCGGGGGCACGTCGGTCGCCGACGCCGAACGGATCAAGGCCGCCGCACGGCGGATCGTGGCGCAGCGCGAATCGGGCAAGCGCGTGGTGGCGGTGCTCTCGGCGCGCGGCAAGACGACCGACGAGCTGATCGCGATGGCCGAGGAGGTCTCACCGGTCCCGGACCCGCGGGAGATGGACATGCTGCTCTCGACCGGGGAGCGCATGTCGTGCGCGCTGTGCGCGATGGCGATCAACGATCTCGGCCACAGCGCGATCTCGCTCACCGGCTCGCAGGCGGGCATCGTCACCGACACCTCCCACACGAAGGCGCGGATCCTCGATGTGCGCGCCGACCGCATCCGCGAGGGGCTGGACGAGGACCGGATCGTGCTCGTCGCGGGCTTTCAGGGGGTGTCCACCAGCCGTGACGTGACGACGCTCGGCCGCGGCGGCTCGGACACCACCGCCGTCGCTCTCGCCGCCGCCCTCGGCGCCGAGGTGTGCGAGATCTACACCGACGTGGCGGGCGTGTTCAGCGCCGACCCCCGGATCGTCCCCGATGCGCGCAAGCTCACCCATGTCTCGTTCGAGGAGATGCTCGAGATGGCGGCCTCCGGCGCCGGGGTCCTGCAGCTGCGCTCGGTCGAATACGCCCGGACGCACGGGGTCCGCATCCACTGCCGTTCGAGCTTCGATCCCGGCCCCGGTACCGTTGTCATTGGAGAAGACGAGACGATGGAACACCCTCTCATCACCGCCGTCACCCACTCGACCAACGAGGCTCGGATCACGGCCATCGGCGTGCCCAACCAGCCGGGTGCCGCCGCCGCGATCTTCGTCGCGCTCGCCGACGCCAACTGCAACGTGGACACGATCATCCAGAACGAGCCGCAGACCGAGGGCTCGGTCGCGGAGGTGTCGTTCACGATCGGCACCGAGGATCTGCGTGCGGCCACGCAGGCTCTCGAACCGCTCCGCGAGAGCCTGCAGCTGCGCTCGATCGACACCGACAATCAGATCGGCAAGGTCTCGATCGTCGGCGCCGGGATGCGGACCCATCCGGGCGTGGCGGCCAAGGTCTTCCAGACGCTCGCCGACGAGCAGATCAACATCGAGATGATCTCGACCTCGCCGATCAAGATCTCGTGCATCATCCGCCAGGATGTCGTGCCGCAGGCCGTGCGCGCGCTCCACGCGGCGTTCGAGCTCGGCGAGGGCGGCATCGAGGTCGAGGAGGGTCCGCGATGACGCGCATCGCCGTCGTCGGCGCCACCGGCAACGTCGGGCGGGTGATGCTCGAGGTGCTGCGCGAGCGCTCTCTGGACTCCGACGTCGTGTTATTCGCCTCGCCGCGGTCGGCGGGTCTTCAGATCGACGGGCGGCCGGTCGTCGTGCTCGACGACAGCGCCTCACTCGAGGGCATCGACATCGCGCTGTTCAGCGCGGGGGCCTCGACCTCACGGGCATGGGCGCGGCGCTTCGCCGACGCCGGCGCGGTCGTGGTCGACAACTCCAGCGCCTTCCGGCGTGAGCCCGATATCCCGCTCGTCGTCTCGGAGGTCAACCCGCATGCGGTCGCCCGCCACCGCGGGATCATCGCCAACCCGAACTGCTCGACGATGCAGTTGATGGTCGCGCTGGCGCCGATCCATCGGGCGGTGGGCATCGAGCGGCTGATCGTCTCCACCTACCAGTCGGTCTCGGGCACCGGCAAGGCCGCGCTCGACGAGCTCGATGCTCAGTCGCGCGCCTCGGTCGCCGGCGAGCCGCTCCCGGACCCCTCGATCTACCCCGACCACATCGCGTTCAACGTGATCGGCGCGGCGGGCTCGTTCGCCGAGGGCGAGGACCACACCGACGAGGAGCGCAAGATGATGTTCGAGACGCGCAAGATCCTCGAGGACGAGGCGATCGGGGTCGCGGTCACCTGCGTGCGCGTGCCGGTCCACACCGGACACTCGGAGTCGGTCAACGTCCAGACGCGCGAGCCCCTGTCGGTGGAGCGGGCGGTCGAGCTGCTGCGCGACGCCCCCGGGCTATCGCTCGGGCCGGTGGACGTGCCGCCGGCTCAGGTGACGCCGTCGCCGCTGCACACCGCGGGCCGGGACGAGGTGTTCGTCGGACGCGTGCGCCGCGACGAATCGCATCCGCGGGCGCTGCAGATGTGGGTCGTCTCCGACAATCTGCGCAAGGGCGCGGCGACGAACGCCGTCCAGATCGCCGAGCTGCTCGTCGGCGACCGCGCGGCCGCCTGAGCGGCCGGTCCGTCGGCGTCAGCTGCCCTGCCAGACCAGGTAGTCGGCGCTCGGTCCGCCGCAGGCCATGGTGGCCTCCGAGGACCAGGCGCGGATCTCGCCGCCACGGACAGTGAGCCCGATCTCGGTCGGGATCGGGCGGCGCCCCTTGGGGCCCGTGCAGCGGTTCTCGAAGCTCGCGCGGGCGAACAGTTCGCCGTGGTCCGCGCGCATCGGCACCGCGGGACCGTCGTCGACCGACAAGGTCAATGAGCAGCCGGCGCCCGTGCAGTGCGGGGTGAGCGTCCACGGAATCGACATCCGCTCGCCGGCGTGGTCGCCCTTGACGCCGAGCGTGGCGGCGACCCGTCCGCTCAGGGTGTGGCGGCCGGCGACACGGTGCGCCAGGCTCGCGGGGATGCTTGCGCTGGCCCGCGACGGCGCGGCGACGACGGCGTCGTAGCGCGACTCGCTGAGGGCCGCGTCCGGTCGGGCGATCTGCACTGAGTTGGCCTCATCGAAGGTGAGCGTCGCGCTGCGCACCGCGTGGGCGGCGGCGGCGCTGATGCCACACGCGGAATCGGCGCTCAGGCCGCCGGAGAAGGAGAGCTGCTCGGGCAAATAGGGGGAGCCGGATTCGATCACGAGCCGCTCGCTCTCGCCGCCGTGGTGCGCGCGATCGGAGAGCACGGTCGAGGTCCGTCCGTCGAACGTCTCGTGCCCGGTGATGGAGAGCGTCCCGCCGCGGATCGTCGGCACCTCGCAATCCTCCAGCAGCGTGGGGTCGCTGAGCGCCCGGACGAACCAGTGGGGGAGGTGGAGATCATTCGGCTGCAGCGCATCCCAGCCGCGGCTGACGAGCGGCACCTGCGAGGACTCCAGCCCCTGCGAGCTGATCCAGTAGAGCGGGTTGCCGCGCGCCCAGGCCGACCCGTCGAGCACGCGCAGGTCCGCGTCGATCCCGTCGCTCTGGTGTGAGGCGATGTCGACGCCCTGGTACTGCAACGAGGTGACGATGGTGGAGCGCTGCCCGCGGGATCGTATTTGATCGGTGACCCGGATCGAGCCCTGGGAGCCGAACGCCGAGCGACTCATCGCCAGCAGCTTCGAGGCGGTCGGCGCGGCGGGCCGGCCGAGGATCGACCCGTCGACACCGCAGCCGCTCAGCAGGGCAGCGGTCATGAGCAGCGCAAGACAGACGCGGAGGCGGCGCACACTCTGGCTGTCGGCAGATCCGGCCGAGAACTGAAGGCTCGGGACCGGTCAGCGCGCCGCGCGCCAGAGCGACAGGCCCAGCAGTGCGGCGATCACGACCGGCGTGATCCACCAGGCGGTGGCGCCCGCTCCCGCGACTGCGGCGGTGGCGCCGAGGGCGACGACCACGCCGAGCGCCAGGCGCCAGTCGTCCCCGACGACGAAGTCCCAGATCGCCAGCCAGGCGCGGCGGAGCGGTGCGGCCAGCCGGGCGCTCACGGGCCCACCGCTCCGGTCTCGGCCCGCGGCGGGCTCTGGCGGCGCAGTGCGGCCACGCAGGCGAGCGCGGTGAGGAGCGTGCCGGGAATGAGCGCGAGCAGCGCCGCATCGCCGCCCGGCCAGTGCGCGCCCGCGCCCTCGGTGCCCCAGAACATCCCGAAGGAGACGAGCATCACCCCGACCGCGAACTTCATCGCGTTCCCCGGGACGCGGGCCAGCGGCGCCCGCACCGCGACGCCCGCCGCGACCACGAGGATCACCGCGATCGCAGCGGCGACCGCGGCCAGTCCGACGTCGTGCTGGTTGGCGCCGAACGTGAGCACGATGAACACCACCTCCAGCCCTTCGAGCAGCGAGCCCTTGAAGGCGATCGTGAACGCGTAGCCGTCGATCTGCTGGGCGGAAAACGCGCGTATATCTGTCGTTTTCCGCCCCGCACTCCCCGGGGTGGTCTCGGCCGCGGCCCGCTCGCGCGCAAAGATCGCCGTCTCGTCGTGCAGCGCCTTCAGTCCCGACGCCCGCAGCACCGCCTTGCGCAGCCACTGCAGCCCGAACACGAGCAGCAGCCCGCCGACCACCACTCGCAGCACCCCGATGGGGAGCGCGGTCAGGGCCGGCCCCAGACCGGCCGACAACCCCGCGAGCACCACCACCGCCGCGCCGACTCCGTACAGCGCCGAGCGCCAGCTCCGGGTCACCCCGACCGCGAGCACGATCGTGAGCGCCTCCACCGCCTCGACCGCGCAGGCGAGGAAGACCGACAGCGCAAGGCCGAACTGGGCGCCGCTCACGCGCGCAGAACCTAGCGACACCCAGAGCCGCCCACGCCAGCGGCGCGGGTCGGCCTCATCGGACTCTCAGCAACCCCGGATCAGGCGGGAACGCCGGCGATGACCGAGGAGCTCCACTCGATCACCGAAGTCGGGCGCACGACGTGCTTGCTCATCCCCAGGTCCTTCGGCTCCAGGCCCAGCGCCAGCCCGAGCAGCTGGGGGAGGTGGAGCACCGGGAGCCCCAGCTCGCGCCCGGCCTGTCGCGCGGCCAGCGGCTGCTGCAGGTCGAGGTTGAGGTGGCACAGCGGGCACGGGACGACCAGGCAGTCGGCGTCGGCATCCTTCGCGTCTCCGATGTGCCGGCCGGCCATCGCCAGCGAGGCCTCCATGTTCATGGTGATGATCGGGAAGCCGCAGCACTTGTAGACGCCGGCGTAGTCGATCACGGTGCCGCCGAGCGCCTCGATCACCATCTGCATGTAGCGATCGCGGGGGTGCTCGTCGTCGATCCCGAGCCGGTGAATCGGGCGGATGATGTAGCAGCCGTAGAACGGGCCGACCTTCAGTCCCGACAGCGGCCGCTTGACCTTTGACTTCAGAGTGTCCAGCCCGATCTCCTCGACGAGCAGCCAGAGCAGGTTCTTGTTGGTCAGGCCCTTCTCGTACGAGAGCCCCTCGTCGGCGAGGTTCTCGTTGATGTGGGCGCGGTACTCGGAGTTCGCGTCCAGCCGCTCCTGGCACTCGGACTGCGCGCCCTGGCACGTGGAGCAGATGTTCATCATCAGGTCGGTGCCGGTCTGCTGGGCGAGCGCGAACGTGCGCGCGTTGAGCGAGTCGGCGAGCTCCTGGTTGTGCTCGGCGATCACGCCCGCGCCGGTGCAGCAGGCACGGTCGAGCTCGACGAGCTCGAGGTCGAGCAGCGGCGCGACCTTCGCCATCGAGCCGTGCAGCTCGGGAGTGAAGCCGCGGCTCACACAACCCGGCCAGTAGGCGACCTTCATGAGTTCTCGCTTTCGCTGGCGGCCGATGCTCCGACCGGTTCGGGCTCGGAGTCCTCGCCGACGACGTACAGGTTGAGCTCGATGCGCTCCTTGCGGTCCTCGACCTTGTTGAAGAGGCGCTGGACGGCGGAGAGGTCCTTGGAGCCGATCTTGTGGCCGAGGATCGCGGTCTTGATGTTCACCTTGCCACGCAGGACTGCGGGGACGATCGCGGGCAGCGACTTGAGCAGCACGGCGCCCGCGCCCGGCGCGAACTTGCCGAACCATGAGTTGCCACCGAACGATCGCGGCAGCAGCTCGGCCTCGTGCAGCAGTCCGTAGTCCTTGACCAGCGTGGTGAACGACTCCTCATGCCGGCTGCCGTTGTTGCGGTCGTCGATGTGGTAGTCGCTGCCGGCCTTGCGGCGCAGGCGCATGATCTGGCTCATCGGCGCCACCTCCTTGGGGCAGGCGTCGATGCAGTTGAAGCAGTGCGTGCAGTCGTAGAGGCCGTGCTCGTCCTCGGCGAGATCCTTGAGTCGTTCCTTGTGGTCGGCGTCGCGCGGATCGCCGACGAAGCGGTAGGCCTTGGCGAGCGCCGCCGGACCGATGAATCCGGGATCGATCTCCATCGACAGGCAGTCCGAGACGCAGGCGCCGCACTGGATGCAGGCCATCGTCTGGGTGATGTCGACCATGTTGTCGTGGGGAACGATGTACTCCCGCTCCGGCACAGGCTGCTTGTTGACCAGGTACGGGGTGACGCGCTGGAACTTCTTCCAGTGGACCGCGTCCATGTCGACGATCAGGTCGCGGATGACGGGCATGTTGCCCATCGGCTCGATCTCGATCACCCGCTCCTCGCCCTCGTCGCGAGGTCCGCCGACGGCCTCGTTGCGCCACTTGCGGTCGGCGGCGATCCCCAGGTGCGTGTTGCAGGCGAGTCCAGGCTTGCCGTTCATGCGCACGCCGCAGGAGCCGCAGATCGCCTGCTGGCAGGAGCAGCGGATGCCGACCGAGCCGTCGATCTCGTTGCGGACCTTGAGGATGCCGTCGAGGACCGACTGACTCTCCTCCATCTCGATGCGGTGCTCGTCCCAGTAGGCGGCCTGCCCCGACTGTGGGTCGAAGCGGCGGATCTTGAGCAGGTACTCAGGCATCGGTTAGTAGGTCCTTTCCTGGGGCTGCCACTTGGTGATCGTCACCGGCGAGTAGCTCACCTTCGGGACGTCCCCGCCGTTGACGGAGATGTCGATGTGCTTGAGCCATTCCTCGTCGTTGCGCCCGGGGTAGTCGGTGCGCGACTGGGCGCCACGTGACTCCTTGCGCTCCAGCGCGCCGATCACGATGGCCTCGGCGCAGTCGAGCATGTAGCCGAGCTCCAGCGCACCGATCACGTCCTGGTTGAAGACGGTGCCGCGGTCATCGATCGTCGCGGTCTCCGCCTCCTCCTTGAGCCGGCGGACGATCTCATGGCACGTCTGCAGGCCCGCCTCGTCGCGGAACACCGCGGCGTACTTGTTCATGGTCTCGCCGAGCTCGTCCTTGATCGCCGACACGCGGCGACCGCCGGTCCGGTTCATCAGCCCGCGGATCGTCTTCTCGGTGTCGCTGACGCGTGCGGCCGGCGTGGAGGGCATCGTCATGTCCTTGGCCAGCCGTCCGGCGTGCTCGCCCGAGCGACGACCGAAGATCAGCGTGTCGAGGAGCGAGTTGGCGCCCAGGCGGTTGCCGCCGTGGACCGAGACGCAGGCGACCTCGCCGGCCGCGTACAGGCCCGGGATCGTCGTCTGGCCGTCGACGTCGGTCTTGACCCCGCCCATGATGTAGTGCTGGCCGGGCCGGATGTGGATGGGCTCGCGGGTGATGTCGACGCCGGCGAAGTCACGGCCGATGTTGACGATCTCGCGCAGTGCCTCCAGCGTGCGCCGGCGCGGCACCTTGGTGACGTCGAGCGCGACGCCGCCGTCGGGAAAGCCCCGGCCCTCGTTGATCTCGGTCTGCTCGGCGCGGGAGACGACGTCGCGGGAGGCGAGCTCGAGCTTGTTGGGCGCGTACTTCTCCATGAAGCGCTCGCCCTCGGCGTTGAACAGCTGCGCTCCCTCGCCGCGGGCGCCCTCGGTGATCAGCAGCCCGTTGCCGACCAGCGTGGTCGGGTGGTACTGGATCATCTCCATGTCCATCAGCATCGCGCCGATCCGGAACGCCTGGGCGATGCCGTCGCCGGTCACGATCAGGCCGTTGGTGGTCGGCTTGTACGCCTGGCCGGCGCCGCCATTGGCGAGGATCGTCGACTTGGCGTTGAACACCTGCAGCTGACCGTCGCGCAGGTTGCGGCAGATCGCGCCGATGCAGCGGCCGTTTGAGTCCTGGAGCAGGTCGGTGGCGAACCACTCCTCGTAGCGGTCGATCTGCGCTGAGTACTTCATCAGCTGCTCGTAGAGCACGTGCAGGATCGCGTGGCCGGTGATGTCGGCGACGTAGTAGGTCCGGGCTGCGGACGCTCCACCGAACGCCCGCGTGCCGAGATGGCCGGTGTCGTTGCGGTGGAAGGTGACGCCGGCGTGCTCGAGCCAGAGGATCTCGTCAGGCGCCTCGCGGCACATGATCTCGATCGCGTCCTGGTCGCCGAGGTAGTCGGAGCCCTTGACCGTGTCGAAAGCGTGAGACTCCCAGGTGTCCTCTGGGTTGAGCGCGGCGTTGATGCCGCCGGCGGCTGCCACCGAGTGGGACCGCACCGGATGGACCTTGGAGATGATGGCGACGGAGGCACCCGTCTGGGCGGCTGCGAGAGCGGCCCGCTGGCCGGCCAGGCCGGCCCCGATGATCAAGACGTCATGTGAGGGCACCCCTGCAATATAAGGAAAGCGACCCCGTCCTCCCCCCACGCGGTGGCGAGAGCGTCACCGAGCGGACGGCTTCTGCGCCCTGAAGGTCATCGGCCGAACGCCGCAGAGAGCGCCCGGCGCAGCTGCTCGACGGTCACCACGCCGCGCAGCATCCCCTCCGAGTCGACGGCCATCAGGGCCCCCAGCCGTCCGAGCGGCTCGGAGCCGATCAACGCGGTGATCGGGCTGTCCACGCCCACCCGGCCGGCGGTGAGCGATCCGTCGCCGACGAGCGAGCCGACTCGCACCCACCCCTCGCCGGCGTCGATGGCGCGGCGCAGGTCCGCCTCGGCGGCGATGCCCGCGAACCGCCCATCCGCCTCCACCACGGCGAACCACGGCCACCGGTAGCGCAGGAAGTACTCCTCGAGCGCCTGGGAGGCGGGCAGTTCGGCCGGGATCGTCACCGGCTCGGAGTCCATGATGTCCTGCACGCGGATACCGTCGACGCGCTCCTCCAGCGCGGAGCGAGCAATCGCGGCCCGCGCCTCGCTGTACAGGATCCAGCCCAGCCCGGCCATGTACAGGCCGCTGAAGGAGCCGGCGCCGATCAGCAGATAGAGCCCGAACCCGCCGAGGGCGAGCGCGAGCACCTGCCCCAGCCGCGCGGCGGCGATGGTCCCGCGACGGCGCTCACCGGTCACGCGCCAGACCGCGGCGCGCACGATCCGGCCGCCATCGAGTGGAAAGGCCGGCAACAGGTTGAAGGCGAGCAGCAGCACGTTGACCGGGATCAGCCAGCTCAGCGCGAGCAACGCCGGGGTGATGTGGATGTTCGACTGGAGCTCGATCGCATCGAGCAGCCGGTGTGAGCCGACGAGGGCGAAGTCCGCGGCGATGAAGACGACGATCATCACCGCCGTCGCGAGCGGGCCGGCGACGGCGATCGTGAAGTCCTCGCTTGGCGTCTCGGGCTCGCGGTCCATGAGCGTCAGCCCGCCGAACAGGTACAGATCGATTCGTTCGACGCCGACGCCGCGGTGCCGGGCGGCCGCCGCGTGCCCCAGCTCATGGACGATGATCGAGGCGAACAGCGCCAGGACGCTGATCACGGTGGTGAGATACGCGACCGTGTCAGAGCTGTGCAGGGTCGCGCGGAACGGCCCTGACAACAGGTAGATCATCAGGAACAAAATGATGAACCAGCTGGCGTCGACGCCGACGCGAATGCCGGACACCGTGAACAGCCGCACCGAACGGGAGCGCCCGAGCATCCCGGAATGGTCGCATAGGGTCCGACGGGGTGACGCAGGCGCTTGCTGCGCTCACCACATAGAGTCGGTTGCCATCCGACCGACAGCGACCGTCCGCCGACAGGGCGAACTTCAGCAGAGGAGACGCAATGAGTGGACAGCTCGATGAGCTGAAGCAACGGATGGCCCGCCTGTCCGATCTCAAGTACGCAAGCGCCCTGGCCAGCTGGGATCAGCAGACGAAGATGCCCACACGCGGGGCGGAATCCCGGGCCGATGTGCTCGCCACGCTCGCCGAGCTGCGTCACCGTGAGTTCACCGACGCCGAGACCGGCCGGCTGCTCGACGGGGCGAGCTCGGAGGTGAACGGCGCCGATGGGGATTCCGACGACGCGCGCCTGCTCCAGGCCGTCGGCCGTGATTGGGAGAAGGCTCGGCGGGTGCCGGGCTCACTCACCGCCGAGATCGCGCACGCGGGCTCACGCGGTCAGGAGATCTGGATCGCTGCGCGCCAGGATTCGGACTTCGCCGCCTTCCGGCCGGCGCTGCAGCGCAACGTCGACCTCGCGCGGCGCTACGTCGACTGCCACCTTGGCCACGACGGCTTTGAGTGCGCGTATGACGTGCTGCTGGACGACTACGAGCCGCTGATGCGGACCTCACAGGTCGCGGTGCTGTTCGACGAGCTCAAGCGAGAGCTGGTGCCGATGATCGCTGCCATCAACGGCTCCGCCGGGGTCGACGTCTCGCCGGTGCAGGTGCGGTTCCCGGTGGAGGGCCAGCGCGCTCTCTCCCGTGAGATCGTCGAGCTGATGGGCTTTACCGATCGGGGGTGGCGCTTGGACGACACCGTGCACCCGTTTGCGACCGGTGTCGGCGATGGTGACGTGCGCATCACCACCCGCTACGACGAGAACTACTGGCCGATGGCGCTGTTCGGGTCGATGCACGAATGCGGTCACGGACTGTACGAGGAGGGGTCGTCGCTCGCCCATCCCCGCAGCCCGCTCGGCGCCGTCGACTCACTGGCGATGCATGAGTCCCAGAGCCGGCTGTGGGAGAACATGGTCGGACGTGGACGCGCGTTCTCCACCGTGCTCGCACCTCGGGTGGCCTCGCACTGCGAGGCACTGGAGGGGATCGAGTCCGACCGCCTGTTCCGCGCCGTCAACCGCGTGAGGCCGTCGTTCATCCGCGTCGAGGCGGACGAGGCGACCTACGCGCTGCACATCATCTTGCGCTTCGAGCTCGAACAGGAACTGATCGAGGGGACGCTGAAGGTCGACGACGCCGCCGAGGCGTGGCGAGCGCGGTTCAAGGATTACTTCGGCCTCGACGTGACCGACGACGCCGACGGGATCCTGCAGGACGTGCACTGGTCAGCCGGCCTCATGGGGTACTTCTCGACCTACGCGCTCGGCAACCTCATCGCCGGTCAGCTGTGGGAGCGCGCACACCAGGATCTGCCCGACCTCGAGACCGCGCTTGCCGCCGGCCAGCTCGGGGGCCTGCGCGATTGGCTGCGCCAGCACGTCCACCGTCACGGTGCCAAGTTCCCGACCGCCGAGCTGCTCCAGCGCGAGCTGGGCGCGCCGATCTCGGTCGCGCCGTTCGTGCGGTACCTGAAGGACAAGCTCGGCGACGTCTACGGACTGTCGCTGTAGGAACTCGAGAGGGACCCGAGCAACGAGGAGAGGATCCCACCGTTCAATGGAGACACGAAAGTGAGTGTTCGATGAGTACATCCCCAATCAAGGTGGCGGTCACCGGCGCGGCCGGCGCCATCGGGTACGCGCTGCTGTTCCGGATCGCCTCCGGGCAGATGCTCGGCCCCGACACCCCGGTCGCGCTGTCGCTGCTCGAGATCCCGCAGGCGGTGAAGGCAGCCGA
>DATJTS010000040.1:0-3653 GCA_035503035.1 Solirubrobacteraceae bacterium
TGCTCATAGGTCAACCTTCCCGTTGCGGCCTGTGTGATTAGGTCGCGCAGCCGGCCGCCGCCGGGAGAAGGCCCTCGGTGCTTGCCAGTGAGATGGCCCGCGTGAGACTTGCCTGTCCCGACGGTGGTGGCTGCCTGAAGCGGCAACAGGACGTAGCCCCGTTGAGGGCCCGTCTATGAGCACCCGCAACGGTAGCCCGCGGCCGGCGATCAGTCGAGCCGATCCGGTGAAGGAGGTCTGATGATCGAAGGTGTGGTTGCGGGAGTGGACTGGGCCAAGGACACCCACGAGGTCCTGATCGCCGATGGCGATGGAGAGCGGCTGTGGGCATCCACGATCACCCACGACGAAGCGGGGCTGAGCAAGCTGTGCAGCGCGCTGCGCTCGTTCAAGGTGCAGCGTGTCGCGATCGAGCGGCCGGACGGGCTGCTGATCGATCGGCTCCTGGACGCTGGGCTCACGGTGCTCGCGATCCACCCCAACAAGGTGGACGCGGCCCGCGACCGATTCCGCCCGGCAGGCGGGAAGTCCGACCGGTTTGACGCGTTCGTGCTCTGCGAGCTCGCTCGCACCGACAGCCACCGCTTCCCCGCACTGATCCCCGACAGCGACCAGACCAAGGCGCTCAGAGCCCTGACCCGAGGCCGCGAGATCCTCGTCGAGCAGCGCGTCGCGCTCTGCAACCAGCTCCGTGCCGAGCTCGAGCGGTTCTGGCCCGGCACTGTCGAGATCTTCGCCGACCTCGACAGCCCGATCTCGCTCGCGTTCCTCGAGCGCTACCCCAGCCCCATCGACGCTCGCGGGCTCGGCGAGAAACGACTCGCGCAGTTCCTCGCCCGCCACCACTACTGCGGACGCCGACCCGCCGGCGAGCTGCTCGCCCGCCTGCACAACGCGCCGTCCGGTCGCGCCGGCGAGCTGGAGGCCGACGCGCGCCGCGGCCTCGTGCTCGCACTCGTCGCTGCCCTGAAACCGATCGTCGAGCAGATCCGCCTGCTCACCTCCGAGATCGCGCACGCCGTGCGCGCCCACCCCGACGGGCACATCTTCCTGTCCTTCTTCAAGGATCCCAAGTCGGTGATCTGCGCCGCCACCCTGCTCGCCGAGATCGGCGACAGCCGCGAGCGCTACCCCACCGCCGAGCACCTCGCCGCCGACGCCGGCATGGCACCCGTCGCCGTCGAATCCGGCCACAAAAAGATCGCCTGCTTCCGACGCGGCTGCGACCACCGCCTCCGCGACGCCACCTCCACACTCACCGACGCGACCCGCCACTGGCACCCCTGGGCCCAAGACCGCTACACCGCCGCCCGCGCCCGCGGCCAAGACCACCCCCGAGCGATCCGGACCGTCGGACGCGCCTGGACCCGCGTCCTGTGGCGCTGCTGGCAAGACCACACCCCCTACGACCCCGCCCACCACAACGCCCTCCAACACCACCTCGAAGTGAAAATCCCCCTCAGGGGTTGACACAGGACGTCTCACGCGGCGAGCTCCTCCACGCCCTGCGGACGCGAGAGGACCCCGGCGAGCCGGACGAGCGTCGCCGCGGCGGCGGCCATCTCCTGCAGCGACGCCCACTCGCGGACCGAGTGGAACTCGTGCCCGCCGGTGAACAGGTTCGGGGTCGGCAGGCCGCGCGCGGTGAGCAGCGAGCCGTCGGTGCCGCCGCGGATCGGGTCCTTGCGCGGCTCGAGGCCCTCGGCGCGGATCGCGGCCTCGGCGGCGGCGACCACGTGGGGGACGCGCTCCAGCGCGCCGCGCATGTTGCGGTACTGCTCGACGACCGCGACCTCGACCTCGGCCCCGGGATGGGCGGCGGCGACCGACTCGGCGGTGCTGCGCAGCAGCGCGACGTGCTCGTCGAGCAGGCGGTCGTCGAAGTCGCGCAGGATCAGCCGGATCGTCGCCCGGGCGGCGGTGCCCGCGAGCTCGATCGGGTGCACGAACCCCTCGCGGCCGGAGGTCGTGTCCGGGGTGAGGTGGTCCGAGGGCAGCGCGGCCACGATCTCGGCCGCGATCCGCAGCGCGCTCACCAGCGTGCCGGTGGCGAACCCCGGATGGACATCGACGCCGGTGACGGTGACGGTCGCCTCCTCGGCGGAGAACGTCTCGTCCTGCAGACCGCCGAGCTCCGAGCCGTCGACCGTGTAGGCGAAGTCGGCGCCGAACGACTCGACGTCGAATCGCCTCGCGCCCTCGCCGATCTCCTCGTCGGAGGTGAAGCCGATGCGCAGCGCCGGCCGCGGCAGCTCGGGATGCGCGGCGAGGTGGGCGACCGCGGTCATGATCGCGGCCACCCCAGCCTTGTCGTCGGCACCGAGCAGGGTGTCGCCGCTCGCGGTGACGATGTGGTGGCCGACCGCCGCGGCGAGCCGGGGCATGGTCGCCGGATCCAGCCGGGTGCCGCCGCGCGGGAGCTCGATCACCGAGCCGTCGTAGTCACGGTGCACGATCGGCTCCACCCCCGCGCCGGGCACGTCGGGGCTCGTGTCCATGTGGGCGAGCAGCCCGATGACCGCCTCGGCGTCGCCGGTCGCCTCCAGGCTCGCGGTGACGAAGCCGCCCGGATCGAGCATGACGTCCCGGCATCCGATCTCGGTCAGCTCGGCGGCGAGCACCCGCGCGAGGTCCAGCTGGCGCTCGGTCGACGGCACCTGGTCGGCGGGATGGTCGCGGTCGGACTGGGTGTCGATGCGGACGTAGCGCTCGAAGCGCTCGAGCAGCGACTCGGCGAGCCCGCCGGCGAGCTCGGAGGTGAAGGGGGCGGTCATCGCGCCACAGTCTGCCAGGGAGCAGCGCCGCGGCGTCTGCTCGCGGTGGTTGCCCCGTCGGACAGCGGGTAACGACCACACATGGATCTGGCACGCGCACGCGGCACCGCCAAGCGCCGGGCCGCTCCCGGTGGTCGGCGCGCGACGACCGCCCAGGGACGGCTCTCCGGCCTGGCCGGACGGGCCGCCACCGAGCTCGAGCGACTTCGTCCGGCTCCCGGGCGTCGCGGTCGCCGCTCACGCCACGAGAGCGTCGTCGAGCGCATCAAGCACCTCGTCTGATGGGCGCGGGGGCGGCGCCGGCCGGGCGCCGCCCGCGCCTGCGCCGCTCTGACTGCTCAGGGCCGGGGCTCACCCGGATCCGACGCGGGCGCGGCTTCAGCTATGCCGACGCCGATGGACACGCGGTCCGCGACCCTGACGAGCTACTGCGTCTCTCCGAGCTCGCGATCCCGCCCGCGTGGCGCGAGGTGTGGATCTGCGCCGATCCGCTCGGCCATCTGCAGGCGACCGGCGTGGACGCCGCCGGGCGCAAGCAGTACCTGTACCACCCGCGCTGGCGCGAGCAGCGCGACCGCCGCAAGTTCGACGAGATGCTCGAGTTCGCGCAGACACTGCCGCGGCTGCGCCGGCGGATCCTGGCCACGCTGCGCGCCGACGACGAGCTCGACCGCGAGCGGGTGCTCGCGTGCGCGGTGCGCCTGCTCGACGTCGGCCTGTTCCGGATCGGCTCCGAGCAGTACGCCGACTCAGACGGCGGGATCGGACTCGCCACGGTGACGCGGGCGCAGGTCGCCTGCGGCGACGGCGAGGTCGTCTTCGACTACACCGGCAAGGCGGGCAAGCGTCAGCTGCAGGCCGTCCAGGACGAGGCCGCGG
>DATJTS010000041.1:0-23260 GCA_035503035.1 Solirubrobacteraceae bacterium
GCGCGACGACCTGCGCGCGCTGATCCTCGAGGAGCTGAGGGAGCTCGTCCGTGGCTGAGCTGCGCTCCGCGATCTTCATCGACCAGCTGCAGCCGCAGACCATGTGCTACCTGGGCACCTGGATCCGGGGCCGGCTGCCGCGCACGCGGATGGCGGCGGGCGTGATAGAGATCGCCCCGGGCCTCGACATCGAGCCGCTCACCGACGTCGTGCTGAAGCACACCGAGGTCCAGGCCGGAATCCTCGTCGTGGAGCGCCACTTCGGCTACCTCGAGTTCCACTCGCGCCAGACCTCGGCGGTCGAGTCGGCCGGCCAGGCGATGCTCGACGCCCTCGGGGCCGCGCCGTCCGACGCGACACCGCCGCAGATCCTCGCCTCGAAGCTGATCTCGCGACTGGATCACCAGCATGCGTTCCTGATCAACCGCAACAAGCTTGGATCGATGGCGCTGCCGGGCGAGTCGCTGTTCGTGCTCGAGATGCAGCCCGCCTCCTACGCGATCAGGGCGGTCAACGAGGCCGAGAAGGCCGCGCGGATCAAGGTCGTCGACTACCGCATGATCGGCGCGACGGGTCGTGTGTACCTGAGCGGCGTCGAGGCGGACGTGCGCACCGCTGCCGACGCCGCCACCGCTGCCCTGGAGGGAGCACAGTGACCGCACCGGAGCCCAACGAGGCGATGCGCGAGGCCGTGCTGGGCGCGCTGCGGGAGATGCTCCCCGACGTGGTCGGGGCCCAGGGTCCGACGAACGGCCACGCCCAGACGAACGGCCACGCGACAACGAACGGCCACGGGACTCCGCGCTCAGAACCGGAGCCCGACGTGATCCCGATGGTCCCCGCGCCCCCCGTGGCGGCGGTCTTGCGCCCGTCGACATGGAGCGGCCCGGCGGTGCCCGGCGAGGTGATCGGCGCCGGCTCGCCCGCCGCGCCGGTTGCGCCCGCGGCCCGGGGCGCGGCACCTGCGACATCTGAGCCCGTCCCGCGGCGACCGGCCGCGGAGACCCGGTCGATCCCGGCTGCCCCGCCCACCCCGACCCGTCCGGCCCCCGCCGGCGCCACTCTCGAGACGGTGACGATCGACTCCGACGAGGATCTGCAGGCGTTCGTCCGCTCGCTCGTGACGCGACTGGAGAGCCCCCGCGACCGGCTCGCGATCAAGGCGGGCCGCCTGCGGTTCATGCTCAGACGCTCGGCGACCCCGGTCGGCGTGGCCACGACCGACACCACACCGGTGACACGCGTGGAGCGGGGCGCGGTGACCGAGCGTCAGGTCCGTGAAGCCCACGCCGAGGGCGCTCGCCTGGTGCTCGCCCGTGCCGCCGTGCTGACGCCGCTGGCGCGTGAGACGGCCCGCACACTCGGCGTCCAGATCGAAAGGGAGACGTCATGTTGAAGGCGACCGTCAGCGGCTCGGTGTGGGCGACTCGACGGATCGACTCGATCCCGGCCGGCGCGTTCCTGGAGGTCCTCACCGATGACGGCGCGCGGCTCGTCGCCTTCGACGTGCTCGGCAGCGGTGTCGGCGAGCGCGTGCTGGTGACCACCGGATCCGTCGCCTCCGGCTGGTTCGGCGACGCCCATCCGCCGGTCGACGCGTTGATCATCGGTTCGCTCGACCCCGAGCACGAGACGACGCAGAAATCCACCAAGGAGAAAAGGACATGAACGAAGCACTCGGAATGGTCGAGACGAAGGGCTACGTCGCTGCGCTCGCCGCGGCGGACGCGATGGTGAAGGCGGCGAACGTCACGATCATCGGCCGTGAAGAGGTCGGTGACGGACTCGTCGCGGTGGTCGTGCGTGGTGACGTCGGAGCCGTCAAGGCGGCCACCGAGGCCGGCGCCGAGACCGCCTCGACGGTGGGCGAGCTGATCTCCGTCCACGTCATCCCGCGGCCGCATCAGGAGCTCGACAGGCACTTCACCTCGGCCGCGAAGTAGGCAGTGGCACCCTCCGCACGACGGGCCGGCGCGCCGGCGCCGGCCGATCCGGCGCTCCCGAGCCCGGTGGAACTGCGCGTCTACCTGTCGATCCCGGATCTCGCGCCGCAGTTCGCCGCGTATCTGGGGACACCGACCCGTGCCCGGGGCTATCCGGCGAAGCAGGGAGACACCGCCCTGATCGTCGAGGTCGCGCCGGCGCTCGCCATCGAGCGCGTGATCGACCTCGCGCTGAAGGCGGTGCCGGAGGCGGAGCCGGGCATCCACTACGTGGAGCGCCAGTTCGGCGTGCTCGAGGTGCACCACGAGGACCCCGCGGTCGTCGAGCGGGCCGGGGAGGCGATCCTCGCCGGCATCGGCGCCAGGGCGCGGGACACGCTGCGGCCCCGTCTGACGTACATCGAGGTGATCGAGAACGTCACCGACCAGCACGCCGTGATCCTCAACCGGGTGCGAGAGGCATCGATGATCATGCCCGGCGACAACCTGCTCGTCGCCGAGTTCGTCCCCGCCCTCTATGCCGCGGCGGCCGCGAACGCGGCGGAGCGGGTCGCGCCCGGGCTGACGCTGATCAGCGTCTCGATGATCGGGGCGGCCGGCCGGGTTTACCTCGCCGGGACAATGGAGGACATGATCCCCGCCCGTGACGAGATCGCGCGCGTCGCCGCGTCGGTCACCGGACGCGAACACTGATGGCGGACGCCGACCCGATCGCCGCCCTCGCCGACGCGGCGCTTGAGCGGTTCGGGCTCGGCGACGGTGCGACGGTGACGCTCGTCAACGTCTCCGAGAATCACACCTACAGGGTCGACGATCCGGGCACCGGCCGCAGCTACGCCCTGCGCCTGCACCGCCCCGGCTACCGGACGGTCGCCGAGATCGAGTCCGAGATCGCGTGGGTCGATGCGCTGCGCAACGACGGGGTGATCCAGACGCCGGTCGTGATCGGCGCGGCGGACGGTGAGCGGGTCGTACACGCGCGGGCGCCGGGCGTCGAGGCCCGTCATGCGGTGATGTTCGAGTGGCTCGACGGGACGGTCGTCGACATGGACGACGGCGCGCGTGCGCCCGAGCAGTACGAGCGGCTCGGCGCGATCTCGGCCGCGATGCACACCCATCTGCGCCGGTGGCGACCCCCGCCGGGCTTCACGCGGCCCCCGTGGGACTACGAGCACTCGATCGGCCCGAGCGGCTACTGGGGCGCGTGGCACGACGGACTCGGGATGGGCGCCGAGGAGCGGCGTCTGCTGCAGCGGCTCGACGCGACGATCCGAACGCGCCTGCAGAGCTTCGGCGACGGCCCCGACCGTTTCGGGCTGATCCACGCCGACATGCGGCTGGCGAACCTGCTCGTCAACGGCCCCGAGGTGCTCCTGATCGACTTCGACGACTGCGGCGCCTCCTGGTTCATGTACGACTTCGCCACGACCGTCTCGTTCATGGAGGACCACCCGCGCGTGCCGGAGTTGCGCGACGCGTGGATCCGCGGGTACCGGAGCGTGGCGGAGCTCGACGACGGCTCCGTGGCGGAGCTCCAGACGTTCGTGATGCTGCGCCGGCTGCTGCTCGTCGCGTGGATCGGCTCGCATCACACGTTCGCGCCTGAGGCGGCCGAGCTCGGCGCCGGCTTCACCACCGGCACCTGCGCGCTCGCCGAGGAGTACCTATCCAGCCACGCAGCCAGGTAGAGAGGAGCTCGAGGGATGTTCACACCGATTGAGGGACGCAGCGTTCTGGTCACGGGTGGCACCGCGGGGATCGGCAAGGGCATCGCCGCCTGCTTCGCGGGCGCGGGGGCGAGGGTGGCGATCTCGGGCCGGGACGCCGAGCGTGGCGCGGCCGCGGCGGCCGAGCTTCAGTCCGACGGCGCCGAGGTCGTCTATGTCCAGGGCGACGTCGCGAGCTCGGCCGGCGCGGAGGGGATGGTGTCGGACGTCGTCGACCGCTTCGGAGGCCTCGACGTCCTGTGCGCGAACGCCGGGATCTTCCCCTCCAGCACGCTGGAGGAGATGTCCGAGGACGAGATCGATGCGATCTTCGCGACCAACGTCAAGGGCACGATGCTGGTCGTCAAGGCGGCGATCCCGGCCCTGGAGGCCAGCGGTCACGGTCGCGTCATCCTGACCTCGTCGATCACCGGTCCGATCACGGGTTTCCCCGGATGGTCGCACTACGGCGCGACCAAGGCGGCTCAGCTCGGCTTTCTGAGGACGGTGGCGATCGAGCTCGCGAAGCGGCGGATCACCGTCAACGCGGTGATGCCCGGCAACGTGGTCACCGAAGGGCTCAATGTGCTCGGCGACGACTACGTGCGCATCATGGAGGCGTCCATTCCGGTCGGACACCTCGGGACCGTCGCGGACATCGGCAACGCCGCGCTGTTCCTGGCCACCGACGAGGCCGGGTTCATCACCGGGCAGACGATCGTCGTCGACGGCGGCCAGACCCTCCCCGAGTCGGTCGCGGCGCTCGGAGGCTGACGGATGGGGGAAGGCGGTCCGCGCGCCCAGCGGCTCGGTGTGCCGTCGCTCGGACCGCTCAGCCCGGCGGTGCTTGCGGCCCGGGATCGGCTGGCGCACGAGATCACCGTGGGGGAGCTCGCGCCGGGCCAGCGGCTCGGCGCCGAGCGTGAGATCGCAGGACGTCTGGGCGTCTCGCGGTCGACGATCCGAGCCGCGCTCGCGGATCTCGAGCGCAGCGGCACGATCGTCCGGGCGCGCGGCCGCACCGGCGGGATCTTCGTTGCCGAGCGCAAGGTCGAGCGCGACCTCACGAGCCTCACCGGGCTCCCGGCGTACCTGCGCCGCCAGGGCTTCCAATCCGATGCCCGGGTCATCTCGACGGCCACGATCGCTGCAGCGGTCGACGTCGCACAGGCGCTGGAGATCGGCTCCGGCGAGCTCGTGCATGAGATCGTCCGCGTCCGCCTCGCCGACAACCAGCCGATCTCGCTGGAGCGCGCATCGTTCCCGGCAGAGCGCTTTCCGGGCCTGCTGGACCGTGCACTCAGCGGATCGCTGTACGAGTTGCTGCAGTCGGAGTACGGCCTCATCCCGGATCAGGCCGAGGAGAGGCTCGAGGTCGTCGACGCGGGTGTCGCGGAGGCGCGCCTGCTCGGGATCCCCAGTCACGCCGCGCTCGTCTCGATCGCCCGGACCGCGTGGGACAGCGAGGGAAGCCCGTTTGAGTGCTCCCGTGACCTGTTCCGCGGCGACCGCGTGAGGATCGTCGTCCGCGCTCAGGCCTCCTCGGTGACGCCGAGCGCGGTCGCCACCTCGATCGTGGTCCGAGGCGATGACGCTCGCTGACGGCTCGCTGACCCCGGCCGCGCGGACGGCGGCGCTTGAGCGGATGGCCGCCGGGCTCGATCTGCTGATCGTCGGCGGTGGCATCACCGGCGTCGGCGCGGCGCTCGACGCAGCCGCGCGCGGACTCGACGTCGGTCTGGTGGAGGCACGCGACCTCGCCTCGGGCGCTTCGAGCAAGTCGAGCAAGCTGATCCACGGCGGACTGCGCTACCTGGAGATGGGGGACATCGGTCTCGTCCGGGAGGCACTGCGCGAGCGCGAGCTGCTGCTGCGGACGCTGGCGCCGCATCTCGTCTCGCCGGTGCCGTTCCTGTGGCCGCTGCGGGGCAGGGGCTGGGAGCGGGTCTACCTGGGAAGCGGCCTCGTCCTCTACGACACGCTCGGCGGTGCCCGCTCGGTCCCGAGACATCGTCACCTGACCCGGGCAGGCGCGCGGCGCGAGGCGCCCGGCCTCAGCACCACCGGGCTGGCCGGCGCGGTCCAGTTCTACGACGCCGCCGAGGATGACGCGCGGATGGTGACCGTGATCGCGCGGACGGCGGCGGCGCACGGCGCCCAGATCGCCACCCGAGCCGAGATGCTCGAGGTGTGCCGCGACGGCAAGCGGATCACCGGTGCGGTCGTCCACGATCACGAGCGCGACGAGACGGTCACTATCCCGGCTCGCAGCGTGGCGCTCGCCGCCGGGGCGTGGACCGACGGCGCACGGGCGAGCTCAGGCGCGCGCTTCGAGACCCAGATGCATCCGTCGAAGGGCATCCATATCGTCGTGCCCCGCGACCGGATCGACATGCGGACGGGCCTGCTCGCGCGGACCGAGAAGAGCGTCCTGTTCGTGATCCCGATCGACGCCGGGTGGCTGATCGGCGACACCGACACGCCCTGGGAGCACAGCCCCGATCAGGTCGTCGCCTCCGGCGCGGACGTCGACTACGTTCTCGCCAAGGCAGGCGAGCTGCTGAGCGATCCGCTCGGGCGCGACGACGTGCTGGGCGTGTTCGCCGGCCTGCGCCCGCTGGTCGGCCCCGCCGCCGTCTCGGACACGACCCGCCTGAGCCGACAGCATGTCGTCGAGCGCCCGCTGCCCGGCCTGACCACGATCGCCGGCGGCAAGTACACGACCTACCGCGTGATGGCCGCCGACCTGGTCGACGCGGCCACGCGAGAGCTCGGTGACGTGCCCGCCTCGCCGAGCGATCGCACGCCGCTGCTCGGCGCGGAGGGGTTCGTGTCCGCCTGGCATCGGCGCGCGCGACTCGCCGCCGAGGCGTCCGTCGACCTCGCCACGATCGAGCGGCTCCTGCGCCGCTACGGCGATCGCGTCGACGAGCTGCTCGAACTCATCGCCGAGCGTCCGGAGCTCGCCGAGCCGCTGCCCGGCGACGGGGGGCACATCGCCGCCGAGGTCGTCCATGCCTGTCGCCACGAGGGCGCGCTGCGGCTGGAGGATGTGCTGGAGCGCCGGACCAGGCTGGCGATCACCACCCGCGACCGGGGCACGCTCGCGGCCGGGCAGGTGGCGTCGCTGATGGCCGAGGCGCTCGGCTGGAATCCCGAACGCGCCGATCGCGAGGTGGCGGCCTGGGAGCGGCGCGTCGCCGCCGAGCATGCGGGCGAGGCCGAGCGCGACGACGCAAGCGCGCTCGCCGCCTACCGCGCCGTGCTCGCCCAACCGAGCCGGGAAGGTCATGGAGCGGAGGTGCAGCGGTGAGCGCCGTCATCCTCGGGCTCGACCAGGGAACCTCCAGCACCCGCTGCCTGGCGCTCGACGAGCGGAAGGAGATCGTCGGGACCGGCTCCGTCCCGGTCGGCTGCTCGTTCCCGGCCCCGGGCCTGGTCGAGCAGGATCCGGGGGAGCTTGCCGCCTCCGCCGAGCGGGCGATCGCCGAGGCGCTGGAGGACGCCGGCGTCACGGCGGGCGACGTCACGGCGGTGGGCATCGCGAACCAGACCGAGACGTTCGTGGTCTGCGAGCGAGCCGCGGGACGCCCGATCCATCCGGCGATCGTCTGGCAGGACCGGCGGACGGCCGATCGCTGCCAGGCGCTCAAAGCGGCCGGTCACGAGCCGCTCGTGCGAACGCGCACCGGCCTCGAGCTCGACCCCACGTTCTCGGCCACCAAGCTGGCCGCGGTGCTCGACCACGTCGTCGGCGCACGCGAGCGGGCGCGGTCCGGAGAACTCGTGTTCCACGACGTCGCGGGCTGGCTGATCCGCTCGCTGGCGGGCATCGACGTGTGCGACGTCGGCAATGCCGGCCGTACCCTGCTGTCCGGCCTCGGGGCCGGCGACTGGGATGACGAGCTGCTGTCGCTGTTCGACGTTCCCCGTCAGCTGATGCCTCCGATCGTCGACTCCGACGGGATTGGCGGCACCTGCCTGCCCACCTCACCCGTCGGCGGCGTTCCCCTCGCCGCCGCGCTCGGCGATCAGCAGGCGTCCCTGCTCGGCCTCGGTTGTGCCGAGCGCGGGCAGGCGAAGGTGACGCTCGGGACCGGCGCGTTCCTGTTCGTCCAGGCCGGTGAGGAGCCGACTCTCCCGCCGGACGGCGTGCTCGGATCCTGTGCCTGGCGACTCGAAGGGCACACGAGCTACGCCCTCGAGGGGTTCATCCCCGCCGCTGGTTCGGCGCTCGACTGGTTCGCCGGCGCCGGGCTCCTGCCGCCGGCCGCCGAGCTCGACGCGCTGCTACGCGACGCCGGTCCCGAGGATCGGTCGATCGCCTGCGTGCCGGCGCTTCAGGGTCTCGGAACGCCGAGCTGGGATCCCACGATCCGGGCCGGCCTGCTCGGAATGAGTCGGGCGACGACGCGCGCTCAGCTCGCCCGCGCGGTCGTCGACGGCGTGATCCACCAGGTCGCCGACGCACTGCAGGCGATCGATGCGCGGATCCCGCTCTCGACCGTGTTCGTGGACGGCGGGATGGCGCGCTCGGGCTGGGCGCTGCAGCGGCTCGCGGATCTCGCGCAGGTCGAGGTTCGGCGCGCGGTCCGGAGCGAGGCGACCGCGATCGGCGCGGCGATCGCGGCCGGGGTTGCCGTCGGCCGATGGGAGCTCGGGGAGCTCGACGCGACCGAGGCTGACATGGTCGCGCTGCCGGCGATCGGCGAGGAGGAGCGCGACGCGCTCCGCGGAAGCTGGGCCGAGGCGGTCCAGGTGGTGCAGCGGTGGAACTAGCTCTCGTCCCCGGGCCCGCGCCGATAGACGCTGATCAGGAACGCGTCTGCGGGATAGATCTCGAGCGAGACGAGCGCGACGACGCCGTCCGCCGTGCTGTCGGTCTGGAACAGGGTGAGCAGCAGCGACCCCTCCGGCACCTCCAGCCGCTCCGCGACACGGGCGTCGGCCATCGCGGGACGCATCGTCGCGACGCCGTGATGAATCGCCAGGCCCCGCTCGGCAAGCGCCTGGTAGACGGAGCCGCCCGCCGGGTCCGCCATCGCCACCGGGTCCAGCACCTCGGGCCGGCACCAGTCGGTCGTGTCGATGACGGGCTCGCCGTCAGCGGTGCGGACGCGGCGCAGGGCCGACAGCGGCGTGCCGTCGGGCAGGCCGAACGCCGCGGCGACCTCGGGCGGCGCCGCCTCCAGCCGCGCCTCGGTGAGCCGCGCGCCGGGGGTTCGCCCGGTCGCGGCGATCATCTCGGTGCCGCTGAGGTTGCGGCTGAGGTCGTCGCGCAGCAGCGGCCGGTCATTGACGTACGTGCCGGAGCCGTGCACGGGCCGCAGCAGACCCTCCTCCTCCAGCAGCGCGATCGCGCTCCGCAGCGAGCTGCGCGAGACCTGCATCCGGCGTGCGAGCTCGGGCTCGCTGGGCAGCTGCGCCCCGGGGGGCAATTCGCCCGAGAGAACCAGGGCCCTCAGCTCATCCGCGATCCGATGTCGGAGTGAGCGCCGTGCGTGTGTCGTCATCGAAACCGTCTCCTCAGGCCGCCTTGCCGCTGCCGGTATTGGCCCTGTCGCTCCTTGCCAGAGGCAGCCTACCTCGATACTGTGCAGAGTTGTCAGACAACTTTGCCGGCGAGTGGAGAGTGGGTAACCGGTGAGCGAATTCATCTTCATGCTGACGCGCGACGACGAGACCGTGAGCGACGCGCGCGCGATCTACCGGTCGGTCGCCGACAGTGGAGTCACCCACTTCGGCTGCAAGGACGTCGGGCTGCCGCGCGCCGAACTCGAGGAGCTGCTCGACGACATTCGCGAAGACGGTCATGCGAGCTACCTGGAGGTCGTCTCCGAGACCGAGCAGGCGACGTTGCAGTCGGCTCGGGTCGCGGCGGAGATCCGGCCCGACTACCTGATCGGCGGCACGCTGATCGAACCGGTTCTGGAGATCATCGACGGCACCGGGATCCGCTTCTTCCCCTACGTCGGCCAGATCGTCGGCCACCCGTGTCTGCTCCGCGGGACGATCGAGGAGATCGCGTCCGACGCGCGGGCGGCGGAGCGGCTCGGCGTCGACGGCATCAACCTGCTGGCCTATCGCTATGACCGCGACGTCGACGCGCTCGTCGAGGCGGTCGTCGAAGCGACGTCGCTGCCGGTGATCGCCGCCGGCTCCGTCGACTCCCCGGCGCGGATCGCCGCGCTGTCGCGCCGCGGCGTGTGGGGTTTCACGGTCGGTACTGCCGCGCTCGATGGCGAGTTCGCCCCCGGTGAGCCGCTCGGCGCCCAGCTTGAGGTGATCCTCGACGCGGCCAGCCAGGCGGCCGTCGCCGGAGGCTCTGGGAGGGATCGAGACACCAGCGACTGACTGAGACGGGCGAAGGCACCCGCGGGGAGGGCAGACACAAACGGCGGTGGTTGGCCGAGCGCCGGCCGCCCGGGGATAGAGGAGAGACACAGGGTGAGTACCGAGGAAAAGATCATTCCGCACCATGAAGGGACGCTCGTCGTCGAGGACGACAGCGTCGATGTCGGCAGTCGCACGGACGTCTCACGGCTCAAGGGCGGTGCCATCGGGCTGGTCGGCGTTCTGTTCATGACCGTGACCGGCTCCGCGCCGATCTCGGCGATGCTGTTCAACACGCCGATCTCCGTCGGCTACGGAAACGGGGTTGGCACACCGGCCGGCTTCCTGGTCGCCGGGGTGGTGCTCACCATCTTCGGGGTCGCGTACGTGGCGATGGCGCGCAAGGTGACGACCGCCGGTGGGTTCTACAGCTTCATCAGTCACGGACTCGGGCGCGAGCTGGGAATGGCCACCGGCTTCCTGATGGTGTCCGCCTACAGCGTCTTCGAGGTGTCACTACTCGGCGGCTTTGCCTACTTCGCGCAGATCAAGGCGGCCCAGTACGGAATTCACATCGGGTGGGTGTGGTTCGCGCTGTTCGCGGCTGCGCTGATCGGAGTGCTCTGCTACTTCGACGTCGAGCTCTCGGCCCGGATCCTCGGCGTCGCGCTGTCGTGCGAGGTGGTCACGCTGATCGTCTTCGACATCGTCGCGTTCGGGCACGGCCACGTCACCGCCGCCGCGATCAACCCCATCAACGCGTTCAAGAGCCTCCCCGGTGGGCACTTCCACGGCTCCGCGATCGCCGCCGGGGCCGCCGGAATCGGCATCTTCTTCGCGTTCTGGTCGTGGGTCGGCTGGGAGACCGCGCCGAACTATGGCGAGGAGTCCAAGGACCCGAAGCGCAACGTGCCGCGCGCCCTGTACATCTCGGTGATCGGCCTCGGCATCTTCTACACGATCACCTCGTGGGCGGGCATCTCTGGCTACACGTCGATCAATCACGCAGCCTCGGTCGCTCAGAACGATGCGGCGGACTTCTTCTTCATCCCCGCCCAGCAGTTCTCAGGATCGTTCCTGAAGGGCGCCCTGAGCTGGTTCATCATCACCGGCTCGTTCGCCTGCGCGATGGCCTTCCACAACGCGACCGCGCGCTACATGTACGCGCTCGGGCGAGAGAGGGTGCTCCCGGCCGCACTCGGCAAGACGCACCCCACGCACAAGAGCCCGCACGTCGCATCGACGGCCCAGTCGGCGATCGCGGTGGCCATCGTCATCGCGTTCGCGCTGTTTGCGTCCGTCGACAAGAAGCTCGGTGCGGGCGACTCCGTTGCCTATATCCAGGTCTACGGCCTGATGGCGGTCATGGGGGTCGTCTCGATCCTTGCGATCCAGGCGCTCGTGTCGATCGCCATCTTTTCCTACTTCCGCACGCACCATAAGGAAGAGCACCACTGGTGGACGACGGTCACGGCGCCGATCATCGCGACGGTGACCCAGGCTCTCGTCCTCTACCTCGCGATCAAGAACCTGAACTTCCTCGGTTCCGGATACAGCTACACGAAGTGGCTGGTGATCGGCGATGCGCTGATCTTCTTCGCCGGGCTCGGTTACGCGTTCTACGTCAAGCGCAACGACCGGACGAAGTTCGACATGGCCGGCCGGATGATCAATCGGGGGCTGGACCAGGTGTAACTCGCGGCTGAGGGGGCCGGCGCTCGCCGGCCCCCGACCTGCGACTCAGCCGCCGGCGTCGAGCGGCGCGACCAGATCGCGGATCGAGGACAGCACATAGTCGGGGCGCACCGTCGACGCTCGCAGCTCCTCCGGTGAGGTTGCGCCGGACATCACGAGCACGCCGGCCGCGCCGACCGCCTGTCCCATCGCGACGTCGGTGAGGATGCGGTCCCCGATCATGGCGGCGTCGGCCGCCGACACGCCGAGCCGGTCAAGCGCGGCGGTGATCATGTGCGGGCTCGGCTTGCCGACGATCGCCTCGGCGCGCGCGCCCGTGCACGCCTCCAATGCCGCCAGCATCGCCGCGCAGTCCGGGAGACCGCCATCGCGCGTCGGGCAGAACGGGTCGGGGTTCGTGGCGACGATCGCCGCGCCCCGCTCGCGCACGGCGCGATATCCGGCGTGGAGCTTCGCGTAGTCGAAGGTGCGGTCGAAGGACACGACCACGACGTCCGTCGCTCGGGGGTCGGCGGTGATGGGGAATCCCGCCTGCTCCAGGCGCCGGCGAACCTCGTGCTCGGCGATCGCCAGCACCGTCCGGCCGGGATGGCGCTCGCCGAGATAGCTGATCAGCGCGTCGACCGAGGTGGTGATGTCGGCCGCGGTCGCGGGTACTCCGATTCGGGTCAGCCGCTCCGCATAGGCTGAGTTCGGTTCGAGCGGGTGGTTGGTCACGAACGCGACGCGGGCGCCGTCGGCGCGCAGACGTTGGATCGTCTCCGGCGCACCGTCGATGGGGCGCTCATCGAGGTAGACGGTCCCATCCAGATCGAACACATAGGCCTCGAACGGCGGCGGCGCGGTCGGGGTCTCCGACTCGAACTGGGCGGAGTGCCCGGTCACAGGCCTGCACCGGCGCGCTCGGCCATCTCCACGACCGCGTCGACTCCGTCCGCATCCCAGAGACCGAGCAGGAACGCCAGGTCGGCGATCGTGAACCGGTCACGCATCAGATGACAGTTGGTCAGCGCCCAGCGCGAGCGCTCCGGCTCGATCCCCAGATCGCTGAGACGCGTCGCCGCGCCCGCCGCCGCCAGCGCGTCAGCGAGCCGCTCTGGCGGAGCAAGCAGCCGCTCGACCTCAGCGTCGAACTGCGGCCAGCCCTCGACGAGCCTCGCGACCTGGTCGGCAGCGCCGCTGTGGCGCTCGAGCTTGCGCCGGTAGTCCCGCCAGCATTCGGCCGCCATCGCGCCTGACGGATCCGTCGCCGCGAACGCGGCCACGACCCGCGCCTCCATCAGCTCGGCGTCCGGGAAGCGGAGTCTCGCGAGTGCACCTGCACGGATCGCGTCCCGCACCCGCTGCCACAGGCATGCCGCGAATACGGACAGGACACCCACCTGGGCCCCGTGCAACGCGCCGGCGCCGTGGTCGGTCATCTCGATCAGATGGCTGCAGGTGTGCTCCATCCCGGAGCCGGGCGCGGTGCGCCCGGCTGCGCCCATCGAAATGCCGCTCAGCGTGAGTGCCGCGGACAGCGCCTCCAGAGCATCGTGATCGCCGCGGCCGACGCCTCCGGCATGCTCGAGCACCGAGTCGACGTGCCGCCTGGCCAGCGCGACGACCTCTTCCGAGAAGCTCTCATCCTGGCCGACGAACCGCGCGAGCAGCCAGTCGGCGGGCGCCGTGTAGGTCGCCAGCAGATCTCCGAGGCCGGCCCGATTCATCGCAACCGGTGCCCGGGCGATGACCTCTGTGTCGATGATCAGACGATCCGGCCAGCGGCTCGGGGTCGTTCGCTTGACACCTTCGACCACCAGCACCGACTGATCGTCCGCGAATCCGTTCACGCTCGCCGCCGTCTGCACGACGATGTGCGGTAGCGCACCGAGCCGGTGGCTGGCGTACTTGCCGATATCCGTCACCGTCCCTGATCCCACCGTCACGAGCAGCGCCGCCCCGCGGGCCCCCGCGACTGCGGCCTCGAGCGTGTCCGGATCGGCGTGGACATCTGCGTCGCGCCCACCCAGCTCGACGCGGCGCACCGGTCCCGGGCCGCCCAGCAGCTCCGCGATCAGTTGCTTGAGCTCGGCCCCGCCCGGCCCTGTCATCGGGCGACGATCCATCAGCACCGCGGTCTCCCCGGATCCGTCGCGCCGGAGCTCGCGCGCCAGCTCCGGCAACCTCCGCAGGCTGCCGTCGCCGAGGACGACGCCGCCCAGGCCCACCGGCGTCAGGCGCTCCGCCCCTGGTGATGAGGCGAGCCTCGAGCGCAGCGCAGCGAGGTTGTCCAACCCGAAGTCACTCACTGCCGTTCCCCGCGGGCCGGCGCCCCAGAAGTCCAGCCCTCGACCGCGTCGAACAGCGCACGGTAGGCGTGGTAGCGCTCCTCGTAGAACTCGACCGCCCGGGGATCGGGAAGCGCCGGCTCGGCGTCAAGCTGCACACAGGCCATAGCCGCCTGCTCGAGATCGGGGAATGCTCCCGCGCCGATGCCGGCGAGCATCGCCGCCCCCGTGCTGGTGGCGCAGTCGCCGAGCACGCGGCGGACCGGTCGACCCGTGACATCGGCCTTGATCTGCAGCCAGAGGTCGGAGCGGGCGCCGCCGCCCACCACTCGCATCTCCGCCCCACCGACGCCGAGCGCATCGAATCGGTCAACGATGTCGCGCAGGGCATAGGCGCAGCCTTCGAGCACCGCGCGGGTGATCTGTGCGACGCCGTGATCGAGCGAGAGCCCCACGAAGCAACCGCGGACCGCATCGTTCCATCGCGGCGCCATCGAGCCGGACAGTGCCGGCACGAAGAACACGCCACCGCTCCCGGGGGGCGCCTCCGGCGCGGCGGTGAGCAGCTCAGCCTGCGTCCGCCCGGTCAGCTCCGCGATCCACCGGGTACTGCCGCCGGAGACGAAGCCGGGATTCTCGAGCAGCAGCATTCCATCGACCGCGTGGGCGTGCGTCTCGACCAGGCCGTGCTCATCGATGACCACCCCGGCGATCGGTGCCACGACCGGCTCGGCGGTGCCCGTGACGTCGACCAGCGTGCCCGGCGCGATGCCGCCGGCACCGAGGGTCGCGCCGTGGTCATCTCCGGTGCCACAGACCACCCGGGTTCGGGCACCGAGCCCGATCTGATCCGCCAGCTCCGGTCTGAGCGTGCCGATCTCGTCGTGCGCGGCCGCTATCTCCGGCAGCTGCCGCTCGTCGAGGCCGGCGATCTGAATCAGCTCGGACGACCAACTGCGCGAGGCGAGGTCATAGAGCAGCGACGAGGACGCGTTGGCGTGGTCATGTGCGGTCGTGCCCGTCAGCCACCCGTTCAGGTACCCGCCGACCGAGACCAGCCACCGCGCGGCGCGATAGCGACTCGGATCGTGATCACGCAGCCACATCGTCTTCGGGCCGCTGTGCGACGAGTCCGGATTCAGCCCGGTGATCGTTCGCAATTGCTCGGAGCCGACCGCCTGCGCCAGGGCGGCGGACTGGGCCGTCGCCCGCCGATCCATCCAGATGATCGCCGGCCGCAGCGGCTGCAGGTCGGCGTCCGCGGCGACCACTCCATCGACCTGGCAGGCGAGGCCGATCGTGACCCTGTCCGCGCTGGTGACGCCGGCCTCCCGACAGGCGGCGCTCGTGGAGTGGACGATCGCCCGCTGCCAGTCCGTCGGATCCTGTTCCGCCCAGCCGCTCGCCGGGAACTTGAGCGCGCAGGGAGCATCCGCGGTCGCCAGCCGTCGCCCGGTGTCGTCAAGCACGCATGCCTTGACGCTCTGGGAGCCGACGTCAACGCCTATCAGGAAACCCATCCTGTCTCTCTGCCGGTCGCCATCTCCAGCCCCGCCGAAAAGTTGTCGGACAACTTGGGCGGATACTGACGCCGTCGCGACCGGCTGTCAATGGGAGCGCCCGGCTGGCGGGCGCCCAGCCCACTCAGTGACTGAGCGCCGCCTCGACCGTCGGCGTGTTGGCGAGCAGGCGCTGGGTGTACTCGGCCTTCGGCTGGGTGAACACGTCGATGGTGTCGCCGGCCTCGACGATCTTGCCCTCCGTCATCACGATCACCTTGTCGGCGATCGTCCGGATCAGCGCCAGGTTGTGGGTGATGAACAGCATCGACAGCCCGGTCTTCTCGCGCAGCTCACGCAGCAGTTCGACGATCGCGGCCTGGACCGAGACGTCGAGCGCCGAGGTGATCTCGTCGCACACCAGCAGTGCAGGCTCGGCGGCGAGCGCCCGGGCGATCGCCACCCGCTGGCGCTCACCGCCGGACAGCTGGTCCGGATAGCGGCTCGCCGCGTCCGCCGACAGCGCCACTCGCTCCAGGCACTCGCCCACCTTGGCACCGATGTTGGCCCGCGTGCTGCCGCCCGGCGGGGGGAACAGGTGCAGTTGCCGGGCGATCGTCTGCCCGATCGTCCGGCGGGGGTTCAGCGACGAGTACGGGTTCTGGAACACGTACTGGATCCGCTTGCGGGCCTCGGCCGAACGTCTCCTCGCCGCCTCCGGCAGCTTGGCACCGTCGAGTGAGATCGCGCCCGTGTACTGACGGTGCAGACCGGCGACGCAGCGCGCGGTCGTCGTCTTGCCCGAGCCTGACTCGCCCACCAGCGCAACGACCTGATTGCGGCGGACCTCGAAGTCGACGTCGTGCAGGATCTGGTGTGAGCCGTAGCTGGCGTCGACGTGTGAGACGGCGAGCACGACGTCACCGGCCGGGGCGGCCGGTGACCCGTTCTCGACCACGGCGATCTGGCGTGGCGCTTCGTCGGCGCGATAGCAGCAGACCAGGTGGGTGCCGTCCTCGAACGCGGTCGGGCTGGGAAACTCCTCCGAGCAGCGGTCGATCGCCAGCTCGCAGCGCGGGGTGAAGAAGCAGCCGGTCGGCCGGTGCCCGGGCAGCGGCGCTCTCCCCGGGATGCCGACCACCGCGCGCTTGCCCTGCAGGTCGGGCACGGCCCGCAGCAGCCGCCTGGTGTAGGGATGGCGCGGGTGGGAGAAGATCGCGTCGCGCGGACCGCGCTCGACGATTCGCCCGGCGTACATGACCGCCACATGGTCGGCCAGGTCGGCGACGACCGCCAGGTCGTGCGAGACGTACAGCGCGGCCACCCCGTGGACCTGACACAGCTCGCGGATCGTCGCCAGTACACGCGCCTGGGTGGTGACGTCCAGGCCCGTCGTCGGCTCGTCACACACGATGACGTGCGGCCGGTTGGCGAACGCCATGGCGATCGCGACGCGCTGCTGCTGCCCGCCCGACAGCTGGTGTGTGTAGCGGGCCAGGAACTCCTCGATGTCCACGCCGGGCGGCGGAAGGGCCACCTCTTCGCACGCCTCGCGGACGCGCGCCTCCCGCTCCTTCTCGCTCATGCCGGGGGAGTGGGCCTCGAGCATCTCCGACAGTTGGCGGCCGATGCGCAGCGCCGGGTTCAGCGCCGTGCCGGGATCCTGGGGGATGTAGGAGACGGTCCCGCCCCGCAAACGGCGCAGATCCCCCTCGCGCAACGCGTTCAGCGATCGACCGTCGATGACGACATCGCCGCCGACCACCTTGCCGCCCGGCCTCGTGTAGCCGAGCAGCGCCATGCCGACGGTCGTCTTGCCCGAGCCGGATTCGCCGACGAGCCCCATCACCTCGCCGGCACGGACATCAAGCACGATCTGGTCGACGATGTCCTCGCCGGAGGACACCAGGTCGATCCGCAGGTTGCGGATGGCGACCGCCTCGTTTGCTGGGTCTGCGACAGCCATCTGCTAGTCCCCTCCTCGGTCGATGCCGATTGCGGCGCGCGCGAACGCATCCGTGAGCAGGTTGGTCCCGATCGTCAGCAGCGCGATCGCGATGATCGGCAAGAGCACGCCCATCGGCTGGACCGTCAACGACAACCGGTTCTCCTGGATCATCAGACCCCAGTCGGCCTGTGGTGGCTGAAGCCCCAGGCCGAGGAAGTTGATTCCGGCGATCAGGCCGATTGAGTACGTCAGTCGCAATCCGAACTCGACCAACAGCGGCGAGATGACGTTGGGCAGCAGCTCACCGAAGATCACGCGCCGCCGGGGCTCGCCCACCGCCTCGGCCGCCTTGATGAAGTCGCGTTCGACGACCTGCTGGGCAGCGCCGCGGATCACCCGCGCCACCCGTGGAGCATGCGAGATGCCGACGCACAGGATGATCAGGTACACCTTCGGGCCGAACGCGGTCACGAGCAGCAGCGCCAGCACGATCTGGGGAAACGCCATGAACACGTCGGCGATTCGCATCAGGACCTCGTCCGCCCAGCCACCCAGGTAGGCCGCGGACAGGCCGACAACCAGTCCGAGCCCGACGCCGATCAGCGTCGCCGCCAGCGACATCGACAGGACGGTCCAGCCGCCGTGCAGGAAGCGGCTCCAGACGTCCCGCCCGAGCGCATCGGCGCCGAACAGCAGATGGCCGCCCGGGGCGAGGTTGGGGACCGCGACGAACGCGTTCGGGTTGTGAGGCGCGAACAGCGGGCCGAGCAGCGCGAAGCCGACGATCACCGTCGTCAACGTCAGCCCGATCTTGCCGCGGGTCTGCCGCAGCGTGGCCTTCAACAGCACCAGCCACTGCCGCGAGCGGATGCTCGGGGCCCCGACCAGCTGGGCGGCTTCGTCCGTGGCGACTGCTTCAACGCTCATCGTCCAGCCGTCCTCAGCCGCGGGGT
The DNA here is from genome assembly GCA_035503035.1 of Solirubrobacteraceae bacterium. Taxonomy (GTDB): domain Bacteria; phylum Actinomycetota; class Thermoleophilia; order Solirubrobacterales; family Solirubrobacteraceae; genus Palsa-465. Next base: position 18,348 of record DATJTS010000041.1, read on the forward strand.
GACAACAATCGTCAGCAGGTCGGCGAGCAGGTTGACCAGCACGTAGACCGCGCCGATGATCATCACCAGTGCCTGGACGGTCGGCACATCACGATTGGTCACCGCGTTGACCAGCTGCGTCCCGATTCCGTTGTAGCTGAACACGTACTCGACGACGACGATGCCGCCCGCCATGTACGCCAGCTGGAGCGCCGACACCTGGATCGCGGGAACGATCGCGTTCGGAACCGCGTGGCGCCAGATCACGGTCCGGTTGGGGAGCCCTTTCAGCCGCGCCATCGTCACGTAGTCCGAGTGCAGAACCTCGACCATGGACGCGCGCATGATCCGGCTGATGTACGGCGTCACTGCGAGGATCAAGGTCAGCGCCGGCAGCACCACGACCTTGGGCACATCCCAGGCGTGCTCGCCGGGCGGGATGATCGAGACGCTCGGGAGCGCGCGCCACACGTAGGCGGTGGCGAGCAGAAGCGCCAGCCCGATGCCGATAACGAACTCGGGCAGCGCGGCCAGCAACAGTGTGCCGGTTGACAGGCCATGGTCGGTGAGCTTGTCGCGCTTGACCGCCATCAGGACACCGAGCGAGATTGACAGTGGCACCGCGATGATCGCGGAGATGAAAACCAGGAACGCCGAGTTGGCGAGTGGCGCGGAGATCAGCGACGAGACCGAGCCCTGGGTCGCCGCGGAGGTGCCCAGGTGGCCTCGGACGATTCCCGAGAGCCAGTGCCAGTACTGGGCGGGCGCGGACTCGTTCAGATGCAGCTGCTTGGTGAGGGCCGCCAGACGCGCGGGGGTGGCCTGGCGCCCGAGGATCGCGCGGGCGGCGTTGCCGGGCAGCCCCTGCGTGGCGGCGAACACGACGATCGAAACCAGCAGCAGGATCAAGATCCCAAGCAGGATCCGCCGGATCAGGAAGCGAGTCATGTGCGTCCCTCCCTGTGAGGCATCAGGCGAGGTACCCCACGTTCTTGAAGTAGTAGTTACCCAGCGGGAAACCAGACTTGGCCTCTGCGAACCCGCCCATCTTGCTGGTGTAGGCATCGATCTGGTTCGAGAAGTACGGGATGATGTAGCCGCCGTTCTCGTACTCGAGCCGCTGAGCGTCGTGCAGCAGCTCGATCCGCTTGGGCGTGTCGAGCGTCCGCGTGGCCTCGTTGATCAGCTTCACGAACATCGCGGCGTCGGTGGTGCCGGCTTGGGCCCAGTGGCACTCATTGAACGGTGCCGAGGGGACCGAGCCCTGCGCCACCTGCGGCAGGTACTCGCGCGTCGCCCAGAAGTCCTGGGCGAACGGCCACTTCAGGTAATTGGATCCGTAGAAGATGGTTGTGTTGACCTGGTTGAGCTTCACCGTGACGCCCGCGGCAGTCGCCTGCTGGGCGAACACCTCGGCCGCCTGAACGACCCCCTGGAACACCGGCGAGGTGGTCAGCTGGACGCGCAGCCCCTCGTGCCCGGCCTGCTTGAGCAGGAACTTGGCCTTCTCGATGTCCTGATGGCGCTGTGGCAGCGACGAGTCGTAGGCCGGGTCGAACGGCGAGTAGAGATCGTTCGCTATCCGGCCCTGACCGGACAGCACCTGCAGCACAAGCTGCGGCCGGTCTGCGATCAGCCGCATCGCCTGGCGCACGCGGGTGTCCGAGAACGGCGCCTGATCGACGCGCATCGTGAACGGCTGCCAACTCCCGGTCTCGGAGATCAGCACGTCGTAGCCGCCATATCCCTTCACCTCACCGATCTGCGCTGTCGGCAGGTTGTCGATCGCCTGCACCTGGCCGCCGAGCAGCGCATTGACGCGGGCGGTGTCATCGGTGAAGTCGATGATCGTCAGCTCGTCGACCCACGGCTTGGGGTGATCCCAGTAGTTGGGGAACCGCTTGAACACGCTCTGAGCCCCGGGCGTGAACGACTCGAACATGAACGGCCCGGTGCCCACCGGCTTCTTCGGGTCGTAGCCAACCGGCACGATCGCGTTGAAGTACTGGCCGATCTCGTCGACGAACGCCGCGTTCGGGTATTTGAGCGGGACCCGGAGTTGGCGTGGGCCGACCTGCTTCAGGCCGTTCAGGTCGATGTAGCCGATCGACGAGGCGCCGGTCTTCGGATCCTTGGGGTCGATGATCCGCTGCAGCGAGAAGATCACGTCCTCAGGCGCCACCGTCTTGCCGTTGTGAAACTCGATTCCGTGACGGAGGGTGATGATCCACGAGGCGGCGTCGCCGTGCTCGGGCTCGATCGACTCCGCGACGAGGTAATCGATGGTGCTGAAGTCCGGCGAGCGCACCGCCAGTGCCTCGTACAGGTTCCAGACGCGCATGATGTCCGGGTCGCTGACCGGGACGTGCGCGTCGATGGTGTCGGTCGAGCCGCCGCCGGTCGCGCCCACCAACATCGAGCCGCCGCGACGGAGCTTCGCGGCCACGGTCTGTGGCGATCCCTTGATGGCGCCCGTGCCGGGCTGGACGCCGGCGCAGCCGGACAGCAGCCCGCCGGCGCCGAGCGCGACACCGCCGGCCGCGGCGCTGCGGAGCAGGTCGCGTCTGGTCAGTCCGGAGTCCCGATCAGTCACTCGATGCTCCAATCGTCTTGGGGACGAGGTTGTCGGCCACCTGGAGCCGACGCGCGTAGTCGCCCGCTTCGGTGAGGAGTAGTTGCGACGTCAGCCGCAGGTGTGCCCGGGCGATGTCGGCGATGTTGGGATCGCGCGACTCGAAGGCATGGACCAGTTTGCTGTGGTCGCCGACGTAGTCGGCCCCCGAGTAATCGGGGTGCCAGTTGAGCAGGATCTGCGACTCGGCGGCCAGAGGCTCGTATGCCCGGCTGAGGCGTGGGCTGCCCGCCAGCGCGACCATCTCACGGTGGAAATCCAGGTCGGCGGCGATCAGCTCGGGCGACGGACTCGAGTTCAGGTCCGCCGGCGAGGCGCCCACGATCCGCTCGAACACGACCTGCAGGGCGGAGAGGTCGAGCTGGTCCTGGCGCTCGATTGCATGCTGTGCGGCGGCCACCTCGATCGCTTCGCGAGCGACGTAGACGTCGTAGATGTCCTCGGCGGACACCGAGCGGACGCGCGCCCCCCGGTTGTGCTCGGACACGACCAGGCCCTCTTGCACGAGGTGGCGGATCGCCTCGCGAATCGCGCTGCGGCCTGTGCCGAACGTCTGAGCCAGGGCGGCCTCCGGGAGCTGCTCGCTCGGCTTGATCCGCCCCGCCAGGATGGCCGCGCGAAGCTCGTAGAGCACCTGATCGGTCGTCGACCGGCGTTCCACACTCCCCAGACCCCAGTTTGTGCTCATCATCACTTGTCCTCTTGTCGACAACCTACTCCCGACAGTCGGCTGTGTCAACGACATCCGGCTCGACGCCCCAACCGCGTATGCTGCGGCGCCCGGATGGCCCGTGAGCTGCCCGACTCGTACCTGATCCTCATGGCCGACCAGTTGGCGGCCGGGTGGCTGCCGGGCTACGGGCATCCCGTGGTCATGGCCCCACACCTGACCGAGCTCGGTCGGACCGGGACCGTGTTCGAGTCCGCCTACACGCCGTACCCGCTGTGCGCGCCGGCGCGGGCCGCGATGCTGACCGGGCGGCACGCGTCGCGAATCGGTGTCTACGACAACGCGGCCGAGCTGCGGGCGGGTGAGCCGACGGCGATTCACGCGTTACGCGCGGCGGGCTTCCAGACAGCCGTCACCGGCAAGATGCATTTCGTCGGCCCCGACCAGCTCCACGGCTTCGAGGAGCGTCTGACCACCGACATCTACCCGGCCGACGTCGACTGGACCCCCGACTGGAGCCGCCCGCTCGACCAGCCGCTGCCCTGGTACCACACGATGGAGAGCGTGCTGACTCCGGGTGTCAGCACGGCCTCGATGCAGACCGATTACGACGAGGAGGTCGCGTTCCACGCCGTGCGCAAGCTCCATGACCTGGGGCGCGGCGTGGATCAGCGGCCGTTCCTGCTGTTCGTGTCGTTCACCAACCCCCACGACCCGTGGGAGATCCCCCGGCGGTACTGGGAGCGCTACCGCGCCGAGGACATCGACGACCCCGCCGTTCCCGCGATCCCACTGGAGCAGGCCGACCCGCACAGTCGCCGGCTGCGGGCGATGTGCCAGGTCGACGAGGCCGCGCTCACCCCGGAGCAGATCCGCCGGGCCCGGCACGGCTACTACGCGGCCGTCAGCTACCTCGACGACAGGATCGGCGAGGTGCTCGCGGCGCTGCGAGCGTCGGGCCTGGAGGACCGCACGACGGTGCTGTTCACCGCCGACCACGGCGAGTTCCTGGGCGAGCGCGGCCTCTGGTACAAGATGTCGTTCCTGGAGCCGTCGGCGCGGGTTCCGCTGATCGTGCGGCGTCCGGGTGTCGCCGGTGGCCGCCGGGTGGCCGAGCCGGTGTCGCTGCTCGATATCGCGCCGACGCTGCTCGAGCTCGCCGGGCTCGCCAGCGACGGCGTGGCGGGGGAGGGCGACGGCGTCTCGTTCGCGGAAGCGTTGACCTCTGGCGAGTCCGTCCCTGACCACCCGATCGTCTGCGAGTACCACGCTGAGGGGGTGCAGGCACCGTCGGCGATGATCCGCTCCGGCGACCACAAGCTGATCGTGTCGCGTGAAGATCCGGAGCTGCTGTACGACCTGGCGTCAGACCCGCTCGAGCTCTCGCCGCTGAATCGCGACAGCGTGACGGCGGACCGGCTGCGGCGGTCGCTCACCGACCGGCTCGACCTCGACGAGATAGGCGCGCGCGTGCGCCGCTCCCAGCGCGAGCGTCATCTGGTCTCCCGGGCGCTGCGTCAGGGCAGCTACACGTCGTGGGACTTCCAGCCCAGGGCGGACGCGGCGGAGCGGTACGTGCGCAATCGCGAGGATCTGTACGAGCTCCAGCGCCGGGCGCGGCTGGATGAGCCG
>DATJTS010000042.1:0-2710 GCA_035503035.1 Solirubrobacteraceae bacterium
GCGGTGCTACGAGCGCAACGAGGACGTCATCGACGCGTTCTTCGACCTCACCGACGCGATCATTACTGTCCGCCGGCTGATCCGCGAGGCATGGGCCCTCTACCGGTGGGACACCCGGCCCGCACATCGACGATGATCACAACACCTATCCGCGCAGGTTCTTAGGCTGCCGCAATGAGACGCGTAGCCACCAGGCATCGCACGGAGATCGAACCGATGCTGCCTACTGGAGTCCAGCTGGCAAAGCCCAGGGCAGCCAGCCGCGCAGGAACGCCAGCCAGCCCGCTCCCTCCTCCGAGCTGGTTCTGGCGGCTTCCGACTGAACTGGCGTCGCGCCCCCGGACAGCCGAGTAGCCACCTCGCGCAGAAGGCCCTCGCTCGCCGCCGACTCAGATACGCCCGAGAATCTCGCGGAGGTGGTCGGCCAGGCGGATCGATAGGGCGACGATCGTCAAAGTTGGGTTAGAGGCTCCGTAGGTCGGGAACACCGAACTTCCTGCTATATAGAGGTTGTCGACGGAGTGCACTTTGCCGACCGGGTCCACGACGCCCCTGGCAGGATCCGCGTGCATCCTCGTCGTACCCAGATGGTGATGGCCGCCCTCCACCAACGTGGTGTCCGGGTCCGCGGTCCACTCAACGAGACCGAGGCCCCGTGCCCGCAGGGTGTGGTTGAGCACTTGTGCTGACGCCTTGACGGACGCGAGATCATCATCGGTGCTGCGCCACGTCACGCGCGGAACCGGCATTCCGAGGTCGTCGCGACGAGACCCCAGCCGCACGCGAGACTCGGGGTTGGGGGCCTGCTCGCCTTGGACGCGGAGGACCAGCACGCGAGGCCGCGACATGATCCTGCCTAGCGCGATGTCGGCAAGTGCGGGAGGGCTGGCCAGCACGTTTCGCAGGTGGCGACCGAGTGCACCGATCGCCGGCCGACGGCTCCGAGCCTTGCGCAGGGTCGACAGCGATCGGACGGCATCGCTCGTCACGGCCTTGGGTCGCGGCACCAGGAAGAAGGCGCAGTTCAGGAGACCTAGGTCGCGTTGGACGGTGTCAGGGATGCGGAGCCCACCGCCGAAATCCTCGCTTGCAGAACGATGGAACGACCCGAGCTCCTGGATCGAGACCACGTCGGACAGCACAACATGACCTGCATGGAGCACGATCCGCTCCCCGAAGTAACGACCGACGAGGTCGTGCTCGTTTCCCAGGCCACGCCCGTGGTTCGCGGTCAGGAGCAGACGGGCGTTCTCGATTCCACCAGCGGCGAACACCACCTGCAAGGGACGTATGACGACGCGCTCCCGGCTTCCGCGGACCGCGACGATGCGTTCGATGTGACCACCAGATGAGTCGGTCACTACCTCCACTGCACGCGTGTGCAGGAAGACGCGAACGTTCGGCGAGGCGCAGAGAAGATTCCACATCTGCAGGAAGTCAGGCGTCCGGAACTGGAAGACGGCCGGCTCGAGCTCACTCTCGACCAAGGGCTGACCGAGCTTGGATACCTTCGCAATCCATAGTTTGGCCGCTTCGTCGAACGTAGCGATGCCGCACGCCTCCTCGGCCCGGGTGTAGTAGCTGTCGAGATGCTCACGTGGGAACGGCCATCCCACGTCACGCAGCCCCTCGCGTACCTCGAAGTCGATGGGGTCCAAGGGCCGCGCCGCCCACTGGCCCGCCATGACTCGCGGGTGCAGCAGCGTGCCACCGAACCCGCGCACCCGGGAGCGGTCCAGTTGGTGGATCGGGTATCCGTCGCTCTCGCCCCGACTCTGAGCCTGCACATCCGGCTCGATCTCGAGTCCGCCGCTCTCCAGGACGCAGACATGGACGCCCCTCGCGCCGAGCTCGCGGGCGAGGGTGATGCCGGCCGGGCCGGCGCCGACCACGCACACGTCAGTGCGGACGTCCTCGCCGTCGGGCTCGGTCGCGTCCCCGTCCATCGCGCGTCCCTCCGCCGACATCAAGACCCCCCATTCTCGCACCACCCCCCGGGGACTCACCGGTTTGAACGGGTTCGGCCCTTAGGCTTTTGCCTTCGCCCGATCTCGCGGACTTCGCGTGGTCCAGCGCGGCTCTGGAGCGACTGCCTGCACTCGTCCCTGGGAGCGTACACCTGCGCGCAAGGCTCCGACCAGTACCCCCGAGGGGATGGCTCCGGTCCTCGTCCGAGGTCAGGGCACCGGGTGAGCGATCACCGCCAACGCCTTGACAGCCGCCCGTTCAGGCCACTCCGATCAGCTCACGGCCAGCTGGCTCCTCACCCCGCCCGGCGGCCTCGACGACGACGATCACGCCGCACTCGCGCAGATCACCACCCAGTACCGCGCCGGCCGGGCCCGGCGCACGCTGCACGGCATCGACGAGCAGGTCAAGAAGGCCCAGAAGGCCGCCGACGGGCTCGCGCCGGTCAAGCGCAACCGGTTCATCGCCCTCGAGGGAGCGGTCAAGAGCGTCAACCGGGAACTGGAAGCCAAGGCCCGCGCCCTGGCCGGCATCAAGGGCTACAAGACCAACCTGGCCGCCACCCCGGACGGCGAGCCGGTCACCGCGGACTTCGTGATCAGCTCCTACCACGAGCTGTGGAACATCGAGAAAAGCTTCCGGATGTCGAAGTCGGACCTGCAGGCCCGGCCGATCTACCACCGCAAGCGCGACTCCATCGACGCCCACCTGAACATCGTGTTCGCCGCCCTCGCCGTCAGCC
>DATJTS010000043.1:0-15533 GCA_035503035.1 Solirubrobacteraceae bacterium
TCAGGACTTCGCGACGCTGCTGCGCGCCGGCTACCGCCCGACCGGGCTGACGATGGGCAACTGCGTCTACCACGTCGCCCGTCAGGGCATGATGCAGACGATGCGCCAGGCCGGGCGCAACATCGAGCAGACGAACTTCACACAGGCGCTCTACGAGGCACGCGAGCTCGCGATGGAGCGGATGCAGAACGAGGCCGACGAGCTGCAGTCCGAAGGGATCGTCGGCGCCCGGATCATCGAGCGCAGCCATGGCTGGGGTTCGCACGTGATCGAGTTCTTCGCGATCGGGACCTCCGTCGTATCGGTGAGCGACGACCACGTGATCGAGCGGCCCACGCTGGTGCTGCCGCTCCAGGGCTGAGCCGTCCGCCAGACCGGGAGCCACGACCGATGCCCGACGTCCAGATCCGCGAGCAGCGATACAAGGACGAGCGTCCCGCCGAGCACTTCACCCGCTACCACGAGAGGACGCGTGCGGGTGAGCCCGAGGCCCACGTCTACGAGCCGGTGCGTGCGTTCACGGTCCTCAACGCGCTGATCACGTTCCGGGCGCGCTCCATCGGGTCCGAGAACGTGCCCGCGGGCCCGGTGATCCTCGCCCCCAACCACGCCTCGTTCATGGACCACTTCTTCACCGGTGGCTTCATCCGGCGACGGGTCCAGTTCATGGCGAAGTCGCAGCTGTTCGCCCCGGGACCCGCGCAGTACATCTTCAGCCACGGCGGCGTCTTCCCGGTAAGGCGCGGCGTTGCCGACGAGGAGGCGTTCACCACCGCGTTCGCCGTACTCGCGCGCGGCGGCGCGCTGGGCATGTACCCCGAGGGCGGGCGCTCGCGCACCGGTGAGCTCGCGCCGACCGCGCGGCCGGGCATCGGCCGTCTCGCGCTCGAGTCCGGCGCACCGGTGGTGCCGGTGGCGATCCTCGGGTCCCATCAGGCGCGCAACTGGCGCAAGGGCCGGCTGCCGAAGGTGATCGTCCGCTACGGCACCCCGTTCCGGTTCGCGGTCGACGCTACGCCCACCCGCGAGCGCCAGCAGCAGTGCGCCGACGAGATCCTCGAGCGGATTCGGGTTCTGCACACGGAGATGGTCGCGCTGGGACCGCGCGGGACGTTGCGCGCGGCCCGGCGGGGGGAGCTCGTCGGCTGACCCGGGCGCCGGCGGGGTGGCACGCCGTGTCGCCGTCCGTCAAGCAGCGCACGCAGTTCTGTTGGGGTCCCTGTTTCGGTGGTGGCGCTGCTTGACAGCCGCCGCCCGTCATGCGATGAGCACTGATCTCGAGCCCACTCCGTGTGCCCGAGCACGGGCCAAACCGGGACTCTTTGACGGCTCCGGGGACGCGGGACGCGAGAGTTTTGGTCCTGGGGGTGCACTTATCTCGCACGCCCGTCCCCGGACTCCCCACTCTGAGCGCCTCAGGGGCCGCTGCGCCCCCTGACGCGCTCACAGTGCCCAATCTCGCCGCTTGGACGACCGATCACCGGTCCAAGTGCGGGGCGCACCCCGGGCGACCACCCACGCCCCCAGGGTCACGACTCGCCCACCGGCCCGGGGGTCAGAGCCGCTCGCCCAGCCAGCCCAGCACGTCGCTCATCACCATCTCGCGCTCGGGCTCGTTGAGGATCTCGTGGTAGAGGCCCTCGTAGGCGCGGGTGGTCAGATCGACGGAGCCGAAACGCTCGGCGAGCATGACCGCTCCTGACGGCGGGCACAGCCCGTCCGCGGTCCCGTAGACGATCAGCGTGGGGACGGTGACGCGCCCGACCGTATCGGGGAAGCGCTGCACGGTGCGCGCCATCTCGGCGACGGTCTGCGCCGGGATGCGGCCGTGGTGAACCAGTGGATCCTCGCGGTAGGCGGCGACCACGCCCGGGTCGCGGCTGACCAGGCGGGCGTCGAGCGAGCTCACGCCGAGCCGCGGGGCGATGCGGGCGATCCCGCGCGCCAGTGTGAGCGCGGGCGGCGGCGCGTCGAGCGCCGCGAGTGGACCGGAGAGCACCAGCGCCCGCAGCCGGCGCTGGTGGGCGAGCGCGTAGCGGATCGCGATCAGCCCTCCGAGCGAGTGGCCGAGCATCGCCACCGGTAGCTGGGGATGGGCTGAGGAGGCCTCGTCGATGAGCCGGTCGACGTCCGCGACCACGGCGTCGACGTCGACCAGCGCGCGCGGACCCTGCGAGCGACCATGGCCACGGTGATCGCTCGCATACACCGCGTAGCCGGCGTCGACCAGCTGAGAAGCCACCCAGTCGTAGCGGTCGGAGTGCTCGCCGAAGCCGTGGACGAGCACGACGACCGCGCGGGCATCAGCGCCCTCGGGCAGCCAGGACTGCGTGAAGATCTGGACACCGTCCACGCCGTGGAGCGAAGCCGCGGCGCGGACCGGACTCACACCGGTTCCTCGGCCCAGGGCACGACCACCGCGTCCTCCTGGGGCGAGTCACGTGCGACCACGTAATCGGCGGGCTCGGTGTCGGAGACGTTCTCGACGATGTGGGTGACCCGCGGCGGCACGTACAGCATGTCCCCGGCCTCGAGCTCCAGCGAATGCTCGAGATGGTCGCCCCACACGACCCGGATCCCGCCGCTCAACATGTACAGCGAGCTCTCGCAGGCGTCGTGGTAGTGGGGGCGCGACCGGGAACCGGGCGGGACGCGGTAGCGGCCCATGTAGATGTTGGAGGCACCGACGGTCGCCTGCGAGATCTCGGCACCGCCGACGATCCCACGAGGTGTCTCGCGGTCGGCCCCTGGCTTGACGACTCTCATCCCGCGGGCATCCTACCGGGGTCCGGGACTTCGATCTGCAGCGGCGGTTGCGCGCCCGCCTCGTGGTCGACCTGAAGCGTCGTGTGCTCGATGGAGAACTGCTCCCGCAGCAGCGCCTGCAGCGCGCGCCGGCGCTCGTGGCAGTCATCGCCGGCGTGGACGACGACGTGGGCCGACAGCGCCGGGAACCCCGAGGTGACCTCCCACACGTGCAGGTCGTGGACCTCGACGACGCCCGCCTGGGCGGCGAGTGTGCGGCCGATCTCGTCGGGGTCGAGGCCGGCTGGCGCCGCCTCCATGAAGACGCGTCCGGACTGCAGGAGCAGGCCATAGCTCGCCTGCAGCAGCAGCGCCGCGATGATCAGCGACGCGATCGCGTCCGCGCGCGCGAACCCGGTCGCGAGGATCACCCCGGCCGCGATGGCAGTGGCGATGAAGCCGTAGAGGTCGGTGACGATGTGCCGGTAGGACCCCTCGAGGTTGAGGCTCCGCTTGCCGTCCGGCCCCGACCCTGAGCCGCGGGCGAGGATCGCCGCGGCCAGCACGTTGACGACAATCCCGGCCAGCGCCACGATCAGCACCGGCAGGCCGGACACCGATGGGGGGGAGACGAGACGGCGGACGGCGTCGACCACGATCAGCGCCCCGAGCACCAGGAGCGTGACACCGTTCGCCTGCGCGGAGAGGATCTCGGCGCGGCCGAGACCGTAGGTCATCGCTCCGCGGGCCGGCCGCTCCGCGAGCCGCGAGGCGATCAGGGCGATCCCGAGCGCGACGGCATCGGTGAGCATGTGCGCCGCGTCGGACAGCAGTGCCAGCGAGCCGGCCAGGATGCCCGCGACGACCTCGGCGACCATGTAGGACACGATCAGGGCGAGGGCGGTTCGCATCGCCCCGCGCTCGGTCTGGCGGCTCGGCCCGTGCGAGTGTCCCGCGTGCGAGTGGCCCGGATGTGAGTGACCCGCGTGCGCGTGCCCGGCGCTCATCAGTTCACCGACGGGTCCGGGGGCATCCGCGCGACGAGCGCGTAGCTGCCGCCCTTGCGGGTCAGCACCAGCGGCCACAGCGCGTCCGGCTGCTCGCAGAATGCGTCCTCGTAGCGCGCGGGCTCGAGGATCCAGTCGCCGCGCTCGAGCTCGGCGTCCAGCTGCCCGGGCCCCCACCCGGAATGGCCGGCGAACGCGCGCGCCCGCCGGGTGGGCGGCGGATCCTCGTGATCCTCGCCACCGAGCACGCCGACGTCCTCGAAGGCGACGACCGCAGCGCGCGCGGCGTCCTCGAACTGGGCGAGCACGATCAGCGCAGTCTGTTGCACGGGACCGCCGATGAACAGCGGCTCGGCGACGTCGACCAGCTCGTCGAGCTCGGAGATCGCGTCGCCGACGGTCGTCTCCGAAGGACGGTTGAGCACCAGGCCGAGCGCGCCCTCCGGCGAGTGCTCGATGACCAGCACGACGGTCCGCTGGAAGTTCGGGTCCAGGAGTGTCGGTCCGGCGATCAGCAGTTGCCCGCGGGCGGATTCCACGTCCACATCGCCGAGGCTACCGACGCGCGCCCGCCCCTACAGCCCGTAGGAGCGCCCGATCACATCCAGCATGATCTCGTCGGTGCCGGCCCCGATCCGGTTCAGCCGCAGGTCCCGCCAGCAGCGCTCGATCCCGACCTCCTGCATGTACCCGGCGCCGCCGTGGATCTGGATGCACTCGTCGGCGACGTCCACCGCCACGCGCGCCGCGTGGAGCTTGGCCATGGTGATCTCTCGCACCGGATAGTCACCGCGCGCAAAGCGCCAGGCGGTCGTGTAGGTGAGCTGCCGCGCCGACTCCAACGCCGTGGCCATCTCGGCGAACTTGTGACGGATCACCTGGAAGTGGCCGATCTCGCGGCCGAACGCGCGCCGGGCCAGCGCGTACGGCAGCGTGCGGTCGAACACGTGCTGGCCGCCGGCAACGGCCCCGGCGGCAGCGATCAGACGCTCCCCCTGCAGCTCCCACATGATGTGGTAGAAGCCCTTGCCGACCTCTCCGAGCACCGCGTCGGCGCCGACCCGGACATCGGAGAACGCGAGCAGCGCGGTGTCGGAGGAGTGCATGCCGAGCTTCGCCAGGCGCTTCTCGCGCACCACGCCGGGCAGGTCCATCGGCACGAGGAACAGCGTGAAGCCGTCGTACCCCTGGCCGTCCGTCGGAGCGTCGCCGGTGCGGGCGACGAGCACGATCGCGTCGGCGCGGTGCCCGTTGGTGATGTAGGTCTTGGAGCCGTTGATCACCCAGTCGCCGCTGTCCGGTTCACGGACCGCGCGGGTGCGGATCCCGGAGACGTCGGAGCCCGCGTCCGGCTCGGTGATCCCCAGGCAGAGGATCTTCTGGCCGGCGATCGCGGGCACCGCCCACTCGCGCTTCTGCTCCTCGGTGCCGAAGGCCAGGATCGGCGGCAGGGTCATGTCGGTCTGGACCGCGATCCCCATCGCCACCCCACCGGAGTGCGCGTGGGCGAGTTCCTCGGTGAGGACCAGGCTCGAGAAGTAGTCGCCGCCCTGCCCGCCGTACTCCACCGGCTTGTCGAGCCCGAGGAACCCGAGCTCGCCCATCCGTCGGAACACCGAGTCCGGGAACGTGTCGCGCTCCCACTCCTCGGCGTGGGGCTGCAGCTCGGCAACGACGAAGCGGTGGATCGACTCGCGCAGTTGCTCGTGCTCGTCGGTGAAGATGAAATGGCGCCGCGCGGAGGCGTGGTCGGGCTTCATGACGTCGGCGGTGGCCATCGGGCGATCTCCTCGAACGGGTTGTGCTCCTCCCGCCCCGCACGGTACCGGCCCGCGCGGTACCGTCCCGCCCGATGGCCTACGCGAAGATCCGTTACGAGGTCTCTGATGGCGTGGCGACGATCGCGCTCGATGATCCGGCGACGCGCAATGCGCTCTCCGACGATCTCCTGGAGGAGCTCATCGATGCGCTCAGCTACGTCCGGGAGGACGCGGAGGTTCGCTGCCTGGTGCTCACCTCCACCCACGAGACGGTGTTCTCCAGCGGCGGCAACCTCGGTGGCTTCGCGGCCGACGCCTCGCTCGCCCATAAGCACATCGCCAACGAGCGCTTTCCCGAGACCTTCCGGATGCTCGGAGCGCTGGGCAAGCCCTCGCTGTGCGCGGCCAACGGCCACGTGCTGGCGGGCGCGCTCGGACTGGCGCTCGCCTGCGATCTGATCGTCGCGCGGGAGGGCGCCCGTTTCGGGACGCCGGAGATCAACGTCGGGCTCTTCCCGTTCATGATCATGGCGCTGATCTACCGCAACGTCGGGCGCAAGAAGACCGCCGAGCTGATGCTGCTCGGGGAGCAGATCTCCGCCGCCGAGGCCGAACGGATCGGCATCGTCAACCGCGTCGTCTCACCGGCCGATTTCGACGCCGCGGTCGCCGACTGGGCCGGTCGCCTGGCCGCGAAATCTCCCCTGCTGATGAAGCTCGGCAAGGACGCGATGGACCGCCAGCAGGACATGGCGTTGGCCGACGCGCTGGATTACCTGCGCTCGCAGCTGACCCTCGCGCTCTCGACCGAGGACATCCAGGAGGGTGTCCGCGCGTTCTTCGAGAAGCGCGAGCCGCAGTGGCGCGGGCGTTAGCGCTAGCCCGCGGTGTAGAGGTCCTGCAGCAGGCCGAGTGAGGAGGTGGCGCCGGCCGATGACTGCCCGCTCAGGGAGTACCCGGTCACGTACCCGCCGGTCGCCTGCGCAGCGGCGACGAGCGAGGCCGCGCTCGCGGTGCTGTGGCTGCCGACGCTCAGGCCGCCGATGATCTGCACGCCCCGCCGGGCCAGGTTGGCCTGCTGGACCGCCGCGCGGGTGAGGTCGAGGTAGCCGACCGTGCGCTTCTGGGTGCCGCCGAACGGAAGCACGACCGCGTCCGCGTAGCGGGCTGCGATCCCCGCGAGGTCGCGCCGGATGAAGTCGAAGTTGCGCCAGCTCGCGCGGGCCTTGGGCTCGAGCGTGTGGACCAGCCCGATCTGCGGTGCGGCGATGAACAGGTAGCCGTCGTGGTGCGCGGTGACCGCCGCCTGGCGGAACGTCTCGGAAGCGTGGCGCTGCTGGCTGACCGGCGATCCGGGACCGAGGTCGAGCACGACCGCCTCGGTGCCGGGGAACACCGAGCCGGCCGCCAGCGCCCTGCTCATCGTGGACAGGCTGGTGAATGCCTCCGCCGGGGTGGCGGCGCCGAGCCCGCCGGCGGCCAGCGTCGAGTTGCTGGCGCCGAGCACGAAGGTGCGCGGGTTGTCGAAGGCCTGGTCGGTGAGACCCGGGTCGAGCGCCTGCAGCTGGGTGAGCGTCGGTGCCGAGAGCAGCCACGAGGCCGGTGAGCCGCCAGTCCCGCCGACCGCGTCGGCCTCGCCCGCGAAGTCGCCGAACAGCACCTGACCGGCGCCGCCGGTGAACGACCCGCAGGTGAAGTTGGCGTACGTGGTCGGGTCGTACTGGTAGTCGGCGACGATCGTCCCCGGCAGGTCGAAGGCGAAGCCGACGACGCCGATCTGCTTGAGCGCGAGGTAGGTCAAGAGCAGCGGCGCCGAGCGCGGCGAGTCCGGGACGCAGTTGGTGGTCCCGTTGGCCTGCCATTCGGTGACGATCACCGGGACGCGCTCGGCGAGGTTGCCGAACTCGGCGTCCCAGTCGTCGCTGGTCTGGTTGAGGTTCGGATAGTGAATGCCGTAGGCCAGCTGCGGATCCGCGGGATCGGCGGGGTCGGTGATCGCCGGCACGCCCGCCAGCGTCTGCTCCCCGGCGAGTCCCGGAAGGATGATCACGTTGTCGGCGCCGAGTCCGCGGATCTCGTCGACGAGTTGTTGGACGCCCACCGCCGTGCACTCGCCGCCCGCTCCGTTCGAGATCACTCCGCCATTCGCCCACAGCGCCCAGTCAGCCGCGGAGTTGGGGAGCCCGGGCTCGTTGTAGAGCTCGAACATCACGTCGTCGTCGCCGGCGTACGCCTGGGCGAGCTCCTGCCAGTCGGTCGCCGCGCCCGCGTCGTCCAGCGGGCACCGCACCTCGTTGCCGGCGGGCGTCTCGGCCTGCAGCGAGATGATCACGTCCAGGCCGGCGGCGCGCGCCAGCGCGATCCCTGACTCGACCTCGGCCAGGTAATGCGGCGCGTACAGCGGGTCGGATGGGTTGAGTCCGAACTCGCTCACCTGGAAGCGGACCAGGTTGGCATGGTCGGCGACCGCCTGGGCCAGCTCGGGGGCTCCGAAGTTCTGGTGGGCGGCGATGTACTTGCCCGCGAGGTCGGCGTCGGGAGCGACGAGGCCGGTGATCTGGACCCCGCGCGGGATGAACAGACCACCGTTCTGCATCAGGTGGGCGCCCTGGACGTAGATCCCGCTCGTCGACAGTGGCGCGCCGGTGGCCGCGTTGGGGCGCAGCTTCTTCGCCGCGGCGCCGGGGGCGCCGACCACCAACAGTGCAAGCACCCCGAGCAGAGCTGTCAGCGCGCCCACACGCGCGCGCCGGCCGGCCGCCGGCGTCGAGTTCTCCATCGCCACCACGTTCATTTTGCGCATCGAACTTAGTCCCCCATGCATCGACACGTCCAGGGACGAAAAGTTTTGCTCACCGTACCGTCGGCTCGACGCGACCTCGTTCGCCGTGACACAGTTCTGACCGCCGATGACGGCTGAGACCGAGAACCCGAGCCCCCTGCGCCCACTCGCCGACGACCTGCGTGAGCGGCGTGAGCAGTTGCGGCTCGGCGGCGGGCCGGAGCGAATCGAGGCCCAGCACGCGGCCGGAAAGCTCACCGCGCGCGAGCGGATCGCGCTGCTGGTCGACTCGGGGACGTTCACCGAGCTCGGAATCCACGGTCGCCCGCACTTCTCCCAACGCGCGATGGATGGTCGTGAGGCCCCGGCCGACGGAGTCATCACCGGGTGGGGGAGCGTCGACGGCCGCCTCTGCGCGGTCGCTGCCTACGACTTCACCGTGATGGCCGGCTCGATGGGCATGACCGGCGAGCTGAAGGTCAGCCGTCTGCGGGAGCTCGCGCTCTCCAAGCGGATGCCGCTGGTGTGGCTGCTCGACTCCGCGGGCGCGCGCGTGCAGGAGGCGATCGGCTCCCAGTTCGCCGGGACCGGTCATCTATTCCGCGAGGAGGTGCACGCCTCCGGGGTGATTCCCCAGGTCGCGGCGGTGATGGGTCCCTGCGCGGCCGGGACGGCGTACATCCCGGGTCTTGCCGACTTCGTGCCGATGGTCTCGGGGCGCGGCTCGATGGCGCTCGCCGGCCCGCACCTGGTGCGTGCGGCGGTCGGCGAGGAGGTGAGCGCGGAGGACCTGGGCGGCGCCCGCGTGCATTGCCGCCGCTCGGGCGTGGGCGATCTGGAGTGCGCCGACGACGGGGAGTGCATCGAGGCGATCCGCCGCTACCTCTCGTTCTTTCCCTCGAGTTGTGACGACGCGCCGCCGGTACGGACATCCGCGGACCCCGTCGATCGGGCGGACGATGACCTGCTCGACGTGCTGCCGGCCTCTACGCGGACGTCCTATGACATGTACGAGATCATCCGGCGGATCGTCGACGACGGCGAGTACTTCGATCTGAAGGGGCGCTGGGCGCGGTCGGTCATCACCTGCCTGGCACGCTTCGGCGGGCGCCCGGCCGGCATCGTCGCCAACCAGCCACGTCACCTCGGCGGGATCCTCGACAATGACTCCGCCGACAAGGCCGCGCGGTTCATCAACCTCTGCAACGCGTTCGGGATCCCGCTCGTCTACCTGGTCGACGTCCCCGGGTTCATGGTCGGGACCAAGGTCGAGGAGGCGGGGATCATCCGCCACGGCGCCAAGATGCTGTTCGCGACCGCGAACGCCACCGTCCCCAAGCTCACGGTCGTCGTGCGCAAGGCCTACGGCGCCGGCTACTACGTGATGTGTGGCCGGGCCTACGAGCCGGATCTGATCGTCGCCTGGCCGACCGCAGAGATCTCGGTGATGGGCGCCGAGGGAGCGGTCGAGATCCTCATGCGCCGCCAGCTCGCCGAGGCCGAGGATCCGGTGGCCGCGCGAGCGCAGATGATCGCAGGGCTGCAGCAGACGATCGACGTCTATGGCGCGGCGGGCAACGGCATGATCGACGACGTGATCGACCCGCGCGAGACCCGGGCGACGATCTGCCGGGGGCTGGAGATGGCCGCCGGCAAGCGCGTTCTGCGACCGCCGCGGCGTGGCGGAGTGGTCCCGGTCTGAGGTCCGGCGGTTGAGCCTTCAGGACCCCGTCGTCATCACCTGCGCCATCTCGGGGGCAATCGCGGGCCGCGACCAGTGCCCGGCGATTCCGTACACGCCCGCCGAGTATGCCGCCGAGGCCCGGCGGATCGTCGACGAGGGCGGCGTCCACATCCACATCCACGCCCGTCGCCCTGACGGTGCCCCGAGCCACGAGGTCGAGGACTATCAGGCGATCCGCGAGGCGATCGTCGGCGAGATCAAGGACCGGGCGATCGTCAACTTCTCGACCGGCACGCTCGGGGTCTCGGTCGAGAAGCGGGTCGCCTACCTGTCCGCCTGCCGGCCCGAGGTGGCGGCGCTCAACATGGGCTCGCTCACCTACGCCAAGTACTCCTCCTCGCGCCGGGCGTTCGTGTTCGACTTCGTGTTCGCCAACCCGTTTGCGGAGATCGTCGCGCTGCTCGAGGCGATGCGCGAGCTGCGTATCAAGCCCGAGCACGAGTGCTTCGACCTCGGCCATGTCGGCTCGCTGGTGCCGCTGGTCGACATGGATCTGCTCCAGGCGCCGCTGCACGCCGACTTCGTCATGGGCGTGCTCGGCGGGGTGCCCGCGACCGCGCGCAACCTCGCGGCGATGGCCGACAACTTCGCCGAGGCGTGGCCGGGAGAGCGCCACCATTGGGGAGTGATCGGGATCGGCCGAGCGCAGTGGCCGATGGTCGCCGCGGCGCTTTCCCTCGGCGGGTCGGTGCGGGTCGGCCTGGAGGACAACTTCTATCTGCCCGGTGGCGCGATGGCGCGCTCCAACGGCGAGCTGGTGGCGGCGGCGCGGGCGCTGTGCGAGGGGGCGGGCCGCCGCCCCGCGACGGTCGAGGAGGCGCGCGCGCTGCTCGGCCTGCCGGCCGCGACGCGCTGAGGTGGTCCACGGCTCGGTCGCCGCTGGGAAGGTTTTCCACCCCCACCGTCGATAAAGCTCCCAGCGTTCAGCGTTTGGCGTCCGGGGGGGTCCCCGCGGGGCGATCGCGTCGTCTATGGTTGCGGTTGACTGACTCGTCAATCGAGGGAGGGCCACCGTGCGCGCGGGCGCTGTTCAAATGAATGCGAGCGACGATTTCGCTCGCAACCTCGAGGTCGCCGACCGGCTGGTGCGTGAGGCGGCCTCGCTGGGCGCCGAGCTGATCGTGCTGCCCGAGGTGTGGTCGGTGATCGGCCCGCGTGAGCTGCTGCGTGCCGGCGCCCAGACACTCGAGGGCGAGGCGATCGCCTGGGCACGTGCCACGGCTGCCGAGCTCGGAGTGGATCTCGTCGCGGGCTCGATCGTCGAACGGACCGCCCCGGATTCCGAGCGCTTCGCGAACACGAGCGTCCACGTCGGCCGCGATGGACAGCTGCGCGCCGTCTACCGCAAGATCCACCTGTTCGACGTCGAGATCGACGGCAACCTCCACGCCGAGTCGGCGACGTTCTCCAGTGGCTCGGAGATCGTCACCACAGAGCTCGGCGACGAGTCCTCGACGGCGCTCGGGCTGACGATCTGCTTCGACCTGCGCTTTCCCGAGCTGTACCGGATCCTCGCGCTGCGCGGCGCCGAGATCATGACCGTCCCGGCCGCGTTCACCCTGCCGACCACCCGCGACCACTGGGAACCGCTGCTGCGCGCCCGCGCGATCGAGAATCAGTGCTTCGTGGTCGCGCCCAACCAGATCGGTGAGCACCCAGGCGGCAACCGGTCGGGTGGACGCTCACTGATCGTCGACCCGTGGGGCACGGTGCTCGCCTGTGCGCCCGACCGCGAGGCGGCGATCGTCGCCGAGCTCGATCTTGCCGGCGCCGACGCGATCCGGGCGCGGCTGCCGACGCTGGCGCGCCGTCGCCCGGAGAGCTACGCCTGGGACGTGGTGTGAGTACGACCGCGGCCGAGAAGCGGCGGCTGATCCTGGATGCCGCGGTCCGGGTGTTCGCGCGCCAGGGGTTCCATACGTGCCGGGTGTCGGACATCGCCGACGAGGCGGGGGTCGCCTACGGGCTCGTCTACCACTACTTCTCCTCCAAGGAGCAGATGCTCGACACGCTGTTCCTCGAGCGGTGGGACGTCATGCTGGCGGCGATCGCCGAGACCGACGAGTCCGACCGCGCGCCGCGCGAGAAGCTGCATGCGGTCGCCTCGTTCATCATCGACTCCTACCGACACGACCCCGACGTCATGAAGGTGATCATCGTGGAGGTGACGCGCGCCGCGAACACGTTCGGGCGCACCCACCTGGCCAAGATCCGCGACGCCTACGACTCGATCGCCGGGATCGTCGCGGCCGGCCAGCGCTCGGGTGAGTTCGACGATGCGATCACCCCCCAGTTCGCCGCCCAGGCGTTCTATGGCTCGGTCGAGCAGGTGCTCACCGGATGGATCTTCGACGCAGCTCCCGTCGACGAGCGGGCCTACGAACGCGCCAAGACGATGATCGTCGAGCTGATCTGCGATGGCCTGCGCAGGCGATGACCGGCCCGCCCGGTGCCCCGCCGTCCGTTCTGCTTGAATCAACCCGCATGACGGAGAGCCCATTGGTGAAGCGCCTGTTGTGGTCCGGAGTGTTGGCGGGGACGACCGCGCTCGCGAGTCTCGTCGCCACCCGACTGGCGGCGATGATCTGGATGCGCGTGTTCGGCGAAGAGCCTCCTGAGTGAGCGACGTCGAGCCCCAGACCGAGACCCAGACGATCTCCGGGGAGCCTGACGGGCCGCGGACGCCGTCCGGCGTGCCCAACCCCCACGGCCTTCCCGAGATCGCCGTCGAGCGACCCGAGGTCGCCGTCGGAGCCGCGTTCGCCGGCGGGCTCGTGCTCGCCATGATCCTCAAGCGCTTTGGCCGCTGAGACGCCCCCCAAGCCCGCGCCGGACAGCCTCGGCGCAGCCGTCTCGGAGGTCTCCGAGCGCATGTCGGTGCTCCTCCGCGAGGAGATCGAGCTTGCGAAGGCCGAGGTCGTCACCAAGGTCTCCTCGATCGCGCGCGGTGCCGCCGCCGTCGCCGCCGGCGCAGTGTTCGGCGTCTTCGCGCTCGTGTTCGTGCTGCTGTCGATCGCGTGGGGGGTCAACGCCGCGACCGGCAGCCTGTGGATCGGCTTCGTCGGGGTGATGGTCGTCCTGCTGATCCTCACCTTGTTCGCGTTCTGGTTCGCGTGGCGCAAGCTGAAGGTCGGTGCGCCGACGCCCAAGATGGCGATCGATGAGGCGAAGAAGATCCGCTCGACCGTCTCCAGCTCGTCGAGCCAGCAGATCACCACCGGCGGAAAGGGCACAAGCTAGATGGCGACTCGCAGCCCCGACGAGATCCGCGCGTCGATCGAGCGCAACCGCCAGGAGCTCGGCACCTCCGTCGAGCAGCTCCGCACCGAGGTGGCACGGGTCGCCGACTGGCGCGCCCAGTTGCGACGCAACGAGCCCACGGTGCTGATCGGCGCTGCCGCCGCGGGCTTCGTGCTCGGCGGTGGGATCGCGGCGATCGGCGGGATCCTGTTCGGCGGCCGTCGCCGCCGTCGGCGCTGAGCCGCTAGGCCCGTCTGAGCCGGCGGCCCCGCGAACGGGACCACCGGCCGCTCCGGCTCAGAGCCGGTTCTCGATCGTGAGCGGGGCCTGCTCGGCGCCCGCCGGCGGGTCGGCAGGGAGCTCGGGATTCTCAAGTCCCAGCGTCTGGGCGAGCTCGCCCGTCTCGTACATCTCGGAGACGATGTCGCACCCGCCGACCAGCTCGCCGTCGACGAACAGCTGCGGGATCGTCGGCCAGTTGGACAGCGCCGAGAGCTCCTGACGGATCCTGGGGTCCGGGAGGATGTCGACGGCGGCGAACTTCGCGCCGAGCGACTGCAGGATCGCGACCGTGCGAGCGGAGAACCCACACGCCGGGGCGTCCGGATTGCCCTTCATGAAAAGGATCACGGGGTTCTCGGAGATCGCCTCCTGGATCGCCTCGCGCATTGGGTTACTGGTCTGGTCGGTCATGAGTCTCCTCAGTCAGGGGTCGCGAGTCGAAGGTCGGGCAGCTAGGGAGTGCGGGTCTGGATCGCCAGCGCGTGGATCCGGTCGCCGAGTTCGCCGGCAAAGACGTCGTTGACCAGGCGGTGCTGCGCGATCCGGGACAGTCCCGCGAACGCGGGAGAGCTCACCACGGCGCTGAAATGGTGGCCGTCCCCGGTCACGTCGGCGACGGCGTCCGGGATTCCGGCCTCGATGCGCTGCTTGATCTCATCCGTCGTTGCGGGCACCTCGTCAAGGGTAGCGACGTGGCGCTATATTTCGGAAAGTGACCCCTGTATCTGGAGACATCCGTCCGAAGGACTGGCAATGACCGAATCTGGAGACATCCGTCCGAAGGACTGTCAATGACCGAATCTGGAGACATCCGTCCGAAGGACTGTCAATGATCACGCTCACCGACAAGGGCGCGGAGAAGGTTCGAGAGTTCCTCTCCGCCCAGAACGCGGTCGCTGCGACCGCCGGCCTGCGGGTCGGGGTGCGCGGTGGGGGCTGCTCCGGATTCCAGTACGCGCTCGCCTTCGACGAGCAGCGTGACGGCGACTCGGTCTTTGAGGACAAGGGGATCCGACTGCTGGTCGACACGCCGAGCCTGCCCTACGTGCAGGGGTCGACGATCGATTTCGTCGACGGCCTGCAGGGAGCCGGCTTCAAGGTCGACAACCCGAACGTCGTGGCCGCCTGCGGCTGTGGCTCCTCTTTCCGCGTTGCGGAGGAGGAAGAGGTCTCCGCGGTCTGAGTCCGCGTCCCCGCGCCGGCTGAGCGATCCGGCCGGCCGGGCGGAGCTGCGTCACCCCCGTCTCAGGGCGAACGCGCGTGGATGGCGCAGCCCCGGAGCGGCAGTCGAGCGTGACGTCGAGCACCTGAACAGGCGCAGGCACATCGCGCCGATCGCCGGGAGCACCGCGAGCGCAAACAGGGTCGCGAGCACATCGCGGTTGCCGTCGAAGCGGGTCACCGCGCCCTCGCACACGAACCACCCGGAGATTGAGGCGAGCGCCGCTATCAGCGGCGGCCGGTCGGACGACGTTGCGTCCCAGGCGAGCATCGCGGTGAGGAACGGCACCGGGTAGTAGACCGCGTCCCACGGATCAAGCGCGCAACGCAACAGCAGCAGCAGCGCGAGCAGGAGCATCGCGTCCAGCCGTCCGTGACCGGGTTCGCGGCGCGTTCTGAGCGCGTAGGCGATCGTCAGCGGCACGGCGATCGCGATCGGAAGCGTGTGCCCCAGTCCGGCCAGCCAACCGGGGCCGATCCGCGCTCCGCCGGCGATCGGAGTGCCGAGGCTCCACCACAGTTGGAACGGGCTGAACAAGCTGCCGGCGTCCACCGAGACCGCCTCGGTCTGCCCGACGAATCCGCCCGCGTGGATCAGCACGAACGGCGCGAACAGGAGCCCGGCGGTCGCCGTGGTGGACGCGAGCGCACGCCACCGGCCGTGTGGCAGCGCCATCAGCACCGGGCCGGCGGCGAGCACGCCCCACTCCTTGTTCGCGATCGCCAGGCCGACGAGAACTCCGCTCCAGATC
>DATJTS010000044.1:0-44491 GCA_035503035.1 Solirubrobacteraceae bacterium
TTCACCGGCGGGGACTGACCTCGAGCGCCGTCGCGTCGTAGCCTGTGCGGCGTGAGGCTCGATCGCGTCGTGGTGGGCGACATCGTCAAGGCGTCGATCGGCGGGCGCGTGATCTACGGCGAGGTGCTCGAAGTGCGAGAGGGCACCGTGCGTTTCACGCCGATCTCGCGTGCGGCCGGGTGGTCGCACGCGAACGCCACCCAGATCGTGGGCCACTGGCGGAGGACCGGCCGGCGGCGGACCGGCGAGGACGGCGAGAGCGTCACCCAGCCGCCCGAGCAGCTGTCGCTGCGCCTGGGCGGTTGACCACATCCGAGGACACCATCACCAAGGGAGCACCGATGCCAGCCAAGGGCAACGCAGAGTGGAAGGGCGACCTGAGGAGCGGGAGCGGCACGTTCACCGCCGGCGACACGATCAGCGGCGAGTACTCGTTCAAGTCGCGCTTCGAGGACGGGCCCGGCGCCAACCCCGAGCAGCTGATCGCGGCCGCTCATGCGTCGTGCTTCTCGATGGCCCTGTCGAACATCCTCGCCGAGGGGGGCACGCCGGTCGACTCGGTGAGGACCGACGCGACCGTGACCCTGCGGATCGTCGACGGCGCGCCGACGATCACCACGATCGCGCTGAGGACCGTCGGCTCGGTACCGGGCATCGACGAGGACGGGTTCAAGAAGGCCGCCGCGGACGCCAAGGCGGGCTGCCCGGTCTCCAAGGCACTGGCCGGGGTGGGCGAGATCACGCTCGACGCCTCCCTCGCTTCCTGACCCACCACTGACGCGGTGAGGGTCGCCGGGCGGCTCAGCCCCCGACGACCCTCAGCGCCAGCCACATGAGCGCGGTCGCCCCGACGAGAGCGGGCGGGACCGTGAGCGCACCGAGCAGCGCGAACTCGCGACGCGGCAGGCTCGTCCCGTCCGCGGCCATCGCGCGGCGCCACAACAGCGTGGCCAGCGAGCCGACCTCGGTGAGGTTGGGCCCGATGTTGACCCCGACCAGCACCGCGAGCACCGGGCCGACGCCGTGGGCGGCGGCGACGGGGACGAGCAGCAGCGTCGCCGGCAGGTTGTTGACGAGGTTCGCCACCACCGCCGCGATCGCGGCGATGAGTAGCAGCGCCGGCAGCGACGGGTGGGCGGCGCTGGTCGACGGGAGGATGTCGCGGATTGCGCTCTGCAGCCCACGGGCACCCACGGCAGCGACGATCACCGCCAGGCCCAGCACGAACACGATGAATCCCGGCTGAACGGCGTGCACCAGCTCGCGCACGGTGGGCGCCGGCGAGCGCAGCGCCGGCAGCGTGATCAACACGGCCCCGGCGGTCGCGATCCACACCGGGGCGACGCCCAACAGCGAGCTTGCGAGGAACCCGGCGAGGGTGAGGGCGAGGATCGCGAGGGCGAATGCCGGAACGCCCTTCGGGTGGTCCGCATCCGGCGCGTCCGCGGCGATCGCGGGCCGCGGCGGACCGGCGCGGTCGGGGACGAGCCGTCGCAGCGCGACCCAATCGACCGCGACCGCCCACGCCGTCGGCAGCAGCATCAGCACGCCGAACCGGGCGAAGGAGAGTCCGCTCGCGCGGAACGCGAGCAGGTTCGTGAGATTGGAGACGGGCAGGAGCAGCGACGCCGAGTTGGCGAGGTGCACGCAGGCGTAGCTCGTCGCGCGCGGCTCGGCGCGCAGCCGGGCGGCGCAGACGAGCATGACGGGAGTGAGCAGCACCACCGTCGCGTCCAGGCCGAGCAGGATCGTCACCGCGGAGGCGGCCGCGAACACGAGCGCCAGCAGCCGCCGCTGATCGCCGCGGGAGCGGGTGGCGAGCAGGTGGCCGAGCGCGTCGAACAGACCCTCCCGGCGGCAGCCGTCGGCGAGCACCAGCAGCGCCGCCAGGAAGCCGATCGTCGGCCCGAGCTCCCGGATCGCGTGGGCGGCCTGATGGGCGCCGACGATCCCCGTCGCGAGCAGTAGGAGCGCGCCGGCGGCGGCGACCGCCGGCCCGGGGACGCGCGGACGGCGGGCCACCGCGGCGGCGAGCGCGGCGAGCAGCACGATCAGGGAGACGGCAAGCGACACGGACGCCTATGAGAGCAGGCGCAGTCGCCGCTCCGCTGCGCGGGCGGTCAGCCGCGGGCCGGGCTGATCAGGCGGTTCTCGTAGGCGAAGACGACGATCTGGACGCGATCGCGGAGCTCGAGCTTGGCCAGGATCCGGCCGACGTGCGTCTTCACGGTCGCCTCGGAGAGCACGAACTTCTCGGCGATCTCGGCGTTCGAGAGCCCGCGCGCGACGAGCTCGAGGACCTCGAGCTCCCGAGCGGTGAGTTGCTCCAGACGCTCGCGGGAGCCGGAGCCGTCTCCGCCCGCCGTGCCGGCGGCGGGGAGATGGTGGCCGTAGCTTTCGAGCAGCCGTCGCGTGACCCGGGGGGCGACGACCGCGTCGCCGGCGGCGACGGCGCGGACCGCGGACAGGAGGTCGCCGGGCTGGGCGTCCTTGAGCAGAAAGCCGCTCGCACCCGCTCGCAGCGCGGCGTAGACGTACTCGTCGAGATCGAACGTCGTGAGGATGATGACGCGCGTCGGCGCGCCCGACTCGACGATCCGGCGCGTCGCCTCCACCCCGTCCATCACGGGCATCCGCACGTCCATCAGCGCGACCGCCGGCCGCAGGCGGCTCACCGCCGCGATCGCCTCGGCGCCGTCGCCGGCCTCGCCGACCACGCTCAGGTCGGGCTGGCTGTCGATGACCATGCGAAAGCCCATCCGCATGAGCTCCTGGTCATCGGCCAGCAGTACGCTGGTCGTCATCGCGCCTCCCCGGGGCCGTGGACGGCGGCGGTCTCGGGAGCGATCGTGAGCACCACGCGCCATCCGCCCTCGGGGCGCGGGCCCGCCACGAGATCTCCGCCGTAGGCGGCGGCGCGCTCGCGCATCCCGTGGATACCGCGCCCGCCGGAGGGCAGCGCCGGGGCCGCCGGAGGGGCGTCGTCGAGGGCGGCCGGCTCGGTGTCGTCGGGGGCCCCGGAGCCCGTGTCGGACACCTCGAGCACGACCTGATCGGGCTCGCAGCGCAGGGTCAGGCGCGCCGTCGCTGGGCGGCGGGCGTGCTTGAGGGTGTTGGTGAGCGCCTCCTGCGCGACCCGGAAGACCGTGAGCTGAACGCCGCCCGGGAGCGCGTGGGGATCACCGAAGACCTCGATCGCGACCGGGATCCCGGCGGCCTCCACCCGCGCGAGCAGGTCGTCGAGCCGATCCAGCCCGGGCTGTGGCTGGTAGGCATCCTCACCTCCGGCCTCGGGCTCGTCGCGCAGCACGCCGAGGAGCCGGCGCATCTCGCCGAGCGCCTGGCGGCCGGTCTGCGAGACCCGCTCCATCGCCGACAGCGACGTGTCCGGCGAGGCGCCGAGGGCGTAGCTCGCGCCGTCGGCGAGCCCGATCATCACCGTGAGGTTGTGCGAGACGATGTCGTGCATCTCCCGTGCGATCCGTGCGCGCTCGGCGGCTGCGGCCAGCCGCCCCTCCTGATCGCGCTCGAACTCCAGGCGCGCGGCCCGCTCGCGCAGCGATGCGATCAGGGCGCGGCGCTGCCGGATCGAGACACCGAGGCCGCCCGCCGCCACCCCCAGGCCGGTGATCCCGACCCACACCTTGGCCGGCTGGTCGGGGGCCCAGCGCAGGGCCGCCATCACCGCGCCGGCCTCGACGATCGCCGCCGCGATCGCCATCTCGGTCAGCTCTCCGTCGAGCATCAGCCAGAACATCGAGATCAGCACCGCGCCGTCGGAGAGTTGTGGTGTGGAGGTGATCCACTGCGCGAGCGCGATCAGCGCGATCAGCCCGAACGACAGCCGCGGGTCCCGGTGACGCAGCAGCAGCGGCGCGGGCAGTGCGAAGCAGAACACGATGACGTCGGGGTGGTGCAGCCGTCCCTGCACGGCGATCCCGACGAAGCTCGCCAGCGCGAGCGCCGCCGCCGAGAGGACGTCGAGCGCCACCGGATGGCGATCTGCCCAGCGGGTGACCGGTGCCACCCGCCGGTGCATCCAGTCCGCGATCACCTCGTCGGATGAGCGCTCCATCCACCAAGTGTGACGGGTGGATGGGCCGATCACGTCTACTCCAGCTCGGCGGCCAGGCGCGCGGGCGCCGGGCGTCCGTGCGGGTGTGCCTCGGCGTGTGCGGCCGACTGCACATCGCGCCGGGTGATCGTCACCCAGGCGACCAGTGCGGCGAAGACCGCGAAGGCCACGAGGCTCACGATCGGGTCACCGGTCGCCAGGCCGCCCCCGTAGTTCTTGGAGAAGCCGTCGGCAAAGGAGGCGCCGAGCGGCCGCGTGACGACGTACGCGAACCAGAACGAGAAGATCGGGTTCCAGGAGAAACGCCACCATCCGATCGCGGGAATGGCGAACACCACCGCGAACAGCACCGCGGAGAGCCAGAAGCCCAGGTTGATCTGAGTGGCGGTGAGATCACCCGCCGCCGTACCGAGCGCAAACGTGGACAGGACCGCCGCCCAGTAGAACCGCTCGCGGCGCCTGGTGGTGATCGAGTGGATCGAGAGCGTGCCCTCGCTGCGATACCACCACAGGAAGATCAGCCCGGTGAGGAGCGCGAACACTGGGGTGGTGATGTCGTAACCGATGCCGACCCCGTCGTGGATGCCGTCGGCCGCCATCGTGCCGAACACCGCCACCATCATCACCGCGAACCAGTAGTACGGCGCGCGGTACTCGGTCTGGCGCAGCTGCAGCCGCAGCGCGAGCACCAGGCCGAAGATGCCGACCGCGGCGGCGAGCGGGACGCTCTGCTGGCCGAGCGAGTCGGACATCGCCTCGCCCATGCCGGTGGTGAGCAGTTTCAGCACCCAGAAGATGAGGGTGATCTCAGGAACCTTGGTGAGCAATCGGCGCGTGGCGTCCGTGCGGGTGGTGGCGTCGGTCTGGGACATGAATGGCACGGTAGGTTTCGCCGAACCTCGCCACAACCGCCCCACGGCGGATCTTGAGCGGCTCTCATGTCATTCTCAGGTCGGATCTTCATCGGCCTGGAGAGTGATCTTCGGCCCCGGGCCCTTCCGCTCCGGCCGAACGCGGTGGAAAGTTCAGGCCATGAGAGTCCTCATCGCCGATGACGACCAGCGCCTCGGGCACGTGCTGGTCCGGGGCATGGCCTCCGACTCGATCAGCGCCGACCTCGTCTGCAGCGGCGCCGAGGCGATCGTCCGGGCCACCGCCACCGACTACGCGGTGATCGTCACCGAGATCACCCTGCCCGACCTCGACGGCTTCCAGGTGTGCCGCCGCATCCGCGACGAACACGTCGATGCCCCGATTCTCATCCTCTCCGCCCGCGACTCGATCGAGGACCGCGTCCACGGCCTCGACTGCGGGGCCGACGACTACCTCGGCAAGCCCTTCGCCTTCCGCGAGCTCCTCGCCCGCCTGCGCGCCATGAGCCGCCGCGGCGGCATCGCCCGCGGCGTCGTGCTCACCGCCGGCGACCTCCAGCTCGACGCCGCCCGCCACCAGGTCAGCCGCGGCGACACCAACATCGAGCTCTCCCGCAAGGAGTTCGCGGTCCTGGAGGCATTGATGCGCGAGCCGGGCCGGGTGCTCTCGCGCTTCGAGCTGCTCGAGCAGGCGTGGGGCTACCACTACGAGAACCGCTCCAATGTCGTCGAGGTCTACATCCGCTACCTGCGCGAGAAGATCGACCGGCCCTTCGGCTGCGAGACGTTGCAGACGGTGCGGGGGGTTGGGTACCGCATCGCCGCGTAGTTGTTGTCCTTGGGCGTTCGCGAGGTAGCGCGCCCGGCGCCGGCCGTCAAGCAGAGGTTCAGGGGATCCTCAACGGGCGCGGGGTCGCTGGAGCGCGACAGCGGGGTGCCCGAGGTCGGAGCGTGCGATGTTTTGGCCCTGGTGGTGCCAATTGGTCGCAACGCCGCCCCGAGACGCCGGCCCGGAGCAGGGAGGGCCGGCGCGAGCGATGTTTTGGTCCTGGTGGTGGCCAGATCTCGCAACGCCGCCGCCGGGAGGCCGGCCCGGCGCAGGGATCGTCCTCTTTGGGCTCAATGGGCGCCCAAATCCGCCAATCCCGCTCGGCGGACGCACCCCGGCGCCACTTCTGACCAACACCGCCCCGCGGCACGAACGCGTGGGCGAAAACAGCGCCCCTAGCAGTGGTCCCCCGCTGGGGGCACACGGAGTGGGCCCCCTTCACTGCGAAAAGCGCGGCGGGGCGACGGCCGTCAAGCGGCGCCACCCACGCTCATAGCCCACCACGCGCACCCGCCGCCGCTTGACGGCCGGCGTCACGGTGCGCTACCTCGCGGACGCCTCGGGCTACAGCGACGTCATGCCGATCGCCGTCAGCACGATCGCAGCAGTGCGCAACGCACGGCTGTCGCTCAGAGCGGCGAAGGGAAGCAGCCACACGACGTACCACGGCAGCAGGAATGTGCTGGTGACGAGCAACGCGACGACGGCCCAGCCGGTCGCGGTGATCCAGTCGATCTTGTGCTTGCGAACGGCGACGATCAGCCAGACGAAGGTGAGGACGTCGATCGCCTGCAGGCCGATGACGACGCCGTGGCTGAGCCAGCCGAACCCGAGCCCCCAGGCGATGAAGCCGGGCACGCTCTGACGGCCGCCGTTGGACTGGATGACCTCGAGCGTGTGCAGAAGGTGCAAGGGGCCAGCGCCGAACAGGACCGTCGAAATGACGGCGACGCCGAGCAACACCAGCGCTGCACCGCCGAGCATCCGCCACTGGTGCCCGCCGAGACGGGTCCGGCCGGCCGGGCCTCGCCGCGCGGCGAGCGCGAACGGAAGGAGAACTCCCGCGGTGAGCTTGACCGCGACCGCGGTGACGAGCAGGCCGCCGGCGGTGCGGGCCCGGTGGGCGACGAGCGCGGCGATCGACCACGAGAGCGCCGCCATCATCAGCATGTCGTTGTGGGAGCCGCCGACTGCGTAGATGATCAGCACCGGGTTCAGGCCGACGAGCAAGGCAGCCTGCGCGGCGTCGCGGCCGAGCCGCTGCGCTGCCTTGGCAACGCCACCGATCGCGATCAGGCTGCAGGCGACGGTCAGCAGCTTGTAGACGAGCGTCGCCGTCCTGATGTCGAGATGGCCCAGGAGCGTGCTCACGCCCGTGAACAGCGGTCCGTACGCGGTCGGCGTGTAGGCCCACTGCGCCGCGACGAACGGGA
This sequence comes from Solirubrobacteraceae bacterium, assembly GCA_035503035.1. Taxonomy (GTDB): domain Bacteria; phylum Actinomycetota; class Thermoleophilia; order Solirubrobacterales; family Solirubrobacteraceae; genus Palsa-465. Next base: position 7,210 of record DATJTS010000044.1, read on the forward strand.
AATACGAGTCGTAGTGGATCGCCCATGGGCCGTGGATGTAGGGATCGATGTGATAGACGGCGTCCATACGGCCGTACATCAGGTAGCTGAAGACGTCGGTCGTCATCAGCGGTGGCGCGATCGCGACGATGAGATGGAGTGCGACGATCCCGGCGACGACCGCGCGCGCAGGCAGGAGCGAGCCGTGCCTGACGATCGTCGCGTAGCAGACGCACATGACCGTGAACAGCGCGATCACGCCGCCGAGGTGGATGTCCGGGCCAAGGTTCGCCAACGGGCCCGCGTAGATGTGCGGGAACGTCGCGGCGAATGCGAGGTGCAGGTTGTCCGGCGAGAGCTGCGGCGTGCTGCCCGTGCACAGGACGGTCGCCAGGCCGCAGACGATCAGTCCCGCGTAGGCCGACCACAGGAGCCGGCGCGGCGTGACGAGCTCTGACGGCGCGCCGCCCTGAGGCCGCCGCTCACGGACGGCCGAACGTCCGAGTGTGACCGAGCCGCCGCTGACGGTCACGGTCGACTCACTCATGCGAGCACCGAGGTTGGGGGTGAGCTGTAGCCATCGCGCAACACAGGTTCCTGCCGTGGGGGTTCCGGGGCGAACACTCCGATCCTCTCAAAGACCACTGAGAAGATCTCTACCCCAGTATGGCCGCAGTCAGATCAAGGACAGACAAAGGCCTTTGCGGGAAGCTCGCGCCGCTGTCACCATTGCACACATGCCCGATGACCGTTTCGAGGCGCGCCTGCGCGCGATCGCCCAGCAGCTCTCCCGCTCGATCTCCGAGGTCGATATCGACGAGATCGCCGACCGGCTGGGGGTTGACCCGGACAGGGTCAGAGGCGCGGCCGGTGCCGTCGAGGACTGGCTGAACGACCGCGCGAGCGTGAGCGAGCCGCTGTTCTCGACGGGCCCTGGTGAGCCGCACGAGTACGAGCACGCGAGCGAGCTCGCTCAGCCGAACAGGACCGCACCCGCACGCACGGACGGCCCGCACCCGCTTGATCTGCCGACCGACCATCAGGGCCGTGCGCTGAGCGCGCTGGCGTCCGGCCGCTGGACGGTGCGGCCCGGCTCCGGGCGTCTGTCGAACGCCGAGCCGGCAGTCGGGCCGCCGGCTCTCGACGATGAGGACCTCGCCGGCGAGCTCCGCGCGCGTGACTGGATCACCGCCGACGGCGCGGTCACGCTCGTGGGGCAGCAGGCGCTCCTGCGCTGGTGCCGGACGGCGGAGAGTGAGGCCGACCGGACCCGCGCCGAGCAGGCCGGCCCTGCTGCCTCACCTGACCCCGCCGCCGCATCGGACCCCGCCGCGGCATCGGACCCCGCCGCCGCATCGGACCCCGCCGCCGCGCCGGACCCGCCGCGCGCGGACGCGCCCCGCGGGGACGAGACCCAGGCCGACCCGCCGGCCGACCCGGGCGCCTGACCGAGCACATCCGGATGCGACGCGTGACCGGGGCGGCGCTCGCCGCCGTCATCGGCCTGCTCGGCGTGGCTCACGCCGCACGCGCGGCCAGCCCAGAGCCGGCCACCGTCACCTCCGGCCCGCTCACGCTCGTGGCCGAGCCCCAGGCAGGGGTGGCCCCGTTCGTCTCGATGATCGCCGGCGCACGCCACTCGATCGAGATGACGATGTACGAGCTCACCGACACGCGCGTGGAGGGCGCACTCGAGGCCGCCGCCCACCGCGGAGTCGATGTGCGCGTGCTGCTCAACGGCGGCTACTACTCCGAGCGCGAGTCGACCAATGACGCGGCGGTGCGGGCGCTCGCCGGGCACGGTGTCCACGTCCAGCTCTCGCCGACCTACTTTGCGCTCACCCACCAGAAGACGCTCACCGTCGACGGCCGTGAGTCGGCGGTGATGACGCTCAACTTCGACGGCGAATACGCCACGACGCGCGACTTCGCCGTGCTCGACCGCCGGTCCGCGGACGTGAGCGCGGTCGTGGCCACGTTCGACGCCGACTGGGCGCACCGGCGGATCACGCCGCCGGCGGGGAGCGGCGATCTCGTGTGGTCGCCAGGCGCGGCCTCAGCGGTCGTACGGATGATCCAGTCGGCGCATCGCTCGATCGCACTCGAGGACGAGGAGATGGCCTATGCCCCGGCGACCTCCGCGCTGTGCGCCGCCGCCCGGCGCGGCGTCGCGGTGACGATCGTGATGACCTGGGAGAGCGACTGGTACGACGCGTTCTCGGAGTTGAAGCACTGCGGCGCGAACGTCCGCGTCGACCACGGGCAGAGCTACTACATCCATGCGAAGGTGCTCGTCGTCGACGATCGCGAGGCGCTGGTCAGCTCCCAGAACCTGTCCGACGGGTCACTGGAGCGCAACCGCGAGCTGGGGATCACGCTCACCAGCCCACCGCTCGTGCATGCTCTCGCCGCCGACGTGGCCGCGGATGCGGCAACCGCACCCGCCTTCTACTACTGAGCTCAGGCGCTGCCGAGCAGCACGCCGGCGGCGACGATCAGCGCGCCACCGAGCGCGACCTGCAGCAGGCTGACGCGGAGCGAGACCGACAGGAATCGGCGCCGGATGAGCGAGATCGTGATCAGTTCGATTGCGACGACGATCCCGGCCACGACGAGCGCGGGGTGGACGCGGTGGATGAGGAACGGCAGCGAATGGAAGACGCCACCGATCGCCGTCATCAGCCCGGTGACGAGGCCGCGCGCCACCGCGGGGCCGCGACCGGTCTCAGTGCCGTCGTCCGACAGCGCCTCCGAGAAGCCCATCGAGATCCCCGCGCCGACGGCGGTCGCCAGGCCGACGAACAGCGCCGCGTGGGTGCCGGAGAGCAATGCCGCGGCGAAGATCGGCGCGAGCGTGGACAGGGTCCCATCGATCAGCCCGACGAGCCCCGGCTGGATGTAGCGCAGCACGATCGTCCGCTCGTCGGCGGTGCGGAGTTCGGCCAGTGCGCTCACTCCGTCCATCTTATCGCAACCCAATGAAAGTTGCGACGCCTACAAAATAAGGGCGCCCTCATGGTTCGTGCGGGAGCCAATCGGCAGCAAGCTCCAGGAAGGCGTCGAGCGCCGGGAGCGCGCGGCGCTCCCGCGGCCAGGCGAGGGTCACGTTCTCCAGCAGCCCGGGCGGCGCGAGCTCGATCGCCCGCACGGCCGGCGTGGCCAGATCGGCGAAGCTCGGAGGCACGATCGCAACGCCGAGCCCGACCCCGACGAGCTCGATCATGGCGAGCGGGTCGATCGTCTCGGCCGTCACCGCGGGGCGCGGCGCTCCGGCGGCACGGAACCCCTCGTCGATCGTCTGCCGCACCCCCGACCCGTCCGGAAAGGTGACGAGCGACTCGCTCGCCAGCTCGGCGAGCGAGACGCGGTCGCGGCCGGCCAGCGCGTGCCCGTACGGAACGAGCGCGAGCAGCCGCTCGCGCGTGATCAGGGTCCCCTGCAACCGTGTCGGCAACCGGTCGGGCGCGAACGTGATCACCGCCACATCGACGGTGCCGTCCTCCAGCCAGCGGATCAGCTCTTCCGAGGGCGCGTCGCGGATGACGATCTCGACGGCGGGGTGGCGGTGCTGGAACTCGGCAAGCGTCGCCGGCAGCGGCACCGGCCCGCTCGGGCTCCCGCTCGCGATGCGCAGCGTGCCGGTGATCACTCCGGTGAGCTGGGCGACCTCGGCGCGGGCGAGCTCGGCCCGTTCCAGCAGCGCCCTGGCGTGACCCAGGAGCACCTCTCCGGCCGTGGTGGGGGTCACCCCGCGACGATCGCGGTGCAGGAGCTCTGCGCCGAGCTCGCGCTCGAGGTCGCGGATCTGCTGGGAGAGGGCCGACTGGGCGATGTGCAGCGCGCCGGCCGCGCGGACGAACTGACCCTCATCGACGACGGCGACGAAATACCGCAAATGACGGAAGTCCATATATCTGAAAAAGCGATGCTCAACTTCTGAAAGTGCTCTTTGACTTATACCGCCAAACAGCCGATAGTGCACTTGTAAGCGCAAACCGGATGCCACCAACGTCCCGAAAGGAGTGGCCATGACGACCAAGACCTCTCGCCTCCACCGCACCATCGACTCCGTCCGCCGCGTGTGGGACGACCTCGATCGCGGCAGCCGCGCGATCTTCCGCTTCTGAGTCTCCTCCCCAGAACGCGCCGGGCATCCGAGCCCCCGAACGGGCTGGCTCGGATGCTCAGGCGCCGTTCAGCGCCAGTCGCGCGAGCTGCTCGATCCCCTCACGCGAGCGCGCGACGACGAGGAACCGCTTGACGTGACAGAAGACGGCGTCCTCGACGCCCGTCACCGCGACGAGCTCATCGCCCTCGAGCCCTGCCCACTCCGCCGGCAGTTGGCGGCGCAGGTCGAACGTGCCGAGCTCCACCGGCACGCCCTCCAACCCGAAACCCTGCCGCTTCGGGTAGATGACGAACAGCGCCTCGCGTGCAGCCGGGACCAGAACGCGCTTCCACGGCGCGTTGACCGGCAGCTCAATCAATCGCGGGTCGGTTGCCGCCGCGATCGACTCTTCGACGATGCGCACCGCCCGTCGAGCCGAAGTCACCGAGGCGATCTCGCGGGACAAGACGCCCCGCGCAAGCTCCAGCGCCTGGTCGAACCGCTCGCGCTCCTGCGCCGGCGAGAGCGTCTCGTCCCAGCGCCCATTGAGCCCGCCGATGACGCCCCCGACTGTCATCGGGTGCACATCGTCGACGACGAGCTCGGTGAGTCGCTGGCCGCTGTCGGCGGCGTCCACGGATTGCACGAGCGTCGCGTCGACGGCGTCGGCGACCTGGTCGTCGCCCCCGCACACCTGCGCCCCGAACTCGCGCCAGATCAGCCCGAACGAGGCGTAGCGCACGCCGTTGGCCCGGGCCCGATCAAAGCTCCGCTGATGGTGATCGAAGTCGCGCGTCGCCGGGTCATCCCGAAAGCCGACGTCGACGCGCACATCGGCCCCGGAGATCAGCTCGCGATCACGCGTGCGGACCACCTCGACGGCGCCGAGACCGCTGGGCTCCTCGCCGGCCAGCAGTTGCAGGGTGGCGATTGCGAACACCTCGTCCGCGTGAAAGGAACCGTCGTGGGTGGCGATCCGCATGGCCAGGGAAGCCTAGAGACCACGTACGCGTGATCGGTGATGCGAGTCCGCTCCGTGGCGCGTACGCTCCGAGATATGGGCACGGATGACGCCGGGGACCTGCTGCGCCGCCACCACCTCCGCTCGACGCCTCAACGGCGGGCGATCCTCGCCGCGTTCCGCGGCACCACCACCGAGCATCTGTCGGCGGAGGAGGTTCTCGCACGCGCGGCCAGCTCGGTGCCCGAGATCGGTCGGGGGACCGTGTACGCGACGCTTGCCGAGCTCGCCGAGCTCGGGCTGCTCGCCTCGGTCGGCAGCAGCGACCCGGTGCGCTACGAAACGAATCTCGCGCCTCACGACCACTTCCACTGCCGCCTCTGCATGCGGCTGTTCGACGTCGAGCTCGGCGGCAGGTCGCTGCGCCGGCGTCGGCTTGACGGCTTCACGATCGAACGAGTGGCGGTCCGTGGCGAGGGGATCTGCAGAGCATGCGGTGATTACCTGCGGGGACTGGATGAGGGCGCCGCCGGAATCCTCGCCACCCGGAGCCTCGGTGACGAGCGGATCTCTGCGCTGGCCTGTGCCGAGGTCGAGAGCCCGATCGGCGCGCTCGGCCTCGCGGCCTCGCCCAGCGGCATCGTGCGCGTCGCGTTCGCCGATCATGCGGACGCGGATGCGATTTCGGCCCGATCGCGCAGTCGGCGCGGCCCCGGTGCCGCGCGTGACCGGCTGCGTGCGGCCGCCACGACGCTCGAGGGGTACTTCGACGGAGATCGCACGCCATCGGCGGACCTGCTTGACCACCTGCCCGACCACTCCTCCGACGAGCTGCTCGATGCCGTGCGCCGGATCCCGTATGCGGAGTCGACCTCCTACGAGCTGCTGGGCGATGTCCTGACCCCATACGAGAGCGGGCTGCTGCTCGGCGGGAACCCGGTCGCGCTGCTCGTTCCGTGCCATCGCGTGAGCCGCGGAAGCGAGCGGCCGGAGGGGTACGTCGGCGGCCGAGCGCGGCTTCGCTTCCTGCACGACCTGGAGGCTCGCGACCCGCTCTGAGCGGCGGCCGGCTCAGTCGACCCCCGGGGCCAATTCCGGATCGAGCTCGGCCCGCAGCCGCTCGCCGGCCCGCCGCAGCAGCCGGGAGACGTGCATCTGGGAGCAGCCGAGGATGGTCGCGATCTCGGACTGTTTCAGTCCCTCCTCGAGCCGCAGGGCGAGCGCACGCCGTTCCTCGTACGGCATCCGCGCGAGCGCCGGGGCGAGCGAGCTCTCGACCTCGACCGCCTCGTAGCCGTCGTCCTCGGCGCCGAGCCGGTCGAGCATCGTGGCCGCCCGCGCGTCGTCGTCGTCTCCCAGTTGCGCGGGGACGTCGAGCGAGTCGGCATAGTGGGCGCCGGCCGCCTCAATCCCCTCCAGCACACGTTCGGAGTCGAGCCCGAGATGGAGGGCGATGTCGGCCACCGACGGACTGCGTCCGGTTTCCCGCGAGAGCTCCTCGACCGCTGCCTGCACGCGGAGCGCAAGCTCGAGCGTGCCGCGGTTGACGTGCACGGCCCAGCTCGTATCGCGGAAGTGGCGTTTGAGCTCACCCAGGATCGTGGGCGCCGCGAAGGCGACGAACGGCCGCCCGCGCTCGGGCTCGAAGCGCTCCACGGCCTTGACCAGCGCCAGGGACGCGACCTGGACGAGGTCCTCAAGCGGCTCGTGCCGGTTGCGATACCGCGCCGCGAGCCTGCGGGCAAGCGGCAGGTGGCGGCGGATTAGCTCGTCCCGCGCCGCGGGGTCGTGGACGCGCCGCCGCCACAATTCGTCGTCCGCTAATGAAGAATCAGTCCTGATAAGGACTTCATACCAGTAAAGACGGTCAAAGAGAAAAGACTTGCTTCAAGAACCTTCGAATCGGGCAGCTCTTCTCTCGATGGCGAGCCGCCTCGGCGCGCCGCATGTACTAGGAGGTAGGGAGCAAAGTGATCGTCCTCGGCATCATTCTGTTGGTGATCTCCTTCGTTGTCGGCATCCATCTGCTGTGGGTGCTGGGCGCACTGCTGCTTGTCGTGGGAGTCGTGCTGGCGCTGGCGGGAGCGACAGGACGCGCAATCGGCGGGCGGCCGCACTACTTCTGACGCACCCTGACCGACGCGAGCCCGGAGCCCTGGAGGGCTCCGGGCGCCCGCGTCCGGACGCAGTACTGCCTGGGCGGCAGGGGCGCCCTCCGGCATGCAACTTCAGCGGGTGAGCGCTCGCACCGCCGCGCCCGCTCCGATTCCGTAGACGACGTGGAGCATCGCCTCGCTCGCCAATGAGGCGGGTGAGCGCTTCCACGGCGGCTCCGCGACGCCCAGCGCGGGCAGCTGGACGAGCCCAGCCATCCACACCAGCAGCCCGAACACCGGGCCGCTCGCCTCCGGCGGCACCGAGCCGCCCGCGGCGAAGAGCCCGTAGGGAATTCCCCAGGCGGTCCCGTACAGCCAGTGCATCCCCTGATTGGCGGCGCGGCGGTGGCGACGCGTCAGGCGTCCCCGGCCGGCTCGGCGCTTCAGCTTGTCGGCGACGTCGGCGGCCGTCCCCGATGGCTCGGCGTCGGTGAGCACGACCTCGGCGCCCTCGGCGATCGTCATCACCGCGGTGCCCGCGAGTCCCGCAGTCAGACCGACCCGCAGACCGCGAGCCAACCCCCACCCGCGCGGACTGGGCTCGGGGCTCTCCGACGACGCCCCCTCCGGGGCGGCGTCATCGCCGCGCGTCCCCACCGCCGCCAGACCGTAGGCGAGCAGGTCCTCGCCGACCGCGACGACCGGATCGGGCAGCCCGGTCGCCTCGACGACAAGGCCGCGGGCGCGCCACGTGGCATAGGTTCCAGCCGCCGAGGCGATCGAACCCGCGGCCGCGCCCGGAACGCCCGCGAGGTCACCTCCCGTGTAGCCGCCGGAGACCATGCGGCCGATCAACGCCGGCAGGTCGGTGCGGTCGATCGCCTTCGGCGATTTGTCCATCGCGATCTCGCCGGTGGCGGCGAGCAGCATTGCGATCCGGACTCGGCCGCCGATCCGGCCGCGCGCGGCGAGCATCCCAGGACCGGCGAAGGTGCGCATCGAGCAGGCGAGCCCAGCAAGGGCGGCATCGGGCCAGCGGTACGGAGGGCGCATCCCCGAGCACCTACCCATGGATCCAGAGACCGCAATCAACGCGTCACGCTCGTCCTCATCTCAGCGCCAGGACGAGCGTGCCGCAGACGACCGCGGCCCCAGTGACAACCCACGCGACGTCGTCTCCGGGGTGGCCGCCGTGCAGCTGGTGAAGCCGGCGGGCGGCGCCGCGCGAGAGGTTCTGCAACGCCGGCGGACCGAACGGTAGCCTGCGCGGCGCGATCACCCCAAGCCCGACCAGCGCCGCCAGCGCCGTCAGGCCGAGCCCGACGAGGACCTCCGCGATCGACGGCCCGCTCGACGCGGGCGCAGCGACCGCCGCCGCGTGGCCCCGAAGCACCGCCGTCGCGAATGCTGACGAGTCGACGAACCTCGCGGCACCGGAGATCGCGAGGCGGCCGACCCCGGGCAGCACGCCCGTCGCGATTCCCCCGAGCACGAGCACCAGCGCGGGCACGAACAGGACCGCCGGTGTCCGCCGGCTGGACAGCTCGAGTTCGTCACCCGCTTCCGCGGACTCAGGCGCCAGCCACTCGTGGCGTTCGTCCGGCCCCCATCCGAGGAAGAGACGCGCCCAGGCGGCGAGCACCGAGCCACCGATCAGGGCCTCCGCAACGGTCATCACGTACGGCACCCAGCCGTAACCCGGCGCCGCGGAGGCGGCCGTCTCGATCAACGAGCGGCCCAGGAAGGTCCCGAAGCCGGGCATGGCGGTCATTCCGAGGGCGCCCACGGCGAACACAAGCCCGGTGAACGGCAGCCCCCGTCCGAGCCCGCGAACGCGCAGCGACCCCGTATCCGAGCGCCGATGCTGCAGGATCCCGATGCAGACGAACAGACCGGCCTTCACCAGTCCGTCGGCGACCACGTATACGGCGGCACCGGCGAGCCCGCCCGCATCGAGCAGTCCGAAGCCGACCAGGAACAGCCCCATCGAGCCGATCGTCGCGAACGCCAGCAGGCGCTTGGGCAGGTGCTGCAGCACGCACATCACCCCGCCGCCGAGCGCGGTCAGCGAGCCGATGATGACGAGGATCAGCCGCACGGTCGCCGCGTGGGGCGCGAGCGGACCGGCGAATACGGTCCAGTAGACGCGGGCCAGACCGTAGAGACCCATCTCGCTCATCACCCCCGCGAACAGGATGCAGACGGGCGTCGGAGCCGTCGTGTACGCATCCGCCAGCCAGAAGTGGAACGGGATGATCGCCGCCTTGACGAAGAAGCCGGACGCGATCAGACCGAAGGCGACGACCACGAGCGCTCCGCCATGGCCGTGCGCGGCGCGCAGCGCGACGCCGATCTGGGCGAGATTGAGCGCGCCGGTGCGACCGTAGAGCAGGGCGATGCCGAACAGGACCAGGAAGCCGCCGATCGCGTTGGAGATCCCGAAGTTCAGCGCGCCCTGGAGCGGCGCGCGCTGGTCGGACCGGTAGGCGGTGAGCGCGATCGCCACGACCGTCATCAGCTCGAAGAAGACGAACATGTCGAACAGATCGCCGCTGAGACAGAACCCTGTCAGCGCCGCCTGGAACACGAGGACGAGCGCGGGGAACGCGTGGCCGACCGAGTCGAAGTGTCGCCACGAGAAGACGAGCGCGGCGATCGTGAGCAGACCGCAGAACGTCGCCAGACCGGCCGCGAACGGGTCGACGGCGAACGCGATCCCCAGCGCCACCCCGTGATGAGGCCGCCACCCGCCGAACCAGTACACGAGCTCCCCGCGGTGGATCGCCAGCCGCAGCACCAGGGCGCCCAGCACGGTGGCGGCAATCGCAGCGGCGAGCGCGATCCCCTCGGCCAGCAGCCTTCGGCGCAGCGGCTGGGTTCCCGCCAGCACAGCGGCCCCGAGCATCGGGACCGCGACGGTCAGAGGGACCACGTTCGTGGTCACCCTCGGAGCTCGCGGATCGCGTCCGGATCGACGGTCCCGAAGCGCCGCTCGGCCTGCAGCGCGATCGCGAGCAGCAGCGCGGACACAGTCGCCTCGACGACCACGTCGGTGAGCGTCAGCGCCTGCACAACGGGATCGACGGCCGGCGTGCCCACGGTGATCCCGACGAAGATCGGCGCGCGGCCGCCGTGCAGGTATCCGATCGAGATCAGCAGCACGTAGGTCGAGGCCTGGACGACTCCCAGGCAGAGCACAAGATGGACGAGGTGGCGGCTGGTGACGACGCCGTAGAGACCGACCAGCAGCAGCCACGCCGCGACCGCGAACGGCAGGAAACTCATGACCCGACGCCGGGGGTTTGACCGTGCTCGGCGAACTCGGCGACGATCAGCGCGATCGCGCCCGCCACCTCGAGTCCGACGACCGTGGACAGCGAGATGACTGTCCCGCTGGAGAACAGAGCGCCCGCTGTGCCGAGCGGCAGGAAGTTGGAGAGAAACTGCAAGCCGGCGAAGATGCCGGCGACGCCGATCACCACGTAGCCGCCCGCGCCGATCCCCTCGAGCGCCTCGAGCGCGCCGTGGCGGCGGATGGTCCGCGGCGTCCTCCCGCCCGTCGTGATCAGCAGCGTGATGAGCGCGGAGGCGAGCACGACGCCGCCCTGGAATCCGCCGCCCGGCGTCAGCTGCCCGTGGGTCACGACGTAGACACCCAGCACGATGATTGGGGCGACGCTCCACCGTCCGACCAGCGCCAGCAGGGGGTCGCGGCCATCGTCGCCGGACGCGCCCCCGGCATCGTCCGGACACTGCTGACGATCCGCCCGCTGCTCGCGCAACAGCACGACGAGACCGACTGAGGAGGCGAAGAGAATGAACTCCTCCCCCATGGTGTCCAGACCGCGATAGTCGAAGTTGACCGCGGTGACGACGTCCGTGGCGTGTCGCTGACGGACGGTCACGTGGTCGAGAGTGCGGCCGTCGACGCCGTGGAAGTGGCCAAACGCGGGTAGCCCCGCCAGGCCGTCGACGAGCACCGCGGCCAGGACCACGGCCGCGACCAGAAAGAGCGCCGTACGAGCGCGGCGCCTCATTCTGCGTCCTCCCGCTCCGACGCCCGGCGACGCAACTCGCGCAGGGTGAGCAGCACCATCGCCGGCAGTGCGACCGAGCCGACGACGATCTGCGAGAGCGCCACGTCCGGCGCCTGGAAGACGAAGAACAGGACGGCGAGCGCCAGCCCGAACAGACCGGTGAGGATGACCTGGCGCGTCGGGTCGCGGGTGAGCGCGACCGCGGTCCCCGAGGCGGCCACGATGATCAGGATCACCGCCTGCAGGGCGGTCACGGTCGCTCCCTGCCGTTGCGTATCCAGACGGCACGCGCGATCGCATGCGAGACGACGGGCGCGGTCACGAGCACCACGAACGCAACGAGCAGCGACTTGTCGCCCATCAACGAGAACCCCTGCCGGACGAGGATGGCGAGCGCGACCGCGGCCACGCCGAGCCCCGCCGGCGCGGTGAAGTGCAGCCGCGCGTACGCCGTGCGCATCACCAGGACTCCGGCGCAGCAGAGGAGCTCAAGCACGACGCCAAGCCACAGCAGCGCCACGGACACGACCGCCAGCACGGTCAAGCCCCCCACTCCAGGAAGCGCGCCAGCACCAGCGAACCTCCGCTGCTCACCACCGACAGCACGACCGCCAGGTCGACGAACGGCTGGCGATGGAATCCCTCAGCGAGCAGCAAGAGGATGACCGAGCACAGCGGTCCGGCCAGACCGAACGCGGCCGCCGCCGACATCACGTCGCCGGTCAGCATCGCGATGCCGACCGGGACCAGCCCGGCCACCAGGAGCACGATCGCCGCCAGGATCCACTCGTTCATCCGAGCTCCAGCGGGTCAGCCGCGCCGCGCCCCTCGCTCGGGACGAGCTCGTGGAAGATGAGCTCGCCTTCGCACACCGCGATGACGACTGCGGAGGGCGACAGCGATCCCGCAACCGTCGCCAGCGCGATCTGGGCCGCGCGCCGGTCGGCGCTCTGCTCGCAATCAAATGGAATCGTGCGAACCCGTCCCGGGTCCCGTTCCCCGTGAGCGATCGCGCGCGTGAGCGCCACCAACAGCAGCGGCAGGTCGCCGATCAGCGCCACCGGCGGTCGCCACGCCCGAGACAGCCATTGATGGGAAGCCGCCACGCGGTCGCCGCCGTGCCGCAGCGCCGCGACGGCCGCGGTCGCGCCGATGGCCGCCGCAACGGCGCCGTCGACGTCTTCCGCAGCCGTCGCGAGGTCTTCCAGCAGCAGCCACAGCGCCATCCCGAGCACCCACCAGACCAGCCAGGTGCGCGCCAGCGCCGCGCGGCTCATTGCTAGGCGGCGGCGCCGAGCAGCCCGTGCGGATCGAGCACGAACTTCTTGGCCACGCCGGAATCGAATTCCTCATAGCCCTTCGGCGCATCTTCGAGCGAGATGACGGTCGCGTTGACCGCGTCGGCGATCTGGACGCGATCGTTGAGGATCGCCATCATCAGCTCGCGGTGATACTTCATCACCGGCGCCTGGCCGGTCATGAAGTGCAGCGACTTCGCCCAGCCGATCCCGAATTGCAGCGAGAGGTTGCCGTGCTTGGCCGACTCGTCCTGTGCGCCGGGGTCGCTTGGGACGTAGAGGCCCGGGATGCCGACGCCGCCGCCCGCACGGGTGACGCCCATCGCGGTGTTGAGCACCACCGCTGGCGCCTCCTCGCCGTCGGCGCCGTGCCCCTTGGCCTCGAATCCGACCGCATCCACGGCACAGTCCACATCGGGCACGCCGAGGATGGCCTCGATCGCGGAGCCCATCGCCTCCTCGCCCTCTGTCTTGGAGAGGTCGATCGTCTCGCAGCCGAACGACTTCGCCTGCCTCAGGCGCTCGGCCTGCATGTCGCCGACGATCACCGCAGCGGCGCCGAGCAACTGCGCCGAGCACGCCGCGGCGAGCCCGACCGGTCCCGCGCCGGCGACGTAGACGGTGGACCCGGTGCCGACGCCGGCCGTCACCGCGCCGTGGTATCCGGTCGGGAAGATGTCCGAGAGCATCGTCAGGTCGCGGATCTTCTCCATCGCCCGGTCCTTGTCCGGGAACACCAGGCAATTCCAGTCCGCGTAGGGGACGGTGACGTACTTGGCCTGGCCCCCGCGCCAGCCGCCCATCGCGACGTAGCCGTAGGCCGAGCCGGGCTGCTCCGGGTTGACGTTCAGGCAGACCCCGGTCTGGCGCTCCTTGCAGTTGCGGCAGCGTCCGCAGGCGATGTTGAACGGGATCGAGACGAGATCGCCTTTCCTCACGAACTCGACCCCGGGCCCGGCCTCGATCACCTCTCCGGTGATCTCGTGGCCGAGCTGGAGACCCTCGGGCGCGTCGGTGCGACCGCGCACCATGTGCTGATCGGAGCCGCAGATATTCGTGGCGACGACCTTGAGAATCACCGCATGGGGCAGCTCGCGGCCCACGTTGCCGGGATGGACCCCCGGCCCGTCCTCGAGCACGAACCCCGCGTCAGGCACGTCCTCCACCTCGACGTGGCGCGTCCCGCGGTAGATGACGGCGCGGTTCTGATCAGCCATGAAGACCTCCCTCGGCGGGCGGCCTCGCCGCCCGGACCCTGCTCGGTTAGTGTGTCCGGTACCCAAGCGCATGCCCGCCCGGCGACCGCGCAAACGGCGCGCCCGCGGGTTTGGCCAGGCGAGAGAAGGGCAGGTGACAATCCAGATGGCGACCCGCGATCAGGTGCTCAGTCTGCTCGGCGATGGCCACGACTACGAGACGGCCGCCGCCCGGCTCGGCATCGCGCCCGGAGAGGCGTACCTGATCGCCACCGGGCGTCCTGCGGACGGGAGCGACAGCCGATATTTCGCCGATCCGGGTGACCTGCCGGCCAGCCCTCAGCGGCTTGTCGGCCCGGTGCCCGTCAATCCGCAGCGCCATCCCACCGTCGAGGCATGGGTGCGTGACCGCGCCCGGCGCGAGCTGTCCCGATGAAGACCCCGCGCGACCTGCTCGAGATCTGGCCGGTGGCGCGCCAGCTCGGCGGCGCCGATCGGCTCGGCCGCGGCGCCGCGGTCAAGTCGAAGGGCAGCCGCGAGCGGGTCGCTCGCACCCGCACCGCCGACCGCGTGGTCAAGTCGGTGTGCCCGTATTGCGCCGTCGGCTGCGGCCAGAACGTGTTCGTCTCCGACGAGCGAGTGGTTCAGATCGAGGGAGACCCCGACGCGCCCCACAGCCGCGGGCGACTGTGCCCGAAGGGCTCAGCGACGCTGCAGCTCACGACCGGCTCCAGCCGCGAGGAGCACGTGCTCTACCGCCGCCCGTACGCCACCGAGTGGGAGCGACTCGACCTCGACACCGCGATGCAGATGATCGCCGACCGGGTGGTGGAAACCCGCGCGGAGGGGTTCGAATGGGAGTCCGAGGAGGCCCGCGTACGCCGCTGCATGTCGATTGCGGCGCTGGGCGGGGCGACGCTCGACAACGAGGAGAACTACCTGATCAAGAAGCTCCTCACCGGGCTCGGAGTGATCCAGGTGGAGAACCAGGCGCGGGTCTGTCACAGCTCGACCGTCGTCGGCCTGGGCACCTCGTTCGGTCGCGGCGCCTCGAGCACGCTGCCGGGCGACCTGCAGAACGCCGACCTGATCGTGCTCCAGGGCTCGAACATGGCCGAGGCGCATCCGGTCGCCTTCCAGTGGGTGGTGGAGGCCAAGCGACGCGGAGCGACGATCGTTCACATCGATCCTCACTACAGCCGCACGAGCGCGCTCGCCGACCTGTTCGTCCCGATCCGCGCCGGGAGCGACATCGCATTCCTCGGCGGGGTGATCAACCACGTGATCCAGAACGACCTCGACTTCCGCGAGTACGTGGTCAACTACACCAACGCACCGACGATCATCGGCGAGGCGTTCCGCGACGTCGACGCCGAGGGGCTGTTCTCGGGCTTTGACCCCGGGAACGGGGAGTACAACCCGGACAGCTGGCAGTACGAGGGCGCGTACGTGGAGGCCGCCTCGGGCCAGCGTGACCAGGCCGGACACCTCGAGGGAATCCCCCCGAAGAGCGGCTCGGCCGAGGAGGAGGTTGACCGAGGCAGCGCGAGCCTCGACCTGACGCTCCAGCACCCCCGCTGCGTCTGGCAGATCCTCAAGCGGCACTTCGCCAGCTACACGCCTGAGGTGGTGGAGCGCGTCACCGGCTGTGACCAGCGGACGTTCGCCGAGGTCTGCCGGCTGTTCGTGGAGAACTCCGGGCGCGAGCGCACGGCCGCGTTCGTGCACGGCGTCGGCTGGACGCAGCACACGATCGGCTCCCAGTACATCCGCTGCGCCTCGATCCTGCAGCTGCTGCTCGGCAACATGGGCCGCCCCGGCGGCGGCGTGATGGCGATGCGCGGCCACGCCTCGATCCAGGGCTCGAGCGATATCCCGACGCTGTTCGACACGCTGCCCGGGTACATCCCGACCCCGCACGCCCACGCCCATCAGGACCTCGACTCGTTCGTCCTGTCCAACGCCCCGGACAAGGGGTTCTGGGCCGACATGCGCCACTACGTCGTCAGCCTGCTCAAGGCGTGGTGGGGTGCCACGGCCACGGCGGAGAACGACTACTGCTTCGACTACCTGCCCAGGCTCACCGGCAGCCATGGCACCTACGACACCGTCATGGCTCAGATCGGCGGCGAGGTGAAGGGCTACTTCCTGTTCGGACAGAACCCGGCGGTCGGCTCGGCGAACAACCGCATGCAGCGCCTCGGCATGTCCAAGCTCGACTGGCTGGTCGTCCGCGACTTCTCGCTGATCGAGTCCGCGACCTGGTGGAAGGACGGGCCCGAGATCGAGTCCGGCGAGATGCGCACCGAGGACATCGCGACCGAGGTGTTCTTCCTGCCGGCGGCGGCCCACACCGAGAAGGACGGCACGTTCACCAACACTCAGCGGATGGTCCAGTGGCACCACAAGGCCGTCGAGCCGCGTGGGGACCAGCGCTCAGACCTGTGGTTCGCCTACCACCTCGGCCGCATGATCCGCGAGCGCCTGGCCGACTCCGATGATCCGCGTGACCGCCCGCTGCTCGACCTCACCTGGGACTACCCTTGCGAGGGCCCGTATGCGGACCCGATGGCCGCCGCCGTGCTCGCCGAGATCAACGGCTACGACGCCGACGGGACGCTGCTCTCCGCCTACACGGCGCTGAAGGACGACGGCTCGACCGCGTGCGGCTGCTGGATCTACTGCGGCGCCTACGCGGACGGCGTCAACTACACCGCGCGGCGCACACCGGCCGGCGAACAGAACTGGACGTGTCCGGAGTGGACGTGGGCGTGGCCCGCGAACCGGCGGATCCTCTACAACCGCGCCTCGGCGGACCCCGAGGGGCGGCCCTGGTCCGAGCGCAAGAAGCTCGTGTGGTGGGACGAGGCCGAGCAGAAGTGGACCGGACTCGACACGCCGGACTTCGAGGCGACCAAGCCGCCGAGCTACCGCCCGCCCGAGGGCGCCAAGGGACCCGCGGCGATCGCCGGCACCGACCCGTTCATCATGCAGGCGGACGGGCGAGGCTGGCTGTTCGCGCCCGCCGGGGTCGCCGACGGGCCGCTGCCGACCCACTACGAGCCGCAGGACTCGCCCGTGCGCAACCCGATGTACGGGCGCCAGCGCAATCCCGCCCGCCAGCTCTACATCCACGAGAACAACCGCTTCCACCCGGATCCCGGCGGCCCCGGCGACGAGGTGTTCCCGTTCGCGGTCACCACCTACCGGCTCACCGAGCACTTCACGGCAGGCGGGATGTCGCGCTGGACCCCCTATCTCGCAGAGCTTCAGCCCGAGTTCTTCTGCGAGGTCTCGCCGGAGCTCGCCGGCGAGCGGGGGCTCACCCACGGCGACTGGGCGACGCTCGTCTCGGCCCGCGGCGCGATCGAGGCGCGGGTGATGGTCACCGACCGGATGACGCCGCTGCGCCACGGGGAGCAGGTCGTGCACACGATCGGTATGCCCTACCACTGGGGCCCGAACGGTTATGCGCGAGGCGACTCCATGAACGAGCTGTCCTCAATGGCACTGGACCCGAGCTCGCACATCCAGGAGGTCAAGGCGCTCACCGTCGACATCCGCCCGGGCCGCCGGCCACGCGGACCGGCGCGGGTGGCGCTGGTGCAGGAGTACCGGCGGCGCGCCGGAATCACCGCCGAGACCGGGACCGAGCGTCGGGGTGCGGCCGAGACGGGAGTTCCGTCATGAGCGAATCGATCTGGTCGGAGGTGCGGCTGGTGCCGCGCGACAGCGATCCGGCGACCGACACCGGGTACGAGGACCACCCCCCGCGGCTCGGGTTCTTCACCGACACCTCGGTCTGCATCGGCTGCAAGGCATGCGAGGTCGCTTGCAAGGAGTGGAACGGGGTGCCAGAGGACGGCCTGAACTGGACCGGCCGCTCGCATGACAACTCAATCGGGCTCAGCGGCGACACCTGGCGTCACGTCGCGTTCATCGAGCAGCGGGTCGCGGTCGGGATCGACGACGGGGGTCCGCTGGGCGACGGCGGGGTCGAGCTCGTGACCGGCCCCGGCAACTTCCGCCGTGGCGAGGACGAGTCGTTCCGCTGGCTGATGTCCTCCGACGTCTGCAAGCACTGCACGAACGCCGCCTGCCTCGACGTGTGTCCGACCGGCTCGCTGTTCCGCACCGAGTTCGGGACGGTCGTGGTGCAGGCGGACATCTGCAACGGCTGCGGTTACTGCGTGCCCGCGTGTCCGTATGGGGTGCTCAATCGGCGCGAGGATGACGGACGGGTGTTCAAATGCACGCTCTGCTACGACCGCCTCCAGGTCGGCCAGGAGCCCGCGTGCGCGAAGGCATGCCCCACCGACTCGATCCATTTCGGAGAGCTCTCCGAGCTGCGCGAGTTGGCGGGCGAGCGCGTGCAGGAGCTGCAGGACGCCGGGGTCGCCTCCGCGCGGCTGTACGGCCATGATCCCGCGGACGGGGTCGGCGGCGACGGAGCCTTCTTCCTGCTGCTCGACGAGCCGGAGGTCTACGGACTGCCACCGGACCCGGTCGTCACCACGCGTGATCTGCCCGCGATGTGGCGGCGGGTCGCTGTCGCCGGGCTTGGGCTGCTGGCGGCAGGATCGCTGTCCTTCGTCGGCGCGCGCCGCGGCGCGCAGGGGTGAACGTGATGACGGCGCGGCGTGACGAGTCCGGGTTCACCTCCTACTACGGGCGGCCGATCATCAACCCGCCGATCTGGGAGGAGCTCGATATCGGCGGCTACCTGTTCCTCGGCGGCCTCGCCGGCTCCTCGTCGATCATCGCCGCCGCCGCCGACCTCACTGGCCGTCGCGCGATGGCCCGGGCCTCGCGCATCGGCGCCTCCGCCGCGATCTCCCTGTCCCTGCTCGCGCTGATCCACGACCTCGGGAGGCCGCTGCGCTTCCTCAACATGCTGCGGGTGTTCAAGCCGAGCTCGCCGATGTCGGTCGGGGTGTGGATTCTGGTCGGCTACGCGCCGCTCACGTTCGGCGCCACCGCGTCGGAGTTCCTCGACGAGCTGCCCGATCCGATGGGCCGGGTGGCCGGCGTGGGCGCGGGTGTGCTCGGTGCCGGGGTCGCCTCCTACACCGCTGCACTCGTCGCCGACACCGCCGTCCCCGCCTGGCACGGTGGCTTTCGTGAGTTGCCATTCCTGTTCGTCGGCTCGGCCGCCACCGCCGGCGCGGGCCTCGCGCTCGCCGCGTCCCCTCCCGGCGAGACGGTTCCGGTGCGCCGCCTGGCCGTCGCGGGCGCGTGCGTCGAGCTCGTCGCCGAGCGTCTGATGGAGCGCTCACTCGGCATGGTCTCGGAGACCCTGCGGACCGGCCCGGCCGGCCGGAAGATGCGCGTGGCCAAAGCGCTCACCACACTCGGTGCCGCCGGAGCCGCCCTCGCAGCCGGTCGCTCGAGGCCGGCAGCGGCGCTCTGCGGCGCGGCGCTCGTCGCCGGATCGCTGTGCACCCGCCTCGGGATCTTCGAAGCAGGCATGATGTCTGCCCGAGACCCCAAGTACACGGTCGTTCCCCAGCGCGAACGGCTGCAGGCCCGTCAGGCGGCTGAGGTCGCCTGAGTACGAGAGCGAGGTACATCGAGATGGCGATCGACACAGTCCCCGAGACCGCAGTCGACGACGACCTTCCGCGGTGGGACGTCGAGGTGCTGTTCGCCTCGCTGGACTCCGACAAGTACCGCGAGGCACGCGCGGAGTGGTTGAACACGATCGAGCAGCTCGCAGCGCTGTTCGACCGCTACGGGCTCGGGGCCACCGTGTCGGGCGTCGCGACCTCCGGGCCGAGCCAGGACGACGGCCGCATCCTCGCCGACCTGATCGAGACTCTGAGCCGGATCTCCGAGCAGGTGCGCCAGCTCAGCGCCTACGTCAATGCGCTCGTCACCACCGACGCAAACGACTCTGCGGCCGCCGCCGAGCTCTCCCGGCTGTCTGCCGACGCCGCGCGCCTCACCTCCTTGCAGACCCGGCTCAATGGTTGGATCGCGGGCCATGGGGCCGACGCGTTGGCCTCGAGCTCCGAGGTGGCCGCCGAGCACCGGCCGTGGCTGGAGCGCTGCGAGCAGCGCTTCGCCCACCAGATGTCCGAGGTCGAGGAGGACCTGCTCGCCGAGCTGGAGGTGCCCGGCGTCGAAGCGTGCGTCACGCTGGCCGGCGAGCTCAGCTCGACTCTCGAGGCCGAGGTGCGCGGCAGGTCGCTGCCGGTGAGCGCGGTCCGCGGGATGGCCAGCGACGCCGATCCACAGCTGCGCCGCGAGGCCTACGAGGCCGAGCTGCCCGCCTGGCGATCGATCGGAACGTCGATGGCGGCCTGCCTGAACGCGATCAGCGGCCACGGGCTGATCGTCAACCGTCGCCGCGGCTGGGCGGATCCGCTGGCTCCGAACCTGTGGGGGAACCGAGTCACCCGGGAGATCCTCGAGGTCATGCAGGACGCCGCCCAGGAGAGCTTCCCGGACTTCCGGCGGTTTCTGCGCGCCAAGGCGGCGTTGCACGGCCACGACGGCCCGCTGCCCTGGTGGGACCTGCTCGCGCCCGTCCCGGGCGCGCCGGGCTGCGACTGGGCGACGGCCGAAGCGTCGGTGCTCGACGCCTTCTCGACCTACACGCCACGCCTTCAGGAGCTCGCGGCCCGGGCCTTCCGCGAGCGCTGGGTCGACGCCGGCCCGCGCCCGGGCAAACGGGGCGGCGGCTTCTGCATGGGCATCGGCGACGGCGCCTCCCGGATCCTCATGAACTTCGACGGCAGCTTCGACAGCGCCCAGACCCTCGCTCACGAGCTCGGGCACGCCTACCACAACCTGTGTCTGGCCTCCCGCCCGCCCCTGCTGCGACCCACGCCGATGGCGCTTGCCGAGACCGCGTCGATCTTCTGCGAGACGATCATGGTCCAGAGCGGCCTGGCCTCCGCCGACGACAACGCCCGCCTGGCGCTGTTGAACGTCGACCTCGTCGGCACCGCCCAGGTCGTCGTCGACATCCACTCCCGCTTCCTGTTCGAGTCAGAGCTCTATCGCCGGCGCGCCGACGGCCCCCTGTCGGTGGACGAGCTCTGCGGCGCGATGACCCAGGCCCAGGCGGCCACCTATGGCGACGGCGTCGACCCCGCGACCTACCACCCCTGGATGTGGGCGGTCAAACCCCACTACTACGACGTCCACGAGCACTTCTACAACTGGCCCTACACCTTCGGCCTCCTGTTCGGCATCGGCCTCTACGCCCGCTACCTGGCGGAGCCCGACGCGTTCCGTGGCGACTACGACGACCTGCTGTCCTCGACCGGCTTGCTCGACGCCCTGCCGCTCGCGGCGCGCTTCGGAATCGACCTCACCGACCCCGCCTTCTGGCGCGCCAGCTTCGACGTGATCCGCGAGCGGATCGACACGTTCTGCGCGTTGGCGGCCGATCAGGAGTGACCCGGCCCGTCAGCGTCAAAGGCGTCTACGCGCTCGACGACCGCCGCGTACTGCTGTGCCACAACCACCGGGGTGACTGGGAGCTGCCCGGCGGCCGCCCGGACGAGGATGAGAGCGACCAGGACTGCCTGATCCGCGAGTTCTGGGAGGAGACCGGGCTCGCCGTGCGGATCGACCGGCCGCTCGGCACGGTGCCGTACGAGGTCATGCCCGACCGCTGGGTCGACGTCATCGGCTACGCGTGCTCGGTCGCGTCAGCCGGCGACCCGCCCGGCTCACTCGCGTCACTCCCCTCACTCGTCGCCAGCGACGAGCACGTTGAGGTCGCGTTCGTCGACCCGGACACCCTCGAGGCGGACAAGCTCCCAGTCGTCTACCGCGCCCTCATCGCCCGCGCGGCGGCGCGGTAGCAGGCCCGGAGCGCGGGACGGAACATCGTCCCGCCGGCCGTTTCCGCCCGGGGGACCACCCGTCCGGACGACGCACGGGACGAAACGGCATCCCACCGGCCGCTTCCGCCCGCGCGAGCAACGCACCGGACGACGCGCGGGACGAAATGGCCGTCCCCACCGCAAACCCGCCCGCGCACGACCGCCGCTGGCCGCTGCCGTGTCAGCCAGTGGTCCCCGTTGGGGAACGCGGCGCCCGCGTCCGTCCCCGGGCAACGCCCCTGCCTAGATCAGGTTCGGGAGGGCGCACCCAGCGCCAGTGCGACGGCCTCTCGGCGGGGGAGCCGTCTGCCACGCTCGCACGCGGCCTCGTACTGCTCGATGCCGAGCGTCTCCTTGAGATGCTGTTCGTGATCCTCCCGGATCCGTCGCTCCACCTCGGGTGGGGCCACGGCGAGCTCCTCAGTGATCACGTCAGCGCTTCCGTGCAGCACCGCTGCGGTGTCCGGGTCAGAGGCGGTGAGGGACAGGCCGCGCAGCGAGCTGCTGATGAGCCATGCGTCACCAAGCCGCACCGACAGTTCAAGCGCGCGACTGAAGCGCTGCACCGCCTCTGCGCGCGAGCCGTCGCTCTGGCATTCAATCCCCAGGCAGTAGTTCGTCCACATCTCTCCGCTGACGTCTCCGAGGTCGGCGAGGAGTTCCAGCACCGCAGCGTGGTGACGCCGAGCGGTCGTGACATCACCTTGTGACATCGCCATCGAGCCGAGGTTGCCCAGAGCGGTGGCCGACGCGAATGCATCTCCGGCCGCCAGCGCGATCCGATGCGCCTCCTCGAAACCCTGACCTCCATCCAGCCCCGCCTCCAGTCGCGACACGGCCTGCGCGCCGAGCAGGTCGATCAGCGCCGCCGAGGCATTGACCGGGCGGGCGAGCGCAAGGCCCTCCTCCGCGATCCCCGGGATTGACGCGAACGCGCCGCTGTAGACCAGCACGTTGCTCAACTGGCGCAGTGCCTCGACGGTGAGCCCTTCATCGCCGCGGTCGCGGGCGATGCGCAGTGCCTCCTCGGCGTCGGCCACGGCCGCGCGCGCGTCGCCCGATGCGCTCGATGCGAGAAGCGCGCGGGATGCAAGTGCGTAGCCACGTTCGATCGTCGGTTCCTGCGCCCCGGCGCGTTCGAGGTGGTCCGAAAGCACGTGAAACCCTTCCACCGCGTGACCGCGTCGACGCCAGAACAAGCGGATTGCGACCGCGAGACGGAGACCGGGACGCGGGTCGGGATCCCCGAGGCTTTCCGTCAGCGCACGCCGCAGGTTGTCATGGTCCAAGGCGAGTTGATCAAGCGCCTGCGGTGCCTCGGGTCCGAAGAGGCGCGGGCGGATCGTCTCAGCCAGGCGAAGGTAGTGATCGCGATGTGCGATGCGCGCTCTCGCCGCGTGATTCGGCCGATCGCTGAGCTTGGCCGCGGCGTACTCACGCACTGTGTCCAGAAGCCGGTAACGCACGTGGCCTGCGGTGTCCTCGGCCTGGACCAGGCTCTTATCGACCAGGGCGTCGACGTGATCGAACACCTCGACGTCCTCGAGGCCCGCCGCGCCGCACACCGCCTCCGCGGCGGGCAGGTCAAAGCCGGCCGCGGCGAAAGTCGACAGGACCATCAACGCCTCGCGCTCCGATTCGTCCAGCAGCTGGTACGACCAATCGATCAGCGCCTCAAGCGTTTGCTGACGGGGCAGCGCGCCTCCGCGGGTGCTTCCCCGCAGCAGGTGGAATCGTCGATCCAACCGGGCGTCAAGCTGTTCGACCCCCAGCGAGCGCAACCGGACGGCGGCGAGCTCGAGCGCCAACGCGATCCCGTCGAGCCGCCGACACACTCGGGCGGCCGTCACGGCGTTCTCCTCCGTGAGCGCGAAGCCCGGGCGTTGCTGGCGGACTCGCTCCACGAACAGCTGCACCGCCTCCGAGCTCTCGATCTCCTCCAGTTCGGTGGTGTCCGGTCCAGGGACGGAGAGTGATGGAACCCGGTACACCTGCTCGCCCGCGATCCCCAACGGCTGACGACTGGTCACCACGACCTCGAGCCCGGAGCAGCGGACAACCAGCTCTCTCACCAACTCCGCGACGGTGTCGATCAGGTGCTCGCAGTTGTCCAGGATGAGCAGCAGCTCCCGGTCGGCCACAGCGGATGAGATGGTGTCGGCGATCGGTCGCCCGGATTGCCCGGACAGTCGCAGAACGTTTGCAATCGTCTGTCCGACCAGGTTTGCGTCACGCAGCGCCGCAAGCTCCACCAGCCAGACGCCATCGCCGCTGCCATCCAGCAGCTCGGCGCCCAGCCGGAGGGCCAAGCGCGTCTTTCCCACCCCCCCGGCGCCCACCAGCGAGACGATCCGGCCGCGTGCGACCAGATCCCGGAGGGTCGCCAGTTCACCGTCCCGCCCGATGAACGACGAGATCTGGTCAGGGAGATTCGTCTCGCCGGTCCGGACGCTGCGAATCGGCGCGAATGCGCTGCTCGGTTGCCCACCGGCGAGCAGGTGGAAGATGTGACGAGGTGCCGGGAAGTCCTTCAGTGCGTGCTGGCCGAGATCCTCGACGTCGGCGTCCCCGACGAGCGCCCGCGTGGCGGCGCTCAGCAAGACCTGTCCACCGTGGGCCGCGGCGCAGATCCGTGCCGCGTAGTGAACGTCCGTGCCCCAGTAGTCGTCATCGCGGATACGCGGCGTCCCTGTGTGCACGCCGATCCGCACTCTCAACCCCTCGAGGTCTGCCGATCCGAGCACCGACTGCGCGTCCGCGGCCGCCGCGACGGCCGCGCGCGCCAATGCGAAGGCGACGAAGAACGCGTCGCCCTCCGTATCGACCTCCACACCACCGTGGCGAGCCCACACCTCCCGGAGCAATCGCCGATGCTCCGCCAGAACCTCACCGTAGGCATCTCCGAGCTGGTTCAGCAGCCGCGTCGAGCCTTCGATATCTGTGAACAGCAGCGACACCTCGCCTTGCGGCAGGGCCTGCCGCCGCTCCCGAACGAGCGACCCCGGCGGCTGTCTCTCGCCCCGGCCGGCCATCGCTGAGGAAGACCCTAACCAGCCCTCCCGTCGCTGACAAGCGTGACGGCGCGTACGAAAAAGCGCCCATTCAGCCCAAAGGGGACGCCGCCCGTTCCCGGCGCCGGGATCCTGCGTCGCGCGCGCGGGCGGCGCGCGAACTCAGAGCGTCAGCGACCCGCTCAGAACGGTGCGCGTCTGCCCACCGACCCAGACCGTCCCGTCATCGGTCCGGGAGACGTGGACGCGGCCACTTCGCCCGAGCGCGGTCCCCTGCCGAGCGACGTAGGGCGCGGTCAGGCGGCCGGTGCCGAGCAGCCACTCGGCGACACCGGCGTTGAGGCTGCCGGTGACCGGGTCCTCCCAGTAGCCACCGTCCTCGATAACGAACGCGCGCACCTCGGGGGTGCCGTCGGGGTGCAGGCCGACGACACCGATCTCGCGCGACTCACCGGGCTCCGACGGGGCGAGCGCCAGCACGCGCTCGGCGCTGGCCAGCAACACGGTGGCCCAGCCGGGGCCGTTGTCGGTCCAGGCGTGGTCGACGACCTCGTCGCGGGAGATGCCGAGCGAGGCGACGATCGCGGAGAGGGTGGCATCGTCGAGCGCGCCGGACCGTGTGAGCGGCGGCCCGGCGAACGCGAGCCGGCCCTCCGCCCCGCGTCGGACCTCGATCAGGCCGGCACCGCACTCCTGCACGACCCGCTCGCGCAGGACCTGGCCACTTGCCTCGAGCCAGGCGTGGGCCGAGCCAAGCGTGGGGTGCCCCGCGAACGGCAGCTCACGGCTCGGGGTGAAGATCCGCACGCGGTAGTCGGCCCCCGGCTTGGTCGGCGGCAGCAGGAACGTCGTCTCCGACAGGTTCGTCCAGTTGGCGAACCGCTGCAGCTCTGCGTCGTCGAGGCCGTCGCCGTCGATCACCACCGCCACCGGGTTGCCATACGCCGCGTCGTCGCCGAAGACGTCGACCTGGGCGAAGTGGCGCGGACCGTTCATCGATCACATCCTCGCAGGCTGCCGAGACCGAGTGACCCGTCGCTGGAGGCAGGCGCAGCGGCGACCGCGTCCACAGCGCCCGCGCTGTCCTGCGTCCCTGGCTCCGGCGGGTTCTCCAGCAAGTCGACCGTCGGCGCGAAGAACAGACAACCGGTCGTCGCGGTGGAGAAGTCCAGGATGCGGTCGTGCGCCGCATCGTCGGTGCCGAGGAACATGTTGGAGAGCATCTGCTCGATCACGTCGGGGGCGCTTGCGTAGCCGATGAAGTAGGTGCCGAACTCGCGCACGCCGACCGCTCCGAACGGCATGTTGAAGCGCATGATGTCGATCTGGTTGCCGTCGGCGTCCTCGATCACGTTGAGCGCGATGTGGGCGTCGGGAGCCTTGTCGTCGTCGTCGATCTCGATGTCGGCGAGCTTGGTGCGCCCGATCGCCCGCTCCTGCTGCTCGACGGTGAGCGCGTCCCAGGCGCTCAGGTCGTGCAGGTACTTCTGCACGATCACGTAGGAGCCCCCCGCGAACCCCGGGTCCTCATCGCCGACGGTGACGGCGTCGAACGCACCCGCACCCTCCGGGTTCTCGGTGCCGTCCACGAAGCCCAGCAGGTCGCGCTCATCGAACGACTTGAAGCCGTGAACCTCGTCGACGACCGTCGCGGCGTCGCCGAGCGCCTCGGTGAAATGCTGGGCGAGCTCGAAGCAGAGGTCGGCCCGCTCGGCGCGGATGTGCAGGAGCAGGTCGCCGGGCGTGCTCGGCGCGGTGTGGACGGGACCGTCGAGAGGGACGAACCGGTGCAGCCCGGCGGGCCGGGGCGCCCCGTACAGGCGGTCCCAGCAGTCCGATCCGATCCCGACCACGCAGGTGAGCCGCGCCTCCGGCGCGCGGAAGCCGACCGAGCGCCGCAGCCCGCCCGCGCCCGCGAGCACGTCGCGCACCGCATCCTCCGCGCCGGCCGCGACCGTGAGCACGAGGAAGATCGCCGCCGCGGTCGGCCGGTCGACGATCTGCTGCTGTTCCGGGGCGTCTGGCATCGCGGTCGCATGGACCGCCGGCAGGCGGCCCATGCGACCGATTATTGCGACTGCGCACGCGCGCTGCTGCTCAGCCGTGGCTGTGGACCGCGTTGGCGGTCACGTGCACGCCCTCGGCGAAGGCGACGATCTGCGCGGCGCCCCATCCCAGCGTGCTCGGCGCCTGGATGTCGATGCCGAAGCCGTTGGGCGCGTTGTAGCTGAGAATCAGCACTCCGCCGGAGGTGTGCACCCGCCCGGGCTGCCCGTCCACGGTCACCCGGGCGCCGGGGCCGAGGCCGTGCTGGTCGGTGGACGAGGTGAGCACCGCCAGCTTGCCCTCGAAGTCGGCGGGATCGTTGTTGGTCGAGCCGTCGGGGGTGATCAACAGCGCGTACGAGGTCGAGGTCGACAGCTGCCAGCCGGCGGGCACCTGGTCGACGGTGAACCCGGCCAGTTGCGCCCCCGTGTAGTCGACAAGCTGAATCCTGGCGTGCGTGCCAGCACCGCCCGCGCCGCCACCGCCCGTACCCGCGACACGCTCGGCACCGCTACCGGACTGACGCGCAGCGCCGGGCGCCGCCCGGCCACCGTGCGTCGGATGGATCAGCAGCACCGCGACCGCCGCCACCACGACCAGCGACACAGCGCCCAGCGCGCCGCGCCGAACGCGGCCGCGGCGACGCGCCGCCACGAGGGCGGCGCGTCCCCGGGCGAGATCGCCGTCGACGACCTCGGGGCGGGGCGGCTCGGCCCCGGGCGCGACCGACTTCAGCAATGCGTTGATGTCACTCATCTGTCACCTCGGGCGGGAGTTGGGGAGACCCGACCCGGGTCTCCGAGAAGCTGGTCGTTCGCGAGCGCCGCGCGGAGCTGGTCGAGCCCGCGGGCGGTCTGGCTCTTCACCGTTCCGCTGCTGCATCGCAGGGCAGCCGCGGTCTCGTCGACCGACAGGTCGAGCAGGTGCCGCAGCACGACGGCGGCACGCATCCGCGGCGGTAGCCGGCCGAGCGCGCGGAACACGCTCGACTGCATGTCGATCCCGTCGGTGTCCAGGCCGTCGAGCTCGGGAAGCTCCGCGTGCGCACGCTCACGACGCGCGAACGCCGAGCGCCGGTGGTCGATCAGCGCGTTGAGCAGGCAGCGGCGGGCATAAGCGTCGACCGCGTCGGGGCGCACCCGCGGCCAGGCGACGTACAGCGACACCAGCGCCGTCTGGACGAGGTCCTCCGCGGCCCAGCGGTCTCCGGCGGCGAGGAAGATCGCGGTGCGCATCAGATCGCCGCGGCGACTCTCGACGAACGCGCGGAACGCCTCGTCGCGAGTCTCCCGTTTCGCACCAACGTCCGTCGGTTGATTGAAGACGCGTCTCATACCCGCAGAGACGGATCAGCCCTCCGCCAGGTTGCACGCGCGCGGCGCGAGCGCGCGCAGCCTCACACGGTGATCCAGGCCGTCTCGATCGTTCCGAGCTGCGGCTCGCCGGCCAACCGCAGGCGGATCGTGCCGGCCCCCGCGAGCTCGACGACGAAGCGGCCGAACCTGTCCGCACGCACCGAGGCGAGCGTCGTGCCGTCCTGGCGCTGGACCTCGACCGTCACCGGAGCCGGCGGCGAGAGCTGGCCGCGGAGCGTCCGCCCCGCTCCCCGCTCCTCGACGTCGAGGTCGATCGCACGCTCGCCGGTGCCGAACGTGACCGACCGCACCGGAGCCTCGGCACCACGCGCGAGCGCGAGCTCATCCGAGCCGAGCACCGAGTCGGCGAGCAGCTCGGCGAGCTCGGCGTCGAGCCGCCTCCAGCCAAGGGCAGCCCGGCCGGCCTGAAGGACGGTCGGCGGAATCGGGTCGGCACGGCCGAGCAGCTCGCCCAGTTCCTGCTCGAGCGAATCGTCGTCGTCGTCGGCGCTCATCGCAGGTCCGCTCCCTCCAGCGCAAGGTTGCGCCGCAACTTGTCCAGGCAGCGCGCGCGGGTCGGCCCGATCGCTCCGATCGGCATCTCCAGCGCGGCGCCGATCTCCTCGTAGCTCGGCGGATCGGGAGCGGCGATCATGCGCAGCAGCGCCTGGCAGCGCTCGCCGATCACCCGGAACGCTCGCCACAGCGCGGTGTCGCGCTCGCGCTCGATCAGACCGGAGTCGATCTCATCATCCGACGGCACGTCCCACATCCACTCCTCGTCGGTGGGCAGCTCACGCGCGCCCAGGCGGATGGTGCGCAGGCATTCACGGCGCGCGGTCGTCGCCAGCCAGGCGCCCAGCCGGTCCGGGTCCTGGATTCGATCGAGGTTCTCCACCAGCCGTAGCCACGTGTTCTGGATCACGTCGGCGGCCTGGGCGGCGCTGAGCCGGTGGGCGCGAGCGGTGGCCCAGAGCAGCCCCGAGAAACGCTCCACGATCGCGTCCCAAGCGAGCTGGTCGCCGTCACGCGCCTGACTGAGCAGCTCCGCGAGCGTCATCGCCGGATGTGGAGTTGGGGCAGGGTGACACCGGGCGGCCCGCTCAGCGTCACATCGGTCACCTGGGTGACGGGCACCCCGCCCGTACCGCTCACCAACCGCTGGAACGCCTCCATCGGGACGAGCCCCTCGGTGGCCACAAGCCTTGCGATCGCCGCCGACACCTTGGGCGCCGCGAACGACGTGCCGTCCCACCGCGCCCAGCCCTCGAACGCCTCGATCTCGTCTCCATCGCCCTCGACGCGGCCGGCCCAGTGGATGTACGCCGACACCACCTGCTCCCCGCGCGCGCAGCAGTCCAGCCAGCTCCCCCAGTTGGAGAAACGCGCCTTCGAGCGTCCACGGCGATTGGTGGCGGCGACCCCGATCACGCCCGGCAATGCGGCCGGCCAGTAGGGGTGCGCGGAGTCCTCGTTGCCCGCAGGAGTGACGACGGCAACCCCCGGCCGCGGGGCGTCGGGCCCGGACAGCAGCTCCATCACCCGGGCGAACGGCAGGGACGGATAGTCATCGAGCGTCGGGAACGAGAAGCCGAGCTGGACCACGTCGACGTCGGCCGTCGCATGCTCCAGCAGCGCGTGGGCGAGCGCCACCTCAGAGGAGAACAGTCGCTTTTGCTCGGGCGCCGTCTCGCCGGTGATGAGGATGTCCTGGTCGCGCTGGCCGACGACCGTGATGGCGGCCTCATCGCACAGGTGGGCGATCTGACCCGCGATGAACGTGCCGTGTCCGACGATCTCATGTAGGCGACCGTGCGAGTCGGTGGTGATGGCGTCCGGCGGGTCGGGCACCCATTGAGGCGGATCGCTCGCCGTGTCGAGCGCCGAGCCGGGCACCGAGGTCACCCGCTCGTCGAGGCCGTGGTGCGGCGGGTCGGTGGCGATGTAGCCGGTGTCGATCACCACCACGTGGACGCCCGGGGGCCCGCTGAGCGGGCGCACGAACGGCCCGTCACCGCGCGGGTGGGGTGCGGGCAGCGGCGGGCCGGCCGGGCAGCCGGCCAGCTTCGGGGAGACGACGGAGACATGGTTCGGGGCGACGGCGGGCAGCTTGAGCTCGTGTCCCCCCGGCGTGGTCACCGTGACGTCACCGCCCTTCGGGCGCAGACGGCGGACCTCGTCCAGCGCGTTGCGCTCGGGTTCGATCAGGCGCCAGAGCTCGACGTCGGCAATCGCATCAGCGTCCCCCTGGCCGCCGGCGCCCGCCACATCCCGGGCGCCCGGGGTCCCGAGCGCCCCAATCGTCCCGTGCGGCACCGCGATCGCAGCGAGCTCCTGCTGGAGATCGGGCGACGCCTCACGCGCGGCGCGACTCACCACCAGGTCGCCGCGCATCGCGATCACGACGTTGTCCTCGCCGGCGTCGTAGACAACCGACGGATCCTTGATGAAACGCTCGACCAGCGGGCTGTCGAGCGGGTTCTCGGGGGAGAAGTCTCTGTTGGGGCTCATCGTCTGCCTCCGGTCTCGCAGGCGCCAGCGGCGGCTGCATCCTATGGACAAGAGGAGCGCGGTGCGAGAGATTTGATACATGGCCGTGCGAGCCCGGGAAGCGCGCGAGCGTGACCCGCTCGAGATGGCCGAGACCGCATTCGCTCAGGTGGAGGTGGATGCTGCGGGAGCCGAGCAACTCGCCGCGGAGGCGCTCCGGAGCGCGCGGGCACGTCGCTCGCCCGACGCGGAGGCGGCGGCGTTGCACGCGCTCGCCTTCGCCCGGTATGAGCTCGGCGATCCCCGCTCGCTACGGAGCGCGCGAGCCGCGGTGCGCGTCGCCGAGCGCCACGGGCTGACCCAGCGCGCCGCGCACGCCCGCCGCCGATTGGCGTTCGACCTCTCCACCCGCGGCCGGTTGGCGGCCGCCGCGCGGGAGCTCGAGCTCGCCTGCGCCGACCTCGACGCGCACGAGCTCGCGCGCTCCCAGGTGTTCCGGATCGCGATCCAGATCCTCTCCGGCCGCCCTCCCGACCCGGTACAGGACTCCGACCGTGCCCTGAAAACGCTGCAGGCGCGTGGAGACCGCATCTGGGAGGCGCGGCTGCGGCACAACCGCGGCCTCCTGTTCGCCGACCGAGGGGACATCCAGACGGCTGAGCACGACCTGAGTTGCGCCCGCGATCTCTACACGTCGCTCGGGGCGCACGAGGCGGCGGCGGGCGCCGCGATCGAGCTCGCCCGCGTCGCGCTCGCCCGGGGCGACCTCCCGGATGGGCTCGCCCGGCTGGACCGGGTCGCGCCGGCAGCGGTCCCGCCCGCGCAGCGCGCCGATCTCGAGCTGCTGCGCGCGCGGGCGCTCGCGACCGCGCATCTCACCGGCGAGGCGCTGGCCGCCCTGGCCGCCGCGCAGGCGATCTGGAGCCGGTGGCGCGTGGCCGAGCCCGAGGGACGGCTCGAGGCCGTGCGCCTGACATTGCTCGCGGGCGACCCGCGGGATGCGCAGCGCCTCGCGCGCACCGCGTCGACCTGGTTCGCCCGGCACGACGCCCCGATCTATCGCGCGCGAGCCGACGGCCTGCGACTCGCCGCCGCGCTCGCCTCCGGCGAGGTCAGCGCGTCCCTGCTCGCAGCTGCCCGCCATGCGGCAGCGACCCTCACCCAGACCGGCTGGCGCGAAGAGGCCGAGCGAATCCGCGTCGCGATCGCTCGCGCCGAATGCGAACGCGGACGGCCGGCTGCTGCGCGGGACGAACTGGCCGCCTGCCCCTCACTGCGCCGTCGCGGCCCGGTCGCCGACCGGATCGAGGCCTGGCACGTCGAGGCCCTCCTGCGCGGCGCCGCCGGCGACCCGGCCGGCGCCGCGCGTGCGGTCCGCGCGGGCCTGGACCTGCTCGACCGCCACCGCGCGGCACTCGGAGCCTCCGACCTGCGCGCGAGCGTCTCCGCGATCGGGGTCTCGCTCGCGCAGGTCGGTCTGCGGACGGCGCTCGAGCGCGGGCGGCCTGAGGCGCTGCTCGGCTGGTCGGAGCGCACGCGGGCGAACGCCCTCAGGCTCGACCCGGTCATCGCGCCGGACGACCCCGAGCTGCGCGAGCGCCAGCGCGAGCTGCGGGCCGTTGCGGGCGAGCTGCGGACCGCGGGCGCCGGCGGTCACGCCGCCCAGTCGCTCGTCGCCCGCCAAGCGGCGCTCGAGACCGCGATCCGCCGGCGGGTTCGCCACGAGAGCGCGGCGGGGAATGGCCC
Organism: Solirubrobacteraceae bacterium; assembly: GCA_035503035.1. GTDB lineage: Bacteria > Actinomycetota > Thermoleophilia > Solirubrobacterales > Solirubrobacteraceae > Palsa-465. The sequence goes on from DATJTS010000044.1 coordinate 39,371, forward strand.
GGCCGCGCTGCCCGATCGCCGAGCGATCACCACCGCGCTCGGAGACCGGGCGCTGCTCGAGCTGATCGAGCTCGACGGCGCACTGAGCGCGCTCACGCTGTCGGGCGGTCGGCTCAGCCATCACATTCTCGGACCCACCACCGCGGTGACCGAGCAGCTCGAGTGGCTGCGCTTCGCGCTCTCACGCCTGGCCCGCCTCCCGCGCGGCGCCGTGCAGAAGACGGCGCTACGGGACGGCGCGCGCGCGTCCGCGCAGGCGCTGGACCAGACGCTCCTCGCCCCGCTCGCGGAAACGCTGGGCGAGCGCGAGCTCGTGATCGTGCCGACCGGCTCTCTGCACTCCCTGCCGTGGGCGATGCTCCCGTCGTTGCGCGGCCGGGCGCTCGCGGTGGCGCCGTCCGCGGCCAGCTGGGCGGCGCTCGGCTCAGGTGGGGCGCGGCGCCGGGGCCGGACGGTCCTCGCGGCGGGACCCGGTCTTCGGCACGCGAGCGCCGAGCTGCGGTCGATCGCCCCGCTGCACCCGCGCGCGGTCACGCTGCGGGGCGCGGCGGCCACGGTCCCGGCGGTGCTGCGCGCGCTCGACGGCGCGTCCGTCGCGCACCTCGTCTGCCACGGCCGCTTCCGTGCCGACAGCCCGCTGTTCTCGTCGCTCGAGCTCGCCGACGGGCCGCTCAACGTCTACGAGCTCCAGCGACTCAGACGTGCTCCCGAGCTGATCATCCTGTCCGCGTGCGATCTCGCGCTCTCGGATCGCCGGCCCGGCGACGAGCTGCTCGGGTTCGCGGCCGCGCTGCGCGAGATGGGGACGCGGGCCGTCATCGCGAGCGTCGTCGCCGTCCCCGACGCCGCGGTGGTCCGGCTCATGAGCCGGCTCCACGGACTGCTCGCCGACGGCCGCTCCGCCGCCACCGCTCTCGCCATCGCGCAGCGCGAGCTCGCTCCGCGGACGATCGAGCTCGGCGGGTTCGTGTGCCTGGGGCGCGGCTGAGCGGCGACGCCGCGGGCTGCAGCGTCTGCACTCGGCGACGGGCACGAGGTGTGCCGTGTCGACACGAGCCTCTTCCGGACCCGGATCGCGGAAGCGCCGCACCACGCCGACCTCTCGGTCCGGTGCGCTGATCGCCTGGCGACAGACGGCGAGGATGGCGTGGACGGCGAGCGTGACGTCGGCGCCGGGCGATGGGGCCCACGGCGAACCGCTCACCGGCTGACGGGCCGCGAGCAGCTCGGCGTGCTCCCGCCGTCGGGTCTGCCAGCAGCGGACGCACCCGGCCGCGGTCGGGACGACCGCCGGCCCGAGCCAGACGCCATCGTCCGCGCGCACCGCGGTGAGAAACGGGATTCCGCGGTTCATCAGCGCACGAGCGTCCCACTCCAGCCGCCGGCGCGTCCCCGCGTCGTCCTCGCCGGTCTCGGCGAACGCCAGCACGTGCAACTGAGGCACGAGCGGATCACCGATCCGCGCCGCGAGGCTCCGTCCGACCCGCTCTCCCCATGAGTCCAATCCGACCACGAGCACGCGCGGCGTCATCGCCGGACCGCTCATCGACTCACCGCCGGCATCGGCGAGAAGCCCGACGCGCGCGACCGGGCGTGACCCGGTCGCGCGCGTGCCCCCATCATTGCCCCCGTCGTTCCCAGCCGGGACCCCCTGTGTGCCCCGTGTGCCGCGCCGAGCACCGTCATCCGCTCGGTCCCCCGTGACTCGAGGGAGACGGTGCTCGTCGCGGTCATGACAGACAGAGCGGGCCGCCTCCCCCGTGATACATCGATCTCGCAACTTTTTCGCGCGCGCCACAATCACGCGGTGAGCACGACCCGATCGACAGACGCCGACGTGATCGTGGTCGGGCTCGGCGCGATGGGCTGCGCCGTCACCCATCGTCTCGCCGAACGCGGACTGCGCGTGATCGGCATCGACCGGGATCACCCGCCGCATGACCGCGGCTCCACTCACGGCGACACTCGGATCACGCGGCTGGCGATCGGCGAGGGGCCCGAGTACGCGCCGCTCGTGCGCCGCTCCCATGCTCTCTGGCGCGAGCTGGAGGCGGACAGCGGAGCGACGCTCATGCGGCAGGTCGGCGGGCTCGTGATCGGCGACGGGGACGACCCGTTCCTCGCACAGACGCGGGCGAACGCCTCCCGGAGCGAGATACCGCACGAGAACCTCACCCTGCGCGCACTCTCCGAGCGGTTCCCGATGTTCGCGGCGCCGCCCGGCACCGAGGCCTACCTGGAGCGCGAGGCCGGCCTACTGCACCCCGAGGCCGCCGTGCGGGCACAGCTGTCGCTCGCCCGCACCGCCGGCGCCGCGCTGCACCCGGGGACCGACGTGGAGAGCTGGCGCGCCGACGGCGACGGCGTGACCGTGGTGACGGGCGACGGCCCGCTCAACGCGCGGGAGCTCGTGATCTGCGCGGGTGCCTGGATCCCCCGGCTGCTGCCCGAGTACGAGGACCTGTTCGAGGTCCATCCCCAGTGGCTGCACTGGTTCCCGATCCGGGAGGGCTACGAGGCGCTGCGGACGATGCCGATCTTCATCTGGGAGATGCCGGGCGTCCGCGACGCGTTCACCCATCTCTCGGCCGGCTTCTACGGCTTCCCGGCGATCGACGGTCCCGCCGGCGGGGTCAAGCTCGCCACCGAGCGCTACGAGCAGCCCGCGGACCCCGACCTGCCACTGCCGGCCGCCACCGGCGCACGCGAGGCCGCGCGGCTGTACGCGGAGTACCTCGCGCGGTTCTTCCCGTGGGTGGCGGACACGCCGCTGCGAACCGCGTCCTGCCTGTACACGAACACGCGTGGCAGCCGCTTCCTGATCGGCCCGCACCCCGAGCAGCCGCACGTCACCGTCGTCGCCGCCTGCTCCGGCCACGGCTTCAAGCACTCACCGGCGATCGGCGAGGCCGTCGCGCAGTTGATCGTCGACGGCCGCAGCGCGATCGATCTCAGCCCGTTCGCGCTCCCGTCGCCAGCAGGTCCGGCGTCAGCTCGGCGAGCGAGGAACACCCGCACAAGCCGAGCGTGAGGTCGATGTCGGCCGCGAGGTCGCGCAGCACCTGGCGGACGCCGGCCTCGCCGGCCAGGGCGAGCGCGTACAGGTACGGCCGGCCGAGCAGCACCGCGCGAGCGCCGAGCGCGAGCGCCTTGACGACATCGGCGCCACTGCGGATCCCGCTGTCCATCAGCACCGGGATGCGACCGGCGACTGCGTCGACCACCGCCGGCAGCGCATCGAGCGTGGCGATCGCGCCGTCAACCTGGCGACCACCGTGGTTGGAGACGACGATTCCGTCGACGCCCGCCTCGATCGCACGCCGCGCATCGTCGGGGTGGCAGATCCCCTTGAGCACGATCGGCAGCCGCGTGCGCTCCCGCAGGAACGGGAGGTCGGCCCACGACAGCGACGGCCGGGAATAGATCTCGACGAACCGCTGCACGCTCGCCCGTGACGTCCGGCGGCGCATCTGCGAGAGCAGCGTCGCCAGCGCCGCCGGCGTGACCTTCGGACGCGGCGCGTCGGGGTTCACGCCCGCCTCCGCCACGAGCCGCGCGAACACCGGGTCGCTTGTGTATTGGGCGATTCCCATCCCGCGCAGAAATGGCAGTGAGCCGAGATCCAGGTCGCGCGGGCGCCAGCCGAGCATCGTGGTGTCGAGCGTGACCACGATCGCCTCGCACCCACACGCCTCCGCTCGCCCGACGAAGCTCTCGACCAGCTCGTTCGACGTGCTCCAGTAGAGCTGGAACCAGCGCTGACCGTCGCCCATCTCGCCCGCGCAGCGCTCCATCGCGACCGACGCCTGGTTGGAGAAGACCATCCCGACACCCTCTGCGGCCGCGGCGCGCGCCGTCGCCAGGTCGGCGTCGCGATGGGCCATCTCAGCCACGCCGATTGGAGCGAGCAGGAATGGGGTGCTCATGCGCCGCCCAAACAACTCGGCGCTCGTGTCGCGCACCGAGGCGTCGCGGAGCATCCGGGGCACGAGCCGGCGGCGGTCGAACGCCGCGCGGTTGGCGGCCATCGTCGCGCCCGTGCCGGCGCCGCCGGCCACGTAGGCGAACGCCCGCCCTGACATCACCCGCTCGGCCTCGTCCTGCAGCCGGGTGAGGTCGGTCGAGACCCGCGGTCGGGCGCCCGAGACGCCGCCGAGGTAGATCTCCTGCTGGCGCGCTCGGCCGTCCATGCGCGCCGCAATCTACCTGCGGGCGGGCCTCAGTGGCGACCGATGGCGATCGGGGCCGCGATATCGGCCGCGGGCACGTTCCAGCCCGAGACGCTGATCACCGGGACCGCGCCGTGCAGCGCGGCGCGCCGGTAGGAGGCGGTCAGCGTCTGGGACTCGCCCGGCCACAGCGTGATGTCGTTCGAGCTCCAGAACACCGGCAGCACCTCGTTGTCGCCCGGCATCGGCTTCCCCGTCCCGCTCCCCCGGCGCACGTCGGCGCGCAGGAAGAACGACACGGTCGACGCCGGCGAGTCGTTGGTGATCGTCACCTGGCTGGTCATGTTGGAGCCGTCGGGCCCGCGGGCGGGCTTCGAACTCGCGGACAGCGTGACGTCCGCCTTGGGCAGCGTCTGCAGCTGGCGCATCGAGGCGTAGCGCGTCATCGTCGCCTGCGGCAGGCCGATCGTCTTCTTCCAGTTGACCTCGTCCTTCTGGGTCGACATCCAGTACACGTTGCGGTCGACGACCGTTGCGCCGCTGCGCAGCACCAGCTCGACGAAATAGGTCTGGGCCGGGGTGGGCGGCACGGTCGCGGCCGGGACCGATGGGTGCAGCACGTCGGTCGCCAGCCCCTGCGAGTTCAGGTTCAGCGGCGCGGAGGTCTGATCCGACAGCACGTTGCCGGCGATGTCGTAGACCTTCGCCTGCACGGTCAGGTCGCGCTGGGTCGCCGAGCCGAGGTTGTCGACGGCGACGTCTCCCGTGTCATACGCGTACAGGGCGTGCACCGACCGGTTGGCCTCCTGAGCACCGAAGAAGCTGCCGGCCTCATCGCCGTCGCTGTTGTAGAGATTCCAGAGCATCGACGGCCAGCCCTTGTTCAGCTGCCAGTACACGACGCCGGTCGACGGGCCGTCAGCCCGGGTCGAGTGGTCGATGTAGGCCTCGA
>DATJTS010000045.1:0-23912 GCA_035503035.1 Solirubrobacteraceae bacterium
TGCGGACCGTGGCTGGTCACGCCCGACGAGGTCGCCGACGTCCGCGCGCTGGACATGTGGCTCGACGTCAACGGCGAGCGCCGGCAGACCGGCTCGACCGCGACGATGGTCTTCGACCCGTTCTTCATCGTCCACTACCTCAGCCAATTCCTGGTGATGGAGCCGGGAGACCTGATCAACACGGGGACGCCGCCGGGGGTGGGCGCCGGGTACGACCCGCCGGTGTTCCTCGCGCCGGGGGACGTGATGGAGCTCGGCGTGGCGGGGCTCGGATCACAGCGGCAGGTGGTCATCGGGCCGCGTTGACCATCGGATGAGCAAGCGATCGACCACGGAGGACGGCACATGGCAGAGATGGACGGCCTGCGGGCCCTGGTGACGGGCGGCGCGTCGGGCATCGGGCTGGCGAGCGCGCAGCGGCTCGCCGAGCTCGGTGCGACGGTCGCGGTACTCGACCTCGCCGAGGAGGCACCAGACGGCCTCACCCTCGTCCGCGCCGACGTAACCGATGACGCCGCGGTGCGCACCGCGGTCGCCGATGCGATCACCGCGTTCGGCGGCCTGGACATCCTGATCAACAACGCCGGCATCGGCGCTCAGGGCGGGGTCGACGACAACGACGACGAGGAGTGGCACCGTGTCTACGACGTCAACGTCGTCGGGATGGTGCGAGTCGCCCGCGCGGCGCTGCCGGCGTTGCGCGAGTCCCCGCACGCGGCGATCGTCAACACCTCGTCGATCGCGGCGACGGCCGGCCTGCCCGACCGGGTGCTCTATTCGGCCACCAAGGGCGCCGTGTTGTCGATGACGCTCGCGATGGCCGCCGACCTGCTGCCCGAGGGCATCCGCGTCAACGCGGTCAACCCGGGCACCGCCGACACTCCGTGGATCGGTCGGCTGATGGAGCGCACCGACGATCCCGCGGCCGAGCGCGCAGCCCTCAACGCTCGCCAACCGCACGGCCGTCTGGTGGCCGCCGACGAGGTCGCGGGCGCGATCGCGTACCTCGCGTCCCCTGCCTCAGGCTCGACGACCGGGACGTGGATCGCGGTCGACGGCGGCATGTCCGGGCTGCGGTTGCGGCCACGCACGGCGTAGCCACGAGCGCGGGAGCCCGCGGCGTCAGCCGGCGATCAGCACGAGCAGCCGGCGCGGCCCGTGGACGCCCTCCACGCGCTCAAGCTCGATGTCGGAGGTCGCCGAGGAGCCCGAGATGAACGTGACGGGCACGCGCCCGGCGGCGACGCGCGGCGCCAGGGCCGCGATCGCCTCGGGAACGCGCTCGACGATCTGCTCGACCCGGACGACGCAGATGTGGCGGTCGGGAACGAGGGTCAGCGCACGACGGCCGCATGGCGGGCGCCCGTCGAGCACGAGCGTGCCGGTTTCGGCGATCGCGAGCGCACAGCCGGTGAGCACGCCGTCGACCGCGTCGAGCTCGGCAGCCGGGCGACCGTCGTCCTCCTCGGCCTCTGCGGCTCCACCGTCCTCCTCGATCGCGACGTCGCGTTCGTCCTCCTCGGCCGCCGCGCCGGTTTCGTCCTCCCACGCCGCGGCCGGCCACCACGCGCCAGGCACCCCCGGGGCGACCAGCAGCCGCCCGATGCCGAGGCGCAGGCATCCGGCTCGAACCGCGACGCCGACATCCAACTCGCTCATCCGCTCGGCCTCGGCCGCGTAGTCGCGCACCCGGTCGGTGAGGAGCCCGGCCAGCGCCTCCTGGTCGAGCCCGCCGCCGCGGCCGTAGTCCCGCGGAATGCGACGCGGTGCCTCGTCGCGGACGTCGCCGAGAGCGCCACGGATGCGGGCGAGGATCTCGGTGCGCGCATCGCTCATCGCTCGCGCCTCCACCAGTCCCGGAAGCTCGGCTGAGGCGGGGGCAGGTCACGCCCCTGCGTCCAGCCGCGCAGCGGCCCCGGCAGGCGGGTGATGCGCCGGCCGCGGCGCCGCAGAGGAGCGGTCAGGAGCGCGCCGATCCGCTGCGCGGCGGCGAACGCGCGCGGGTGCTCGAACAGCCGCGCCAGCGCGCCCATCGCGGCCTGCTCACCGGGCTCGCGATGCGCGCCCTCCCGGACGACGCGGCCGCGCAGGTGGACGAGCACCCGCGGGATGTCGATCTTCACCGGACAGACCTCGTAACAGGCGCCGCACAAGCTCGAGGCGTACGGCAGCGTCGCGCCCTCATGCAGATCCGTGAGCAGCGGCGTGATGATCGCGCCGATTGGGCCCGGATAGGTGGAACCGTAAGCGTGGCCGCCGGTGCGCTCGTAGACCGGGCAGACGTTCAGGCAGGCGGAGCAGCGGATGCAGTGCAGCGCCTGGCGGCCGACCTCGTCGGCGAGAGCGGTGGTGCGACCGTGATCGAGCAGCACGAGATGGAACTCGCGCGGGCCGTCGGCCGGGTCGACGCCGGTCCACAGCGACGTGTACGGGTTCATCCGCTCGGCGGTGGAGGAACGGGGCAGCAGCTGCAGGTAGACCTCGAGGTCGCGCCAGGACGGGATCACCTTCTCAATTCCCATCACGGTGATGAGCACCTCGGGCAGCGTCGTGCACATCCGGGCGTTGCCCTCGGATTCGACCACGGCGATCGTCCCGGTCTCGGCGACGGCGAAGTTGGCGCCGCTGATCCCGACGCGGGCGCGCAGGAACAGCTCGCGCAGGTACAGCCGCGCCGCCTCGGCGAGCGCCGACGGGTCGTCGGGAAGATCGGCCGGGGCACCGGGAAGCTCTGCGCGGAACAGGTCGCGGATCTGAGCGCGATTGCGGTGGATCGCGGGCACCAGGATGTGCGACGGCGTGTCGTCGGAGAGCTGGATGATCAGCTGCGCGAGATCGGTCTCCCAGGCGCGGATGCCGCGCTGCGCGAGCGCCTCGTTGAGCCCGATCTCCTCGGTGGTCAGCGACTTGGCCTTGACCACCTCGGTCGTCCGATGGGACTCGATGAGACCCCCGACGATGCGGTTGGCCTCCTCGGCGTTTCGGGCCCAGTGCACGACGCCGCCCGCGGCGGTCACCGAGCGCTCGAGCGCGACGAGGTGGCGGTCGAGGTGGCGCATCGTCTCGGTCTTGATCGCGCGGCCTGCCTCGCGCAGCGCCTCCCAGTCGGGGAGCTCGGCGACGGCCGCCGCTCGCTTGACGCGGATCGTCGAGGTGACGTGCGCGAGGTTGCGCCGCAGCTGGTCGTCGGCGAGCGCGTCGTGGGCAGCCTCGGGGAACGACCTCGGCGGGGCGATTGGATCGTTCACCCGGTCGCTCCGGTATGGGCGAGCAGCTCGGCGAGATGGATCGTCCGCGGGCGCTCATGCCGTCTGTCGAGCACGCCGCCGATGTGCATCAGGCACGAGCTGTCGACGGCCACGCAGTACTCGGCCCCGCTGTCGAGGATCGCCCGCACCTTGTCGGCGCCGATCGCCAGCGAGGTGTCAGCGTTCTTGACCGCGAACGTGCCGCCGAAGCCACAGCACTCGGCGGCGCGCGGGAGCTCGCGCAGCTCCAGACCGCGGACCGCGCGCAGCAGCGCGAGTGGCCGGTCGCCGAGCTCCAGGGTGCGCAGCGAGTGACAGGTGGGGTGGTAGGTGACAGTGTGCGGGAAGACGGCGCCCACGTCGGTGACTGCAAGCCGGTCGACGAGCAGCTCGGTGAGCTCGCACGTACGGGGAACGATCTCAGCGACCGCGCTCTGCAGTGCCGGATCGCCGGTCTCCGCCGCCAGCCGTGGGTACTCCGTCCGGACCGTGGCCACGCACGACGCCGACGGGGCGACGATCACCTCGCAGCCGGCGAACGTCTCGACGAAGTGCCGCACAAGTGACTGCGCCTCGTGCCCGTACCCGGTGTTGATGTGCATCTGGCCGCAGCAGGTCTGCGCCGCCGGGAAGTTGACCTCGACGCCGAGCCGCTCGAGCAGAGTGACGGTCGCACGCGCAGTGTCAGGGAACAGAGTGTCACCCAGGCAGGTGACGAACAGCGACACCCGCACCGCGACGATCAGGCCCCGCCGCCCGCCAGGGCATCGCCGATCGCGCGCGCGACCTCGATGATCGTCACCACCTCGTCCGCCCGGGTGCGAAAATTGACGAAGCAGGCGCGCAGGCAGGTCATCCCGTCGATCGCGGCGGGCGCGAGGAAGACGCGACCATCGGTCTGCATCGCGCGACCGAGCCGGGCGTTGTGAGCATCAAGGTCGGTGATGCCCGACGGCAGGTGGCGGAAACAGACGGTCGAGAGCATCGGGGTGTGCAGCATCTCGAAGTCGTCGGAGGCCTCGATCAGCGCCACCAGCTCCCGCGCGTGGGTGAGCGTCTCCTCGATCCACTGGCGGTACTGCGTGGCGCCGTGGATCCGGAACGCCATCCACAGCCGCAGCGAGCGCAGCGGTCGGGAGTACTCGAACGTGCGGTCGACCGGGTTGGCGATGTCGCCCTCGTGCAGCATGTAGCGCTCGTGGTGGCCGAACGCGGTCACCAGCGAGCCGCGCTCGCGGAACATGACGGCGCTGCAGCTCTTGGGCACCCCGAGCCACTTGTGGGCGTCGACGGTCACCGAGTCGGCGCGCGCCAACCCCGCAAACCGCGGGCCGGCGCTCGCGGTCGCGGCGGCCGGCAGCCCATAGGCGCCGTCGACGTGCAGCCAGGTGTCGTACTCGGCGCACAGGTCCGCGACGCCGTCGATCGGGTCGACTGCCCCGGTGAGCGTCGTGCCGGCGGTGGCCACCACAGCGACCGGCACCACGTCGTCGGCCCGGTCTTGCGCGAGCGCGTCGGCGAGCGCGTCGAGCCTCAGCCGGCGCGCCTCGTCGATCGGGACGCGGCGGACGGACGAGGCGCCGAGACCGGCCGCCTCCACCGCGCGGACGACGGAGTAGTGGGCCTCGTCGGAGCAGTACACCGCGGCGCGGCGGCCGGAGAGGCCGTCGGCTCTCGAGCCGGGCAGCGCCCGCTCCCGCGCGACCAGGACGGCAGTGAGGTTCGAGGTCATGCCGCCGCTGGTGAACGTGCCCTCGCCGAGCGGGAAGCGAACGAACTGGGCCAGCCACTCGAGCGTCTGCTGCTCGATCAGCTCCGCCCCGCCCGCGGCGGAGGCGAGGTTCGCGTCGTAGGTCGCCGCCAGCGCCGAGGCGAGCACCCCGACCTCCAGCCCACTCGAGCCGATGTAGGCGACGTACAGCGGCCGGCTCGGCGAGACCGACGCCTCGAGCGTGGCGACGGCATCGGCAAGCGCCTGCTCCTCCTCGCCAGGTGCCTCGGGCAACGGCGTCCGCAGGCGCGCGGTCAACTCGGCGGACAGCTCGGGCTCGGAGATCCGCGGCTCATCGAACGAGGTCCACGCCTCGTCGATCAGCCGGCCGAGATTGGCCAGAACGGTCGCGCGGTCCGAGAGGCCGGGACGGGTGACGCTGACGTCGGTGGGGTCGCCGGATGAGTCCATCGCGACGACCACCCTAACGCGGTCCCGCTCGCCGAGTCGCTCAGTGACGGGCCCGCCACCTGGCCATTTGCACGAACAGCTCGGGCACGGGCGTCGGCGGCAGCGACGGATCGAGCTCGTGATAGACGGCGTCGACGTTGACCGCGATCCGCTCGCGGTCGTTCCAGTCCGCGTAGGGCCCGAGGTCGATGTCGTCGGCGGCGGCGACCGCATCCATCCCGGCTCGGAACCGCAGCGTCGCCTCGCGCTCGACGAAGCGCAGGTAGCCCTGCATGTCCCGGACCATCTGGGGATCGGCGAGCGGTCCGTGGCCGGGGACGATCACCTGCGGCTCGAGCTCGAGGACCCGCTCGGTCGCGGCGACCCAGCGCGAGACCGGCCCTGCCCAGGTCACCGGAGTGCCGCGGATGAACAGGATGTCGCCGGTGAAGACCGCTCGGGCGTCGGGCACCCAGGCGATTGCGTCGCCGTCGGTGTGCGCGGGGCCCAGGCGGATGAGGTGGACCTCCCGGTCGCCGACGGTCACCACATGCTCATCGTCGAACGTCTCAGTCGGGGGCCGCAGCTCGTTGCCGGCGAACTGGAACGGCCCGAACGCCTCGGCGGCGAACGCGGCGAACTCCGGACCGAGCTCGGCCTCCTTGAACAGCAGCTGCGCCGCCGCGGGCGGGACGGCGCGGATCTCGGCGTCGGCAGCCGCGCTGGCGATGATGGGGATGCCGTCGGGCAGTAGCGGGTTGCCGTAGCAGTGGTCGCCGTTGCCATGGGTGTTGAACGCGACCGCGAGCGGGCTGCGCTCGAGGTGCGGCGCCATCGCCTCGAGCATCTCGGCGGTGAGCTTGAGGTCGAACAGCGTGTCGACGAGCAGCGAGGCGCCGTCGGCGACGATCAGCCCCGCGTTCGACCATCCCCAGCCACCGTCGGGCTGCAGGTAGGCGTGCAGGCCGTCGCCGAGCTCATGCAGCCCCCGTGCGTACGGGGCGCTCATGCGCGGGCGCTGAGGGTGCGGGCCGGTGCCGCGCGGGGCAGCGGGATCGGCTCGCCGCCCGCGACGATCGTGTTCTGGAGCGTGCCGATCGCCTCGACGTGGAGCGTCACCTCGTCGCCCGGTCCGAGCGGCGGATGGGCATCCGGCCCCTCGATCCCCCACAGCTCGAACAGGCAGCCGTAGCCGCACGTCCCGGAGCCGAGCACGTCGCCGGGGCGCACCCAGGTCCCGCGCGAGGCGTAGGAGACGAGCTCCTCGAACGACCACGCCATGTTGGCCAGCGAGTCGGTGCCGAGCGCCGTCCCGTTGATCTCGGCGCGCATCTCAAGTGCGAGCCGGTCGCCGTCGCGCAGCGGCTCCAGCTCGTCGGCGGTGACGATCCAGGGTCCGAGCGTGTTGGCGAAGTCCTTGCCCTTGCAGGTGCCGAGGCCGAGCCGCATCTCGGCCATCTGCAGATCCCGCGCCGACCAGTCGTTGAAGATCGTGTAGCCGGCGATGTGGGCCCCCGCTCTCTCGGGGGACAGATCGCGTCCCGCGGTGCCGATCACCGCCGCGACCTCGAGCTCGAGGTCGAGCCGCTCGCACCCGGGCGGGACGGCGATCTCATCTCCGGGGCCGGTGAGCGCGTGCGGGTTGGTGAAGTAACAGAACGGCGACTCGTAGAAGACGTCCGGGACCGTCGCATCCGGCCGAGTGTTGCGGATCACGCCCGCGATGTGCTGCTCGAACACGGAGAAGTCGCGGATCGTCGGCGGTACGATCGGGGCGAGCAGCCGGATCTCGGTGAGCGGCCGCTCGGCGGTGACCCGCCCGGCAAGGCGCTCGCGTTGCTGCGGCTCGGCACCGAGCAGGGCGATGACATCGACCTCGGGCTCGAGCACGCGGACGGTGTCGTGGGGGGCGACGATCGCGGTCCTCACCTCGGAGGCGCTCTCCTGGACGCGTGCGATCCTCATCGGCGCAGGCCGCCGCCGCCGAAGCGGTCGTGGTCGGCGGACATCTCCATGATCGGGTAGACGTACTCGCGCATCGCCGCCTCGTAACCCGCGACCGCCTCGGGCACGGTCGTCTCTCCGGCCGCCACGCGCTGGAGTCCGGCGGTGAGCAGGGCGGCGTCGCGCAGCGAGGTGTTGCCGCCCATCCCGAAGGTGGGGAGCATCGCGTGGATCGCGTCGCCGATGACCGTGACGTTGGAGCTCTCCCAGGCGGGGGTGGGATCCAGCCGCTTGAAGTGCGCGGAGAACAGCGTGTCGCGGTCGATCCGCTCGACCAGGCCGCGCAGGGCGGGATGCCAGTCGGAGACCGCGTCACACATCTGGGCATGGACCTCGGCGGGCGTGTCGGGACCCCACTCTCCGGGCGCCGGGATCACCGTCCCGGGCCGCACGCCACCGCTGAGCATCATGTACGGCTCGACCGGATCGAGGGTCAGATCGGGGGTCAGCCGTGCTGCGGCGCGCTCGGGCGGTTCGCGCGGATCCATCGCGCCGAGCGCCAGGGTGACCCCTTCGGAGTCGCTGGCGATGACGAACCCGTCGAGCAGGGTTGAGGGGAGTGCATCGTGGATCTCAGGCGTGAGCGGCGTCCTGGCGAAGACGCCGAGGCCCCGCACGCCGGTGTCGATGACCTCGACCTCGGGGAGCAGCTTCGCGCGGACCGCGGAGGCCACGCCGTCGGCGCCGACCAGGACGTCCCCGCTGACCTCGGAGCCGTCGGCGAGCTCGGCGACAACGCCCTCGCCCCGCCGCTCGAAGCCCACGACCGCGGCGCCGGTATGGATGCGGTCGCCCAGCCGCGCGGCGAGGATCTGGCGAAGCGTCCGGCGGTCGATCGCCGTGTGCGGGCGCTCCCCGTCGTTGGGAGGACCGAGATGGGGCGCGGTCGTCCGCTCGGCGCACTGCTCGTCGATGACCACCGACACCCGGCGCGGCGGGGTGACGCGCGAGCACTGCAGGTAGAGCTCGTAGAGATCGGGCGCCAGGCAGCGCTCCAGCGCGTCGCCCCCGTCTCCGTTCATGGTGATCCGATACCCGGCGCGGCGGGTCAGCTCGGGATCGCGTTCATAGACGGCGCAGCTGATTCCCGCGTTGGTGAGGCCCTGGGCGAGGCACAGGCCGCTCAGGCCGGCTCCGGCGATGACGACGTGCATCAATCTCCCTTCACTGGTTGCCGAGTCCGAGCAGGCGCGCGGCGTTACCGCCGAGCACCGCGCGCGTGCCCGCGTCGTCGAGCGCCGTGCAGCGCTCCACGACGCCGATCGGGTCCGCCTCGCCCACCGGCCAGTCGCTGCCCATCAGGACGTGATCGGCCCCGACCCGGGCGATCAGCGCCTCGAGGGTCGTGGGCTCGTAGACGCAGGTGTCGTAGTACAGGCGGCGCAGGTAGTCGCTGGGCGCCTGCGAGATGTTGACCGTCGAATCCGGCATGTTGTGGACGTTGCGGTCCAGGCGGCCGTAGTAATGGGGCAGGTAACCGCCGCCATGGGAGACGACAATCCGAAGGTCCGGGTGGTCCTCCAGCACGCCCTCGTAGATGAGCGAGGCGAGCACGCGCGCCTCCTCGATCGGCTGTCCGACCGAGTTCCACAGCGCGTAGCGCTGGAACCACGCGTCGCGCACGCCGTCGGGGTGGATGAAGACGGTCAGCCCGCGCCGGTCGATCTCCTCCCAGAGCGGGCGCAGCGGCGGCTCGCCGAGGTAGACCCCGTCGATCTGGGCCGGCAGCTGCACCACGTGAATACCGAGCTCGCTGGTGGCGCGGTCGAGCTCCTCGAGCGCAAGGTCGAGGTCCTGGAGCGGCAGGGTGCACGAACCGACCAGCCGTCGCGGATGGCGCCGCACCGCCTCGGCGATGAAGTCGTTGTAGCGCCGGTTGAGCCGGTGGGCGACCGGCGGCGGCGCCCAGCCGGTGGGGGTCACGGCGAGGATCGCGGAGATCAGGTGGACGTCGATGCCGAGCTCGTCCATCGCCGCGACCTGGCTGTCAGGATCGATCATCAGCTCGTTGATTCGAGCGAAGCGCGTGCCGGGCGGGGGGCGATGAGGGCGCGCGCCGAAGCCGGAGGCGACGCCGTGCGGGCCCGCCTCGTCGAGCACGACCGGCTCCAGCACGTGGGCGTGGACGTCGACGATCACGGGCCCGTCATCCGGCCATGGCGCTGACGCCGCCGTCGACGACGATGTTGGCGCCGTTGACGTAGGAGGCCTCGTCGGAGGCCATGAAGGCGGCGACGCGGACGATGTCCTCCGGCTCGGCCGGACGGCGCGACGGGGTGATCGTCTTGAGTTGCTCGATCGGGTTGGCGGGATCGTCGAAGTGCTGCTGGGTCGCTGGGGTCCGGGTCATCCCCGGGCTGATCGCCACCGAACGGATGTTGTGGTCCGCGCCGGCCGCGGCCAGGTGTCGGGTGAAGGAGACCATCCCGGCCTTGGCCACTCCGTGGGCGCTCATCGGGGCGAACAGCGCGCCGCGGATCGCGGCGACTGAGCCGACGTTGATCACCACCCCGCCGCCGCCGGCGATCAAGTGCGGCCACGCGGCGTAGGTGCAGTGAAACGGCAGGTGCAGCTCGTTATCGATCGTGAACTCCCAATCCGCGAACGACTGCTCCCCAAACGCCCCCAACCGCAGGCGCGAGGCGTTGTTGTACAGGATGTCGATCCGGCCATAGCGCTCGATTCCCTTCGCGATCCACGCCGCCGCACCCTCCGGGGTGGAGAGATCGACGGGAGTCAGTGAGTCGATCTCGCCGCCGGCGTTGCGGACGAGCCGCTCGGTCTCGTGCTGGCCGTCGGGGTCGACGTCACAGCCGAACACCGTCGCGCCCTCGGCGGCGAACACCTGAGCGGCCGCGCGGCCCATGCCGCCGGCGGTGCCGCTGATGAAAGCGACCTTGTCTTTGAGCCGGCCGTGCGTGCTCACACCCGTGCTCACACCATCACCGCGCCGCCGTCGACCCGGATCGTCTGGCCGGTGATCGCGCCGCCCTGCTCGGAGACAAGCAGGCCGAGGACCCCGGCGTAGTCGGCGGGCTGGAGGGTGCGCTTGATCGCCTGTGTGTCGCGCACGCGGTCGAAATGCTCTGTGGGTTGGCCGGCGCGGGCGCCGGCGGTCTCGGTGAGGCCGGGTGAGATCGCGTTGACGGTGATCCCTTGGGGGCCGAGCTCGACCGCCAGGCTGCGGGTGAGGCCGATCAGCCCACCCTTGGACGTGATGTAGGCGGTCATCGCCGGAGCGGGAGGGCGATCGAAGGTGTCCGAGGCGATGTTGACGATGCGCCCGAAGTGGCGGCGGGCCATGCCGGGCGCGACGCGGCGGGCGAGCATCGCAGCCGCGACGACATTGACGGAGAGGACGCGGGTGAGGATTTGCGGGTCGAGGTCCTCCAGGCGCGCCTGCGTGAGATCGGCGGCGCAGTTGACGAGGATCGCCGTCGCGTCGCCGCCGAGTTCGTGCTCGAGCTGGTCAACGGCCGGGGAGATCGTGGCGGCGTCGGCGAGGTCGACCGTGGCGGAGGCAGCGGCGGGGGCGCCGGCTTCACGGAGCCCGGCGACGACCTCGTCACAGGGCCGGCGGTCGAGTAGGCCGACGCGGCAGCCGCGTTGTGCCAGCGCCCGGGCGCAGGCGGCGCCGATGCCCGTCGGGTCTGCCGCGCCGGTGACCATCGCGGTGTGCGCGGTGTGGTCAGTTTCATTGGAGGGTTCGATGGAAGTGACCACAGCCTCAGTCCTCCGGGCCGGTGGCGAGGGCGGTGTGGTCACTTCTATTGAAGGGTTCCGTCGAAACGACCACAGCGTCAGTCCTGCGGGAAGCGGCCCATCGCCCCGAAGCGCGGCAGACCCGGGTGGGGGACGAACGAGACGCGCGCGTCGATCACCGACGGCCCGTCGGCGGCGAGCGCACGGGCGAGGGCGGGCGCAACCTGGTCGACCGTATCGACCCGCTCGCCATGGGCGCCGAAGCCGCGGGCGATCGCCGCGTAGTCGGTGCCCGCCAGATCGGTGCCGAGCGAGAAGCCGAGGCGGCGTTGCGAGAAGCCGATCACGCCCCACGCCTGGTTGTCGTGGATGACGTGCACGACGCGCAGGCCGAGCCGGACCGCGGTGTCGAGCTCGGCGACCGAGAAGCCGAACGCGCCGTCGCCGGTGATGTCGATCACTGGCCGCCCCGGCTCGAGCAGCGCGAGCGCGTGGGCGTACGGGACGCCGAAGCCGAGGTGACCCGAGCCCGGATCGTGAAAGCGCGTCCGCGGTCCGCTCACCGGGGTGAGGTCGTTGGACCAGAAGCTCGTGTGGGCTCCGTCGTAGACGACGAGTGCGTCGTCGGGGATCGCGTCGCCGAGCGCGCGGGCGAGCTGGGCGGGGTGCATCGGCTCGCGGTCGGCTCCGGGCCGCGCCGCGGAGGAACCGTCGCGGCCGAGCTCTGCCACCCGCTCCAGGTAGACGGCGCGCTCCTCGGCAAGACCGGCCCGCCAGGCGGGATCCGCGGCACCGCCCTCGCCGAGCGCGCAGCGCAGCGCACCCAGACCGGCGCGCGCGTCGCCGACCAGCGCGACCTCGGCGGGGCGCAGCCGCCCGATCTCGGAACGCTCGATGTCGAGATGGATCAGACGCTGCGCCGGGTTCTCGGCACCCGCGGGGTGCGCACCATCCCACAGCCACGAGGAGAAGCGGCAGCCGGCGGCGAGCACCACATCCGCCTCGCGCAGCGCGCGGAGCACCTGGTCGCCGAACACCACCCCGCCCTGCCCGACCAGCGCCGGGTCGTCGTCGGCGAGCAGGCCGATGCCCATCTGGGTGACGATCACCGGGGCGTCGAGCAGCGCCGCAAGCGCGCGCAGCTGCGGGCCGCCCTCGGCGGCCACCACGCCACCGCCCGCCAGGAGCAGCGGCCGCCGCGCCTCGCACAACAGCTCGGCCGCGCGGGCGAGCGCCCCGGGGTCGGGCTGGGGGCGATCGATCTGCGCGGCGCCGGCGGTCCAGCGAGCGATCTCGCCGGCCGAGCCGGCCGCCGCTTCCGAGGCGAGCACGTCGTAGCCGACCTCCAGGTGGACGGGGCCGCGTCCTGAGCCGAGCGCCTCGGCCACCGCGCGGGCGAGCAGCTCACCTGTCCGCCGCGGATCGGCAAGCGTGGCCCTCCACCGGGTCAGCGCCCCGAACACGGACGGCGCGTCGAGCTCCATCAGCTGACCGTGGGCGGGACCGCTCAGCCGCGCCGGCGTGCCGACGGTGATCGCGATCACGGGCAGGTGGTTCGTGTAGGCGGTGTCCAGCCCGCTTGCCAGGTTGAGCGCCCCCGGCCCCATCTCGGCGACGCACGCGGCGAGCCGCCCGGTGCGGTGGGCGACCGCGGTGGCCATGAACGCCGCGGCGGCCTCGTGGCGGACTCCGGTGAAGCGCAGCCGCGGCTCGCGGTCGACGGCGGCAAGCAGCGGCGCGAACTTGCCGCCCGCGATCCCGAACAGGTCGCTCACCCCGGCGGCGACGAGACCCGCGACGATCGCCTCGGAGGCGGTGAGCACGCGGTCGCCGCCGGCGAGCGCTGGGGCCGCATCCGTCGGCTCGGTCGCCGTCATGGGTGGGCGGGCTCGATGTCCTCGATCTTGGCCTCGCCGAGATACGAGGCCTCGACGAGATCACGCCTGCCCCGAAGCTCCTCGGCGGTTCCGGAGAGAACAAGGTCGCCGTGATTGAGCACATACGCGCGATCGGCGATCTCGAGCGCCATCGCGATGTGCTGCTCGACGAACAACACTCCGGTTCCGAGCTCGTCCGCGATGCGCCGCAGGATCGGCAGCAGGCGCTCGACGATCACCGGCGCCAGGCCGAGGCTCATCTCGTCGACGAGCAGCAGCCGCGGACGGCCGATCAGCGCCCGGCCGACGGCGAGCATCTGCTGCTCACCTCCGGAGAGGACGCCGGCCTTGCGGCCGAGGCATTTCTCCAGCTCGGGAAGCATCTCGAGCAGCTCGCCCTGGCCGAGCCCGGCGTCGCGGCCGCGGCCCAGCCGCAGGTTCTCCCGGACGGTCAGCCCGTAGAACAGTGCGCGGTCCTCCGGCACCAGCGACAGGCCCAGGCGCGCGACCCTGTACGCAGGACGGCCGTGGATCTCATCGCCCTTGAAGCGAACCTGGCCGGAGATCGGCTGAAGCAGCCCGGCGATCGTCGACAGCGTCGTGGTCTTCCCCGCGCCGTTGGGACCGAGCAGCGCGACCACCTCACCGGCACCGACCTTCAGCGACAGGTCACGGACCGCCGGAATGCCGAGGTAACCGGCGTGCAGCGTGTCGACTTCGAGAAGCTCACTCATCTCCGGCTTCACCCTCTGTCTGCTGGGAGCTTCCCAGGTAGGCCTCGACCACGCGCGCGTCGGCGCGGATCTCGGCCGGGGTGCCGGAGGCGATCAGGTTGCCGAAGTCCAGCACCATCACGTGATCGCAGGTCCCGAGCACCAGCCCCATGTCGTGGTCGATCAACAGCACGGTCACCCCGTGGTCGGGCAGCGTGCGCAGCCGCTGGCCGAGCGCGAGCGTCTCGGCCGTGTCCAGGCCCGCGGCGGGCTCGTCGAGCAGCAGCAGCGACGGCCGTCGCGCCAGGGAGCGGCCGACACCGACCAGCTTGCGCTGCCCGTGCGAGAGCTCCGTCGGGTAGCGATCGGCGACGTCCTGCAGCTCGGTCACCGACAGCGCCCACTCGACATCCTCATGACGCGTCTCGGCTCGGCCGGCGAACACGCTGCCGAGCGCGGCGAGCAGGCTCGGCGGCTGTGCCGCGACCGCCAGGTTCTCCTCGACCGTGAGATCGTTGAACAGCTCGACCGACTGGAAGGTGCGGATCAGCCCGCGGCGCGCCAGGCGATGGGCGCGGACCGAGTGAGTCGACTCGCCCTCGAAGGTGACCGAGCCCGAGCTGGCGCGCGTGTAGTTGGTGAGCGCATCGATCAGCGTCGTCTTCCCGGCACCGTTGGGGCCGATCAGCCCGGTGACCGATCCGCGTGGGATCGAGAAGCTGATGTCGCCCAGCGCGACGACGTTGCCGTATTTGACCGTGAGGTTCTGGACGTCGAGGACGACGTCCTCGATCCCGACCGGGCGCGGCGCCGCTGCGGGGGCGGAGGCGCTCACCGTCCCGCCACCTTCGGTCTGCCGGCCGCCGCCGCCGGCGACGGCGCGGACGGCTCAGGGGCGGACGGCGCGGCGGGGCTCGCGCCACCATCGCCGCCGCCTCCGATCCCGGCTCTTCGCATCGCCGCGCGTCGGAGCTTGGTGAAGCCCGCGCCCATCTCCTTGGTCATGCCGTCCGGGTTGGCGACCGCCGTGATGGTGAGCAGCACTCCCGCGATCAGGTTCTGATACTGGCCGAAGTTGAACAGGTTGTTCAGCAGCGTTGGCACCAGGCCGTTTGACGCGAGCAGCGCGCCCGCGGCGAGCGCGCCGGTGATCCGCCCCACCCCGCCGACGTAGGTGATCGCGAGGATCGTCAGCGATGTCCAGGTGGTGAACGTCGCCGCGTTGACGTTCTGCTGCTGATAGGCCAACAGGCCCCCGCCGATCCCGGCGATGAACGCCGCGATCCCGAACGCGAACAGCTTCGTCCGCGCCACGTCGATTCCGACCGAGGCCGCCGCGCGCTCGTTGGAGCGCACCGCCAAGAATGTCCGGCCCAGCCGGCCGAGCCGCAGCCGTGCGACGAACAACCCGATCGCCGCGACGATCAGCACCACCATGATCCCGAACGCCAGGCGCTGCGTGTCCTGACCCGTTCCCACCGGTCCGAGGTTCAGGCCGAGCAGATGCGGCGCCTTGACGTTGCGCCCGGTATAGCCGCCCGAGAAGCTCGTGTTGTTGAACAGCAGCGCATCGAGCGCGGTCGCGACCGCGAGCGTCGCCACCGCGAGATTGACGCCCCGCACACGAACCGCTGGAAGGCCGACCGCGACGCCGAGCACCACCGCGCACAGCGCGGCGAGAATCAGCCCGAACGGGAAGCCGATTCCGAGGCCGGCCGCGATGTGGGTGAGCATGAACGCGCTCACCCCCGCCATGCCGTTCTGCGCCAGGGAGATCTGGCCGGTGTATCCGGTGATGATCACCACCGAGAAGCAGATGCAGGCGGTGATCAGCGAGGAGTCGACGGCCGCGCGGTACTGCGCGCTCAGCACCAGAAGCGCGATGATCCCGACGACGACGGCGCCGCCCGCGCTCGCCGCCGGGCGGGACGGGCGGCCCACCATCGGGTTGTGCACATCGGTGATCGCGCCGCGCGCGGACAGCCGCCGGGCGAGCACGATGATCGTCAGCATGATGATGATGAACGGCAGCCCGTCCTGCAGGCCGGTCTGCGGCAGCCAGGTCCAGACCGTCTGCAGCTTCACCGTCTCGGACTGGATCGCACCGATCGCCAGCCCGCCGAAGACGACCGCGCCGAAGGAGGAGAAGCGCCCCAGCAGGGCGGCGCCGAGCGCGGGCACGATGAACAGCGTGTACGTGCCCGGGTTCAGCGTCGTGATCGGCAGGATCAGGATGCCCGCGGCCGCCGCCAGCACCGTGGCCAGCACCCAGTTGTAGGCCGCGATCCGGCTCGCGGAGTGACCGAGCAGCGCCGCGCCGCGCTCGTTCTCCACCGCCGCCCGGGTGACCACGCCGAACCTGGTGAACCGGTACACCGCCGCCAGCACCAGCCCGAGCACCACCGTGAGCCCGGCCAGATACAGCTGCGCGGAGGGGACGAACAGCCCGGCGAAGTGGAACGTCGTGTCGGGCAGGATCGGCGGCGAGCTCACCGCAAACGTCGAGTAGTTGAGCAGCGCGATCGTCTGCAGCGCGAGCAGCACGCCGATCGAGGCGCCCACCCTTGCCAGCGCGGGCGCGGTGCGCAGCGGCCGGTAGACCGCCATGTAGAACAACAGCCCCAGCACCGCCGAGTAGACGAGCGTGATCAGGATGCAGGGAACCGTCCCCAGCCCGCCCGCCGAGGCGATCCGCACCTGGTGGGGAATGATGATCCACGGGAACTGCAATTCGCCGCTCGAGCGCAGCTCGATGTACACGTACGCGCAGAACATCGCGACCGCGCCGTGACCGAAGTCGACGACTCCCGCGCTGCGGTACTTGAGCACCAGGCCCAGCCCGAGCACCGCGTAGACGGCGCCCGAGCCGAGGCCCAGCAGCAGGAACAGGATGTACGAGGACATGACTGAGGGTCAGCGTCCGAGCGGTGACGGCCTACTAGTAGCCGGCGATGTTCGCACCTGCGGTGTACCCGCTCTGCAACAGAGTCGGCGTCCCATTCTTGATCTGGTACAGGTACTGATCGGCGTTGCAGATCGCCGGCTCCTTCTTGATCGGGTGCGCCGAGCAGTTCCAGGAGGTCGACAGGAACGCCTTGTGGGTCCCGGTCCGCAGCGTCTTCAGGATGTACGCGGTCTTCAGCTTGCTGGTCGGCGTGCTCTTGAATGTGTTCCACACGTTCATCACCGTCGAGAGCCCGGCGAGCGCCGGCGAGTCGATCACGATGTTCGCGGGCGCGTACTTCGCGAGGATCGCCTTCGCGAGCTTCGTGTCCGGAGTCTGCTTGGCCGCGAACAGGTCCTGGAAGGGCTCGAACCAGTACATCCCGTTGGCGGCGCCGGCGGCGGCCTTGATCACCGGAGGAGCGGAGCAGGGGTCGATCGACAGCACCGGCTTGGTGTTCCCGAGGCTCTTCAGCCCGGTCAGGATCGACACGCACTGCGAGGGATCCTCGAGCAGGAAGGCGTCGGGATGATTCGCGATCGCGCTCGCCAGCGTGGACGAGGCGCTCGACGCGTTCGGCGGAATCGAGAACAGCTTCGCGCTCCCGCCCGACTTCTTCACCGCGGGGATCTCGAATGCGTTGGCCTGGCTGTTGCCCTGGGTGTTGTCGAGATCGATCACCGACGCGTTCTTCGCATGCAGGCTCTTCACCGCATACACGGCGATGTCCGAGTTGCCGCTCTGGGCGACGTCGTTGAAGATGACGGCGTTCTTCGCCGTGGACTCCGCGGGGGTGAAGTCGACGCCGCCGATGTAGGCCAGGCCGGCCTTCTGATAGAGCGGAAGCGTGTTCGCCGCGGCGAGGTCACCGGCGCCGAGGATGGCCGTCGGGTGGGCGGCGATCAGCTTGTTGGCGCACTGCGTGGAGGTCGCCGGTGAGCTGTCGGTGATGCAGACGTCGAGCTTGATCGGATGACCGTCGAGGCCGCCGCCGTACGCGTTGACGTACTTCACCGCGGCCTGGGCCGCCTCGCGGATCTCCGGGAAGGACGCCTGGGGATTGGACTCGATGTTGATCATCCCGAACGTGACCGGGGAGCCCGTGGCGGCCTTGGGCGTGCCAAGCGCCGATGACGAGGAGCCGCCGCTGCTCGAGCCGGTCGTCGCCGTCGAACCGCCTGACGTGCTGGCGCCCCCTCCAGAGGTGGTGCTCCCGCCGGATCCGGACCCGGAGTTCGAGGAGCTCCCACAGGCCGCTGTCCCGAGCGCGGCCACGGCGCAGATACCGAACACGGCACCACGCCTCCTCAGCTGTGACGTCATCTCTCTTCCCTCTCTCGTCGCGAGACCGTGCGGCCCCACGTGGATGAACCGACAGATGCACACCCGGTGTGCGTTTCGCCGGAGTATACGCACTTCCTCAGAGTGTATGCAAGTTAATCTCTCGTTTCGACTGCCGGAAGGTGCTCGCCGGCCGCGGAGGCCGGGGCGCCGTGCCGCGGCCCACAGGCTCGCCCGGAGCCCCCGATGGACGCGCTCAGACCGCTGATCGGGGTCAGTCGACCGGGACCGGCGGGACGGCCCCGGCGTCCGAGAGCACGCGGCGCAGCGTCGCCAGGTCACGCCCGGGCTCGAGCATCTCGCCGACCTCGAAGGCGATGCGCGACAGATGCTGCGCCAGGTGAGCGGCGGCGAGGTTCTCGTCGCCGGTCTTCACCACATCGAGAATCGTCCGGTGGTCGGCCATCGCCCACGCACTCGGGCCGGCGCCGATGTGCAGCCGGCGATAGCGCTCACAGTGGTCGTACAACTGCGAGAGCAGCACCGTGAAGCGCCCGCCGGCGAGCTCGGTGAGCTGCCGGTGGTAATCGGCGTGCGGGATCAGCCATCGACTCATGTCCTGCTGCTCGGCGTAGTGCGCCATCTCGGCGATCGAGCCCTCCAGTCGAGCGATGTGCTCGGAGCGCATCCGGGGGACCGAGAGTCGCATCGCCTGCGCCTCGAGCGCCACGCGGACCGCGTACAGCTCCTCCAGATCGTCGGCGCTCACCGGGGCGACGCGGACCCGGCGATTCATGCGCGCCTCGATCAGCCCCTCGCCCTGGAGCATCCGCAGCGCCTCGCGCAGCGGCGTGCGACTGACCCCGAGCTCGTCGGCGAGCGCGACCTGCGACATCGTCTCCCCCGGCGCCAGCTCGCCGTTGAGGATCGCCTCGCGCACGCGGCGGTACACGTACTCGGCACTCTGGCGCGCCGGAACGCCGTTGCCGTCCTCCGGCACCAGGTCGCTCATCGCCGTCCTCCTTGCAACGGAGACCCGCAGCGATCTCCCCATGTCGTCGTTGAATCTCCTCGTCTCATGCCGTGCCTTCCATGCTGTCACGTGCCACAACAGACACGATCCCAAAGTTAGAGTTGCATACAGTTTGGCTTTCTGTATTCTATGCGCTCGGTGGCGGCCCGGGAGGGCCGGAGGATTCCAGGAGAAAGACGCCAGACTGATGAAGCTCGTCACCTACGACGACGGCAAGGTGGGGCGGGTCGACGGCGACCGTGTGGTCGCCTACGACGTCCCGACAATGCGGGAGTACTTCGAGCGCGGCGGCGACGTCGCCGAGACCGGTGAGACCAGCGCGCTCGCGGACGTCACGCTGCGCGCGCCGATCATCCCCAAGAAGTTCTTCCACACCGCCGGCAACTTCCGCGAGCACCACGAGGAGTCCACGCGGGTGAACTGGTCGCATCCGGTGCTGCCGTGGATCGTGTTCTTCCAGAACCTCGACGCGATCATCGGCCCCGACGAGCCGATCATCTATCCCGAGGGGATGACGAACGAGATGGACTACGAGCTGGAGCTCGCGGTCATCATCGGCAAGCGCGGCAAGTTCTTCTCGCCCGAGGAGGCCGAGGAGTACATCGCCGGTTACATCGTCTTCAACGACATCACCGCGCGGGACATCCAGCGCGAGGAGATGAAGTCGGGTGTCTTCTGCCTGTCGAAGTCGATCGACACGTTCTCCCCGATCGGACCGTGGATCGTCACCGCGGACGAGATTCCCGACCCGCGTGACCTGAACATGTCGCTGCGGGTCAACGGGGAGAGCCGCCAGGAGTCGAACACCCGCAACATGTCGGTGACCGTGCCGGAGATCATCTCCCACTACTCCGCGATGGGGTTCAACCCGGGCGACATCATCTCGACCGGGACGGTGTCGGGAGTCGCGGGCTTCTCCGAGGACGCGGCCTCGCTGTACCTGCGTCCCGGCGACGTCGTCGAAGCGGAGATCGAGGGGATCGGCGTGCTGCGCAATCCGGTCATCTCCTGGGCGGAGGGCCACCCGGAGCTCTCGCCGATCGGCGCCGAGGCGTGAGCGACTGGCTCGGCCTCGACGGCGCGCGCGTGATCGTGGCGGGCGCCGGAACCCTCGGCGCCGCGCTCGTCGAGGGGTTCACGGGTGCGGGCGCGCAGGTGTGCGCGATCGACGTCAGCGAGGAGCGGCTGTCGGAGCTCGCGTCTGCCGACGGGATGTCGGGCGTCCGAACCCTGGCCGCTGACCTGTCGAGCGCGACCGGCTCCACGGGAGCGATCGAGGGCGCGCGGCAGGCTCTCGGCGGCCTTGACGTGTTCGTCCACGGCGTCGGCATCAACGACCGCCGGCCGATCCCCGAGTACTCGCCCGCTGACTGGGAGCGATTCATCGCGGTCAACCTGACCAGCGCGTTCTTCACCGCGCAGGCGGCGCTTGAGCCGATGCGCGCCCAAGGCCACGGGCGGGTCGTGTTCTTCTCCTCGGTCGCCGGGCTGATGGGCCACCAGAAGCATGGTCCCTACGCCGCGACGAAGGGCGCCATCAATCAGCTCACCAAGGTGATGGCGCATGAGTACGCCGCCGACGGGGTCACCGTCAACGCGGTCGCGCCTGGCTACATGGAGACGAACCTCACCACCGCGTACCTCGACGCGCATCCCGAGGAGCGCGCCCGACTGCTCACGCTGATCCCGGCTGGGCGCTTCGGCCAGTTGCACGAAGTCGTCGGCCCCGTGCTGTTCCTGGCGTCGAGGCAGGCCAGCTTCGTCAACGGCCAGGTGATCTACATCGACGGCGGCCGCACGGTCGTCTGACAGACCGAGCTCTTGTGAAGGAGAGAGACATGCCCCAGATTCCCCAACGCTTCGCCGATCGGACGGTCATGGTGACCGGCGCCGGCACCGGGTTCGGCGCCGAGATCGCCGTCCGTGCCGCCCAGGAGGGCGCCCGCACCGTCGTCGTGCACTACCGCAGCTCCAAGGCGGGCGCCGAGCAGACCGCCGAACGCGTGCGTGAGGCGGGGGCCGACGCGCTGCTGGTGCAGGGCGACATCGTCAGCTGGGAGGACATCAAGCGGATGGCGAGCACCGTCGACGAGGAGCTCGGCTCGCTCGACGCGCTCATCAACAACGTCGGTGACATGGCCTCCGAGCAGGAGTCCTGGCGGCACATCACCGAGGAGCTGATCGACCACACGCTCGCGGTCGACATCAAGGGCACGATGCTGATGATCCACGAGTTCGGCACGCGGATGGTCGAGCGCGAGCACGGCACGATCGTCAACATCGGCTCGACCGTGATCGTCCGCGGCTCACCCCGCGCCCCCCAGTACGCCGCCGGCAAGTACGGGCTGCTCGGCCTCACCAAGTCCTACGCGAAGGCGTTCGCGCCGCACGTGCGCGTGAACACGTTCGCGCCCGGATTCATGAAGACCGAGCGGGTGCTGGGCCGCGCCGACTGGAAGGCCGGTCGCGGCGAGCAGCTGGAGCACGACACTCCCGCAGGGCGCATTCCCGAGCCCGAGGACCTCGCGCCGACGGCGCTGTACCTGGCGACCGACGAGGCCGCGCACATCACCGGCAGCTACATGATCTGCGACGGCGGCTATTCGATGCTGGGAGCGTGAGTCGGTGGCCCTTGTCGAGTCCGAGAACCTCCTCGCCCGGGATGACGACGGGTACGAGCTCGCCCGGCGCGACGCGGTCTGGAACGGGCTGAAGCCCCACCGCTACCCGTCGGCGATCGTGCTCGCCGAGTCCGAGCAGGACGTCGTCGACGCCGTGCGGTATGCGGCGGATCATGGTCTGAAGGTCAAGGCACGGTCGGGTGGTCATTCTTGGACGGCGTCGAGCGTGCGCGACGGGGCGCTGCTCATCGACCTCTCACGCATGAACGATGTGGCGTTCGACGCGTCGACCGGGATCGCTCGTGTCGGCCCGGGCGCGCGTGGCCGTGACCTCAATGGCCTGCTCGCCGAGCACAACCTGTTCTTCCCCTCGGGCCACTGCCCCACCGTCGGCCTCGGCGGCTTTCTGCTGCAGGGTGGCTGGGGCTGGCTCTCGCGCAAGATCGGCCCCGCCTGCATGTCGGTGGTCGCGGTCGACGTCGTCACCGCGGACGGGTCGGTGATCCACGCCGACGAGCATCAGAACACGGAGTGGCTGTGGGCGGCGCGCGGCGCCGGCGCGGGCTACTTCGGCGTCGTCACGCGGTTCCACCTGCGCTGTCACGAGCGACCGGCCGCGATCTGGGAGACACATCACGTCTACCCGATGGAGGTCCGTGACCAGGTGCTGCGCTGGGCGCTCGAAGAGGAGCCGTCGTTCCCGGACGAGCTCGAATTCGCGATCATGGCGACCACCCCGCGCGGCCCGCTCGGTGAGGTGGTTCCGGGCCCGCCCGCGCTGATCGTCATGTGCTCTGTGATGTCCGATTCGGATGAGGAGGCTCAGGCAGCGTTGGCTCTGCTCGATGGCTGCCCGGTGCGCTCGCGCGCCGCGGTGGCTCTGCCGGCCCAGTCGCGGTCGTTCGTGGAGCTCTACGACGGCCCGGACTCGGTCGAGCCCGAGGGCTTTCACTGGAGTGCCGACGGGATGTGGACGAACGCCGGCCCGGACGAGCTCGTGCCCGCGGTGGCCGAGCTCTACGACACGATTCCCGAGGGCGCGTCGCATGTGTTCTGGTACGCGTGGCGTGAGCAGGCGCTGCCCGACGCGGCGATCTCGGTGCAGGGAACGCTGTACCTCGCGGCGTTCGGCGGCTGGACCGATCCGGCCGAGAGCGAGGCGATGCTGGCGTGGCCGGCGGATCAGATGCGGCGGTTGGAGCCGTTGTCACGCGGGATCCAGCTTGCGGACGAGAACCTGGTGCGGCGGCCGGCGCGGTACCTGATCGATGAGAACGCGGCGCGGCTGGAGGAGCTGCGGGCGCGCTTCGATCCCGAGGGGCGCTTCCTGTCGTACCTGATGCCCGACGAGTGGACCGGGGTCGCTCCGTGAAGCTGCTCGGGGTGAGCGCGGGCGCCGAGGGCGGTAGCGCCGAGATCCTCTTGAAGGCGGCGCTGCAGACCGCGTCCGCTCACGGCGCGGAGGTGTCGTGGCTGTCGCTGGATGACATGCGGATCTCGACCGGGCCGACGCTGGCGCCCGCCGACGACGACTGCCGCTGGTTCTTCGACCAGGTGATGGAGAGCGACGGGGTCATCTACTCCTCTCCCATCTACTCGCGCACCACCGCGGGCAAGCTGCGGCTGTTGACCGACCGCGTGTTCGGACCGCACGCCGACGTCGGTTTCATCGAGCTGCTGCTGGAGCGCGAGCGGGCCGGCCGGCCGGTGCCGGTTCCGTTCCGCCCCGACCAGCGCGCGCTGCGGCCCCGGGTGGCCGGGTTCCTGGTGAGCGGGGGTGCGCTGGGAGAGCAGTGGAACACCCTGGCGCTGCCCCTGATGCACTCACTCTCGTTCTCGCTGCGCTGCGGGGTCGTCGACCAGGCGGTGTTCGCCGGATCGGGAACCCCCGCATCGGTGGTGCTCCAGCCGGCAGCCGTCGAACGGGCGCGGCTGCTCGGCGAGCGGGTGGCGGGCCAGCTCGGGCGGTCGTTTGAAGAGGTCGAGTACCTCGGTGAGCCGGGGCTCTGCCCGCTCTGCCACCTGAACGTGATCGACGTCCGCGACGACGACATCGTCGAGTGCGCCACCTGCGGTGCGGAGGGTCAGCTCCTGGCCGACGAGACGGGCGGCGTCTCGGTCGTGTTCGACGACCCGGCCGGGTTGGCCAAGTCGGTGATCGCGATGGAGGAGAAGCGGCTGCACTCCGAGGAGATCCTGTCGACGGCGGCGGCGCATGCGGCGCGGGCCGAGGAGATTGAGGCCGCGGCGGCTCCGTTCCGGGGGTGGGATGGGGGACGGGTTCGGCCGTAAGGGTGGCGCGGGGTGGGGGGGGGGGGGGGGGGGGGG
>DATJTS010000046.1:0-14884 GCA_035503035.1 Solirubrobacteraceae bacterium
CACCGTCCCGCGATCCTGATCGCGCTCGACCCCGAGGCCCGCACTGGGACCGGGTCGGCGCGCTCGATCCCCGGGTTCGACCTGCTCAGCGGCCTGCACGCCGCGGCGGGGCACCTCGGCCGCTACGGCGGCCACCGGGCCGCCGCCGGCCTCTCGCTCGAGCTCGCCTCCCTCGAGGACTTCCGCGCCTCGTTCGAGGCGCACGCTGCAGAGATGCTCACCCCGGAGATGTTGGTTCCGGTCGAGCGGGTCGACGCCGTCGTCTCCGGAGCGGAGCTCGGGCTCGCCCTCGCCGAAGAGCTCGGCGCGCTTGAGCCGTGCGGGATCGGCAACCCGGCGCCGCGCCTGCTCGTCCCGGGCGGGCGCTTCGGCGATGTGCGGCCGATGGGGGACGGGCGCCATGCGCGGTTCAACGTGATCTCCGGCGGCGTGCGCGCCAAGGCGGTGGCGTTCGGTTGCGACGGCCGGGTCGCGGCCGAGCCCGACGCCCCCCATGACGCGAGCTTCCGGCTGGAGTGCAACGCCTGGAACGGAGCCGTCGAGCCGCGCCTGGTGCTCCGCCACGCTCAGCGCTGCGCGCCTGCGCCGATCACCTGCCTGCGCGAGGAGACCGGCTACCTGGCGGCGGTGCTTGCCGAGCTCGAGGCCGGCCTGCCCGGGTCTGCCCCCGCGGGAGCTGATCCGGATGCCGCGGCCGATCGGATCGGCCCCGGACGCGCGGTGCTCGACCGTCGCGGCGAGAGCCCGCTGGCGGTGCTCACCGACGCGATCGCCTCCGCCCAGTCGGTGCTCGCCGTCTGTGCCGATGTGCCACGGCGGCTGGAGGGGCTGGGCGCTCGGGTCGGAGGGTTCACGCTCGCCGCCTACGGGGAGCTCGCCGGACCCGGCCGCGCCGAGACGGCGCGGTTTGACCAGATCGTCGCGCTCGACCCGCCCGCAGGCCGGGAGGAGCGTGCGTCGATCCTCGCCGGGGCGGGCGTGACCCAGCTGGCCTGGGGACCCGCTGAGCTACGCTTTGCCGAGCAGGTGCACGAGCGTGAATACGGACTGCGTCCGTCGCTCGTCGTCCTCTACCGTGCCCTGAGGGATCGGGAGCGGGCGACCGGCGAGGAGCTCGAGAGTCTGCTCCGCGGCGACGGCCCGCACGGTCGTTCGGCCTCTCTGGCCGGCCGGCTGATTCGGGTCCTGCTGGAGCTGGAGCTCGTCAGCCTCGACCCGGACCTGCCGGCCCTGGCGATCGCGGGGCGGCCGGCACCGACGGCGCTTGATCGCTCTCCCTCGTTCAGGGTCTACGCTGAGAGATATGAGGACGGCAAGCGATTCCTGAGCAGCGCAAACCACCCGCCAAACGGCTGAGCCGGGCGATCGGTCGGGGTGAATCCACCCCGGCAACGGGGCGTGCCCGCAACCAGAACGGCGGGCCGCCGGCCGAGCCGGTGCGGGACAGCGGGGCGGCGAGCGGATCCTCGGCGGTGATCGACGAGCGCCGCGAGCCGGTCGACGCCGTTCACCTGTCCTCGGGATCCGATGTCAACGGCGCATTGCCGCCGGTCGCCGAGCTCACCGAGTCCCAGCAGCGGCTGCTCGGCGACCTGTTCGCGATCGTCGAGGAGCACGCCGACCACGCGGCGGCGCTGATCGACCGCGATCGCGTCCAGGAGGCGTTCGTCTACGCCTGCGTGCACCACGGCGATCAACGGCGCATGTCGGGGGAGGACTTCATCACCCACCCGGTCGGCGTGGCCAAGATCTGCGCCGGGATGCGCCTCGACACCGAGACGCTCTGCGCGGCGCTGCTGCACGACACCGTCGAGGACACGAGCGCGTCGCTTGACGAGGTCGGAGAGGCGTTCGGCGAGGAGATCGCGGGCCTCGTCGACGGGGTCACCAAGCTCACCGGCCTCACCTTCCAGTCACGCGACGAGGCGCAGGCCGAGAACTACCGCAAGATGATGGTCGCGATGGCCTCCGACATCCGGGTCATCCTGATCAAGCTCGCCGACCGCCTGCACAACATGCGCACGATCTCGGCGATGTCCAAGCAGAAGCAGCTCGAGAAGTCGCGGGAGACGCTCGACATCTACGCCCCGATCGCGCACCGGCTCGGCATCCACGCGATCAAGTGGGAGCTCGAGGACCTCGCGTTCCAGACGCTGCATCCGCGCAAGTACAACGAGATCAAGGCGCTCGTCGCCCAGCAGCGCGACGAGCGCGAGCACTACGTCGACGAAGCCGGGGCGACGGTGGCGCGCGAACTGGAGAACCTGGGCATCGAGGCCGACATCTCCGGCCGCGCCAAGCACTTCTACTCGATCTACTCCAAGATGACCAAGAAGGGCCGGGAGTTCAACGAGATCTACGACCTGACGGCGATGCGGGTCATCGTCAACTCGGTGAAGGACACCTATGGCGCGGTCGGCGTCATCCACTCGCTGTGGAAGCCGCTGCCGGGCCGGTTCAAGGACTTCATCGCGATGCCCAAGTTCAACATGTACCAGTCGCTGCATACGACCGTGATCGGGCCTGAGGGACGGCCGCTGGAGATCCAGATCCGCACCCGCGAGATGCACGACCTGGCCGAGTTCGGGATCGCGGCCCACTGGATGTACAAGGAGGGCTCGGTCGGACCCGACGGCAAGGCCGTCCGAGACCCCGAGGGCAAGCTGAAGTGGCTGCGCTCGCTGCTCGACTGGCAGCAGGACATGGCCGACCCGCGGGAGTTCATGGAGAACCTCAAGGTCGACCTGTTCGAGGACGAGGTCTTCGTGTTCACGCCGAAGGGCGAGGTGAAGTCGCTCGCCGCGGGTGCCACGCCGCTCGACTTCGCCTATGACATCCACACCGACGTCGGGCACCGCTGCGTCGGCGCGAAGGTCAACGGCAAGATCGTCCCGCTCTCCTACGTGCTGCGGTCCGGCGACATCGTCGAGGTGCTCACCTCCAAGCGCGAGCGCGGCCCGTCGCGCGACTGGCTTGCGCTCGTCAAGACCACCCGCGCGCGCAACAAGATCAAGGCCTACTTCAAGGCTGAGTCTCGCCGCGATGACGAGCACGCAGGCCGCGAGTTGCTCCAGGAACACCTCAAGAAGGCGGGGCTGCCCGCTCAGAAGGTCGTCGGCTCGCCGCTGCTCACGGACGTCATCCGGGAGATGGGCTTCCGCAAGGGCGATGACTTCTACATCGCGCTCGGCGGGGCGAAGATCTCTCCAAAGGTCGTCGTCAACAAGGTCATGCAGCGGCTCAAGCAGGGCGAGACCGCCGAATCGGAGCCGACCGCGGCCGACGACCTGCTGCACACCGGCCGCCGCCGGTCGCGCCCGACGACCTCCTCGAGCAAGTTCGGGATCTCGGTGGACGGCATCGACGAGGTCATGCTCCGGCTGGCGAAGTGCTGCCGCCCGGTCCCCGGCGACGAGATCGTCGGCTACATCTCGCTCGGCCGCGGGATCACCATCCACCGCGAGGACTGCCCGAACGTCGCGGTGCTGAAGAAGGACCCGGAGCGCTTCACCCCGGTGTACTGGGACGGCGACGCCGAGACCGCGTTCAGGGTCGAGATCCAGGTCGACGGCTGGGACCGCCATCGCCTGCTCGAGGACATCATCCGTACCTTCGCCGAGGCCGGCATCAACATCCTCGACGCCCATTGCACGGTCAGTCACCCGATGGTCAAGGACCGGTTCGTCGTCGAGGTGGGCGACACTCGCACGCTCGACCAGGCGATCAACCGCCTGCGCAACATCGACGCGGTGTTCGACGTCTACCGGGTCACGCCCGGCGCCGCCTGATCGCGGTCGCGTCCGGCTGACCGGATTCGCCGGATCAGCCCGGCGGGGCCCGCCCTGACGCGGGGCCGAGGGCCGCCGGTCGCCGTCGGCTCGACCTGAACGCGAGCGGCGATCGGTCGCGGCACCCCGGTGAGGAGCACGAGCTGACCGGTCCGCAGTCGCTTGATCGCGTTCGGGTGGACGATCGGCTCCTCGTGCTGGCGCCGCGTGCCGGGAAGCGGTCCGCCGCGACCGAGCGGCCGCAGCGGCTCCGGGTTGGGTCGCGTCTCGCGCCAGACGATCCGCGTGCCGGCCATGCGGCTGACCGCGAGCGCGGATTCGTGAACCTCCTGGCGATGGGCGAGCGTCACCGCGGTGATCCCCAGCACCTGATCGCGAAAGCCGCGGCCCGCACGCTCGAGGTCGGCGAGCTCCTGGGTGGCGAGCAGCACACCCACCCCCGCCTCGCGTCCCCGGGCCAGCAGCGAGAGCACGTTGTCGGCGCCGAGCGCCGAGAACTCGTCGATGGCGATGATGGCCGGCGGAGGGCTCTGCGCCGCGCCGCTCTCGCCCAATCGCCTTCCGGCGGCGCTGGTCAGGTCCTGGACGGCCAGCGCACCGAGCTGGGCTCCGAGCGCCCCGTAGATGCTCGAATTGATCGACAGCAGCACGACCTGATCGCCACTGGCGAGCGCCCGCCCGAGGTCGACCTCTGCACCGGCTCCGGTCGGCGGCGGCGTGAGCCAGCGCCCTGCATCGGACTCGCTGAGCAGCGCCAGTCGCGTGGCCAGGCCGCGCGCGGCGCTGAGCTGGTCGGGCGTGAGCCCCTCGAGGTAGGTTGACACACGCTCGGCGAGTGGAGCCGTCGCGCTCCGCGCGAGCGTCCGCAGCGCACCCGGGTCAAGCGCCCCGACAACTTCATCGAGTACCGGCGGACGGCCCGGATGCGAGGCGTCGAGTACCTGCAGCGCCGTCTGCAGATAACGCTCCGCGGCGCGCTGGTAGTGGGGCTCGGAGAACCGCTCGGCCGAGATCAGCCGGTCCTTCAGGGCCGTCGGGCCGCCGTGGGCGAGCGGGTTCCAGTGGCTCGGACCCTCGGGCGTCCAGACCCGAAGCCGCCGGCCCGCGTCGTGGCAGGCGATCGCCAGCGCCTGCGCGAACGAGGGCGAGCCCTTCATGTCGATCGCGACGACCGGATGACCTCGCGAGATGCGGTCGGCGAGGATCGTCTGCAGCGTGGTCGACTTGCCCGCACCGCTCGCACCGACGACCAGCGCGTGCGCGCCGAGTTGGAGATCGGAGAGGCCGACCGGTCGACCCTTCGCATCGCGCCCGAGCGGCACCGCGTCCGCCTCCACGCGGGCGAACCGGGCGTACAGGCGGCGCGCCAGCGGGACGATGGCGCGACGCGTTGCGGCGAGGGAGAGCAGCCCGAGCGCCGCCCCGGTTGCCCACGGCATCGGGAGCGCGAGCAGTCCGAGCAGGCACCCAGCCGCGGCGAGCCGGCGCAGCGGACGAGCGCTCAACGGCTCGCTCCGGCGCGGCCGGGCGGGGTGGGCCGGAGCGTCGCCTGGGAGCGATGGGCCACCGTGCCCCGCGTCGCCTCGCCCCGCGCCGCCTCGCCCGGCGCGCGCCCGCCGGCCCAGCGGAAGCGCTGGACGCGAACGGTGTCGGTGGCGCCGACCCGCGCGGCCGAGCGCGCGATCGCCTGGGCCCCTGCGCGCGTCTGCACGAGATAGACGACCGCGTCGATCCGCGGATCGTCGGCGTATGCCGCGACGATCCGCTCACGACGGCGCGGCGACTTGGTCGAGAGCTCGAGTTCGAATGCGATCCGGTGGCCGCCGGCCGTCACCACGGTGAGATCGGGATAGTGCAGCCGCGCGGTGGAGCCGTGGCCGATCCGGATCCCGTGCGAGGGGGCGTCACCGGGCCGGTCCGCGCGCCGGTCCTCAGAGCGCATCGTCCGCTCGCTCACCACCTCTGAGACCGCGCCGAAGGTTCCCCGGCGCGCTCCGGCCGCGAGCCACGCGACCCCGACGTCGTGGCGGTAGAGCCCCAGGTCGACCGCCCGCGGCGCGCCGAGCGAGCTCCCGCAGGCGGCAAGCCCGCGGCGGGTCACCGCCCAGGCGGTCGGATCATGACGCAGCGGCCGCGCCGCTCGCACGAGACCGGCCGCGCGCAGCGTCCCGAGCCGCCGGCCGGCCGCGCGCGTCGAGGTTCCGAGAGTCCGTCCCACGTGTGCGGCCAGCGCGAATCGGTGTTCGGCCAGGAAGGCCAGCATCTCGCGGTCACGGGCGGTGAGCCGCAGCGGGCGGTCGGGTGGGGAGGGGGAGGACGCCACTGCTTGGTAGAGCGTCCGGGCAGCCGATTTTCACCCCCCTGTGGCCATGCTCGTTCGGCCCTGCGGAGGGCGGACGCTCAGGAGACGATGGTCAGGCCGTCAGGGACGACCCGGAAGCGGGCCTCAGCGGCCTCGCCGATGTAGTCGCCGTCGACCTGAAGCGGGAGAGGGCGCTCGTCGAGTGAGCGGATCACGATCTCGCCACTCGAGCGGACCGCCGTGACCCGCCGGTGCGAGGTGACCCGCAGCCTGGAGGCGAACGCGCGCAGGATGATCGTCGGCATGTCGATCAAGCTCGCGCGGCGCAGGATGATCCCCGAAAGATCGCCGCTCGACAGCGAGGCACCGTCGGCCATGTGGACCTGGCGGTTGCCGAAGTAGGTGTAGGACTCCGCGTTCTGGACGATCGCGGTGACCCCCTCGATTCGCTCGCCCCCGACCTCCGCGGCGAACCGCGGCGGGTTGATCAGATACCGCCGGTTGAAGGTGCGGATTCCGGTCCAGGTGTAGTACCACTCGCCGAACCGGCGTTTGAGCCGCGGGTGTGCGTCGACCTGCTCCACGACGCTCGCGTCCAGGCCGACTCCGGCAGAGAACAGGAAGTGGCGGTCGTTGATGCGGCCGAGGTCGACGCGGCGTGGATGCCAGTCGTGCGCCATCCCCAGCAGGTGCTCGGTCGCATCGACGATGTCGACCGGCATCCCGGTGATCCGGCACCAGACGTTCGCACGCCCGCCGGGCAGGCAGCACAGCGGCGTGTCGGTGCCCGCCAGGCCATTGGCCGCCTCGTTGAAGGTGCCGTCACCACCGAACGCGACGACGACGTCGTAGCCCTCGGCAGCCGCCTGCCGGCAGATCTCGGTGGCGTGGTCCCGGGCCTCGGTGTCGACCGCGTGGACCTGGTAGCGGCCGCGCAGCGCGTAGACGACGAGATTGCGCAGCCGGTCCGAGACGGTCGACGCGTACGGGTTGACGATGATGAGCATCCGCCGGCTCGGGGTGGACGCCGGCTCCTCGAGGTTGACGATCGCCTCCAGGCGGGTCAGTGGGTCGCTGCTCGTCGTCGACATGTCGCGATTGTCCAACACCAGCGGCGCGCCGTCGTTACGCGCGAGAGGGGGAGCGTCCGTCTGCGGACCGGCGGACCTCCCGGCCGCCCGCGCGGTTTCATCTGGACTCGGCCGTCCGAGGACTGGACTTATCTGGACTCGTCCGTCCGAAGGACTGGCGTTATACTGCGCCCGCACATAGCAGTACGCATCCAGAGGGGTGGAGGGATTTGGCCCTACGAAACCCCGGCAACCTCCCGACAGGGAACGGTGCCAATTCCATCAGGCCTACAACAAGCCTGGGAGATGTGGCAAGGCGGTTTCGTTTCACCTCCGACCACTGACCCCGGCGGAGGTTTTTTCATATGCCGCCAGAGTCTCTTCGCTGCAAGGAATGCCAGACCACCTACCCGCTCGATGCGCGGTACGTCTGCGAGCGCTGCTTCGGGCCCCTCGAGGTCGCCTACGCGCCGCCCGGGACGGGTTCCGACTCCGATCCCGAGGCGCTCCGGCACCGGATCGAATCCGGTCCGTACTCGCTGTGGCGCTACACGGACTTCCTGCCCGTCGACACCGCCCCTCAGGGAGTGCTCCCCGCGGGTTGGACGCCGCTGTTGAAGGCCGATCAGCTCGCCGAGCGCCTCGGGCTACGCGAGGTGTGGATCAAGAACGACGCCGCCAACCCGACGCACTCGTTCAAGGACCGCGTCGTGTCGATCGCGATGGCGCGGGCCCGGGAGCTCGGCTATGAGACGATCGCGTGCGCCTCGACCGGCAACCTCGCCAACGCGGTCGCCGCGCATGCCGCGGCGGCGGGCCTTGAGTCCTACGTCTTCATCCCGTCCAATCTCGAGGAGCAGAAGGTGTTGGCCACCGGCGTGTACGGCACCAACATCGTCGGCATCCGGGGCAACTACGACGACGTCAACCGCTTGTGCACCGAGATCTCGGGCGAGCACGAGTGGGCGTTCGTGAACATCAACATGCGGCCTTACTACGCCGAGGGATCCAAGACGCTGGCATTCGAGACCGCCGAACAGCTCGGCTACGAGCTCCCCGACCGCGTCGTCGCTCCGATCGCCTCCGGCTCGCTGTTCACGAAGATCGCCCGCGGCTTTCAGGAATGGATCGACGCCGGGCTGCTGGAGGGCACGCTGCCCACGTTCAACGGGGCCCAGGCAGACGGCTGCTCCCCGGTCGCGACCGCATGGGCGCAGGGCCGTGACTTCTGCCAGCCCGTCAAGCCCGACACGATCGCCAAGTCCCTGGCGATCGGCAATCCGGCCGACGGTCCCTACGCACTGGATCTGGCGCGGACCAGCGGCGGCTCGATCGACTCCGTGTCCGACGAGGAGATCCGCGAGGGGATCCGGCTGCTCGCCCAGACGACGGGGATCTTCACCGAGACCGCCGGCGGGGTCACGACCGCCGTGCTGGCCAAGCTCGCCCGCCGCGGGGACATCGACCCCGACGAGCGGGTCGTCGCGTACATCACCGGCGAGGGCCTGAAGACGCTGGACGCGGTGCGCGGCACGTTCAGTGTGCGGGAGATCGACCCGACGATCGATGCCTTCGAGGCCGCCGACGAGCCCGTCCCGGCGTTCGCATAGGATCCCGGAAATGGCAGTCCGCGTGAAGATCCCCACCCAGCTGCGCTCCGCGACCGAGGGGGAGGCGACCGCCTCCGTCGAGGGGGCAACGGTCGGCGAGGTCCTCGACTCCCTCTACGCACGCTTCGGTGAGCTGCGCAGCCGTATCGCCGAGGACGGCGGGCTGCGCCGGTTCGTCAACGTCTACGTCGACGGCGAGGACATCCGTTTTCTCGACGGGCTCGAGACGCCGGTGAGCGACGGTGACGAGGTGACGATCCTGCCCGCCGTCGCCGGCGGCTGACCGGACGGCCGCGACGGCGGGCGCCCGGCCGTCTCGTCGATCGGTCCGTCCGGCACGCGCGCCGGTCATGGGGACCGGCGATGCCGTCGATGCGGGATGGGACAATCCGTCTGTCCCGCCGATGCCCAGCTCCGAGCCCACCGACCCGCGCCCCAGACGCCGCCCCGCTCCGTGGATCGCGGTCGCCGCCGTGCTCGCGATCCTCGTCCCCGGCGTCCCGCTGCTGGTCGGGCTCTTCCTGCGTGCCGGTTCGCCCGGGGCCGCCACCGTGGAGACGACGCAGACCGCCGCCTACACGCCGGTGGGCGCGCCCACCTCCAGTCATGCGGCCGCCACGACGACCACGTCGCCGGCGCGTGCGGCGACGCTCACGCTGCCTGCCGGCCACGGCGCGCTGATCGGCTACGTGTCGCATCGCGTGACGATGCGGACCTCGCCGGGCGGCCATGCGATCGCCGTGCTGCAGACCAAGACGGGATTCGGTTCGCCGACCTATGTCCTCGTCCGCCACGTCAAGGGGCACTGGCTCGGGATCATCAACACCGCCGCGGGCAACAACCACATCGGCTGGATTCGCGCGGCGGGAGTCTCGTTGGCCCGCGATGTCTGGTCGATTCACGCCCATCTCTCGCGCCACCAACTGGACGTCTATCGCGACAGCAAGCTGGTCGAGCGCTTCCCGATCGCCACCGGCAAACCGACCGCTCCGACGCCGACGGGCCTGTTCGCCGTGACCGACCGGCTCACCACCGGGGATCCGGAGGGCCCGTATGGGTGCTGCATCCTCGCGCTCTCGGCCAAGGCGCCACACCAGATCAGCGACTGGGACGGCGGCAACCGCATCGCGATCCACTCCACGCCCGAGACCGACTCGATCGGATATTCGGTGAGTCACGGCTGCATGCGGCTGAGCCTCGCCGACGGGCAATGGCTCATCCGCCACATCCCGCTCG
Source organism: Solirubrobacteraceae bacterium (assembly GCA_035503035.1). Classification (GTDB taxonomy): domain Bacteria; phylum Actinomycetota; class Thermoleophilia; order Solirubrobacterales; family Solirubrobacteraceae; genus Palsa-465. The sequence continues at coordinate 10,007 of DATJTS010000046.1, forward strand.
CCACTCCGGTCCGCATTTCCTCGGCCTAGCTCGTTTTCGCGGGTTGCACCGGGGTATGGGCGGTGCAGGTCCACGGAGCGAAGGAGTCGAAATGCCACCACGTGGCGTCAAGCCGGGTACCAAACGCGCTCGCCAATATGAGGAGGTCCGCAAGAGTGAGCGGCGCCAGGGTCGCAGCGAGAGCCGCGCCGAGGAGATCGCCGCCCGCGTCGTCAACAAGGAGAAGGCTCGCAGCGGCGAGTCACGCACACACTCGCGCAGCTCGACCGACGACATCTCCTCCGGTCGCCGCGGGGGCCGGCGCTCAGGCACCGCTCGAACGAAGGGCCGCACCCGTGACCAGCTCTACAACGAGGCCCGGACGTTGAATATCGCCGGTCGCTCGAGGATGAACAAGGCGCAACTGCAGAAGGCGGTCGACGGCAGTAAGTCCTGATCGCTCGCCCCGGGGGGATCAGACGGGGCCGTCCGCGGGGGGCGGCTCGAGCTCGCCGCTCACCCGCCGGATCTTCTCGATCGCGGCGCGCAGCAGCCGAGAGACCTGCATCTGCGAGGTGCCGATCTGCTTGGCGATCTCCGACTGCGTCAGGTCCTCGTCGAAACGCAGGTGCAGCAACCGGCGGTCGTCGTCCGAGAGCGCCTCGACGCCACGCGCGATCACGGTCATGTACTCCGCCCTGTCCAGACCCTCGTCCTCGACCCCGATCGTCGCGGCCGGTGACGGCGAGCCGTCGTCATCGTCGTCGCCCGGGCGCTCGAGCGGTGTGGCGTGGCGGCCGTGGTAGGCCTCGAGGGCATCGAGCGTCTGCTCCTGGGTGATGCCGAGCTCCTCGGCGAGTTCGGCGATCGAGGGCGATCGACCGAGCCGCGCGGACAGCTTGTCGGTCGCGTTGGCCAGCTCCAGTGCGCGCTCCTTGACGCCCCTGGGCACATGCACGGCCCAGCCGCTGTCTCGGAAGTAGCGCTTGAGCTCGCCGAGCATCGTCGGGGTCGCGTAGCTCGTGAACGCGAACCCGCGATCGGGGTCAAAGCGCTGGATCGCCTTGAGGAGCCCGACGTTGGCGACCTGGACGAGATCGTCGAGCGGCTCTCCGCGGGCGTGATAACGACGCGCGACCGAGCGGACCAGCGGCTCGAAGCGGACCACCAGCTCCTCGACGACCGCGCGGTCACCGGTCGCGCGGTGGCGCGCGAACAGCTCGTCAACCGACAGCGCGCTCAGCGGATCCGACACGCCGCTCCCCCTGCATCATCGTTACGGTGCGACGGTCTGCGCGGTGCGCTGGGACGCCCGCTGCCTCCCGCCGGATCTGACACGCGCCGTGAGCGGTGATCCGCCCCCGGTGCGGAAGGATGATACGGGCGCGGGGTGCGGAATCCGTCAGCGCGAAACGGGAGGATCGTCGACGACGTCGGGCGTACTCGGTCCCTCGAGCACGAATATCTCACTCTGCAGGTTGCGCTCGAGGTCGTTGGCGCTCATAAACGAGCGGACGCGGCGTCCGAGCGCGCGCTCGACGACGTCGATCATCGCCGTGCGCATCGCGTCCTGAAGGCCGACGCGACCGGCCAGGACGAGGTCCCGGCGCTCACTGTCGTCGAGCGTCCGCTCGGCGCGGGTGAACCCACCCTCGAGCAGGACCACCACCAGCTCACCGTCGATCGTGGTGCGGCTGTTCGTCGGTCCCCGACCGACGAACTCCTTGTGCAGCCGGGCGATCGCGTTGGCGATCTCGAGCGCAGGCGCGGTCGGCGCGATCCCTAGTGCCGCGTCGGTGAGCTCGGTGGAGGCGTCGTCCTGAAGCATGGAGCCGGGCCTCGAGCACGAGACCCGTGAACGAGTGTATTGAGTGGTCGACGCGCCTCTCAGCGCCGGCGGTGCTCGGCCATCCAGGCACCCACCGCGTGCAGGTCATTGACGAGTTGATCCATGGCCGCGGCGCGGTCGTCATCCTGCGCGCGCAGAATCGACGAGGGATGGGCGGTGAGGGTGACCAACTCGGCCAGGTCGGACTTCTGGGCGGCGCCCCGATCCTTCCCGATCCGGATGTGCGCGCCGAGGATCGCCTGGGCTGCGGTGGCGCCGAGAAGCACCAATGCCTGCGGTCTGACGACCGAGATCTCAGCGTCGAGCCAGGGCCGGCAGGCGGCGACGTGGATTCGTTCCGGCGTCTGATGGATCCGCCGCTGTCCACGTTGTCTGAAGCGGAAGTGCTTGACGACGTTCGTGACGTAGGCGTCGCGACGGTCGATACCCGCCCTCTCGAGCGCGTCATCGAGCACCTTCCCGGCCGGCCCGACGAACGGATGGCCTTCAAGATCCTCGCGGTCCCCGGGTTGCTCACCGACGAGCATCAGGCGTGCGCCCGCACGGCCTTCGCCCATCACCGGCTGGGTGGCGTGCTCATAGAGCTCGCAGGCGCGGCATTCGCCGACGGCGTCGCGCAGGTTTGTCAGCGACGGCCGCTCGGGTATCGGTGGGAAAGGTTGCTCGTCGAGCAGGCTCACCGGCGCGGGGTACCCGGCGCGTGACGCGGATACGCATCGGCTGCTCGAGATGATGTCTCGGAGGGGATTGGACGGCTCGAGGAGCGGCTCGAGCCGATGCGGGCGGGCGGCCGCCTCGGACCGATCCTGTGGCAGTTGCCGGAGAACTTCGCCCGCGACGATGCGCCTGGACGGTCTGCTCACCGCCGCGGACGGCTGGCCCGTTCGGCATACGATCGAGTTCCGGCGTCCGAGCTGGTTCACGCCTGCGGTGCTGCGCGCGATGAGCGAGCACGGAACGGCGTTGACGATCGGCGATCACCTCGAGCGGCCGTTCCAACGCCACGCGGCGACCACCGACTGGCGCTACGTGCGGCTGCACTATGGGGCGCAGGAGGGAACCGGGTGCTATTCCGACGGCGAGCTGGCGACCTGGGCGCGACGGCTCGCTCAGTGGCTCCGGCACGAGGACGTGTATGCGTACTTCAACAACGACTGGTGCGGGTTCGCCCCCGAGAACGCGAGCTCATTGATGCGGCGGTTGCAGACCAGGGCCGGGGGTAGCCGGAAGAGATGACATCAGTCGGAGATCCAGTCCCCGCCCCGCCGACACCGGGGCCGCCGCCGACGCCGAGCCCGGTGCCCCCTGACCCCGCGCCGCCGTCGCCCGGCCCGGACCCGGGCCCGCCCGGACCACCGATCCCGGATCCGTCGCCGCCCGCGCCGCCGCACCCGCCCGCACCGGATCCCGGCGCGGACCCGGCGCTCTAGGCGTACAGCGACTCGAAGACCTCCGCGTATCGCTCCCCGACCACCGACCGCTTGACCTTGAGCGTCGGCGTCAACTCGCCGTCGTCGATCGTGAGGTCGCGCTCGAGGATCACGAACCGCTTGATCTGCTCGACCTGGGCATAGTGGGCGTTGGCGTCGTCGAGGACCCCCTGGATGAGCGCGACCACCTGCGGCTCCCGAGCGAGCTCGGCGAGGTCCTCGGGGAGGTCGCGTTCGCGCGCCCACGGCACGATCTCCTCGACGTCGAGCGTGATCAGCGCGACCGGGTAGGGGCGGCGATCGCCATGCATCACGGCCTGGGAGATGAACGGCGACTGCTTGAGGTCGTTCTCCAGGTTCGCCGGCGTCAGGTTCTTGCCGCCGGCGGTGATGATGATGTCCTTCTTGCGCCCCGTGATCGAGAGGTATCCATCCTCGTCGATGCGGCCGAGATCGCCGGTGTGCAGCCAGCCGTCGACGATCGTCTCGGCGGTCGCCGAGGGGTTGTTCCAGTACTCGCGGAAGACGTTCGGCCCGTGGACGAGGATCTCTCCGTCCTCGGCGATCCGGATGTCCACGCCCGGCGCGGGCCGCCCGACCGTGCCGAACTTGTAGTGGTCGGGCGTGCAGAGGCTGCCGAGCGCGGTGGTCTCGGTCATTCCCCATGCCTCCACGACGAGCACCCCGCAGGCGTAGAAGAACTCGAGGATCTCCGGAGCGATCGGAGCGGCCGCCGAGAGCGCCTGGTTGATGTGGCCGCCGAACAGCCCGCGCACCCGCGAATAGAGGTTCTCCTCGGCGCGCTCGAAGCCCTGGGCGAGCTCGTCCGGGACGGTTTCGCCTCGCTCCTGCATCTGGCGCACCTGGACACCGACGCGCACCGCCGCGTCGAACCGCGCCTGATCCTCCTCAGAGCCCGCGTCGCGCATCTTCATCGCCGCCCCGTAGAGCTTCTCGAAGATCCGCGGCACCGAGGGCAGGTAGGTCGGCTCGGTCGCCATCAGCTCCGGCAGGATCTGCTTGGTGTCGCCGCCGTAGTAGACGATCGAGGTGCCGAGCTCGAAGGAGGCGAGCATCGTCGACTGGGCGAAGATGTGCGCGAGTGGCAGGAACAGGTAGGAGACCTCGTCCTCGCGGAGCACGGCAACCTCGCGGATCATCTCGCAGGCGGCCATCGCGTTGGCCTGTGTGAGCACGACGCCCTTGGGCGGCCCGGTCGTGCCGGACGTGTAGATGATCGTGTAGATGTCCTCGGGCGCGACCGCGCCACGCCGGGCCTCGAGGGTCTCCGTGTCGACCCCCGCGCCGCGCTCGCGCAGCCCGTCGAGCGTCAACTCGGCGTCCTCGCCGGCGTCGCCATCGATGATGATCACGTGCCCGAGCTCTGGCAGTTGCGACCGCACGGAGGCGAGTTTCGCCGCCTGCGCGGGGTTCTCGCAGATGACGGCGCGCGCTCCGGAGTCGCCGAGCACCCACTGGCACTCACGCGGGGAGTTGGTCGGATAGACGGGGACGATCACGCCTCCCGCGGCGCCGATGGCAAAGCTCGAGAGCGTCCACTCCCGTCGCGTATCCGCCAGGATCCCGACCCGGTCACCGGCCTGCACGCCGAGTGCGATC
>DATJTS010000047.1:0-26219 GCA_035503035.1 Solirubrobacteraceae bacterium
ATGGAGATCGAGATCTGGTCGGACATCGCGTGCCCCTGGTGCTACGTCGGCAAACGTCGCTTCGAGGCTGCGCTCGCGGGGTTCGAGCACGCCGATGAGACGACGGTCACCTGGCGCAGCTTCGAGCTCGACCCGTCCGCACCGCGGGAGCGCTCGGGCGAAGGCGCCGCGCACCTGGCCGAGAAGTACGGCATGAGCGTCGAGCAGGCCCGCGCCTCGCAGGCGGGGCTGGCGGCCACCGCGGCGGGGGAGGGCATCGAGATGCGCTTCGACATCCAGCGGATGGGGCGGACCTTCGATGCTCACCGGCTCGTCCACCTCGGCGCCGAGCACGGTGTCCAGGACGCGGTCAAGGAGCGGCTGATGCGCGCGTATTTCTCCGAGGGCGCGCTGATGAGCGACCCCGAGACGCTGGTCGAGCTTGCGGGAGAGGCCGGTCTCGACCGCGACGAGGTGCGCTCCACGCTCTCCTCTGATCGGTTCGCCGACGAGGTCCGGGGCGATGAACGCGAGGCGCGGCGACTCGGCATCTCCGCGGTTCCGATGTTCGTCGCCGACCGGGCGATCGGGGTCTCCGGTGCCCAACCCGCCGAGCAGCTGCTCGCGTTCCTGCGCGAGGCGTGGACGCGGCGAGCGGCGCCGGTGCAGAGCGCCGGTTGATCGCGCTCGCCGACTACGCGGCGGTGCTCGCCGACCTCGACGGCACGCTCGTCGATTCCGACGCACCGATGCGGCGGGCTTGGACGGCGTTCGCGCATCGGCACGGGCTTGACCCCGACCACGTGATCGCGGCCGGCCAGGGACGACCCTCGCGGGAGACCGCCGCGCAGCTCGCCCCCGACGCGCCCGAAGAGGCGGAGTGGCTGAACCGGACCGAGATCGCCGACACCGACGGCGTCGTCGCCATCCCGGGCGCGCAGGCAGTGCTCGCCGCCCCGCTCACTCTGGCGATCGTCACCTCCTGCAGCCGCGCGCTCGCGCTGGCCCGGCTCGGCGCGGCCGATCTGCCGGTCCCGCCGACGCTCGTCTGCGCCGACGAGATCAGCCGCGGCAAGCCGGATCCGGAGCCCTACCTGCTCGGCGCCGAACGGCTCGGGGTCGCGCCCGCCGACTGCGTCGTGCTGGAGGATGCCCCGGCGGGGATCACCGCCGGCAAGGCCGCGGGCATGACCGTCATCGCGCTGCGCACGACCCATGGTGCCCCGGAGTTGTCGGGCGCCGATGCGCTGATCGACGATCTCACCGCGCTCGTGCTGCCGCGCGCCGCCTGAGCGGTTAGCGGGTCCCGAGAGCGAGCAGCGCGACGTCGTCGGAGAAGGGCTCGCCGTGGCGGCGCTGCGCCTCGTCGACGATCGAGCGCAGCAGCCGGCTCGGGTCGGCTCGCCAGCCGGGCGTCGACGCGATCAGCTCGGAGATCAGCTGCTGCAGCCCCTCCTCGCCGAGCAGGCCATCCTGACCGTCTCGGCCCTCGATCAGCCCGTCGGTGTAGAGCAGCACCGCCCAGTCGTCGGGCAGCGGGAAGCGGTTGGCCGGCCACTCCGCCGTGCCGAACATCCCGATCGGAGGGCCGCCGTGATCGAGCGGGAGCGAGCGGACCGTGCCCTCGGACACCAGCAGCGGAGCCGGATGCCCCGCACGACGCTGGCAGAGCGTGCGTGCGGCGGAGTCGATCTCGAGCGTGCACAGCGTGGCGAACGTGCCGACGTCCTGCCGCTCGGCCTCGATCATCTGCTGGAGCGTGTGCAGCACCCCGTCGCTCGCCGCTCGGGACAGGGTGAGCGCCCGCCAGGCGATCCGCAGGCCGGCGCCGAGCGCTGCCTCGTCGGGACCGCGTCCGGACACGTCGCCCATCACGACGTGCAGCGGCCCGGCGTGGGTGGAGTCCTGCGCGATGGGGATCTCGACCAGGTCGAAGAAATCACCGCCGATGAGCGCTCGCCGGCGGCCGGGCAGATAGCGGGAGGCGACCCACACATCGGGGCTTGAGACGATCGGATGCGGGACGAGACCGCGCTCCAGGCGTGCGGTCTCGTTGGCGCGGACCTCAGCGACGCGCAGCTGCGCGAGCACGTCCTCGGCGTGACGGCGCCCGACGGCGTAGCGGATCGCTCGCGCCAGCAGCGGACCTGAGACCTTGCCCTTGACCAGGTAGTCCTGGGCGCCCGCTTGGACCGCGCGCTCGCCGGCCGCCTCGTCATCCAGACCGGTGAGCACGATCACCGCGATCCACGGTGCTGCCTCCCGCAGGCGCTGGACGGACTCCAGTCCCGTGGAGTCCGGGAGGTGGAGGTCGAGCAGCACGCAGCCGACCTCGCCGGGCAACAGAGCCAGTCCCTCGGCGAGCGTTCGCCCACGCACCAGGTCGACCGCTGCGCCCTCGTCCTCGAGCAGATCCTCGACGATCAGCGCGTCGTCGTCATCGTCCTCGACGAGCAGCACGCCGAGGCGACTCCCGGTTCCCACCGTTTCCATTCGCCCTCGAAACCGCGGCCGTGGCTCAGCCGCGTCCCAGCTTCCTCCGCCGGCCGGTGATCTGCCACGGGCCCGGAGTGAAATCCAACGCGAGGTTCACGATCCAGACGATCAGCGTCGCCTTGACCGCCGTCCAGAACCCGTGGATGACGAACCCGTGCACGAGCGACTTGGTGATGACGAGCATCAGCAGCGAGACGAAGAACCACGCCACCCCGAAGGTGAGCAGTGCCAGCGGGAGCGTGACCAGGCGCAAGCCGGGCTTGAGGATCGTGTTCAGGACACCGAACACGGCGGCCGCGAGCAGCAGCGCCCCGGCGTCCTTCACGTGCACCCCGGACAGCACGGCGGCCACGACGCCCAGCACGACCGCATTGGTCAGCCACGAGATCGCAAGCCGGATCGGCAGCGCGGGAGAGTCGCTTTGTCTGTTGTCGGCCAGCGCCATGGCGATTCTCAGCGGGAGCGTACCGGGGTTGCGCGGGAAATGAGAGAGTGCTGAGCCCGTACCCGGCGCGGCGCTCACGCCGCCGTCGCGCGCAGGTAGGTCAGCACTGCGAGCACGCGCCGGTGGTCGTCGTCGGTGGTGGGGAGGTCGAGCTTGGAGAAGATGTTCGAGATGTGCTTCTCGACGGCGCCGAGCGTGACCACGAGCTCGCGCGCGATCGCCGCGTTGGTGCGTCCCTGCGCGATCAGCTCGAGGGTCTCCCGCTCGCGTGCGGTCAGCGCCGAGATCGCCTGTGAGGGGCCGTCGGCGCCCTGTTGGACGCGGCCGCTCACCAGTGAGCTCACCACCTCTCGGTCGAGCGCGGTGCCGCCTGCGGCGACCCGGCGTACCGCCTCGACGAACGTGCGCACCTCGCTGACGCGCTCCTTGAGCAGGTAGCCGATCCCCCCTTCGCCCTCCTGCAACAGCTCGGCCGAGTAGGCGGGCTCGACGTACTGGGAGAGGACGAGCACCGCGAGCTCGGGGTGGCGGCGGCGTGCCTCGAGCGCGGCGCGGATCCCCTCGTCGGTGAAGGTCGGCGGCAGGCGCACGTCGCAGATCGCGAGGTCGGGCTTGTGGCCCTGCACGATCCGCAGCAGGCCCGGCCCGTCCTCAGCCTGCGCGACGACCTCGATGTCGTGCTCCTGCAGCAGCGCGACCATCCCCTCGCGAAGCAGCGCGTGATCCTCGACGATCACCACCCGCACGGAAGCACCGCCTCCACCTGGGTGCCCACGCCGGGCGGGCTGGTCACCTGCAGTTGCCCGTCGAGCGCCTCGACGCGCTGGCGCAGGCCGGTGAGGCCGCTGCCCGACGGGTCCGCGCCACCGGGGCCGAAGTCGGTGACCTCGACGAACAGATCGCCCCCATGCTCGTCGAGGCGGACCTCGGCCCTGGTGTTGGCGGCGTGCTTGGCGGCGTTGGTGAGCGACTCGGCGACGACGAAGTAGGCCGCGATCTCGACCGCGGGGGTCGGGCGCCGGGCCAATGAGGCGTGCAGCTCGACCTCCATCCCCGTGCGATCGGCGAGCGACCGGACCGCCGCCTCCAGACCCCGATCGGCGAGTACCGGTGGGGCGATGCCGCGAGCCAGCTCGCGCAGCTCCCGGATCGCCGCCGATGCGTCTTCACGTGCCTCGCGGAGGAGGGCGGACACCTCGGGCTGCTCGGCATAGCGATCCTCCGCGCGCCCGAGCTTCATCGACAACGCGACGAGGCGGGCCTGAGCGCCGTCGTGCAGGTCGCGCTCGATCCGCCGCAGCTCCGTCGCCTGCACGTCGAGCGCGCCGCGGCGGGTTCTCGACAGCTCGTCGACGCGCTCCTCGAGTTGCTGCTCGCGGCGCCCCGTGATCAGGCGCGGGGCCCCGAGGGCCAGGCCGATGCCGAGCATCGGCCACCCTGCCCAGTAATAGTGACTGCCGGTCATCGCCCACAGCACGTTGAAGGCGACGGCAGCGACGAAGAACTGCTGCAACGGGCCACGAGCGATCAGCAGGGCGAATATCCCGGCGAACGCCCACATCGGCCACATCGGCCAGAAGTAATGGAATCCCGCCAGCATCCAGATGAGGATCCACAGCGCGGCGAGCGCGGCGACGAGTGGTGCGGTCCTCCGCACCACTGCGCCGCGCCGCCCCGTGAGCTCAACGCTCATGGCCGCTCTCCACGATCGCTGCATGGCGACCATGTTCCCACCTGCCGACCGCCGATCCTGCGCGGCGAGCGGTGCGAGCGGGCCGGATTCCGCGATCGCCGAGCAGCGTGAGCGCCGCCGGCAGCGCGATCCCGCGCACGATCATCGCGTCGAGCGCGATCGCGGTGGCCAGCCCAATCCCGAGCTGCTTGAAGTCCAGCAGCGGGAGCGTGGCGAACACGGCGAACACCGCGACCATGATCAGTGCCGCACTCGACACCGTGGACCCGGTCGCAGCGAGCGCCTCCCGGGCGGCCTCTCGGGCCCCGACGCCGCGGCGACGAGCCTCCGCGGTTCGCTCGAGCACGAGGACCGTGTAGTCCATCGACAGCCCGAACAGCAGCACGAAGGCGAACAGCGGCAGCCAGTTGACGATCGCTCCGTCGGAGGTGAAGCCGAGCAGCGACTGCGCCCAGCTGTGCTGGAACACCACGACGAGCGCGCCGAAACCGGCGCCGACCGACAGCAGGTTCAGGCCCATCACGACCAGGGCCAGCCAGGGCGAGCCGAAGCTCAGCACGAGCAGGCCGAACGCGAGGGCCAGCACGAACCCGATCACCAACGGCGTGACCCGGGAGAGCTGATGCGTGAAGTCGACGTTCTCCGCATCGTCGCCGGTGAGCGCCGCGTGTGCGCCCGGGAGGGTGCGCGCGGCCATCGGCGCAAGCGTCGTGCGCAGCCGGTCGACGTTGGTCGCCGTCTGATGCAGCGTCGTACTGGGAACCGGGATCGAGATCGCCGCCACCGCGCCGTTGCGCGAGACCCGGACGCCAACCGGGCCATGCCCGCCGACGATCGAGCGACCGCGCGCGCCGATCCGCCCCAGCTCGGCCCGTGAGGCGTCGCTGCCGAGCGCATGGCCGGTGACGACGAGGGTCGCCGTGTCACTCGCGCCCGGGAAGGACCGCTCGACCGCCTTCAACGCGACGACCGCGGGGACGTGGGCGGGCAGGGCGCTTTCGCCATCCGCGGCGGTGCGCAGCGACAGCGCGGGGATCGAGAGCGCGACGAGTGCGGCGAGCGCGACCGCGAGCGCGGTCCGGGGGTGGCCGGTCACGGCGCCGGCGATCCGGCCCCAGGCTCCGGTGTCGGGATCGGCGGGGCCGCGCGAGGCACGGCGGCGACGTCCGATGTGACCGCGGTCGAGCCGGTCGCCGAGCAGTGCAACGACCGCGGGCAGCACGGTCAGCGAGCCGAGGACCGCGATCGCCACCACGATGATCGCGCCGAGCGCGATCGAGGTGAACACCGACATTCCGGAGAACAGCAGGCCTGCGAGGCCGATGATGACCGTTGCACCGGCGACGACGATCGCGCGCCCGACGGTCGCAGTGGTCGCGTCGAGTGCGGCGGCCGGGTCGGCTCCGGCACGGCGCTCCGCGCGCCAGCGACGGATCGCGAACAGCGAGTAGTCGACGCCGACGGCGAGGCCGACGAGCAGCACGACAGTCGAGGTCGATCCGCTCTCCGGGACGAGATGGGAGACGGCTCCGAGCGCGCCCGACGCGGCGGCGACGGAGGTGATGCCGAGCAGCAGCGGCACGCTCGCGGCGACGAGCGCGCCGAACGCGAGCACGAGGATCAGCAGGGTAATCGGCAACGACAGCATCTCCGCGCGCGCGAGGCCCTTGGAGATCAGGCCCGAGATCGCGTGATCGCCGGAGGCGTCGCCGACCTCCTGGAGCGTCACCCCAGGCAGCTGGGTGCGCATCCGGGAGACGAGGTTGATCAGGGGCGTGACATGCGAGTCCGCCTGATCGGGATCCCCGCGCAGGGTGACGACCGCGAGCGCGGTTCGCCCGTGGTCCGTCGTCAGTGACGGGGTATGGGCCGGCGTCTGGACCGAGGAGACGACGTGCAGGCGCCGGGCCTGCGCGGCGACTGCGGCGGTGGCGGCCGCGGTCCGGTGCGCGCTCGCGGAGCGGATCAGGATGTCCTCCGTCTCGGCCGGCACGAGCCCGGCGCGATGGAGGGTCGTGTAGGCGCGCGCGGACGGTCCGACGTTCGAGCCGGAGTCGCTGAGCATCCGGGTGCCGACGGAGGAGCCGAGCGCGATGCAGGCGACCACGAGCGCGAGCCACAGCGCGATCACCGTCTTCGGGCGGCGGGCGCTGGCGCGCGCCGCGTGTCTCACGACCCGCGCGAGCGTGCCGTGAGGCGTTGGGGTGTGGTGTGTTGTGACCATGGTGAGAGCCTTCCGTCGCGACGGCTTCGTGTCGTTGGGGCGGACGGGCGTCTGCACCTGGGGCGTGCCACAGACCCGGCGGGCGGCCCTTGGTGGGGAAAACCCCACCACCTGAGGCGGTCTAAGGTGATGGCCCATGACCAGCTCCGCGCCTGTCCGCGCCGCCATCGTGGGTGCGGGTCCGTCCGGGTTCTACGCCGCCGATCAGCTGCTGAAGGAGGGGTTCGACGTCGATCTGTTCGACGCGCTCCCGACCCCGTTCGGACTCGTACGGGCGGGGGTGGCGCCTGATCATCCGAAGATCAAGTCGGTGACGCGGGTGTATGCGAAGACCGCGGCGCACGAGCGGTTCCGCTTCTTCGGCAACGTGACGCTGGGCGCGCAGATCTCCCGCGAGGAGTTGCGGGCGCGGTATGCCGCGGTGGTGTACGCGTTCGGGACTGCCACCGATAACCGGCTGGGGATTCCGGGTGAGGATCGCCCGGGGTCGCATCCGGCGACGACGTTTGTGGCCTGGTACAACGGCCACCCGCTGTTTGCCGATCATCAGTTCGATTTGAACGGTGGCCGGGCGGTGGTGATCGGCAACGGCAATGTGGCGATCGATGTGGCGCGGATGCTGGTGCTCGATCCGGGCGAACTGGCGCCGACCGACACCGCCGATCACGCGATCGACGCGTTCGGGATGGCGGGCGTGCGAGACGTGGTGCTGCTCGGTCGTCGCGGTCCGGCGCAGGTTGCGTTCACCAACCCCGAGCTGCTGGAGCTGGGTGAGCTGGAGCGCGCGGATGTGATCGTCGATCCGGCACAGATGGAGGGCGTCGAGGCGCCCGAGGACGCGGACAAGACCACGACCCGCAACGTGGAGATCCTGCGCGGGTACTCCGAACGGGTGCCGGCGGGGAAGTCGCATCGGCTCGAGCTGCGGTTCTTGCGCTCGCCGGTGGAGATCCTGGGTGAGGGTGAGGACGGTCCGGTGACCGGGGTGCGGGTCGCGATCAATGAGTTGGTGGACGACGGCGGCCGCGTGCGTGCGGTTCCGACCGGGGAGGAGGAGGTGATCGAGTGCGGGCTCGTGCTGCGCTCGATCGGCTACCGCGGCGAGCCGGTCGCGGGGATCCCGTTCGATCCCGATCGCGGGCTGATCCGCAACCAGGACGGTCGAGTGCATGAGCAGGACGGCGTCTCGCCCGGGGAGTATGTGGTCGGGTGGATCAAGCGTGGCCCCTCGGGGGTGATCGGTACCAACAAGAAGGACGCCGCCGATACCGTCGCGCGGATCATCGAGGACCGCGACGCCGGCGCCCTGCCGGTGCCCGACGCCGCTGTCGGCGACGCGGATGCGGTCGCGCACTGGCTGGCCGAGACAGCGCCTGCGCATGTGACCTGGGCCGGCTGGGAGGCGATCGACGCCGCCGAGACCGGCGCCGGGGAGCCGGCGGGACGCCCACGGGTCAAGCTGGTGCGCCTCGAGGAGCTCATCGCCGCCGGGCGGCTGCCCGACTGAGCTCTCGTCGCAGACGGCATTGCAGTTGTCTGGGGGGTTCGCGAGGTAGCGCACCGGGGCGCCGGCCGTCAAGCAGCGGCGGGTGCGCGTGGTGGGCTCTGGGCGTGGTGGGCTCTGGGCGTGGCTGGCGCCGCTTGACTGCCGTCACCCCGCCGCGCTTATCGCAGTGAGGGGCGCCCACTCCTGTGCCCCCCAACGGGGACCCACTCCTGAGCGCGCCGTTTCTGCCCACGCGTCGGTGCGGCGGAGCGCCCGTGGGATCAAACGGCGTCTGGGACGCCAGAACCCTCCGGCGGCCCGGGGGACCGTGGGCAGAGACGGCATCGGGGACGCCGAAACTGCCCTCGGCGCGCGTCGGCCGTCGGACGCGTGGGCAGTTCTGGCCTCCCCGGGGCACCGTTGCGAGAAGTTGGCCCCACCAGGACCAAAACATCGCACGCACCCAGCCAGAGTCCCTTTTTGGCGCGAGTCCGTGCACACGGAGTGGGCGCGCTACTTCGCGAACGCCCCGAATCACAAATCACAAATCCTGGAATAGAAGGCCGTTTCTTGCACTCCGCGCACCAAACGCGATAACCCACCACCACCCATGGCGGAGATCGAGATCACGTCCGCACCCGGCGGCCGCGCGTATCTGGCCCTCGGCGACGCCGAGGTGCGTGACTCGGTCGAGCTCTCCGAGCATGAGGAGGCCGACCGGATCCCGGCGCTGGACTCGCTCGTCCTGCACTTCGACTTCTACGGCCGGCTGACCGCGATCGAGGTCACCGGCTCCGTCACATCGGTGCTGCCACCGGCACTCGTCGACGCCGCCGCCCAGGGCTGACGCCCGCCGCACCCAGGCAGCACCGCACCGGGCCGGGGCTAGCCTCGAACCGCTGTGCACCGCTTCGGCCCCGCGCTCGAGATCCGCGACTTCCGTCGCTGGTGGTGCGCCACGTTCGGGATGGCGATGGCGCTGCAGATGCTCGAGGTCGTGATCGGCTGGGAGGTGTACTCCCATCAGCACAGCGCACTCGACCTCGGGTGGATCGGGTTGGCGGAGTTCGTACCGCTGTTCGTGCTCGCGCTGCCCGCGGGCCAGCTCGCCGACCGGGTTCCACGGCGGCTGATCCTGGCCGCCGCGAACCTGATCGGGGTGGGGATCGGCGTCGGCCTCGCGCTGGTGAGTGCCGCGGGCGTGCGGTCACCGCTGCCGTATCTGGCGTTCGCGGTCGGGGCTGGGGTCACGATGGCGCTCGGTCAGCCCGCCTCACGGGCGATGCCGCCGACGCTCGTCCCGAGCGAGCTGCTCGGCTCCGCGATGACGCTGCGCTCGATCGCCGGTCAGGGCGCGCAGGTCGCCGGGCCGGCGATCGGCGGTCTGCTCTACGGCGCCTCGCCGAGCGGGGTCTACCTCGTCGCCGCGGGCTGCTGCGGGGTCGCGTTGCTGGCCACGCTCGGGATTGGACCGGGGCGCGCCGCCGAGACCCGCTCCAGCCCGCCCAACCTGGAGTCGCTGCTGGAGGGTCTGCGGTTCGTCGGTCGCACGCAGATCCTGCTCGGTGCGATCCTGCTCGACCTGCTCGCGGTGCTGTTCGGCGGTGCGGTGGCGCTGCTGCCGATCTTCGCCAGCCACATCCTCCACGTCGGCGCGACCGGGCTCGGTGTGCTGCGGGCGGCGCCGGCGGTCGGCGCACTCCTCGGCGCGGCGCTCATCACGCGCCGCCCGATCCAGGGCGGCGCCGGCCGGTTGCTGCTCGCCGTGGTCGGCGCCTACGGCGTGTGCATGGTCGTCTTCGGACTGTCCCGCAGCTTCGTCCTCTCGCTGCTCATCCTCGGCATCAGCGGGCTCGTCGACCTCGTCTCGATGAACATCCGCTCGACCACCGCCGCGCTGGCGACGCCCGACCGCCTGCGCGGCCGGGTCAACGCGGTCGAGATGGTGTTCATCAGCGCCTCCAACCAGCTCGGCGCGTTCGAGTCGGGACTGGCGGCGTCGCTGGTGGGCACGATCCCGGCGGTCGTCGGCGGCGGCTGCGTGACGATCTCCATCGCGCTCAGCTGGGCGCGCCTGTTCCCGGCGCTCGCCGCCGTCGACCGCCTGGAGGAGGTCCGCCCGGCGGCGACCTCGGTCTGAGCTGATCCGGCGATACGCGCAACCGCAAGGTTGCAGTAGTGTCCCGGACGATGACGCCCTCGCTGCTCGTCCTCGGTGGCTCCGCGTTCGTCGGCCACGCCGTCGTCGCAGAAGGTCTGGAGCGCGGCTACGCGGTGAGCACGTTCAATCGGGGGCGCCTGCAGAGCCAGCCGCCCGCCGGGGTCACCGCACTGCACGGGGACCGCCTCGACCCGTCCACGCTCACGCCGCTCGGCGAGGGCAGCTGGGACGTCGTCGTCGACACGTGGTCCGGTGCGCCCACCGCGGTGCGCGACGCCGCGACCCGGCTCGCCCCCCGCGCCGGTCACTACGTCTACGTTTCGAGCGGCTCCGTCTACCCGCCGCCGCTCCCGGTCGGGCTCGACGAGAGCGCCGCGACCGTCGACGGCAGCGCCGACGACACCGACTCAAGTGACTACGCGCGCGCCAAACGGGGAGGCGAGCTCGCCGCCGTCGCGGCGTTCGGCGAGCGCGCGCTGCTCGGCCGCTGCGGTCTGATCCTCGGCCCGCGCGAGGATGTGGGCAGGCTGCCCTGGTGGCTGCAGCGGATGGCCCGCGGTGGTGAGGTGCTCGCTCCGGCGCCGCCGGAGCGCCCGCTGCAGTTCATCGACGCCCGAGACCTCGCCCGCTTCCTGCTCGACGCGTCACAGGACGGACTCGACGGGCCGTTCAACCTGGTCAGCCGGCGCGGTCATGCGACGATGGGTGAGCTGCTGGAGGCCTGCCGGGGCGCGACGGCGGGGGAGCGCACGACCGACGCCGAGCTGCGGTGGACCGCGGCCGAGGTCATCGAGGAGTACGAGATCGAGCCCTGGACCGAGCTGCCGATCTGGTTGCCGCTCGGCACCGAGTACGAGGGGCTGCACGGCATGGACGTCGAGCGCGCCCACGCGGCCGGGCTCCGCTGTCGGGCGGTGACGGAGACCGTCGCCGACACCTGGGCGTGGATGGCCGCGCTGGGCGGGCCGCCGCCGGTGCGCGGCGGCATCCCGCCGCACGGCCTCTCGCCAGAGCGCGAGCGCGCCGCCCTCTCCGCGGCCATGCGATCCTCCGGGTCATGAGCTTCTCGACTCTCTCCATCACCTCTCCCGGCGGCGAGACCGTCGCGGAGTTCGTGCCGGGTGCCAACCTGCTGTGCTGTTCGCTGCGCCACGGAGGCGCTGAGCTGCTCGACCGCGGCCGCGGAGTCGAGGCCTACGCCGAGCGTGGCAAGACCATGGGTATCCCCTTGCTGTATCCGTGGGCCAACCGGCTCTCGCGACATGGCTACGCGGCGGCCGGGCACACGGTCGAGTTGCCCGCCGGCGAGCCCGGCGCGCGCTATCCCGTGGATCCGAACGGCCTGCCGATCCACGGGGCGATCCCCGGCCGGCTCACCTGGGAGGCCGCAGCGGCCGGCGATCGACTCACCGGCCAGCTCACCTGGGGCACGGACGAGCTGCTCGAACTGTTCCCGTTCCGCCATCGGGTGTCGCTCCACGCGGTGGCCGACGCGCGCGGTCTGTCGCTCACGACAACGGTCCACGCCGACCAGGACGACCCGGTGCCGGTGGCGTTCGGCTATCACCCCTACCTCCGGCTGCCCGAGTCCTCACGCGCGGGCTGGCAGGTCGACCTCGGGGCCGAGCAGCAACTGGTCCTCGACGACCAGATGATCCCCACCGGGGAACGCGTCCCGCTGGCCCCGCGCGACTTCCTGCTCGCCGAGCGCAGCCTCGATGACGGCCTCGCCGGTCTGTCCACGCCCGCACAGTTCCTCGTCTCCGATGGCGAGCGGTCGCTGTCGGTCAGTTTCGAGGCCGGCTATGACTGGGCACAGGTCTACGCGCCGCCGGGTCACGACTTCATCTGCTTCGAGCCGATGACGGCGCCCGCCGACGCGCTGAACAGCGGCACCGGTCTCAGCGTGCTCGCGCCGGGCGAGGCCTACGCGGCGAGCTTCACGATCGCGGTCACGCCCTGACCTCGGCGCGCGTCTGCGCCGAGAGCCACGCCGTGATCTGATCGAGCGGCAGCGGACGCGAGAGCAGGTAGCCCTGGATCAGATCGCTGCCGGCCTCGCGCAACTGCTCCCGCACGTCGTCGGTCTCGACGCCCTCGGCGACGACGTGGAGGCCCAGGTTGTGACCGAGCTCGATCATCGAGCGCACGATCGTCGCGTGCGCGTCGTCGGCGTCCATGTCGCCGACGAACTCACGGTCGATCTTGAGCTCGTGCAGCGGCAGGCGGGAGAGGTGGCGCAGGGACGTCTGCCCCTGGCCGAAGTCGTCGAGGCTGACCCGGACGCCTGCGTCGCTGAGACGACCGAGCTCGGCGGCGGCGCGCTGCGGGTCGGCGAGGATCGCGGTCTCGGTGACCTCGATGATCAGCCGGTCGGGATCGAAGGAGTACTCCTGCAACGCCGCGATCACGTCCTCGGCCAGCATGCCGCCTCCGACCGTCCGGGCCGAGACGTTGACCGAGACGCGCGGGGCTGTCCCGGTGGCGACGCCCATCCCGTCCACGTCTCGCAGCGCCCGGCGGAGCACCCAGCGCGTGAGATGGTCGATCACGTCGGTCTGCTCGGCGAGGGGGAGGAAGCGGTCGGGGAAGAGCAGGCCGTGGGTCGGGTGCTGCCAGCGCACGAGGGCTTCGACCGCGACCACGCGATCGCCCGACAGCTCCTGCTGGGGCTGGTAGTGGAGCACCAGCTCGTCGTCGTCGATCGCGTGACGCAGCTCGGCGACGAGGCTCAGGCCGGCGGCGTCGTGACGGTCGAGCGACGGCTCGTAGCGCCGCACCCCGGCGTGCTGATCCTTGGCCGCATACATGGCCACGTCCGCGCGCTGCAGCAGCTCCTCGGGCTCGTCGCCGTCGGCCGGCGCCAGCGCGTAGCCGATCGAGGTCTGGGCCGCGAGCGTGACCCCGGCGACGGACACCTCTCGGTCGAGCGTCGTCCGCAGCCGCCGCAGCAGCGGCTCGGCGCTCTCACCGTCGGGAAGGATGACTCCGTACTCGTCGCCTCCGAGGCGGGCGACGAACGCGCCTGAGCCGAGCGCGGAGGCGAGCCGGTCGGCGAGCTTGC
This sequence comes from Solirubrobacteraceae bacterium, assembly GCA_035503035.1. Taxonomy (GTDB): domain Bacteria; phylum Actinomycetota; class Thermoleophilia; order Solirubrobacterales; family Solirubrobacteraceae; genus Palsa-465. The sequence goes on from DATJTS010000047.1 coordinate 13,549, forward strand.
GGAGCACGGCATCGCCGTTGGCGTACCCGAGTGCGTCGTTGATCTCGCGGAAGCGATCGAGGTCGAGCACGGCGACAGCGGCCGGAACGCCGCGTCGCGTCGCCTCGGCGATGGCGAGCGAGACCTGCTCCTGGAAAGCGGTCCGGTTCGGCAGGCCGGTGAGCACGTCGTGGCCCGCCAGGAACGCGTTGCGCAGCGACTCCCGGCGCAGCCGGCTGCTCACCGAGGCTGTGATCGCGAACAGGAGGAGGTAGAGCCCGCCCAGGCCGATGACCAGATCTCGGTACAGCGTCCCGAGCAGGTGCGAGACCTCGTGATCGATCGGCGCATAGGGCAGGTAGAGCTCAAGGACGCCAAGCACGTGATCGGATGGACCGCCGCGCAACGGCACGTAGATCTCGATTGCACGGGGCCCGAGATCGCCCAGTGGAGCGTCATGGGTGACCTCGGCGTCGAGCGCGTCGGCGTTCAGCCGGGTGAGATCGGCGACGGTGTGTCCGTGTGCCGCCTCGAGCGCATCGTCGTCGGGAGGACCGAAGTCCCCCGCGCCGTCGTCGGCGAACACGATGTGGCCGGTGTCGTCGCGCAGCCGCAGACGGAGGATCGAGCGCCCGATCGAGCCGCGCACGAGCAGCTGGAGCCGGTGGGTCTCGACGCTGGTCAGCCCTTCGCTGAGTGGCCGGCCGTTGAGCAGCGGCCGCACGGCGGTCGCGGCGATCAGCGACGCCTCGTTCCGGCCCTCGCTGAGGCCGCGCTGGCGCGCCTCGCCGCGGAAGCTTCCGGCCAGGATGAACCCGAGCGCGATGACGGGAAGGGCGCTGACGATGGCGTAGACGGCGAAGAGCCGGCCGGTGAGCGAGTGGCGGCGGCGCGGGCGTTGCATCGATGGACATATCGGCCGGGCGCTCCGGAACTCGATCCGGCGACAATGTTTCTCGACATTCGAACGGATGACCCACACCAGGAGAGCCGATGGACCTGACCTTCAGTGACGGCGAGCTCGCGTTCCGCGACGAGCTGCGCGCGTGGTTCGCCGCCAACGACCCGGGGACGGAGCCCACCGGGGACGAGGACGCCCACTACCACTGGCGGCGCGCCTTTCAGCGACGGCTCGCCGACGACGGTTGGGCGGCGGTGCACTGGCCGGCTGAGTACGGCGGCCGCGGCGCGACGCTGACCGAGTCAGCGATCTTCTTCGAGGAGCTCGGGCGCGCGGGCGCGCCGCTGCCGGCCAACGTCCTCGGGCTGCTGCTCGCGGGTCCGACGATCATGGCCTACGGGACCCCGGAGCAGAAGGAGCGTTATCTGGCGCCGATCCTGACCGCCGAGGAGATCTGGTGTCAGGGGTTCTCCGAGCCCGACGCGGGCTCCGACCTGGCCGCGGTCAAGACGCGGGCGGTGCGCGACGGCTCAGACTGGGTTGTGACCGGCCAGAAGGTGTGGACGAGCGGCGCGCAGTATTCGAAGTGGTGCATGCTCGTCGCCCGCACCGATCCTGACGCCGCCAAGCACAAGGGTCTCACGTACTTCCTGATGGACATGGAGCAGGACGCCGTCGAGGTCCGGCCGCTTCGTCAGATCACGGGCGAGAGCGAGTTCAACGAGCTGTTCATCGACGGCGCGCGGATCCCGGACGGGCAGGTGCTCGGTGGGGAGGGCAACGGCTGGAAGGTCGCCCTCACCACGCTGATGAACGAGCGCGCGGGTCTCGCGTTCTTCCTTCAGGTGCGGATGCGCGGGCTGCTCGAGGCGCTGTTCGCCGAGGCGGCGGCCTCGGGGCGACTCGACGATCCGGTGATCGCCGACCGGCTCGGCGAGCTGTATCTCAAGGCGGAGGTGCTCCGGCTCACCGCCTATCGCGGACTGACCACGATCCAGAAGTACGGTCAGCCCGGGCCGGAGGGATCGCTCACGAAGTGGATGTGGTCGCAGACCAACCAGCAGCTCACCGAGTTCGCGGCCGATCTGCTCGGCCCGGTCGCGGTCGAGGCCGGTCAGAAGTGGTCCTACGAGCTCCTGCGCGCCCGCGGGAACTCGATCGAGGGCGGCACGACCGAGGTGCTGAAGAACATCGTCGCCGAGCGTGTGCTCGGCCTGCCCAAGGCGCGCTGAGGAGAGACATGGATTTCGATCTGAACGAGGACCAGCGGGAGATCAAGTCGGTCGCGCGGGAGCTGCTCGGCGACCGCTCCACATGGGCACGCGTCCGTGAGGCGGCGATCGCCGGCGAGTACGACGACCAGCTGTGGCGCGAGATCGTCGATCTCGGCTGGCCGGGGATCGCGGTCTCCGAGGAGAACGGCGGGCAGGGGTTGGGAATCGTCGAGCTCGCGGTTCTGCTGGAGGAGCTGGGGTATGCGTGTGCGGCGGTGCCGTTCCTGTCGACTGCGGTTGCGGCCGCCGTGATCGATCGCTACGGCGACGGAGACCTGATGGAGCACCTGCCGGGCCTGTTGAGTGGCCACACGCGTGTCGGTCTCGGGCCCTCGGGCCTGATCCTCGACGGCGCCGACGGTCCAGCGGCGCTCCTGCTCGACCGCGGCCGGGTGGTGCAGGTCGACTCCCCCCGCGACCGGCTGGTGACGATCGACCCCACCCGCCGCTTCGGTCGGATGCCCGAGGGTCAGTCATTCGCCGCGGGCTGGAACTCGTACACCGGCGAGGCCGCCGCTGCGCTGGTCACGACCGCCATCGCCGCCGAGCTGGTGGGCGTCTGCCAGCGGTCGCTGGAGATGACGCTCGACTACGTCAAGGAGCGCAAGCAGTTCGGCGTCCCCGTCGGTTCCTTCCAGGCGGTCTCCCATCGCTGCGCGGAGATGCTGCTGCACACCGAGTCGGTTCGCTCGGCGGCGTACTACGCCGCCTGGGCCGCCGACGACGATCCGGACCGGCTCACCGAGGCCGCGGCGCTCGCCGGCGCGGCCGCCGCGACCGGCGGGCGAGAGGTGGCGGCAAGCGCGATCCAGGCCCACGGCGGGATCGGCTTCACCTGGGAAGCCGACGTCCACTGGCTCTACAAGCGCGCCGAGGTTGACCGCGCACTGCTGGGGGGCAGCTCGGTCCACCACGCGACGCTCGCGCGGGCTGCGGCCGCCCGGCTGGCGGCGATCAGCACGTGACGCTCGTTCCGGCGGCGCGTCGGTTGCCCGCGTGCATCCGGTAGGGATTGGCCGGCGGATGGCGAAACCCCGGTGCACGCCCGCGCCGACAGGAGTGACCGATGACCGAATCCCCACGGTGGGAGCGCGAGTCCCAGGAGGATCTGCGCCCGCCCGAGATCGAGCCGCAGTCCAAGACTGAGCCGCAGCCGACCACCGAGCTGAGCAACCCGCTCGACGAGAGCGAGGAGCGCCGGTGGTCTGATGGGGAGGAGGACGGAGAGTGGCCCGCGCGCGAGCCGCGTCTGGCGGCGGCGCGCGAGTCCCTCTCGGCCACGCGTGACTCGCTGTCCGCGAAGGCGAGCAAGGTTGGCAAGTGGCTGCACTCGCTCGACCGCCGACCCGAGTTCGACGGAGGCGACGACGGCGATCCGGTGGCCGGGCTCACCGGTGGTGGCGCGGAGACCCGCGAGCCCGTCCAGCCCGAGCCGCAGCCGGCGATGACCCGCTCCGAGCCGGAGGACCACGAGGCCCCGCCGCCGCTGGATGACGATCGCCAGTTCGGGGTCCGCTTCCCGACCGCGCCCCTCGGCTACAACCGACAGGCCGTGGACGACCACATCGCAGCCCTCGAGGAGGAGATCGCCGAGCTCCGGAACGTCATCGAGCCGCCGCCGACGATCAATGAGGAGATCGAGCGGCTGGGCGAGCAGACCGCCTCGATCCTGGTCGTCGCGCACGACAAGGCGCACGAGACCGCTCGCCGCGCGCAGGAGCAGGCGGCCCGCTCGGTGCGGGAGGCCGCCCGGAACGCCGAGCGGATCACCTCGGAGGCTGAGCGCCGGCTGCGCGAGCTCGACGAGGAGACCGACGCGGTCTGGCGCGAGCGCGAACGGCTGCTCGCCGATGTGCGGGAGGTCTCTCTGACCCTCGGCACGCTGGTCGACGCCGCGGCAGAGCGGTTCCCCGCCGCGCCGGAGCCGGCCGGAGCGAGCCTAGCCACGTAACGGGCCACTAGCCTCGGCGACGTGATCGAGGCATTGCTATTCGACTTCGACGGGCTGCTCTACGACAGCGAGACCTCCGCGTATGAGGTCTGGCGAGAGCTCTACGCCGAGCACGGCGCGGAGTTCCCGCGCGAGCTCTGGCAGCAGGAGGTGATGGGCCGGCCACCGGGCACCTCCGGATTCGATCCGCTCGTGCACCTGGAGGAGCTGGCGGCTCCGGGCCTGGATCCGGGGCTGACGCACGCCGAGCGCCATCGCCGCCGTGATGAGCTCTTCCCGCACGCGCTCATCGACGGTGCCGGTGAGCTGCTCGCCGACGCCCGTGCCAAGGGCATCCGCACGGCGATCGTCTCCAGCAACGACCGCGGGCGGATTCACGAGCACCTCGCTCGCGCCGGTCAGGAGGCCGACTTCGACGTGATCGTCACCGCCGACGGCGACGCCGCGCGCGGGAAGCCGAGTCCGACGCTGTATCTCGAGGCTCTGCAGGCGCTCGGCGTCGCTGCGGAGCGAGCGGTGGCGTTCGAGGACTCGCCGAACGGCGTGCGCTCGGCCAAGGCGGCCGGTCTCCACGTCGTCGCGGTGCCGAACTGGCTGACCGAGGGCGCTCCGGGTCTGGAGCAGGCGGATGAGGTCCTCGCCTCGCTCGCCGATTACGCGCTGCCGGGTTCGGACCCGGCGCCGGCTCCGGCCCGGCCGTGATCGAGATCCTCACCGATCCGGACGAGTTCGGAGCGGAGGTGGAGCCGCTGCTTGCGTCAACGGTGCGGAACACCGTGCCCGCGACCGTGCTCGACTCGCTGCGGGGCGGTCACTTTCCCAACACGGGCTGGCGCTTTGCGGTGATCCGCGACCCTGCGGGGACGGTGAGTGGCGCCGCGCTCCGGACCCCGCCGCGCGCGATGCTCTGCACGGCGCTCAGCGAGCGCGACGCGGCCCAGCTGATCGCGGCGTGGCTGGCCGCCGATCCCGAGCTGCCCGGCGTGAACGCGGTGGCGGACACCGCCCGGGCGCTTGCCGCGGCCTACCGCGCCCAGACCGGCGGTGGAAGCGAGCTGAGGATGTCGATGGCGTTGCACGCGCTCGCGCCGGACGAGCTCGTCGACCCCCCGCGGCCTGCCACCGGCGAGCTGCGCGCGCCGCGATCCGAGGAACGCGAGCTCATCGTCGAGTGGTACCTGGCGTTCGTCGCTGAGTCGGACATCGAGGAGGCAGCCGACGCTGCCCGGCGAGCCGCGATCTCGCGCATCGAGCGGGATCTGCTGTTCGTCTGGGACCGTGACGGCGATCCCGTCTCGCTCATCGGCCGGACGGTCGCCGTCGCCGGCGTGCCCCGCATCGGCCCCGTCTACACGCCCCCGGCGCTGCGCGGTCGCGGCTACGCCTCGACGGCCGTGGCGGCGCTCAGCCGCCGGCTGTTCGCGCACGGCGCGCGGCGGGTGGTCCTCTTCACCGACCTCGGGAACCCGACCTCGAACAAGATCTACGGAGAGGTTGGCTACCGCCGATTGGCCGACTACGAGGAGCACGCGCTCCACGGCTGATCGCGCCCGGGGCTCAAGCCGAGCCGCTCGCGTACCGATTCATGCAATGTGTCTGATCGCGACCTGATCGGTGGACCGTCGGCCCCTGCCCGTGGGCCGTCCGAGAGCCGCACGGCTCGACGTGCTGTCGAGCGCGAGCGCGACGATGCGCGCGACCTGTTCGAGACCGCGTTCTCGCATGCGCCCATCGGGATGGCGCTGGTCGGGCTCAACGGCCGATGGCTGAAGGTCAACCGCGCGATCTGTCGGATGACCGGCTGGTCTCAGGACGAGCTGCTGCAGCGCACATTCCAGGATCTCACCCATCCGGATGACCTGTCCGCCGACCTGGCGCTCATGCAGCAGCTGATCGGCGGCGAGATCGACGATTACCGCATGGAGAAGCGCTACCTGACTCGTGGCGGCGCCCACATCTGGGCGCTGCTGGCGGTGTCGCTCGTCCGCGATGAGCACGACCAGCCCAAGCACCTGGTCGCCCAGGTCCAGGACATCGACGACCGCAAGCGCACCGAGCGCCGCCTGCTGGAGATCGAGGCCGAGGTCCGTCAGGAGCGCGACCACGCTCGCACGATCCTCGCGGCGATGCACGAGGGCTACGCGCTCACGGTCGAGGGCGAGATCGTCGACGTCAACGATGGGCTGTGCGAGATGACCGGTCTGCGGCGCCAGGATCTGATCGGCGCCCGCCCGCCCTATCCGTTCTGGCCTGCCGAGCGAGTTCGAGAGCTGTCCGGCGTGGGCGGCGAGCTCCACTCCGACACCGGTGGGACATTCGAGGCGGTGTTCGCCCGCGCCGACGGGACCCGTTTTGACGCCGAGGTGACCGCGATTCCGGCGTTCGGTGCCGACGGGTCGCGGATCGGTTTCGTCAACACGATGCGCGACGTGTCGCTGCGCAACCTGCAGCGCCGTGAGCTCGAGCGCCAGGCCCGCACCGACAGCCTCACCGCTCTGGCGAACCGCTACGTGCTTGACGAGGAGCTCGAACGAGCGGCCCTGGGTGGCGCCGGCGAGGCGATCGCGCTCGTCCTGTTCGACCTCGACCGCTTCAAGCAGATCAACGACGAGCACGGCCACCCGGTCGGCGACGCGGTGCTCGTCGAGGTGGCGGCACGCCTGTCACGGATCGCAAGGGAGAGCGAGGTGCTCGCCCGCGTCGGAGGCGAGGAGTTCGCCTGGCTGCTGTCAGGCTGCGACGCCGCGGGTGCCGCGGTGGCGGCCGACCGTGCCCGCGCGGAGATCGCCTCCGCTCCGTTTGCCGAGGTCGGCTCGCTCACCTTGTCGGCGGGGATCGGTGTGAGCTGCACGCCGTGCAGCCCTGCCCGGCTGTATGCGCTCGCCGACCGCGCGCTCTACGAGGCCAAGCGTTCCGGCCGCAACCGCACCCGCTGCTACCGAGATCCGGCAGGGGCGGATGAGGCGGGCTCCAGGCCGGACTCGGCATCGGTCGCCGCCGACTCGGCCGCCGAGCCCCGCCGCATCCCGAGGAAGGCGACCACGAACGCGGCGGCCATCGCGGCCGCCATGCCGATGACCACCACCTTGGTGGCCGAGGCGAAATCCACGCGCACGGCGTGAATCGCGGCGGCTGAGACGCCGCGTCCTGCCGAATGATGTGAGCCCGAGGAGCCGGTGCCGCTCGCCCCGGACACCTCATGGGCGACCTGGACCGCGATCCGGCGCGGAACCCCGTCCCGGCCGAGCGTGCGCACCACCTTCGAGGTTGTCTCCGTGACGAGGATCGAGCCGAGCACCGCCAGGCCGAGGCTCCCGGCGAAGTTCCGGACGGTCTGCGTCACCCCCGTGACGGCGCCGTACGCGGCGCTGTGGGAGCGGTTGAGCGCGTCGGTGGAGACCGGTCCGAGCGTCATGCCCATGCCGGCGCCCGCGAGCGCAAGGAACACCCATTGCTTGGAGAAGTCGAGCGCCGGCAGCTTCGACGCCCACAGATAGAAGCCGACCGCTCCGAGTGCGGTGCCCATCACGACCGTCGGGCGTGCGCCCCGCCGGTCGAGGATCCGCCCGCCCCATTGGGCGGCGATCGTGAAGCCGCCGAAGAACACGAGCAGCAGCAGCCCGGCGGTGGAGGCGGTGTCGCCGAGCCCGACCTGCGCGTACAGGGAGGCGAAGAAGAACAGCGGGATGAAGCAGATGCAGGTGAGGAACAGCACCGCGTTGTCGACCGCGAACGCGCGGTCGGCGAACAGCCGGATCGGCACCAGCGGCTGCTCGACACGGAGCTCCCAGAGCACGAACCACGCGAGCAGGGCGATCCCGGCGAGCAGACACGCCCAGGTGGCGGGTGAGCTCCAGCCCCAGGCGCTGGCCTCCTGCAGGCCGAGCACTCCGATCCCCATCCCCGCGCACACCAGGACGGCGCCGCGTATGTCGAGCCTCTCGCGGCGGGGTGTCTGCTCGGGCTGGGCGATGATCGTGAGGACGATCGCGATCGCGGCCACCGGCAGGTTGATCCAGAAGATCGAGCGCCAGGTCCACTGGGTGAGGTAGCCGCCGGCGATCGGCCCGATCGAGGTGAGCGCGCCGGAGATCGAGAAGAAGATCGCCAGGTACTTGCCGCGCTCGGAGATGTCGTAGGTGGAGACGACGATCGCGAGGGCCGCCGGGAACAGGAACGCGGCGCTCGCTCCCTGCAGCACCCGGAAGACGATGATCCACGCGGGGCCGATGCCTCCCGTCGGAGTCGCGCCACACAGCGCCGAGAACAGCGCAAACGCGGCGGTCGAGACGATCACCGTGCGCCGGTGCCCCCACAGGTCGGCGATGCGGCCCCCGAACGCGAACAGCGCCGACAGCGAGAGCAGATAGCCGTTGACGATCCACTGCGCGCCGGTCGGCGAGAGCTTGATCTCATGCTGGAGGCTCGGGATCGCGAGCACGACGATCGTCTGGTCGATGAACATCATCGCGACCGCGAACACCATCGCGGTCAGCACGAGGTTCTTGCCGCCGGCCCGCATCCGCGTGCTGTTGTACCTGAACTTGGCAGCGAAAGGCAATCGACCACGTGCGGATTCCAGCCGGGTGGGGGGCGACTACCCTCCGCGCGTGCCCGTCCGCCATCGATCCATGACGCTCTACGGGTTCGCCGGCCTCGGTCTGGCGGGCTCCGTGCTGGCCGCGGTCGCCGCGCCGCGTGCGCTGGAGGATCGGCACGCCGGCTGGTGGTACGGGCAGATCGCCATCGGCCGCGGCTCGGCCACCGTACTCGTGTGGGCCGGGATGGTGCTGCTCACGGTCGCCTGGCTCGCGCTCCTGCGCCTCGGCATCGACAGGCGCGCGGGGCTGATGGTCGCCGGGCTATGGACGCTTCCGCTCGCGCTCGGGCCGCCCCTGTTCAGCTCCGATGTCTACAGCTACCTCGCGCAGGGGACGATCCTCCACCGCGGCCACGATCCGTACACCCAACCACCGGTGATCCTCGCCCACCTGGGTGATCGGCACCTGCTCGACGCCGTCTCGAAGTTCTGGCGCCACACGACCGCCCCCTACGGGCCGCTCTTCCTGGAGCTCGTCGGCCTCATCTCGACCGTCGGCGCGGCCCACCTCGTCGCCGGCGTGCTGCTCTGTCGGGCGCTCGACCTCGTCGGGCTCGTGCTGCTCGCCATCTGGGTGCCGCGGGTGGCAGAGGCGCTCGGCGCCGACGAGGCGCGCGCGGCCTGGCTGGTGCTCGCCTCGCCGCTCGTCCTGCTCGGGCTCGTCGCGCCGGCCCACAACGACCTGCTGATGGCCGGTCTGCTGGCGGCAGGTGTGGGCTGCGCGCTGCGCGGCCGGCCCGTGCTCGGGGTCGCCGTCTGCGCACTGGCGGCGACGATCAAGCTGCCGGCACTGGTCGCGGTCGCGTTCATCATGGTCGCGTGGGGGCGGACGGAGAGCAGCGCCGCGCGGCGGGGGCTCGTCGTGCAGTGCCTCGCGGTCACCGTGATCGTGCTGGGCGTGGTGACGCTCGCCTCCGGCGTGGGGCTGCGCTGGCTGTCCTCGTCGGTGTTCTCGACCCCGGCACGCGTCCACCTGGCGATCACGCCCGCCACCGCGCTCGGTGAAACCGCGTCGCTCGTCCTCCACGGCGCGGGGGTCGGGGTCTCGGCGCACGGCCTGGAGGGGGTGCTCGGCGTGGTGGCCACCGTGCTCGCCGCGGTCGTCGGGTTGTGGCTGCTGTGGCGGGCAGACGTGCCGCGCGTCACCGCGCTGCTCGGCGCCACCCTGCTGCTGGCGGCGATCTGCGGCCCTGCCGCGTGGCCGTGGTACCTGAGCTGGGGAATCGTGCTCGTCGCCGCCTGCCCCTCACCGCAGCGCTCGCCGCTGCTCGCCGGCGTGCTCGTGGTCGGGGCGTTCCTGGTCAAGCCCGACGGGATCCTCGCGCTGCCGATCACCTCCTCGCCGGTGGTGCTCGGCGTGTACCTGGTCGGCGCGGTCGGGGTGTGGATGCGGCTGCGCCGGCGCGCTCCCGGCGCGCGGCGGTCGATGTCCTCGGCGCCGGTGCGGTCGTGAGCGTGGCCGCCCAACCACAGACGGCGACGCCGCGCCGGAGCCCGCGTCTTGACCGGCGCGACGCGGCGGTGGTCGCTGGTCCGGCGCTGCTCGCCGCCGTGCTCTCGCTGATCGGGCTGACCTCGCGCAGCCTCGGTTTCGACGAGGGCGCCACGATCGCGATCGTCTCCCAGCACGGCGCCGCGCTCGGGCATGCCATCGCTCGTGACGGCGGCAACATGTCGGGCTACTACCTGCTCATGCACGTGCTCGTCGGCGCCTTCGGCGATGGGCCGTGGGTGCTGCGGCTCCCGTCGGTCGCGTTCGCCGCGCTCACCCCCGGGTTCGTGGCGGCGATCGCGCTCGCGTTATGGCGCGACCGCCACGTCGCGCTCGTCGGCGCGACGCTGTGCGCGGTCAGCCTGCCGCTCATCTACTGGGGGCAGACGGCGCGCGGATACGCCCCGATGACCTGCCTGGCATGTGCCGCGATGCTCGCGTTCGTGCGCTTCGCCGCCGCGGCGCGCGAGGGGCGGCCGGGGTGGGGCGCCGCGCTCGCGTGGCTGGTGGCGATGACGGCCGCCGCGTACTGCGGTTTCATCGTCGTGCTGCTCGTGCCCGTACAGCTGATCGCGCTGTGGCTGGCGGTCGGCCGCCGTGCGCTGGCGCGCTTCGGGGGCATGCTCATCGCGCTGCTGGTGCTCTGTGTCCCGTTGCTCGTGCTGGCCCACCGCCGCGGCTCGGGACAGCTGTTCTGGGTGCCCAAGCCCAACCACCAGGTCGACACCCAGGTGATGCAGTCACTCACCGGCTCCGGCCTCCAGTCGACGTTCCACCGTGTCTTCATCACCACGCCGGGCTGGATCGCGACCTCGGTGGTGATGCTCGGGTTGATCGGTTTCGGGGCCTGGCGACTCACCCATGGTCGCCCTGAGGACCGGCTGGCGGGGTGGCCCGCGCAGCTGCTCGCGGTCTGGATCGTCCTGCCGGGGCTGGTCACGTTCCTGGTCTCCCTGGTCACCCAGCCTCTTTTCCAGCCTCGCAATCTGCTGCCGTCGTTCCCGGCGGTGGCGCTCGCGCTCGCCCTGGGGCTGTGCGACCGCCGCTTGCCCCGCTGGCTGGCCGGCCTCGGTCTCGCCCTGGCGCTGCTCATCCGTGTGGTGCCGCTCGCTGCCGCGTACAGCGTCTCCCCGGAGCCGTGGGCGGCGGTGAGCGAGCGCGTCCTCGCCCAGTCCCGACCCGGCGACTGCATCGCGTTCTATCCCGAGGACGGCCGCAACGCGTTCCGCTGGTATGAGTCGCGCGCGGCACCGAGTGTCCGCCGCCGGGCGCCGCGCTCGGTGCTGCCCGCGGTGGCCTGGTCGGCGACCACTCCGTTCGTCGAGATCTACCGCACCCTGCCGGCGTCCCGCATCGCGGCCCTGCGCGCGAGCTGTTCACGGATGTGGCTCGTCTCAAGTCACGAGGGCCAGCAGAGCGGACCGCCCGAGGCGATCCGCCACCGCCGGCAGTGGCTCGCCTTCAGGTCGGCGCTGCAGCGCGTCTTCGGCCGCGGGCCACGCTCGACCGACGGCTGGGCGAGCGCGATCCACGTGGAGCTGATGGGCGGGCGCTGAGCGACGCTCAGTTCAGCGACGCGCGGACGGGCATGATCGGCCCGTCGCTGGAGGTTCCGCCGTCATCGCGCGGACCGCGATAGTGAACCTCCGACAAGGGACTCGAGATCAGGACGAGCGCCACCAGCGCGGCGACCCACAGCACGGCTCCGGCGGCGAGGTCGGCGGGCGCGAAGGTCAGCGCTTGCTGGCCGATGGCGGTGAACAGGCTGATCGTCGTGAGGCCGAACAGGGCGGCGAACGCCACCCGCGCCCAGCGGTGTCCGCGGCCGTTGGCCCAGGCAAGCCAGAGCCAGACGATGGCGGCGATCGGGGCGCCGATCGCGATGCTCCGCACCTGCCCGCCCACGAGGGCATGGACATGGGCCGCGGAGTAGGAGGGGACGTGGCGAGCGATCGCTGCGCTCAGGTCGCCCCGGGTGCCGACCACGGTTGCGAGCGCGGCGAGCTCGAGGGCAGCGCCGAGCGCCATCAGCCGTACCGCCCAGAACATCGTCGGCCGTGAGCGCGGCACGCCGGGACGCAGCCGCATCAACACCGCGTTGGCGATCAGGTCGGCGGAGTCGGCCAGGCCGGGCCGGCGTTGCCCGTTGCGGGCGCATGCCATCAGCACCACGAGCATCTCCTGCTCGTGCTGCGCGCGGAATGCGCGCGGGTAGCAGCCCAGCAGACGGCGGTAGCGCCGTTCGAGCTGACGGTCAGTGGTCATGCTGTCACCGTCCCTCCGTTGGGATCCAGGCGTGTCATCGCGACGTATGCGTTGGCCTGCAGACGAGCGGCCTCCTCGGCCAACCGCTCCGCGCCCACGCTGGTGAGGCGGTAGTAGCGGCGCAGCCGGCTGTCGACGACCTCCTCACGGTCGATCTCGATCAGGCCGTCCTCGCGGAGGCGATCGAGCGCCGTGTAGAGCGTGCCGGC
>DATJTS010000048.1:0-4481 GCA_035503035.1 Solirubrobacteraceae bacterium
GTCTCGAGCTTGATCGGCTTGTCGACGGCGCACAGCGTGTCGCCGGTGACGACCTGCTTGATGCCGACGCCGGCGGCGATGTCGCCCGCGTAGACCTCTTCGACCTCTTCACGATCGTTGGCGTGCATCATCAGGATGCGCCCGATCCGCTCGGTGCGGCCGGTGGTCACGTTGAGCACGCGCCCGCCCGCCTGGAGCTTGCCGGAGTAGACGCGGAAGTAGGTGAGCTTGCCGACGTAGGGGTCGGCCATGATCTTGAAGGCGAGCGCCGCGAACGGGTCATCGTCCGAGCTCTTGCGCACGGCCGGCCTGCCGCCGTTGTCCGAGCCCTTCTCGGGCTCCAGGCCCTCGACCGGCGGGACGTCGAGCGGGCTGGGCAGGTAGTCGATGACTGCGTCCAGCAGCGGCTGCACGCCCTTGTTCTTGAAGGACGAGCCGCACAGCACCGGCGTGAGCTGGATCTCGAGCGTCGCCTTGCGCAGCGCCTGCTTGATCCGCGCGACCGGGATCTCCTGCTCCTCGAGCAGCAGCTCGAGCAGCTCGTCGTCGTGCTTGGACAGCTCCTCGAGCATGTGCTCGCGAGCCTCGGCGACGCGGTCGACCTGGTCGGCCGGGATCTCGATGACCTCCTGCTCCTTGCCGAGGTCGTCCTTGTAGATGATCGCCTGGTTCTCGACCAGATCGATGATCCCGGCGAACTCGCTCTCGGCGCCGATCGGCAGCTGGATCGGGACCGGGTTGGCACCCAGCCGGTCGATCATCGTCTTCACGCCCTGCGCGAAGTTCGCGCCGACGCGGTCCATCTTGTTGATGTAGGCGATGCGCGGGACGTTGTACTTGTCCGCCTGACGCCAGACCGTCTCGGACTGCGGCTCGACGCCGGCGACCGAGTCGAACACCGCGATCGCTCCATCGAGCACCCGCAGCGAGCGCTCCACCTCGACGGTGAAGTCGACGTGGCCGGGCGTGTCGATGATGTTGATGCGGTGGTCGTGCCACGTCGCCGTCGTCGCCGCCGACGTGATCGTGATGCCGCGCTCCTGCTCCTGCTCCATCCAGTCCATCACGGCAGCGCCCTCGTGGACCTCGCCGATCTTGTAGGTGCGGCCCGTGTAATAGAGGATGCGCTCCGTCGTCGTCGTCTTGCCGGCGTCGATGTGCGCCATGATTCCGATGTTGCGTGTCTTCTCGAGCGTGAACTTACGTGGCATTTGGAAGCTTTCGAAACGGACGGTCGGTTGTGTCTCGTGGCATGAAAAAGGGCCCTCGCGGGCCCCATCACGACACGGAAGTCTGCGACGGGCAGGTTGCTATGCGGTCGGGATCTCCATTGGATGGATGCTCCGCCCCCGGGCGTGAGCGCGTATGAACTCGACCCAGCCCGAGGCGGACATCGAATATAGCACCCCAGGTGGGGGCGCAGGGCCCCCTGCGGCAGGCCGAAATCGTCCAGTTCAAAGGGCTGCGGGGCCCACCGCGAGGGGCCCTCGATGCGCCTCCCCCATGGCTCGCGCGGTCGCCTCGGCAGGCGCCGCGCTGCTCGCCGCCGCCGAATTCTGTCCGCTGCTGCGCGTGCGGACGATCGCCGCTCACCCCCAGCTCGTCCACACCGTCATGGGCGGACCTCACCACGGCTGGGCGCTGCTGGTGATCGCGGTGCTCGCGGCGCTGCTGTCGCTGCTCGCCGGTCGGCCCGGCGGACGGCCGGGGATGGTGATGGTGACGCTGCTCGGCGCGGGCGCGCTCGCGATCACGCTCGGGGTCGATCTGCCCGACGCGCACGCCACCGGTCTGGTGACGATCGCCGGGGGTGCACCGATCGAGGCGCAGGCTCATGCCGCGGTCGGGCTCTACCTGGAGACGCTCGGCGCGGTCGGACTGCTCCTCGCCGGAGCGCTCGCTGTGCTGCTCGGCCGCCGCGGCTGAGACGCCCGATCTCAGACAGAGAAACGCGAGGGCTGCCTACCGCACGGGACCGGGGGCTGCGGTAGGACAACCCTCGCGTTGGGACAATCTAACTCCAGTTGTGTAGGAGTTGTGTTGGTGGCATCTAAGTGTCAATAAACGGACGCTCACACGCTGCTCAGGACGAGATGCCCGCGCGAATTCTGACCCTCGGCTCAGTGTCGGACGGTCACACGCAGCACCGGGGTCCCCGCCCCGCCGTGCCGGCCGTCGCCGAGGGCCTGCGCGACGATGTCGGTGCTCCCACGGATGCCGTGCAAACGGACCTGGAAGGCGCCGCCGGTCGCGACCAGAGCCGTGGTCCTGCGCCACCCCGTCCGCGTCGTGTACGAAACCAACACCTCCTCATTGGAGGACAGCACCGGGCGAAGCTGGCCACGCACGAGGAGTGAGTGGCCCGCGCGCCCCAGCTCCTTCGCAGTGAGCCGTCGCCGCGCGACCGAGATCGTGAGTGAGCTGTGCAGCGGGCTGGCCCCGCCATTGGTGGTGGCGAGGAAGCCCAGCGACATCGGGTTTCCGTACATGCCGGCGAAGTAGTCGGCCGAGGAGGTCGCCAGCAGCGCGTTGGGCGCGAGGCCATCGACGATCTGCGGCTCCCAGGTGCGTCCGCCGTTGCGGGTGCTGAGAACCCCGACGCTGCTGAACGGCGGCTGCTGGGTTGAACCGCTCACGGCGAGGATCCCGTCCTGCGACGACCCGAAACTCACGATCCCACCCGTGCGCAGACCGCCGACGGCCAGGTTGCGCGCCCACCGCCGTCCGCCGTCGCTCGTCTCATACAGCTGGCCGCCCGACCGCAGCACCCAGGCACGCGTTGCCGAGACAACGCTCACCGACTCAAGCTGGCTCGCGCGGAAGGGCAGCCCCATCCGGTGCCAGATCCTGCCGGTATCGCTTGAGACGATCAGGCCGCTCGCTCCCGAGCTCCAGACCACCGAGCCGCTGGCGCCCGACGATGACAGCCGCAGCGAGCCGACGCGAGGGCCTTTGCCGTGACGAAGCCGCACACGGCCGGGAACGGACTGGAAACTCGAGCCGCCGTCCGTGGAGCGCCGCACCCCTCGCGGCCCGACGAGCAGCAGCGCGCGCGTCCCGGCGGCGACCAGCTCGGACCTCTGCGGGTAGGTCGGCGCAAACGAGCTCCAGCTGGTGCCGCCATCGGTGGTGCGCCGCAAGGTGCCCGCCGCGTCCAGTGCATAGCCGGTGGTCGCCGACGGGAACGCGGTGCTGAGAATCGCGGCGTTGGTCGGCACCCGCAGCCTGGTCCAACTCGCCCCCGAGTCGGTGGTCGCGGCGATCGCCCCCTGGCCGCCGGCCAGGTAGGCGGTACCCGCCGCGCGGCCGGGAGTGAACGCTGTGCCCGGGAGATCAGATGAGAGCCCAGGCGCCGACACGTTGGGGAACGTCTGACCGGCGTCGCTGGAGAGCACGGTCGCGCCCTGCTGTCCGACGCCGACGACGCTGCCGGGGCCGGTGAAGGCGACGCCGGACAGAGCACTGTCGGAGACGCTGACGATCGTTCCGGTCATGCCACCGTCGGTGGTGCGTACGAGCTCGTTCGAGTTCGCGGTGGTGATCAGGCAGTCATTGGCGTCGCTGCACGTGATCGAAGTGAGCGTGGGTGGGGCGGCGCCGCCGGTGAGAGTGAGCGGCAGGGCCGTCCAGGTCGCGCCGCCGTCCGTTGAGCGCACCAGCTGCCCTGCGGCACCGACCGCGTAGGCGAGCGTCGGGGAGACGACCGTCACCCCGAACAGCTCGCCGCCGCTGAACACTTCGTTCCAGGAGTTGCCGCCGTCGATCGTCTGCTCGATCAGCCCCGAGGCAGTGACCGCCACGCCGGTGGTCGGCGAGCTGAATCCAAGCCCGGTGACCGTCGAGGTGCCGACCGGAACCGAGCTGCGCGCCTGCACCGTCTGACCGCCATCGGTCGTGTAGAGCAGCGTGCCGTCGCGGAGCACCACGTACCCCTGCTCGGAACTGGCGAAGGCGATTCCCGCAACCGTGTCGGTGCAGCCCCCGGCGAGACCCAGCGGCAGCGAGGTGAAGGTCGCTCCGGCGTCGGTCGACTCCAGCACCGAGCACCCACCGCCGGCGACCACCGTCGTCGGGCTGAGCTCCTGCACCAGATCGAGATTGTCGACCGTCCCGCTGGTCAGCCCGGTCCAGGTCTGACCCCCGTCCTCGGACCGCACCACGGTCCCCAGCGCACCCACGGCATACCCAGTGGTCGTCCCGTCGAACGCGACCGCGGCCAGGTTCTGCCCCTGCGGCGCCGGGCTCCCCCAGTACCACCCGGAGTGCCCCACCGACACCGGCGGCGTCGTGGTGGTCGTCTGAGCCGAAGCCGACCCGACGGAGACTGCGAGCGCGGCCGAAGCGGCGGCGAGCGGCAACAACCGCTGAATATTCCGAGCGATCCCGTGCATGCCGCCTCAAACGCGCGAACACGGGTGAAGTTGCGCTGCTGCTCGCGCGCCCCTCGCCGATCGCGCCGCTCGCGAATGGGTGGGGGGGGG
>DATJTS010000049.1:0-12661 GCA_035503035.1 Solirubrobacteraceae bacterium
ATGCGCAACTTCACCCACATCCGCCGGGAGCCGCTGCGGCTGTCGGATGTGACCATCCAGCCGATCCTGTTCACGCTGCTGTTCGTGTACGTGTTCGGCGCCGGGGTCACGCTTCCGGGCGGCGGCAGCTACACCGACTACGCGATCGCCGGCCTGCTCGCGCTGAACCTGACGACGTCCGCGATCGGCACCGCGGTCGGGCTGACGACCGACCTGAGCTCCGGCGTCATCGACCGCTTCCGCTCGCTGGCGATGTGGCCCGCGGCGGTGCTCGTCGGGCGCTCGCTCGCCGACCTGCTCACCGCCGTGCTGTGCACCGCGATCGTCGCCGTGGTGGGGCTGATCGTCGGCTGGAGTCCGAGCGGCCCGGCGCTCGAGGTGGCCGCCGGCTTCGGCGTGTTCCTGCTGTTCGGCTACGCGCTCTCGTGGGGGTGCGCCTGCCTGGGCATCGTCACCGGTGACAGCGAGTCGGCGCAGAACATCGGAATGATCATCCTGTTCCCGCTGTCGTTCGTCTCCAACGCGCTCGTCGCCACCCAGCACATGCCGGCGGTGCTGCGCGCGATCGCGGATTGGAACCCGGTGAGCGCGGTCACCGCCGCCGCCCGCCACCTGTGGCACAACCCCAACCCATCGGCGGCGATCCACGCCTGGCCGATGCAGCATCCGGTCCTCGCCGCGCTGCTCTGGTCGGTCGCCCTGCTCGCCGTGTTTGCCCCGCTCGCGGCCTGGCTCTACAAGCAGCGCACCACGGAGTAGCCCGGCCCGCCGGTCTCCGGGGCGGCACTCTGGGAACCTCGAGCCGCGCAGGGCCGCTCCAGGTTCCCAGAGTGCCCCGCGGGCGGACCGCCCCGCATCACTCCGGGAACCTCGAGACGCGTCGAGGCGCTCGAGGTTCCCAGAGTGCCCCCGCGGGCTCGCGCGATGTGCAATACTGAACCCGATGGTTCAGTATTCTCCCACCGACATCGACCGCGCGTTCGTCGCGCTTGCCGACGCCACCCGGCGTGATGTGCTCGAGCGTCTCAGCACCGGCAGCGCGACGATCAGCGAGCTCGCGGCGCCGTACGGGATGTCGCTGACCGGGATGAAGAAGCACATCCGGTTGCTCGAGGACGCGAGCCTCGTCACCACGGAGAAGGTCGGACGGGTCCGTCGCTGTCACCTCGTGCCTTACGCCTTTGAGGGCATCAGCGTGTGGCTGGCGCGGCTCGACCGCTTCGCGCAGGTCGTTGAACGAACGAAAGGAACCAGGTGAGCAGCGGCATCAGTACCCCCAGTGAGACCGAGATCCGCATCGAGCGGGTCTTCGACGCCGACCGCGCGCACGTCTACTCGGTCTGGACCGACCCCGAGTTGATCCCCGAGTGGTGGGGATCCGGGACGGTCGTCGAGGAGATGGACGTCCGGGAAGGCGGCAGGTACCGGTTCAAGACCGAGCAGGGCGTCGTCGAGGGCGAGTACCGCGAGGTCGACCCGCCGGCGCGTCTCGTGCAGACATTCATGAACCACGTCCAGATCCTCGAGTTCGAGGACCTGGGCGATCAGACGAAGTTCACCCAAACGATGCGCTTCGAGACGATGGAGCAACGCGACATGACGATGCAGTACGGCGTCGAGGAGGGCTCGAAGGCCGGATTCGCGCGCATCGACGCGCTGCTCAGGAAGCTCACCGCGTCACCGGGAGGCACAGCATGACCACGATCAATTCGGTGACCCTCGAGGTCGAGGATGTCGCCGCCGCGCAGTCGTTCTACGACACCGCATTCGGCCTCGGCTCGGAGCTGACCCTCCGGGCCACCGACGCGCCGGCCAGCGGCTTTCGCGCGTTCACCCTGTCGCTCGTCGTCTCCCAGCCGGCGAACGTCGACGCGCTGATCGGCTCGGCGCTCGACGCCGGGGCCACCGAGATCAAGCCGGCCAAGAAGGGCTTCTGGGGCTACGGTGGGGTGCTGCGCGCCCCCGACGGAGCGATCTGGAAGATCGCCACGTCCTCCAAAAAGGACTCCGGTCCGGCGAGCCGGAAGGTCGACGAGTTCATCCTGCTGCTCGGGGTCGCCGACGTGCGCGCGACCAAGGCGTTCTACGCCGAGCGCGGCGTCAGCGTCGCCAAGAGCTTCGGGAGCAAGTACGTCCAGTTCGACACCGGCCCCACGGTGACCCTCGCGCTGTACGGCCGCAAGGCGCTGGCCAAGGACGCCGGGGTCGATGAGACCGGCAGCGGCTCGATGCGGCTGGTGATCGGCGCGGACACCGGTGCGTTCACCGACCCGGAAGGGTTCCTCTGGGAGACCGCGACGCCCGCGATGCTCGGGTAGCCGCCTCGGCGCCGGCGAGCGCCGTGGCCACGAGCTCACGGACCTCGCCGGCGCCGGCGCCGCCGGTCATCAGCAGGTGCGCGGCGCCGACGAGCATCAGCGCTAGCCGGTCGACGTCGGTCCCCAGCGCGAGCCTGCCCAGACCCCGCTCGGCGGTGAGGTAGGCCGCGGTCATCGTCGTGATCTGCGCCAGCAGCGGGATCCCGACCGGGGTGGCCAGCCGTAGCCGCGCCAGCAGCGCGCGGCGAGAGACGGCGAGATCGGCGATCGATAGCACCTCCGGTGTGAGCGACCCGCACAGCGCCGCGGTGAGGTTGTCGGCGACGGTCGCCTCACCCGCCGTCGCGCGCAGCGCTGCGGAACGTTCGTCGATCCGCTCGAGCTCGACGACCGCGAGCGCGGCGAGGAACGCGTCGAAGTCGGTGAAGTGCCGGTGCAATACGCCCTTGGCGACGCCCGCCTCGGTGGTGACCGCGCGGCTGGTGAGCGCTGCCGCTCCGTCACGCAGCAGCACCCGCCGGGCGGCGTCGAACAGTTGCTCTCGTCCGTCGGTCAGCGGTACTCCGGTCGGCACGTGGTGTCCCTGGGCGATTGCTGAGTGGGCAAGTGCCCATTAGAGTGGGCACATGCCCACTCTACCGCCGCACCCGGACCGAACAACCGAGCCGACGCAGGTTGAGCCCCACCGCGCTCGTGAGGCCGCCGAGTCGTTCGGCGCCGACCCCGAGCGCTACGACCGGACCCGGCCGCGCTATCCCCGCGCGCTCATCGAGCGCATCGTCGCCGCGAGCCCCGGACCGGAGGTGCTCGACGTTGGGATCGGCACGGGCGTGTCCGCGGAGCCTTTCCGGGTGGCCGGGTGCCGGGTGCGCGGTGTCGAGGTCGATGCGCGGATGGCCGCGTTCGCACGGTCCCGTGGGTTTGAGGTCGAGGTGGCGCGCTTCGAGGACTGGGAGCCTGCCGGCCGCAGGTTCGATGCGGTGATCGCCGGGATGACCTGGCACTGGATCGATCCGGCGGCGGGCGCTGCCAAAGCAGCCGGGGTGCTGCGGCCAGGCGGCCGTCTCGCCGTCTTCTGGAACGTCCAGCAGCCACCGCCCGAGCTGGCGGCCGCGTTCTCGGAGGTCTACGCCCGGGTGCTTCCCGGCACGCCGTTCGCGGCCGCGACTCGTGATGCGCTGGCGGCCTATGAGCGGATCCTCGCGGCGGCCGCCGCCGGCATCGATGCGACGGCGGCGTTCACCGAACCGGAGCGCTGGCGGGTTGACTCCGAGCAGGCCTACACGTGCGAGCAGTGGCTCGATCAGGTGCCGACCTTCGGCGGCCACAGCACGCTCCCCGCCCAGGCGATGGCCGAGCTCCTGCAAGGGATCGGCGCTGCGATCGACGATGTCGGCGGCGGGTTCATGATGCGCTGCGCGACGGTCGCGCTCACCGCCACCATCCGAGCGGCAAGCCCGTGATCACCCGCGCTTGACTTTGACCCTTGGGCAGAGCGCAGACTGGCTGCCGTCAACCAAACGACGAGGTGGTGAGCAGGTGGATCTGATGAGCATCGGGGAGTTCTCGCCGCGCGACGGGATCTCGCCCGCTACCTCGTCGACTCATTGCAGGGAAAGAGGCCAGCCATGTACGACGTGCACACCCGGGACCTGCCCGCCCGCAGCATCCTCACCCTGAAGCGATCGGTCGACGGGCAGGCCGGCGCCTGGTCGTTCGGCAAGGAGTTCATCGGGATGCTGCGAGATCGCGACCTGCCGAGGGTCGCCGGCCCTGAGGGGGCGGCGTTCGCCATCTATTGGGGCGAGGTCAACGACGACAGCGACGGCCCGATGGAGTGGTGCCGCCCGGTGCCCGCCGAGCGCGCACAGGAGCTCGCCGCGCTCGTCCCGGAGCTCACCCTGCGGACCGAGCCGGCTCACCGCGAGGCGTTCCTCGAGCTCGGCCCGGCCCTGAAGGTCGAGGAGGCTCACTGGCCGGTGATCTCGGAGTCGCTGCGCGGCTGGGTCGAGCGGAACGCGGCCGCGCCGAGTGCTCTGGGTCTGCGGCTCGTCTACCGATTCGCGCCGGCCACCACTCCGCGGGAGCAGGGTCCCGACCTCGAGTTCGCGCTCCCGCTGGCCGCGTGAGCGAACCGCAGCGCGTCGGGCCCCCGCGTGGACGCCCGTGCGCATGAGATGATCCGCCGATGCCGCGCTCCATCGCCCCCTCTGCCGTCGTCGAGCGCATCTGGAGCCTCTATCTCTCCGAGGCCGGAGTGCTGCTCCCGGTGGCCGCCGTCCTGTTCGCCATCCAGCTCGCAATCGCGCTGCTGCTCCCGATCGGGTTGGCGCTCGTGCTCTCGCTGCTGTTCCTGGTCCTCTCCCTGCTCTACCAGGGGTTCGTCGTCGAGCTCGTCTCCCAGGCGCGCGCCGGCGTCCGCGTCGCCTCCCCGGGGGATCTGCTCCGGGCGGTCACCCCATTGCTCGGGCCGCTGCTGGCGATCACGATCCTGTTCGCCGTCGGGGTGATCGTCGGGTTCGTGCTGATCATCGTTCCCGGCCTGGTGCTGCTCACGTTCTGGTCCGTGGTCGTGCCCGTCGAGGTGATCGAGCAGCGCGGCGTGCTCGGGTCGTTCACCCGCTCGCGCGAGCTGGTGCGCGGCAACGGATGGAAGGTCTTCGGCGTGATCGTGATCGTCTACGTCGCGGTCCTGGCGGTGAGCCTGCTCGCGGGCATCGTCTCGGCCCCGCTCGGGCACGTGGGACGCGACATCGTCCAGTGGGCGGTCAACGTCGCGATCACGCCGGTCGTCGCGCTCAGCGCCTCGGTGCTCTACTTCGAGCTGATCGACGCCGGCGCCGGCTGATTCGCACGAGCGCTCGCCGGAGCCTCATCCGTGGGCGGTCTCGGTCCACACGCCGATCAGGTTGGCCTCTGGGTCGCGGATCGTCGCCACCAGCAGGCTGCCCTCGGGCCGGGGCGAGTGCTCGACGCGGCCGCCGCTTCGCTCAACCGCCCGCAGCGTCGACGCGACGTCATCGACATAGACGAAGGGGAGGATCCCGGTGCCCTCGGGTGCGGCCTCTCCTGCGACGAAGTGGCCGATCACGTGACCGGTCGCATCCGCGAACGCCGGCTCCTCACCGTTACGGCGCGGCGTCCAATCGAACACCGCCTCGTAGAAGTCCGCCGCACGCGCCGGGTCGCCGCACGGGATGTGCAGATAGGAGACGCCCCCGGGTCGAAACACACTCGGGGGCTGGTCAGCAGACATTCACCGATTATCAGCCGTCGGCGGGGGTCGGACAAGGCGGACCCAACCCCGGGGAGACGGAGCGCCGGCTATTCGCCCGGCCCGACCGCCTGCCAGGCATCGTCGACCGGCGCGTAGCCGATCTCGCGCTCGATCTCTCCGAGCTCGGCGATCCGGTAGCGGTTGGCCGAGATCCCGTTCACCACGGTGAACCCGTCACGCTTCGACTCCACCGCGGCTTGCATGAGACGCACGCAGTCGCCGTGGCTCAGCCAGGCGGTCACGTTGTCGGGGGTGCCGTTCTGGCCGGCCGGGGGACGCTCGGAGAAGAAGCCGATCCGAAGCGCGACCACGGATGTGTCCGACGTCGCCGCGACCCAACTGCCGAGCGCCTCCGCCCATGCCTTGGTCGCTCCGTACAGGTTCGCCGGGCGCGGCGCGTCCTCCGTGCGGCGCTGCCGGGTGTGTGGATAGGCCATCCCGACCTGGAGGCTCGACGCGAGCACCAGCCGCCGTACCCGGCAGTCACGAGCCGCCGCGGCGACCGCGTGCGCACCGACGACGTTTGGCACCTCGAGCTCGGACCAGTCCGACGCCGGATCCGGGTTGGCGGCGAGATGGACGACAGCGTCGGCTCCTTCGAAGATCGTCCGGCAGCGATCGACGTCGACCACGTCCAGATGCTCGATCGACGGCCCCGAGCGGATATCGGTCGCTCGGATGGTCCACCGCTGGCCGAGACGTGAGACGACGAGCGTGCCGATCGCTCCGGCGGCGCCCGTGACGACCACGACTTGCTTGGCTGAGGGCGCCCCCATCCACTCCTTATACCGGGAGCCGGGTCATGCGAACGGCGCGCCCCCGGTCGCCGCGTCGGTGAGGCGCTCGTACAGGCGCTGGCACTCCACGCCCAGTGGCCGCGGCTCGTCGACCGGTGGGACGATCGCCCTCACGCTGTCGAGAAGCCCGCGCAGCGGCTCGGGCGCGTGCTCGCCTCGCTTGTGGAGTACCTGAGAGGCGAGTACGGCGAGCCCGGCGAGCGCTCCGTCCACGCACCGGGCCGCGGCCGTGGCCTTGCGCCAGGCGATGAAGGCGAGCTCCGGCACATCGTTCTGCCCGAACGAGCCGAGCGAGAGCAGCGTCGGTCCAACGGTGCCGCGCGCCTCCTCCGCCCAGCCGTTGATCGACATGTGCAGCGGCTTGACCGACCACTCGTCGCCGCCCACCAGGGCCGCCGTGCCGGGGTGGACGAACAGGTGATCACTCAGCCGCTCGCTCAGCTGGCACAGATCGGCATGCGCGAACGCGAGCGCGTCGATCGCGGGCGCCGCCTGCGCGTTGTGGTAGCCGCCCGTCGAGTGGACGGCGCCGTCCGGGTGGCGGCCGCCCGGGGGCAGGAACACCGGGTTGTCGGTCACCGCACGCAGGGAGACCTCGGCCGCACGCTCGGCCCCGGCCTGGGCGCGGCGGACGGCGCCGAGCACCCGCGGCAGGATGCGCAGCGAGACCGCGGCCTGATGGTTCTGCTCGGCGCCGGCCGTCTCGCCGACCAGCGACCGCAGCGACCGCAGCGCCGCCGCCTCATGCTCGTCGCCCCAGAGCTCCTCCAGTTCCACCGCGTAGTGCTCGCGCGGCGTCCCCGTGATCTCGGCGACCAGCGCGAACACCTGCTCGGCGACCGCGAGCCGCGCCCGGCCGGCGAGCGCCACGTCGGCGGTGAGCGCGGCGGCGCACGGCGATCCGTTGATCAGCGCCATCCGTTCCTTGGCCGACAGCTCGAGCCGGCCGCTCAGCTCGTAGAACAGGGTGCCGAGCGGCAGGATCTCTCCCGAGCCGCCGTTGGACTGCGAGGGCACCGCCGGCAGCTCGCTGCCATTGAGCATGTCCGCCACCGCCGAGGCGACCCGTGCCCGCGCGGCCGCGTGGCCGCCGAGGAAGTTCGCCAGCCGCGCGAGCGCGATCGCGCGCGTGACCCGCTCGGGCAGCGGTTCGCCGTACGACATCGCGGTCCACAGTCGTGTCGGCCGCCGCGCCTGCCCCTCGGCGTCGAGTGCCGCCCGCGCCGCGTCTCCCGGAGCCGACGTCACCCCATAGATCAGCGCCGCCGGATCCGCCCGCACACGCGCCGCAACCAGCGCATCGAACGCCGCGGCGCACTCGTCCATCCTCGCGGTCGCCGCCGTCTCCAGCGCGACGCGCTCCCCGTGCCAGGCCACTCGCTCGACCGCATCGAGCGTGATGTCGAAGCGGTCGCCGAGCGCGACCTCGGCCGGACCGGGAGTCACGCGCCGGACTCTACGGATGCGTCGAGTCCGCGCGTCGGCCGGCCCGTCCGAGTTTTCGCCCTTAGTGATCGACCGGCTCGGTGAGCAGGTGGCGCAGACCGCGTGAGAAGTGCCCGGTGTTGCCCGGGACGTCCAGCGTCAGGCCGGTGATGCCGAGCGTGATGACGAAGATCCCCGCCGCCAGCGCGAGCCGGGAGAGCAGCACCGGCCAGTGGTGCGCCAGCCATCCGCGCGCCCGGGTGAGCCTCGCCACCGCAGGCTCGCCCGCGACCGCGATCGTCACCGCGATCCCCAGCAGCGGCAACACGAAGCAGCCGTCGTAGATCGCGACCAGAACGATCCGTGTGGGGAGGTCGACGCCCGCGCCGACGATCGCCGCGATCGCCGCGAAGTAGGGGAACGCGGTGGGCAGCTCGACGGCGGCGATCGTCATCCCCAGCACGAACGCTGAGCCGCGGCGACCGGCGCGCCCCAGCTTGCGCTCCTCGCCCGGAGAGCCGCGCCGACGCCACAGGACCGCGGCGGTGACGAGCATCGCGACGCCGGCGACCGTCTCCAGGATGTAGCGCGTGGTCGCCGTCGGGCGTGGCACCAGCGCGAGAATCGCGGTGCCGGGACCGAGCGTGAGGACCAGCCCGCCCACGAGGAACACCAGGAACACGCCGCTGGCGAACTCGAGCACGGTGCGTCGCGGCCGGGCGCCGGATGCAAGGAAAAGCCCAGTGACAGTCGTGCTCGGATTGAGCGAGTCAGCGAGCCCGATGCAGAGCACGACCCCGAGGGCTCTCAGCATGTCCCTTGGCTACCCGTTGGCGCACTAGGAGTTGGACGTGGAGGCGGCGGAGGAGCCGAAACGCCCCGGCCCGCGTGTCGATCCGGAAAATGGAGCTAGCCGGACTCGAACCGGCGACCTCCTGGGTGCGATCCAGGCGCTCTCCCAACTGAGCTATAGCCCCGGGCGGCGGCACGTGGCCGCACAGGACCTCGGAGTGTAGAGCGAACCCGCAACGAGCGGGATCGACGCCATGAAGGGCTTCAGGTCTGTGGCGTTGAAGCCGATGACTGAGGTGGTTTCCTCGATGAGCTTCCGCGCGCGTCTGACCGTCTTCTTCGTCGTGATCGTCGTCCTTCCGATGACGCTCATGGGCGTCCTCGGCTTCGAGCTGATCGACAGCGCGGGCCAGAGCAAGGCCGATGCGCGAGCTGCCGGTATCGCCGGCACCGCTCGCAGCGTCTACGAGTCCGATACCCACGAGGCGAGCATCGAGGTCCGCACGGTCGCCCGCGCGCTCGCCTACACCCCTGTGTCCCAGCTCTCCTCGCAGGCCGAGGCGATGCTCGTGAGCACCGGTCTGGCCAGGATCGTCGTCCACATCGGCCAGTCTCGGACGATCTCGGTGGGCAGCCACGACGCGATCGCGCCGGGGATCGCCGCCGTGCGGTCCTCGGGGGGCCACGCGGGACGGACGTTCGTCGTCTCCGAGGCGACGGCGAACCAGTATGCGGATCAGCTTGCGGGCACCGACACCGTGATCGTGGTGCGCAGCGGTGGAGTTACGATCGGCAGCAGCGACAGCGCTGCCACACATCTGAGTCTCCCCACCGGGGTCGGTGCGGTGAGCATCGGATCGGAGAAGTACCGGTCCCTCACCCAGCGCCTCTCCGGCTTCGACGGCGCGGACGTCGATGTCTCGGTGCTCTCCGCGCTCGGCGCGACGAGCGCGTCGGTGCGCAACGACCGGCTCCTCGCGGGAGGTCTGATCGGCGCGTTGCTGCTGCTCGCCTTCTGCTTCACGCAGCTCATGGCCCACTTCACCCAATCGCAGGTCTCTCATTTCCTGAAGGCCGCGCGCCGGCTGGGCAGCGGGGACTTCTCCGAGCCGGTCCAGACCGTCGGCCACGACGAGTTCGCCGCGCTCGGCCAGGAATTCAACTCGATGTCCCTCCAGCTTCAGACGCGGATGGAAGAGCTCGAAGAGGAGCGCGCGCGCTTCCGGGCCGCGGTGCGGCGCATCGGCGAGGTGTTCGCGTCCGGTCTGGACCGCGACGCCCTGCTGGAGCTCGCGCTCTCCACCGCGATCGACGCCACCGGAGCCGAGAGCGGGCGCGTGTGTGCGCGTCGGCGCAGCAGCGAGCCGCTGGAGATGACCGGTTACAACGGGGACGTGACCGATCTCGACGCGGCGTTCGCCGAGGCCGAGGGTCACGCGGAGGAGAACGCGGACGGGGTGGGCCTGGCGCATGCCAAGGGCACCCATGTCGCCGCGGTCGCGATCTGGCCGCGCGAGGAGGGCGAACCGACCCAGGGCGTGATCACGGTCAGCCGCGCCGGGCGTCCGTTCGGCGAGGACGACCACGAGCTGCTGCGCACGCTCGCCTCCCGCGCCTCGCTGGCGCTCGCCAACGTCGACATGCACGACGACGTCGCCCGTCAGGCGGTCACCGACGATCTCACCGGCCTCGCGTCGCACGGGCTCTTCCGCGCCCGGCTCGACGACGAGATGCGCCAGGCCGCGCGCTACCACCACCCGGTGGCGATCGCGATGTTCGACATCGACAACTTCAAGGCGTTCAACGACACCTACGGCCATCAGCAGGGCGATCTCGTGCTGCGCCGCGTCGCCGAGGTCCTCTCAGAGACCTGTCGCGAGGCCGACCTCGCCGCCCGCTACGGCGGGGAGGAGATGGCGCTGATCCTGCCTCACACCGACCTTGATGGCGCTCATGAGCTGGCCGAGCGCGCTCGCCTGGCGATCGAGCGTCTCTCGGTGCCCCGGCTCGACGGTCAGGGTTCGCTCAGCGTCACCACGAGCGCCGGCGTCGCCGCCGGTGATCACGGCCGCGGAGACTCGCTCGTCGCCGCCGCCGACACCGCCCTCTACGCCGCAAAGCGGGCTGGAAAGAACCGCACCGTCCGCGCGGGGGATCCGGGCGCCGACGCCATCGCACGAGAACTTGCGGCTGCCACGGAGCGACCGAACGGCGAGTAGCCTTCACGCCGTGGGTCTTCTCGACGACGCCATCCGCGAGCACCTGGATCTCAAGCGCCGCCGCGGCGCCGACCCGGCCGAGATCGAGCGCGCAGAACGCGAGGCGCTCGGGCCCGTTCGTCGCAACCGCGAGCCGGGTGTCGCCGACGACCCCGAGGCGGCCGCCGCACCGGTTCTGGACCCCGGAGTCGGCTCGGCACTCGACGAGCCCGACGAGGGGATCGCGAGCGATCTGGTCGAGGAGCCCTACGTCGAGGAGGAGCTCTACGAGGAGGAGCCGGAGGAGGCTCCGGTGCGAGGCGAGACCTACCTCGAGCACGAGGAGCAGTCCGATGGCGAGGAGGAGGAGGAGGTGTTCTCGCCTGCGCCTGCGTCAGAGCCTGAGCTGGAGTCAGAGTCGGACCCGGAGTCGGAGGAGGTTTTCGCGGCCGGGGACGAGCCGTTCGCCGATGAGGAGGATCCCCACCGCACCCAGCTCATGCAGACCGTCGACATCCCCGCGCCCGCGCCCGAGGACGCCACCGCCCAGCACGACGTCGAGCGGAGCTTCGTCGAGGAGGACGCATTCAGCGCCGAGCCACCACCCCGCGTCGAGCAACCATCTCACGCCGAGCACCCCGACGACGGCGAGGACGAGGACGTCCTTGAGGAGACCCCCGAGTTCCTCCAGGACACCCCGGACCACGACCGCCTCTGGTTCGAGCAGCGCCCCCCGCGCGACTTCGACTTCGACAGTTAGACCCTTCGCGCCCCCCGAGCCGCCGGGTAGACTCACATTCCCGCGGGGCCATAGCTCAGCTGGGAGAGCGCCTGCTTTGCAAGCAGGAGGTCACCGGTTCGATCCCGGTTGGCTCCATCACAAGAAAGTGCTGCAAATCCACGCTTTCCGTGTAGTCCCCTAAATACCCCCTGGCGCCCAGGGAACAAGCAGGGGACAAGCAACTTAACCGGTCGAGATTCGCGGGAACCTCGATCAGGTCTCGATCCATGGGCGTCAGCCGTCGCTGATTCATCGCGGCGGAACGCGCTAACGACATCGCCGCCGGCGTCGAACCGGCCCTTGTGCGACCGGGTGGCGCGGGTGCTCCCGGGGCATTCCGACGGCCCAGAAACCCGCGCGACCGATCTGAACCATGCCGCGCGGACCGTAGTGGGGTCCGCTCGTGGGCCACCACCCCAGACACGAGAAAGACCGGGCTGCCACCCGGTCTCTCAGCAGATAGGCGCGTTCGGCGCCGCCCAACATGTCTGTAGAGCGAACTCTACCGCCGGTCCGGACGGATCTCGAGTCCGTCGCGGGATCGTGTGTCCGTTCTGCGGTGGTGAAGACCACCGCGAGCATCCCGTCCGGGGATGTTGGCGATGGCCTTCAGCCATCTAGATCCTCCGATCAGTGGGCGGGACGCGATCGACTGCATGCCTGGCGGGCTGGTTTGCGGTTGCTGGTGGGGGCGGCGATGAGTCATCGCGCGATTGCGGCGGTCCTGGCGCTTGAGGAGGTTTCTGGCGGCGAGCGGTTGGCTGCGTTCTCGTTGGCGAGCTTCGCGAACGCGGAGCGGCGGGCGTGGCCGGGTACCCGGCTTGCGGCCGCTCGGGCGGGGTTGAGCCGGAGTCAGTACCTGGTGGCGCTGAGGTCGCTGAGCGACCGAGGGCTGGTGGAGATCGAGGACCCGGGCGGCGGGAGAGGACGTTCGGCGCTCGTGCAACTGCTGTTTGCCGACGACGGCGAGCTCATGGACGCGGAGATCAACGCGCAGTTGTTCGAGGCGGTCCTCTCGTACACGCGCGCGAACGGAGCCGCGCGGGCACTGCTCGCGGCACTCGCCGCGCTCT
>DATJTS010000050.1:0-4517 GCA_035503035.1 Solirubrobacteraceae bacterium
GGGGATCGCGCCCGCGGGCACGTGCACGTGGAACGCGCGGTCCTCAAATCCGGCCGGATCGATCCCGAGCTCCGCGGCGTGGCCCTTGACGTAGGAGAGGGCGATCTGCGCGGACTCCTTCATCACATCGCCGAGCTGGCCAGTGAGGGTCAGGCCCGAGCCGCCGTCCATCACGGTGGCCTCGACGAACAGCACGTCGCCGCCCGCTCCGGTCACCGCCAGTCCGGTCGCCACGCCGGGCACCGCGGTCCGGATCGCGGATTCCTGGAAGTGGCGCTGGCGCCCGAGCGCATCACGGACCTCATCGGTCGCGATCGTGACCGGTGCGGTATGGGTGCCCGATGCGATCTTGGTCGCGGTCTTGCGCAGCACCGTCCCCAGGTCACGCTCGAGCTGGCGGACGCCGGCCTCGCGTGTGTACTCGGTGGTCACCAGCTCCAGCGTCTCGTCGGAGATCTCGACCTCTTCGGCCCGCAGGCCATTGCGCTCCAGCTGCCGGGGCCATAGGTACCCGCGCGCGATCGCGACCTTCTCGGAGGTGGTGTACCCGTCGAAGCGGATGACCTCCATGCGGTCGAGCAGCGGCCCGGGGATCGTGTCCGCGACGTTCGCCGTCGCGATGAACATCACGTCGGAGAGATCGAGCTCCAGGTCGAGATAGTGGTCGCGGAACGAGTGGTTCTGCGCCGGGTCGAGCACCTCGAGCAGCGCCGCGCTGGGATCGCCGCGCCAATCGGCGCCGACCTTGTCGACCTCGTCGAGCATGATCACCGGGTTCATCGTCCCGGCGTCGCGCAGGGCGCGCACCAGGCGGCCCGGCATCGCACCGATGTACGTCCGGCGATGACCCCGGATCTCGGCCTCGTCGTGCACGCCGCCAAGGCTCATGCGCACGAACTTACGGCCGGTCGCGCGAGCGATCGACTCGCCGATGCTCGTCTTGCCGGTGCCCGGGGGTCCGATCAGGGTGAGGATCGCTCCGGACTGACTGTTTCGCCGTCCAGGACTCGCAAGCTCGTCCTTCCCGGCGACGTCACCCATCCGCTCCACCCGCAGCTTTTTGACCGCGATGTACTCGGTGATTCGATCCTTGACGTCGTCGAGGCCCGCGTGGTCCTGATCGAGGATCTCCCGCGCGTAGCTCGGGTCCAGCCGCTCCTCAGAGCGCTCGTTCCACGGGACCGACAGCAGCGTGTCCAGGTAGGTGCGGATCACGCTTGACTCCGCCGACTGCTCGCCCATGCGCTCCAGGCGGCCGAGCTCCTTGAGCGCCTGCTCCTCGGCCGTCGGAGGCATGTGCGCCTCGTCGATCTTGGTGCGGTACTCCTCGACGACGGACGCGTCGTCCTCGTTCAGCTCCTTGCGGATCGAATCCATCTGCTTGCGCAGGAAGTACTCGCGCTGCTGCTTCTCCGCGCCGGACTCGACGTCCTCGCGGATCCGCTTGCGCACCTGCAACTCGGCCAGTCGCTCGCGCTGGTAGCCGAGCGCCAGCTCGAGACGCTCGGTGACATCGAGCGTCCGCAGCAGGTTCACCTTCTGCTCGTAGGTGAGATCGGGCGCGTAGCCGCTGGTGTCGGCGAGCGTTCCGGGCTCCGAGATCGAGCGCAGGAAGCCGGCGACGCGGCCATCGGCGTCGCGGATCTCGAGGATCTCCTCGACGACGGCGCGGTACTCGCGGTCGAGGTTGCGGGTGCGGCCGTCGACCGGGACCGGATCGGGATGTTCATCGACCTCCACGAACAGGCGGCCGTCGGGCATCGTCTGGGCGGCGCCGGCGACGCCGCGATGCAGGCCCTGCAGCGCATAGGCACGTCCGCCGCCGGGCAGGCGGACCTTGTCGGTGACCTCGGCGACGGTGCCGACCGAGGCGAAGTCCTGCTCGTGGCGCGGCACGAGCAGCACGCGCTCCTCGTCGCCGGCGTCGATCGCCAGCGTGAGCGACATGCCCGGGAAGACGACGACGTCGTCCAGCGGGACGAGAAGAAGGCGGCTCATCGAGTCTTCACTTTCAGTAGTGACTTACGAAGAATAAGGGGAGCATACCACCGAGGGGTAGGCAGGTCGCAAGATCTACGTGTTATGGACTCAGATTATAGGTGTGGATCAGGCGCACCTGAAACGGTGCTGCCGGTGGGCGAGGGATGTGCGACGATGAGGGTGATGACCGATCACGACGACACCCCAGACGACGTCCACGACGTCCTCGCTGCCGAGGAGTTCGGGATGGGCACCGCCGACCCGGCACTGCACGAGCTGCCCGCCCACGATGTGCTCGCGGCCGATGAGTTCGGGGTCGGGACGGGCGACCCTTCACTGAGCCGGATCCCGATCAACATCCCCGAGTCGCCGTCGGCCGGCGCCGGACCTGCCCGCGAGGTGCTCGCCGCCGATGCGTTCGCGGTCCCGGCCGGGCGCCCCCTCCCGAAGGTGGATCGCCTCCCTCGAGAGCGCCGCCGGCTGCCGGCCATCCTCGTGGCCGGAGCGCTCCTCGTCTGGTTCGGGCGCCGGCGCGGCTAGAGCGCCCAGTCCTGGCGCATCAGCACCGGGACCTGCCGGCCGTCTCGCGTGGTGCCGGTCACCTCGACCTCAGGCCCGCCGATCATGAAGTCGGTGTGGATCCCGGAGACGTTCACCCGCTCGGCGGAGCTCTCGTCGTCGGCCAGGTGCGAGAAGCCGAAGCCCAGCGCGATGTGGCTGGCGGCGTTCTCGTCGAGCAGCGTGTCGTGGAAGACGAGGCCGCTCTCACCCACCCGGCTGCCCGAGTCGACCAGCGCGACCTCCCCGAGGCGGGCGGCGTTCTCGTCCTGGGCGACGAGTTCGCGCATCAGTTCGGCGCCGTCGTCGGCATCGATCTCCGTCGCGCGGCCGCCTTCGAACCGGATCCGCAGTCCGCTCACGGTGCGGCCCGAGACGAGCAGCGGCCGGGTCGAGGCGACGGTGCCGTGGGTGCGCTCCGGATCCGGGCTGGTGAACACCTCTTCGGTGGGGATGTTCGGGAGATAGGCCACGCCCTCAGAGCTGGTCGTGCCTCCGCCCTCCCACCGGGTTCCGGGGAGCAGTCCGATGGTCAGATCGGTACCCGGTCCGGCGAAGTGCAGCGAGTCGAGCTGCGCCTCGTTCAATCGATTCGCCATCTGGGTGATCTCCTCGCCCCGCTGCCGCCATGCCTGAACGGGGTCGTCGGCGTCGAGCCGGCAGATGCGCGCCATCTGCTCCCACAGCCTGCGGAGCGCGTCGGGCGCCTCGTCGCCGAACACCAACGCGGCCCAGTCCGGCGTCGGCCCGGGGACGACCGTCCAGCGCAACGTCTGACGCGACACGACCTCCATCGCCTCGGGGATCGAGACCCGATCGCGGCCGATCAGGCCAGGATCGATGTCGTCGAGCAGCCTGGGAGCGACCGGGCCGCTGAGCGCGACCGTGGCACCCCCCGCCTCCTCGACGTCGAGCATCTTGCGGCGGGTCCACGGCGGGATCGTGCCCAGTGCCCGCTCAGGGGCGTGCGTCAGCCTGGTCCGGCGCAGCTCCGGGTCGGCGTAATTGACCTCGACGTACTGGGCGCCGCGGTCATAACACGCCCGCGCGATCGCGCGGGCGATCTCCTCCTGGCCGAGCGTCGCGGAGACGACGACGATCTGCCCGTCGGCGACGGCGATCCCGGCGCCGGCGGTCAGCTGGGCAAGCGCCTCGACGTACCCGGACTCGGTCATTGCGATGCCGGTCGTGACCGCTTGCGCGGCGGCATCAGATCGGTGATCGACCCATCGATCATCTCAGCCGCGAACGCGACGGTCTCAGACAGCGTCGGGTGGGGATGGATGGTGAGCGCGATGTCCTCCGCGCTGGCGCCCATCTCGAGTGCGAGCACCGCCTCGGAGATGAGGTCGCCCGCTCCCACGCCGACGATCCCGCAGCCGAGCACCCGGCCGCTGTCGACCTCGGTGAGGATCTTCGTCATCCCCTCGGGGCGGCCGAGCCCGAGCGCACGTCCGGAGGCGGCCCACGGCACCACCGCCTTCTCGTACTCGATCCCATCCGCCTTGGCCTGGGTCTCGGTCAGCCCCATCCATGCGACCTCGGGGTCGGTG
The DNA here is from genome assembly GCA_035503035.1 of Solirubrobacteraceae bacterium. GTDB lineage: Bacteria > Actinomycetota > Thermoleophilia > Solirubrobacterales > Solirubrobacteraceae > Palsa-465. The sequence goes on from DATJTS010000050.1 coordinate 4,092, forward strand.
TAGGCGACCGAGGGGACGGTCAGGGCATCGAACGCGACGTTGCGTCCCGCGATCACCTCGGCGGCGACCTTGGCCTCGTGCGTCGCCTTGTGGGCGAGCATCGGACCTCCCACGATGTCGCCGATCGCGTGGATATGGGGGACGTTGGTGCGCATCTGGGCGTCGACCTCGATGAAGCCCCGCTCGTCGACCGACACTCCGGCGGCGTCGGCGCCGATCGCACGGCCGTTGGGGACGCGACCGACCGCGATGAGCACGCGGTCAAACCGCTTGGACTTCCCATCTCCGGAGAAGGTCACCTGGAGTCCGTTCTTCTGGGCGCGGACCGTGTCGACGCGCGTGGAGAGCATGACGTCGGCGTACCGCTCGCCGATCCGCTTGGCCAGGGGCCGGATCAGGTCGGGATCGGCGCCGGGGATCAGCTGG